>CAYZWF010000025.1:4600-34717 GCA_964482135.1 uncultured Rhodospirillaceae bacterium
CTCAAGGGCGTTTACAGGCCCCCGGCACCCTGTTACATTCCGCCGCGTCCCGCCGGGTTACGTGTCCGGGCGGGGTTTTTTGGTTTCCCTAACATCAGATCCCGGGGCGGCTTCCGTTGCCAGGATATATGACATGAAAATACTCGCAGGAAACAGCAATCCGCCCTTGGCCGAGGCCATCAGCGCCCATCTCAACCTGTCCATGACAAAGGCGAGCGTACGCCGCTTTCCCGACATGGAGGTGTTCGTTGAGATTCTCGAAAACGTGCGTGGCGAGGATGTGTTCGTCATCCAGTCCGCCTCGTTTCCGGCCAATGACAACCTGATGGAGCTTCTGGTGGCCATTGACGCCCTGAAGCGCGGATCGGCGCGCCGCATCACCGCCGTGATCCCCTATTACGGCTATGCCCGTCAGGACCGCAAATCGGGCCCCCGCACCCCCATTTCCGCCAAGCTGGTGGCCAATCTACTTACCGTGGCCGGGGCCAGCCGGGTGCTGACCCTCGATCTCCACGCCGGACAGATTCAGGGCTTCTTCGACATTCCCGCCGACAATCTGTTTGCCGCGCCGGTCTTCATCAAGGACATCAAGGAAACCTACAAGAACGAGAAACTGATGATCGTTTCCCCCGACGTGGGCGGTGTGGTGCGCGCCCGCGGCATCGCCAAGCGTATCGACGTGGACCTCGCCATTATCGACAAGCGCCGTGAACAGGCCGGGGTATCCGAGGTTATGAACATCATCGGCGACGTGGACGGATATCACTGTATCTTGGTGGACGATATCGTCGATTCCGCCGGCACCCTGTGCAACGCGGCCCAGGCCCTGACCGATGCGGGAGCCTCGGGCGTCACCGCCTATGTTACCCACGGCGTGCTTTCGGGCGGCGCCGTGGCCCGGGTGGCGGATTCACCGCTGGACCGGCTCGTCATCACCGACAGCATCATGGCCACCGATGGCATCAGCACGACCAAGAATATCGACCAGTTGACCATCGCCCCGCTTCTCGGCGAGGCGATCCTGAGAATCAGTGAAGAAAGATCGGTGTCCAGCCTCTTCGAGTGAGCGGACACCCGATCTCCCATTGGCGCCCCGACACCCCTGGAGGTCGGCGGGCCGGAAACCGCCGCCAAGATAAAGCGGCAACAGACCTTATGGAGTAAGAAACATGTCGGAAATTGCTACGATCTCCGCCGCAAAACGCGAACGGGCCGGAAAGGGGAACGCCCGTGCCGTCCGCAAGGAGGGCCTTGTGCCCTGCGTTATTTATGGCGCCAAAAAAGACCCCGTGATGATCGCGCTGGAGGGCAAGATGCTGGGCCGCGAAATCGGCAAACAGGGCTTTTTCGTGCGCCAGTACGATATCGATGTGGACGGAACCAAACACCGTGTCCTGGCCCGTGATATCCAACTTCACCCCTTGACCGACAAGCCCATTCACGTGGACTTTCTGCGCGTCACCGGGGACACCAAGCTGCATGTGAACATCAAGGTGATCTTTCTCAACGAAGAGGAGTCGCCCGGTCTCAAGCGCGGCGGCGTCATCAACGTGGTGCGCCACGAAATCGAGGTGGTCTGCGCCGTGGCCAACATTCCCAACGCCTTCGAGGTGGACCTGACCGGGCTCGATATCGGCGACAGCGTCCATATCAGCGATATCCACCTGCCCGAAGGCGTGGTACCCACCATCGCCGACCGTGACTTCACCGTCGCCACCATTGCCGCGCCCACCATTGTGGTCGAGCCCGAGCCCGAAGAGGCCGAGCTCGAAGAGGGCGAGCTGGAAGAAGGCGAAGAAGGCGAGGCCGTGGAAGGCGCCGAGGGCGCCGAGGGAGAGAAAGCCGCGGAAGGTGGCGAGTCCAAGGGCGATTCCAAGGGCGGTTCCGAGTCCTAGGCGCTTTTTCGCAAAGGCAAGGAACGGAGCGGCGCCATGTTGCTTCTCGTGGGATTGGGAAATCCGGGCCGCGACTATGCCGGAAACCGCCACAATATCGGTTTCATGGCGCTCGGCCGTATGGCCGGCGTCCACGGCTTTTCGCCCTTCCGCGAGAAATTCCAGGGCGAGCTGTCCCAGGGCGAGGTGGCCGGGGAGAAGGCACTGGCCTTCAGGCCCCTGACCTATATGAACGAATCCGGCCGCGCCGTGGGCGAGGCCGCGCGTTTCTTCAAGGTGCCCCCGGAGCGGATTTTCGTCTTTTACGACGAGCTTGATCTGGCGCCGGGCAAGCTGAGGGTCAAATTCGGCGGCGGCGCGGCCGGTCATAACGGCATCCGCAGTATCGATTCCCATCTCGGTCCCGACTTCTGGCGCATCCGTCTCGGCATCGGCCATCCCGGCCACCGCGACAAGGTGACGGGCCATGTGCTCAAGGACTTCACCAAACAGGACAAGGTCTGGCTCGACCCCCTGCTCGACGCCATCGCCGAAGCCCTGCCCTTGTTGGTGGCGGGCGAGGAGGAGAGCTTCATGACCAAGGTGGCGTTGCTGGCTCCGCCCCCAGTTAAAGAGTCCCCGGCCAAGGAAGAGACACCCGATAACCGGGAAGAAACCCCGGCTAAGAAAACGCCGGACCCGGACTGATGGGGTTTAACTGCGGCATCGTCGGCTTGCCCAATGTGGGCAAGTCCACCCTGTTCAACGCGCTCACCGCCACCGCGGCGGCGGAGGCGGAAAACTATCCCTTCTGTACCATCGAGCCCAATACCGGGCGGGTGGCGGTGCCCGATCCGCGTCTCGATGAACTGGCGCGGCTGGCGGAGTCGGCCCAGATATTGCCGACCCAGCTTGAATTCGTGGATATCGCGGGGCTGGTGCGCGGCGCCAGCAAGGGTGAGGGGCTGGGCAACCAGTTTCTCGGCCATATCCGCGAGGTGGACGCCATCGTCCATGTGCTGCGCTGTTTTATCGACGGCAACGTGACCCATGTGGATGGCGAGGTGGACCCGCTGCGCGACCGTGACACGGTGGAGACCGAACTGATGCTGGCCGATCTCGAAAGCCTCGAGAAACGCGCCGAGGCCGCCGTCAAGAAGGCGCGCGGCGGCGACAAGGAAGCCAAGGACGAGCTCGACCTCATGACCCGGGTGCTGGAGCTGCTGCGCGAGGGCAAGCCGGCGCGCGACTTCAGCTCGGACCCCGATGAAGTACAGGCGCTGGCGCGGCTGCAATTGATTACCTCCAAGCCGGTGCTCTATGTGTGCAACGTGGATGAAGAGGCCGCCGCCGGAGGCAATGAATTTTCGGCCCGGGTAGCCGACGCCGCGGCGAAGGAAGGCGCGGGCTGCGTGGTGATCTCGGCGGCCATCGAGGCCGAGGTAGCGGGGCTCGGCGACGAGGCGGACAGAGAAGAATATCTGGCCTCGCTGGGGCTCGAGGAAACCGGACTGGCCCGCGTCATCCGCGCCGGTTATGAACTGCTGGACCTCATCACCTTTTTCACCGCCGGGCCCAAGGAATCCCGCGCCTGGACCGTGCGCCGGGGCACTCTGGCGCCGGGGGCGGCGGGTGTCATCCACAGCGATTTCGAGAAGGGATTTATCCGCGCCGAGACCATCTCTTACGCCGATTACGTGGCCTGCGGCGGCGAACAGGGCGCCCGCGACGCCGGCAAGATGCGCCAGGAAGGCAAGGACTACACGGTGGCCGACGGCGACGTGATCCTGTTCCGTTTCAACGTGTAAGGCGCGCGGTCCCCACTTCGGATGAGGGGCTCATATAATGTCGCTGACGATCTTAACCAGACGCTGGCGCACTTCCTCGGCGATCTGTGACTGGGAAACACCACGCCCGCCGGCAAAAACGGCGATTCTCGTATTGACCACGCGGCGGAAGGGCTTGAAGGTGTGGTCGTCCCTTTCCAGGTCCCTGATCTTGGGGCTGTCGCTGAAGGTAATGCGCTTTTTCTTGCGCCTGCGGTCGAGGGTACCGATGGTCACCTCGGCAATGATGATATAGGTGTTGTCCACCACATAGCTGCCGAGGATGGAGCCCAGGGCCAGCCCCGAGACGGCGCCGATGGGCGTGGCGCCGGTGCTGTCGGCCTTGTGACCGGCGGCGGCTCCGGCGGCGGCTCCGAGGAATCCGAATTCCGTGGTGTAATCATCCCGAATCTGGCTGCTGCGCAGGACGTTGAGGTCCACCTTAATGCCGAAATCGGGCCCCTCATTGATGTCGTAGCCCTTGCCCGCATAGGAAGAGGCGAGGCGGTTGCGGAAATTATAGAGATCGAAGGCGGTGTCACCGGAGGTGTTGCGCACCGTCACCTTGATGCTGTTATTGCCGAACTGGGAGGGGTCGATAAAGACGTTGTTTTCAATCACGGCGCCGTATTGCAGCCCCGTCTTCTCCTCCCGCACCATGCCATAGCGGGATTGCGGCGCGCAGCCGTCCAGCGTGATGAGGATGGGGATCAGGACGATAGCGGTCAACAGTCCTATGGGGGATATACGGATCATTCCATGAGTTCTCCGGTTTCTTCGAGGTGGCTTCCGCTGAGGCTTTCCCTGATGAAGTTTTTAACCTCGGAATAGTGGACGCCGAAATTCAGGTTTTCCGATCCAGGGCTATTCACGCCAAAGGAATTAACGGCGACGACCTTGTCTTTCAGGAACCACGGCCCCCCTGAGTTCCCCGGACTGGTGGCGGCATCTGTCTGAACATAAAGAACTTTCTTGCCTCCCGGTAAGTTTATGCTTGGCTTCTCTCGAACCGAGCTTATGACGCCACGCGATATGGAAAATTCCAACCTTCGCGGATGGCCGAAGGCTTCCAGGGTGCTGCCGAGATCAAGTCTGTTCGAATCGTAAAACTGAACCGGCACGCCGCGTGTCTGAACCTTTATAAGAGCAAGGTCCAGCCGCGCGTCGGTGGCAAACACCTTGCCGAAGGTTTCCTGTTTGTCGAACATCTTTATTTCAACGAATTTCATGTTCTCCACGACGTGATAATTCGTCATCACCAAGTCGGGCTTGACGAAAAAACCGCTCCCCAAACCATCGGCGGTGTAAACCACCACCACGCTGTCGAAGCGGGGATCATTCCTCGGGTTATAGCCGTATTCGTTATCCTTGTGTTTGGCCAGGGCGCGGTTCTTGTCTGCCAACAGTTCCTCGCGCAGCTTGGCCAGTTTCGGCAGTTTCCGGGTCTTGCCCTGATTGGCCAGATAGTTGTCCACCAACAAAGAAAGCTTCACATCCAGGGGCGCGTCCTCCCATTCGGTGACGTCTTTTTCCGTATTGCCGCTGGCCTCGTTGGTGTCATGGTCGGGGTCGTCCTGATGGACGTTGTAGATCACCGAGAACACGCGGTCGTCGGTGATGTCGAAGGTGGACTTGAAATAGCTGCCGGCTCGGCGGTCGATGACGTAATAGTTCACCGTCATCACCTTCTTGGCCTCCATATGGGCCTTGTCGAAGGTGTATTTGTTGTAGACGGGCGTCTTGATGAATTGCGGGGTCTCCTTAAGCTCTTCCATGGATTTATTGACTCCGGCGTTGGCGGCGATAACGCCGAGAATTTTCGCCAGCCCCTTAAAAATAGCCGCCGCCGGCGTGGTGGAAGGGGATGTGTCCATGGAGTTCCGCATCTCGGTCGCCGTCCGTTGGTTCTGCGCCTCCATCACCTTCATCTTGGCCATGTCATAGTCGGGATTGGGCTTTTCTTCGTAGCCAGCGAGATAGGTGGAGTGGATTTTCTCGATGTTCTGGACCCAGCGGCTGGCCTTGGCCAGGGCCACGTCGAAAATGATGATGTAATCGGGGTTTTCCGTCCCGTCGGACAGGGCTTTATCGAGTTTGAGCGCCACCGTCTCCACCGGCATGTCGACTTCGATTTCGGCGGGAAAATCGATCTGTTTCTCGCGCAGCAGGGTCTTGCTCGTCACTTCCACGAAACCGATCTTCAGGGACGACGCGGAAGATGCCGAAAAGCCACGCTTGGCGGCATGATTGAGTAATTACGGCGGGTGTTTGAAAATATCCCATGTTCCCCCCGAAATATTTTCCCCTGAGTGGCTTAAAACCAGCTTAACGCCACGAACTTGACCCTGTAAACCAGTATGGCACGCTATTAAAAGTAGAGCAAAGATTGCCTCTTGCCACTCTGGTTTGGGTTCCTTGACGGGGTGCGGATGGCGGAAAACGGGAAATCCCGCCTACTCTTCGGCGGAAATCACCTTGTTGCGGCCCTCTTCCTTGGCCGCGTACAGGGCCGTGTCGGCGCGCTTGATCAGCTGTCTTACGGGCTCGCCGGGCTCGTAAAGGGCGACGCCGATGGACAGGGTGATGGTGCCGTAATCCTCGCCCGACTGGCGGGAGTGCAGCTTGCGGGTGGCGATGGTGGAACGAATGCGCTCGGCCAGACCCATGGCGTCCTTATGGCTGGTGCCAGGCAGGATGGTGACGAATTCCTCGCCGCCGAAGCGCGCCGCGGTGTCGCCCTCGCGCACCGAGCGCTCGAGGATTCTACCCACCAGGTGCAGCACCTCGTCCCCCACTTGGTGCCCGTACTTGTCGTTGAATTTTTTGAAGAAATCGATATCCACCATGAGCAGGCTCAAGGGATCGCCGCTTTCCATGGCGTCGCGGACGGCATTGCGCAGATGCATGTCGAAGGCCTTGCGGTTGGCGATCCCGGTCAGGGCATCGGTCAGTGATTCCTGACGCACCGTATCCAGGCTCTTCTTCAAGGTGATGATCTCCCTCGACGATTGCTTCAGCTGGCTTGCGAAGAGCTTGTTGTGTTCGTGCATTTCCCGGGTTTCCTGCATCACGCTGTTCACCAGCAAGCGCAGGTCTTCCAGGGGGGATTCCTTGGACAATTCCCCGGCGAAGTTTTCAAGGGTCTCGCCGTACTTGGTCGCGCCGTCATCAGCCACGCCCACGAGTTTAGTCAACTCCCCCAGGGCCACTTCGATACGCTGTCCGGTCTTTTCGATGGCCTCCACCTCCTCCAATCTGCCAAAGAACTGGCTGAAGATTTCATCGCTGCGGGATTCGGTGAACGCCTCCTCCTCGTCCACCAGGGTGTCTAGGACACGGTTGAGTTCGTGATGCGACCCCGTCACATAGGCGTACCAGATGGTGTAATTCTTCGGCGTCGGAGGAATCCCATGGGCCGCCATCAGCTTCAACGCCTGTTTGGCGTGATCTCTGGATTCTTTTATGTCTCCGGAAAATTCCACTTCAGCGTTCCCCCAATCTGAAGCATTTGCTGGCCAGCAACACGGTATCAACACGGTATCATACGATAGTGTGGAGTGTTCTTAAACCATCCCGGCGCGCAGAATCAAGATGAACGGCCCCGTTTTCCGCTGTTTATGGCCCCCGGCTGACGCCCGTAGGAGGCGAATTTTTTCAGCACCTTTTTCATTTCAGTAGCCGAAAGCAGCTTTGGTTTTCCCAACAGGCGCACCCGCCAATACTGTTCGGCAAGGCGTTCCACCTCGCCCGCGAGCGCCACCGCCTCGTCCATGTCTTCGCCCAGGGCGATTATGCCGTGATTGGCGAGAAGACAGGCGCGGCGGTCTTTCAGCGCCTTCACCGCATGGCGCGCCAGCGCCTGGGTGCCGAAAGTGGCATGAGGCGCACAGCGGATATCGCCGCCGCCGGCAAGGGCCACCATGTAGTGAAAGGGCGGAATTCCAAGGCCCTGACAGGCCAGCGCCGTGGCGAACATGGAATGGGTGTGCACCACCGCATTGATCTCCGGCCGGGCGGCGAGGATATGGAGATGGAATTGCCATTCGCTGGACGGCAGGTAGGTTCCGTCCGCCACGCCCTTGCTGTCGAGCCAGACCATATGGGCGGGCTTGAGGGCCTCGTAATTTATGCCCGTGGGCGTGATCAACAGGCCGCCGTCCGTGCGCAGGCCCACATTGCCTTCGCGGCCATGAACCAGGCCCGCCGCGCGCAGTGACCTAGCGCCGGTAATTACGGCGCGGCGCTCTTTGAGCGAGCCCCGGGATGTAGAGCGGGATGTGGCCCGGGATGTATTACGAGGACTCATGATGTTCCTTTTCCTGCTTGTTCGGGGTAGAGCCCCGCCAGTCCTTCGCGCGACGCCGGACACAGCCCGCGCTCGGTAATCAGCCCCGTCACCAGCCGCGCCGGTGTTACGTCGAAGGCGGGATTGGCGGCCGCCGAGCCTTCGGGAGTGACGTCCACGGCTACCACCTTGCCCTCCGCGCTGCGGCCGGAAATCCATTTTACCTCGTCGCCGCTGCGTTCCTCAATGGGGATTTCGGCCAGGCCGTCGCTCATGGTCCAGTCAATGGTAGGCCCCGGCAGGGCCACATAGAAAGGCACGCCGTTGTCATGGGCGGCCAGCGCCTTCAGGTAAGTGCCGATCTTGTTGCATACGTCGCCTTGTGATGTGGTGCGGTCGGTACCGGTGATGACCATATCCACCTGGCCCCCCTGCATCAAATGCCCTCCGGCATTATCGACGATAATGCTGTGGGCGACGCCATGCTGGCCCAGTTCCCAGGCGGTCAGCGACGCCCCCTGGTTGCGGGGCCGCGTCTCGTCGACCCAGACATGGAGGATAAGACCCTGATTATGGGCGGCATAGATGGGCGCCAGGGCCGTGCCCCAGTCCACCGCCGCGAGCCAGCCCGCGTTACAATGGGTAAGGATATTCACCGGCGTGCCCTCGGGCTTGCTTTTCGCCGCCTCGATAATGAGGGGCAGGCCATTGATGCCGATATCGCGGCAGATGGCCACGTCCTCGTCGCAGATTTCCGTCGCCCGCACATAGGCCGCCGCCGCCCGCTCCACCGCCGCCAAGGGGGCGAGAGAGGAACGCATCTCATCTAAGGCCCAGCGCAGGTTGACCGCCGTGGGTCTGGTTTTCAACAGGGTGTCGCAGGCCGCGTTCAGGGCGCCGTCGGAGGCGTCCTCGCGCAGGCCGAGATACACGCCATAGGCGGCGGTGGCGCCGATCAGCGGCGCGCCGCGCACCTGCATGGTGGAAATGGCGTGGGCGGCCTCGTCCAGGGTGGTGAGGCGGCATATTTCGAAACGGTGGGGCAGCAGGGTCTGGTCGATGATCTCCACCGCCCCGTCGTCCTCCACCGTCCAGATGGTGCGCATGGACTTGCCGTTGACCTTCATGACCTTTCCCTGTGTTTCTATTTAGCCAACACGCGGCCCGCCACCGCGTCGAGACGCCGGATAAGTTCCGGATCGCGCGCCTCGGGGGCCGTGATCAGGGCGTATTCCAGCGCCCTCTGGCAGCCTTTCGCGCAGGGCCCTTCATGATCGCCCAGTTTCGGCACCAGCGCACCCACCAGCGTACGGGCCTTGTGGGCATTACCTTGCAGCACCTCGATCACCGCTTCCACCGTCACATTGTCGTGGTCGGGGTGCCAACAGTCAAAATCGGTGACCATGGCGATGGTGGCGTAACAGATTTCCGCCTCGCGGGCGAGCTTGGCCTCGGGCATGTTGGTCATGCCGATCACGTCACAGCCCCAGCTGCGGTAGAGTTCGGATTCGGCGCGGCTGGAGAATTGCGGGCCTTCCATCACCAGATAGGTGCCGCCGCGCACTACGGGAATATCCACCTCCCTCGCCGCGGTCTCTATATGGCCGCCGAGACGCCCGCAGACGGGGTGGGCCATGGAGACATGGACCACCAGACCGGTTTCGAAGAAACTCTTGATGCGGGCGAAGGTGCGGTCGATGAACTGGTCGACGATGACGAAGGTGCCCGGCGCCAAGTCGGGATTAAGGCTGCCCACCGCGCTCACCGAAAGAATATCGGTGACGCCTACCCGTTTCAGGGCGTCGATATTGGCGCGGAAATTGATTTCCGACGGCGGCAGGCGGTGGCCGCGCCCGTGGCGGGGCAGGAATACCAGCTGTACCCCTTCCAATTCACCGAAACAAAGCTCGTCGGAGGGCTCGCCGAAGGAGGAGTGGACTTTTTCCCGGCGCTGATTGGCCAGGCCCTCAATATCGTAGAGACCGCTCCCGCCGAGAATGCCGATAACGGGAGAATGGCTATGGGCCATGGGGCAACCCTTTGCGAATGGTTAGGGGCGGGGTGGTTATGGAGGGGCTGGCGGTCCATGACCTAGTGCAGCCGCGACCACACCTTGCGTTTAACGGCGGCAAGCAGGGCCGTCAGCACCAACAGGAACAGCATGACTTTGAGCCCCAGCCGCTTGCGCTCCTCCATCTCGGGCGAAGCGGCCCAGGCCAGGAAGGTGGTGAGGTCGGAGGCCATCTGGTCCACCGTGGCCGGGGTGCCGTCGGCATATTCCACCGCGTCGTCATCGAGCGGCGGCAACATGGCGATCTGGTGACCGGGGAAGGCGGCGTTGTAATACAAGCCGTCGGGCAGTTCCCCGCCATCGGGGGCGTCGCCATATCCGGTAAGCAGAGCATAGAGATAATTGGCTCCGTTCTTGCGCGCCTTGACCATCAGCGAGAGGTCCGGCGGCAGGGCTCCGTTATTAGCCGCGCGCGCGGCATTGTCATTGGCGAAGGGGGAAACGAAATGATCCGAGGGCAGAGCCTCGCGCTGGTACATCTCGCCCTCGTCGTCGGGGCCGTCGGTAACCTCGTATTCGGCGGCGAAGGCCTTGATGTCGTCCTCGCTGTAACCGAGCGCGGCGAGGTTACGGTAGGTGAGCAGGCGCAGGCCGTGACAGCCGGAACAGACCTCGTTATAGACCTGATAGCCACGCTGTTGGGCGGCACGGTCGAACTGGCCGAAAATACCGTCGAAGGACCAGCTGCGATTTTCGATCTCGGGCATCTCGGCGGCCGCGGCGGGGCCGGAGACGGGCGCGGCGATAAGGAACAGGCCCGCCATAAGGCCACAGGTCAGGACAAGGGTCGGGAGTCTCCGCATCACGAGTCCTCCCCTTTCTTGCCGCCCAGAACCGTCGCCGAAATACTTTCCGGCAGGGGCCGCGGTTTTTCGAAATAGGCGATCAACGGAATGATGATGATGAAATAGGCGAAATAGAAGGCCGTGCCGATACGCCCCAGGATCACGAAGAAGCCCTCCGGCGGATTGGCGCCGACCCATCCCAGCACCAGACAGTCGACAAAGAAAATCCAGAAGAACTGTTTGAAAATGGGGCGGAAGCGGGCGCTGCGCACCTTCGAGAAATCGAGCCACGGCAGGAAGAACAGGATCAGGATCGAGCCGAACATAAGGATAACGCCGGCCAGCTTGGCCGTGATCAGGACATAGCCGAAGACCTCGATATCAGGCACCGCCCGCAGGATGGCGTAGAAGGGCAGGAAATACCATTCGGGCACGATATGAGGGGGCGTGGCCAGCGGATTGGCCGGAATATAGTTGTCGGGCTCGCCGAAGAAATCGGGGGCGTAGAACACGAAACCCAGAAAGACCAGGAAGAAAACCCCGAAGCCGAAGAAATCCTTGGCCGTGTAATAGGGGTGGAAGGGGATGCTGTCCTGCGGCCCCGTGGCCTCGATGCCCAGCGGGTTGTTGGACTTCGACACATGCAGGGCCACCAGATGGAGAAACACCACGGCGAAAATGAGGAAGGGGAACAGATAGTGGAGGGCGTAGAAACGCTGCAGCGTCGGGTTATCGATGGAATAGCCGCCCCACAGCCAGCTGACGATGGAATCGCCCACCAGCGGGATCGCCGAGAACAGGTTGGTGATTACGGTGGCGCCCCAGAAGCTCATCTGGCCCCAGGGCAGCACATAGCCCATGAAAGCGGTGGCCATCATCAGTAAAAAGATAATCACCCCCAGCCCCCACAGAATCTCTCGCGGCGACTTGTAGGAGCCGAAATAAAGACCCCGGAAGAGGTGGATATAAATCACGATGAAGAACATGGAGCCGCCGTTCACATGGAGATAACGCAGCAGCCAGCCGTAATTGACGTCGCGCATGATGCGCTCGACGCTGTCAAAGGCGTAATCCACATGGGCCGTGTACTGCATGGCCAGCATAACCCCGGTCAGGATCATGATCACCAGCACGATGCCGGCGATGGAGCCGAAGCTCCACCAGTAATTGAGGTTGCGCGGGGTGGGATAGTCGCGCAGTTCGTGGTTGAGGAAGGTGAACACCGGAAGGCGTTCGTCGATCCATTTGACCACGGGATGGGCGTTGTCGGATGAGCTCATGGGGGTTCTCTCCTAACCGATCCGGATCGACGTATCTTCGGTGAACTGGTAGGGCGGCACCACAAGATTGGTGGGTGACGGCCCCTTGCGGATACGGCCCGAGGTGTCGAACTGAGAGCCGTGACAGGGACAGAACCAGCCGCCCCATTCGCCCCGCGGCTGGCCCGCTTTCTGACCCAGCGGAATACAGCCGAGATGGGGGCAGATGCCGACCACAACCAGCCATTCCGGTTTGATCTCGCGGTCTTCGTCGGGCACGGGGTCGCGCAAGGTGGAAAGGTCCACGGCGCGGGCGGCGGTAATTTCCTGTTCGCTGCGGTGGCGGATGAAGACCGGCTTGCCGCGCCAGACCACGGTGATGCTCTGGCCTACCTCCACCGGAGACAGATCCACCTCGGTGGTGGACAGGGCCAGCACGTCGGCCGCCGGGTTCATGCTGTCGATGAAGGGCCAGGCGGACAAGGCCGCGCCCGCCGCGCCGACAACGCCGGTGGTGAGAAGGAGAAAATCGCGCCGGGTTTCGTCGTCTCCGGCGGCGCCTGTGTCCTGCGCCTTTGCGGTCATGGGTGGTTCCCCTGTATTGGTCCCAATGTATCGGTCTTAATGTATTGGTCTTAAAATCACGCCATTGTCCTAGCCAACAACACCCCACCATGGCAAGGAAAAGTGAAGGAAAGGTATATGTGGCTCTTTGCCATATTTTTCACCACGTTCTTTACCACCGCTCTCTCCGCTCTTGGAGCCGACCCCCAGCCCGGTATAATCGGTCACGACCATAAACCACGGGAAAGCAAACCGCCAGTGCGCCTTGCCCTGTACCAGCCCGATATTCCCCAGAACGCCGCCGCCCTGATGCGGCTGGGCGCCTGTCTCGGGGTGGCGGTGGAGCTTATCGAGCCCTGCGGTTTCGTGTTCGGCGAGCGCCGTTTCCGCCGCGCCGGCATGGATTACCTGGAGGCCGTGGAACTGACCCGTCACTCCTCCTGGGACGCCTTCGAGGCCTGGCGGTGTGGGGCGGGGCGGCACGGCGAAAACGGGGAAGGCCAAGGGGAAAAAGAAAATTCCACGGCTGGTCCTGCTCACCACCGGCGGCGATACCTCCTATTGCGATTTTACCTATCAGCCCGGTGACATCCTGCTGGCGGGCCGTGAAAGCGCGGGCGTGCCCGACGAAGTGCGTGAGGCTGCGGATGCGGCGCTGCGGGTTCCCATGGTGGCGGGCATGCGTTCCCTCAACGTGGCGCTGGCCGCGGCCATGGCGCTGGGCGAGGGACTGCGCCAGACAGGCCAGTTTGCGGGGGGAACCCCCTAGGGTTGGGCCAACGTCTTGAGCTTCGCCAGACAGTCCTCGCGGCCGGGGGTGAAATCCTCGGTGATCCACCAGTCTTCCAGCCGCGCCAACAGGTCGCCCACCGCCTCGCCCGGCTCCATACCCAGCGCCAGCACATCATTGCCCGTCACCGGCAGACAGGGTGGCGTCCAGCCATGGGCTTCGGCCAGCATTGCCTTGTAGGTGTTTTCTCCTTTTGCATCGGCGGCCCAGGCCAGCAGCACGCGGTCGCGGAACAGCGCCGTTCCCCATCTATAAAGGGTATGCCGCCAGGTCATGGCGTCATCGCCGAGGTCTTGGGTTTCCCCGGCCAGCGCCGTCAGCCGGTCGCGCTCGGCATTGGAGAGTTTGAGCCGCTTCGCCACCTTTTCCACCGTATCCGTGCCGGCGTCGCCGAGAAGTACGGCCAGACGGCGCAGGGGGTCGGGGTCTTCCAGTTCGGCCTCGATGGCGGTGAGCGCGGCGAGGGGAGCGTCCGTTTCCGCTCCGGTTTTCATTCCCGCTTCCGCTCCGGCCTTTATTTCCGCCTCTATTTCGGGCAGCACATGTTCGAGGATGCCGTTTTCCGCCATCAGCCGGATGTCGGGCGAGGGATCGGGGGCGGCCAACAGTTTCTTCAGTTCGCGCCAGACCCGTTCCGCCGACAGCCTTTCCAGCTCAGCCGCCGCCTCGCGGCATGCGGCAAGGGCTTCCTCGTCGGCCGCGCCGCGTCCGAACCAGGCATGGAAGCGAAAGAACCGCAACAGCCGCAGCACATCCTCGGCGATGCGTTCCCGGGCCGCGCCCACGAATCGCACCCGGCCCGCGCCCAGGTCCGCCTCGCCGCCCTGGGGGTCGTAAAGGCTGCCGTCGGGATCGCAGTAGATGGCGTTGATGGTGAAGTCGCGGCGCATGGAATCGGCTTCCCAGTCGTCGGTGAAGGCAACCTTGGCGTGGCGGCCATAGGTCTCCACGTCATGGCGCAGGGTGGTCACCTCGAAAGGCTTGCCGTCTGATACCGCGGTGATGGTGCCGTGTTCGATGCCGGTGGCAATGGCGCGCAGCCCTGCCTCTTCGAGAAGCGCCGTCACCGTTTCCGGCGGGTCCGTGGTGGCCAGGTCGAGATCGCCCACGGGGCGCTGTAACAGCGTATCGCGCACACAGCCGCCGACGAAACGCACCACCGCGCCCTTAGCACTGAGAGCATCAATGACGGCGCGGGTTTCGGCCGCCGCCATCCAGGGCGGCACGGCGATGCGCTGGGTGGTTTTCACAGGCTCATTTATCCATCATCGGGCGCGCCGCTGAACTGTCCGGGCATGATCTGGCCGTCTTCCATATGGGGCGGGTCATACTGGCTCCAGGGCGGCTCACCGTCGCGGAGCGCCAGCATACCCAGGGTCAGCGCCAGCAGAACCACCCCCGCGGACGCCAATAACATCCACGGCGTCTTTTCCCAGGATACTTCCTCACCCCGCGCCTTGGCGCGCCGCCGCGCCGGCAGCATGAACATGAAATAGACCGCCGTGGGCAGCAACAGCGGCAGCAAATAAGTGAAGAAAATCCGGATCATATCTCTCTCAGCCTTTCATACAGAGCTATCAGCATAGCCGCCGTGGCCCCCCAGATGAAGCGTCCGTCATGGGTGATGGCATGGATGAGCCCGCTGCCGTCATCGAGGTCGCGGTCGCGGCGTTCGTGGCGCGAAGGGTCGAGTGCCACCTCTAGGGGCAATTCGAAGGTCTCCGCCACCTCGCGTTTATCGAGAACGAGATCGAAGGGCGGGTGGAGCAGAGCCACCACCGGGGTGATGAGAAAGCCGGTCCTTGTGGCCACATCATCAAGACGGCCGAGAGGCTCGATCCTTTCATGATCGAGACCGAGCTCTTCGTGGGTTTCGCGCAGGGCGGTGGCCTCGGCGTCGGCGTCGGCGTCTTCGCGGTGGCCGCCGGGAAAGCCGAACTGTCCGGCATGGATGTCGAGACCCTCGGCGCGGCGGATCAGCAACAGCGTGGTCTCGCCGGGTCGTGGAATCAGGGGCACCAGAACCGCCGCCGGGATCAGCCCCGGCGGGTATGGCGGCGGCCCCGTTTCGGCGGGCGCAGCGCCAGCCGCGCTGAACCGCTGTTTAAGCCGTTCGGCGGTCCATATTCCTCCCGAGGGGGCGTGCGAGGCGGCGTTTGCCATGCCGGACTCCTGGAAAAGCGTGTGATTCTACGGCTCACTATACACGCAAACGCATCTATATGGGGGGTGGAGACGCCGCTCTGGCGGCGCGCGGGGGCATAGACCACACTCATAGGATCCGCGACCATAAGACCGCGGTCCATCCTACGTTCCCCGCGGGAACGGCCCAGAGGGGTCACTTATCGGAAAGGTCGTTTGCCAGAGAGGCCGTTCGCCAGAGAGGCGGCTTATCCGGCCACCGCGCTGTCCACGGAATCGGTGATGTCATGGGCAAGGGCGACAACTTTCTCGTCGGAGGAGAGGGCCATTTCGGTGGCTCTGGAAAGCTCGAGCAGTAAATCCAGGTCCTTGATTGTGGGCTTGTCGCCGGCGGAACGAATGGAGTTGATGACCCGCAACAGCGAGGCGCAAAGCTCGGAGACGTGGGAGAACCGCGTGCCTTCCATCCTGCGCGCCAGGTCCGTGGCCACATAGGCGGCGCGATCCACCTGTTCATACAGATGATCTCCCGCCAGACCCTTGTGGAACGGCGCGACAATGTGTTCGGCGAGATAGACGAGCTGTTGGGCATGACAGGTCATCTTGCGCTCGTTAATGCCGGCTATGGCGATATCGATAGTCTTCTGGAAGGTGGGTGTGTTCACCAATCCGTTGCCCGTTGCCTTGACCTGCAGCTTGTTGGGCACGTCGAAAAGCGGCACGTCGCTTGATTCCATGCGGGCATTCTCGCGCCGGTCGGGGCCGATATAGTCGGAGGTGACGACAAAGGACTTACGCGCCCTGACGAGCCGTTTTATCCGCTTCAGCAGTTCGTTGGTGTTGATGGGCTTGATGAGAAGGTCGTCGGCGCCGGAATCAATGACCTGGCGCACCTTGCTCATTCCCCGCGACCAGGAAGTGGCGATAATGGGCACAAAGGGATCGTTGCCGATGCGGTGATGGCGGATGTCGTGAAACAGACTGCACACGTCGCCGCCCGGCAGATCGGCATCGGCGATAATCAGGTCGGGGCCGTCGGCCTTGATCCAATGCCTCAGCTCTTCGAGCTTGATAATGACCTGGAAACCCTGGTTACGCAACGTCCCTCTCAGGCCAGAGCGAACCTGCAGGCTCGATTCGGCGAGAAGAATTTCCACACGGTCAAAACGAAATAACGACATAACGCTTCACGCTTTTCAATCCGTTAACCGGCTCCGCATGGGCCAAGCCGGGTCGGGGCGCAATCGCCCCATTAACCTAAAATCTAGCCTCCGCACACCCGGTTGGCTGTGACCGTCGTCACATTGAGGAGAGTTTTCTTAAAGAGAGGAATGAAAGGAAGAGTCGAAGAATAGAGGAATCAGCCCGACACCGCCTTGTTTACCGACTTGTCCACGGAATCGGTGATGTCGTGGGCCATGGCCACCACCTTTTCGTCCGAGGAATAGGCCGCCTGGATGGCCCGGGAAAGCTGGGTCAGGAGATCCAGATCCTTTTGGTGGCGGGAGAATTGCCGGCCGTGAGGATGGTGTTGGTCACCTTGAGCAGTGATTCACAGAGTTCCGAAATATGGGAAAACCGTGTCCCCTTCATGCGCCGGGACAGGTCCTGGGCCACGTAGATGGCCCGCTCCACGTTTTTGTCAACGGAGCCGTCGGGTGCACCCGTCTTATAGGCCGGCACGATGTGGTCGGCGAGATAGACCAGCTGGTAGGCATGGCGCTCCATCTTGCGTTCGTTGATGACGGCGGCGGCCTTGTCGACGGCGGCCTGAAAAACTTCCGAACTCACATTTTCCTGTCCGGTGGCCTTGGCCCGAAGTTTGTTGGGTACTTCGAGGGTGGGGATATCCTCGGCTCCTTCGCGCTGCTCGCCTGAGCGCCGGTCGGGGCCGATATATTCCGTGGTTACCACAAAGGGCTTGCGCGCCTTGATCAGCTGTATGATCCGCGCCAACAGGTTATTGGTGCTGATGGGTTTGATGAGCAGGTCGTCGGCGCCGGAATCGATGACTCCGCGCACCTGTTCCTCGCCCGCCGTCCAGGAGGTGGCGATGATGGGAATAAACGGGTCGTTGCCGGCCTTATGATGGCGGATGTCATAGCACAGGTCACAGACATCGCCGCCCGGAAGCTCGATGTCGGTGATGATCAGGTCCGGCGTCAAGACCTCGCTCTCGATGATTTCCTGAAGCCGCCTGAACCGGGTGACCTCGGTGACGCGGTAGAAGCCCTGGGAGCGCAGGGCGCTCTTCAGGCCGTTGCGCACCTGCTGGTTGGGCTCGGCGAGAATGAGCTCAATATCACCGAAATTAAAATTTTGCATTTCCAAGTTATTTCCAGGCACACCGTCGCGCCTGCCTCTTCCAAAATAATACCTCCCCCGACAATCTATGTATAGAAATGACTCATTTTATGCTGTGACCGGCGTCACACCTCCCGCTCCTCCTCTCGCGGAAGGGGTTTGCCCCCCTGCGTTGCGAAGGCCCGCGCGATGGGCTACAACCCCGGTTTCGCAAGCCCGCCCCCCCAAGCAAGGGCGTTTCCGGCGTTTTTCATCACCAAAAGGTTAAGACCAGGACCATGGCCGAGTACATCTATGTGATGAAGGGGCTGTCCCGCAGCTATCCGGGAGGCCGCGACGTGCTGAAGGATATATGGCTGTCCTTTTTTCCTGGCGCCAAGATCGGGGTTCTGGGCGCTAACGGCGCCGGCAAGTCGACTCTGATGAAGATCATGGCCGGGCTGGATACGGAATACACAGGCGAGGCCTGGTCCGCCGAAGGCGCCGCCGTGGGTTATCTGCCCCAGGAACCGGAGCTCGACGAAGGCAAGGACGTTACCGGAAACGTTCTCGAAGGCATGGCCGGGACCAAGGCGCTGCTCGACCGTTTCGACGAGGTCAGCGCGCGCTTCGCCGAGGAGCTGGACGAGGAGGAGATGAACGCCCTTATCGCCGAACAGGCCGAGTTGCAGGAAAAAATCGACGCAGCTGATGCCTGGGATCTGGGCCGCACCGTGGATATCGCCATGGACGCCCTGCGCTGTCCGCCCGGTGATGCGGACGTGACGGCGCTTTCGGGCGGCGAGAGACGGCGAGTGGCGCTGTGCCGGCTGTTGCTGCAAAAGCCCGACCTCCTGCTTCTCGATGAACCCACCAACCATCTCGACGCCGAATCGGTGGCCTGGCTGGAGCGCTTTCTCCACGATTATCCCGGCACCGTGGTGGCGGTGACTCATGACCGCTATTTTCTCGACAACGTGGCGGGCTGGATTCTCGAACTCGACCGCGGCCAAGGTATTCCCTTCGAGGGTAATTATTCGTCCTGGCTCGACCAGAAACGCACCCGCCTCGACCAGGAAGGCAAACAGGACGCCGCCAGGGCCCGCACCCTGGCCCGGGAATATGAATGGATCAAACAGTCGCCCCGCGCCCGCCAGGCCAAGAGTAAGGCCCGCATCACAGCCTATGAGGACTTGCTGGCCGAAGACCGGGAAAAAACCGCCGGACCGGCGCAGATCGTTATTCCGCCGGGGCCGCGGCTGGGCGATCTGGTGATCGAGGCGGAGGATCTGAGCAAGGGATTCGGCGATCAGCTGTTGTTCGAGGGGATGAATTTCAAACTGCCGCCGGGAGGCATCGTCGGGGTTATCGGCCCCAACGGCGCCGGCAAGACCACCCTGTTCCGCATCATCACCGGCGCCGAACAGCCCGACAGCGGCGCGTTCCGCATGGGCGACACGGTGAAGACGGGCTATGTGGACCAGAGCCGCGATGCCCTGGACGGAAACAAAACGGTGTGGGAAGAGATTTCCGAGGGCCACGAGGAACTTGAACTGGGCAAGCGCAAGGTGAACAGCCGCGCCTATTGCGCCTCGTTCAATTTCAAGGGCGGCGATCAGCAAAAGAAGGTGGGACAGCTTTCGGGCGGCGAGCGCAACCGCGTGCATCTCGCCAAGATGTTGAAATCGGGGGCTAATCTGCTGTTGCTGGACGAGCCCACCAACGATCTCGACGTGGATACCCTGCGCGCCCTGGAAGAGGCCCTGCTCGATTTCGCCGGCTGCGCCGTCATCATCAGCCACGACCGCTGGTTTCTCGACCGCATCGCCACCCATATCCTGGCCTTCGAGGGCGATAGCCAGGCGCTGTGGTTCGAGGGCAATTACGCCGATTACGAGGCCGACCGCAAGCGCCGCCTCGGCAAGGCGGCCGACCAGCCCCACCGCATCAAATACAAGCCCCTCACCCGCTCATAGGGCCAGGTCAGAAAAGCAGCCCCCGGCCCGGCCATAAAAACCAGTCACAAAAAAAGCCGCTCAAGGGCGGCCTTTTAAACAGCAATCCCAAAAGCTTCCTAATTGGCATTCGCCGTTTCGTCCTCCTTGCTGGCCAGCTTCGTGGTCTTGTCACGCAGGGCGTCGATCAGCGCCGCGATTTTTCCGCCGCCGTTACGGATCACCGAGGAGAACTCGGAGCGCTGAGTGATGGCCATGCTCACACCTTCCACGGTGATGTCGTAAATCTTGTAGGCGCCGTTGGTTTTCGACACGCGCCAGCTCAGGGTGATGGGCGGATCGCCGCTGGGCTGGAGAACCTTGGACGAGACAATAAACACGTTACTGCCCTCGGGCTGGGTCCCGGTGACCTCGAAGGTTTCGCCGCTGTAATGGCGGAACTTGGCGGAATAGGTCTGAACAACGAACTTGTTGAACAGCGCCGTGAATTCCTTGCGTTCTTCCTTGGCGGTCTTCTTCCAATAGCGCCCCAGCACGAAGCGGCTGATGGCCGGCGCATCGAAGCCTTCGTCATAGAGATCGCTGAAACGGGACCGCAGCACCTTGGTGGCGAGACCTTCCTCGGTCAGGGCGTTAACGGCCCTGTCGCCAAAATCCTGAATGAAGGTTCCCGCTCCATCAAGGGTTCCCTCGGCGCGGATGGGAGACACGGAAAGGACAAGGCCCAGCGCCATAAACGCCGCCCAGAGGGAAAAACAGAGAAAAGGACGGGCCGGGAAAAGACGGCGCGGAATATAACCGTTCATCATGTTCATCGCTTTACTGGACCAGGGAGGCCTTGTCGGGGCTCGGGAAATCGTCTGCCTCGGTCATGAAGCTGGGACCGGGAACATCGGTGCCCTCTTCACCGTTGAGTATCTCGGCCTCGCGGCGCTGGCGATAGAGGCTGCGGATGGTGGCGTAGAAATCGAGGGAGCTTTCCTCGATGTCATCGAGCACGTCGAGCACGTGGGAGCGTTCGTCGATGCCTTCGATACCGCCGCGAACCAGCATGTATTCAAGTTCCGCGTCCTGGTTCTCGAAGACATAGGTCAGGGGATCGAGGAAGCTGTCGGCCACGGTTCCGACGATGGCGCGCGGGCTCGAAGGCCCAAGCACGGGAATGACGATATAGGGTCCGGTGGGGCTGCCCCACACGGCCAGGGTCTGTCCGAAATCCTCGTTGTGGCGCTCCAGCCCCATATGCTTGGCCACGTCGAACATGCCGCCGATGCCGATGGTGGTGTTGATGAGGAAGCGGCCGAGCGTGGTGGCGGCGCGTTCAAGCTCACCCTGAAGGATGTCATTGGCCAGATTTACCGGCGTTTTGACGTTGTTGATCATGTTGTGAATGGAATCCCGCGCCGGCTTGGGGATATAGACATAGGCCTTGGCCAGTGGCTTGAACAGCACCGTGTCCAGACCCCGGTTAAATGCGAAGAACTTGCGGTTCATGGGCTCTAAGGGGTCGTTGATTTCTTGGTATTCGGCCAGAGCCTCGGGATCTTCCGGGGGCGTGGTACACGCTGTGGCGAAGAAGGCAATTAATGCGATGCTGGCAAGATGCCCTGTGAAACGTAGCGATCTCATGTATCTCATGTAAAGCCCACCCCTTCGACAGAACCGCTAAACACGCGCCACAACGCGGGTACGCGGCTCATCCCCGCATGATTCAAGCTGTTCGCCACCCCGCCGCCGAAAGACACACGGCAAATAGCGCGCGAACAAGGCATAAAACTCTCGTATCCCAAGTAACACAGGCCATATAAAAAAACCAGTGGGGATATGAATCAGCAAAAGCGTAACAGCAAACTGTGGCATTAATGTTACATTTTTGGGGGTGGGTGGCGAGACAGAACAGGGGTTGTTGACTTTGATCTGTGCGACGCTGAAAACCTCCCCCTTAAGGCCGTTTCTTGGGGGAATCTTTCTCCCCTATTGGTGTCTTGAATATAAGGGATGGTTGTGGCCTCATCCCGGGGCCGGTCCCGTCACCAAGCCGGTTCCATTGAACGAGAAGAGATCATCATGACCAATGCCTCTCATCATGCGCCCACGCCGCCCGTGGCGCCGCCGCAACGCGACGGCATGAAGGTCTCGTTCGAGTTTTTTCCGCCCAAGACGGAGAAAATGGAACAGACCCTGTGGACCGCCATCAAGCGGCTGGAGCCCCTGGCTCCGCAGTTTGTATCGGTGACCTATGGCGCCGGCGGCAGCACCCGCGAGCGCACCCACGCCACGGTGGCGCGCATCCGCCGCGAGACCGATCTCGAACCGGCGGCTCATCTCACCTGTGTGGGGGCGGACCGCGACGAGATCGACGCTGTCGCCCGGCGCTACTGGGAGGAAGGCATCCGCCATATTGTCGCCCTGCGCGGCGACCCGCCGGAACAGGAGAAGGGGTACACCCCCCATCCCGGCGGCTATGCTTACGCCTCGGATCTGGTGACGGGACTCAAGAAAATTGCCGATTTCGAAATCTCGGTGGCGGCCTATCCCGAGACCCATCCCGAATCGCAAAGCGTGCAGGACGATCTCGATAATCTCAAACGCAAGATCGACGCCGGGGCGAGCCGCGCCATCACCCAGTATTTTTTCGATGTGGACGTCTTCTTCCGTTTCCTCGACCGCGCCGCGGCGGCCGGAATCGACGTGCCCATCGTGCCCGGTATCCTGCCGGTGACCAACTTCGCCAGGGTCACGGAGTTTTGCCGCGCCTGCGGCACGTCGGTGCCGCTCTGGATGGCGAGCATGTTCGAGGGTCTCGACGACGATCCCGAAACCCGCAGGCTGGTGGCCGCCACCATCGCCGCCGAACAGTGTCAGATTCTACAGGCGCGCGGTGTCAGGGAGTTCCATTTCTACACCCTGAACCGGGCCGATCTGGCTTACGCCATCTGCCACATTCTCGGCCTGCGGCCCCATGGTAGCGTGGATGCCGCCGCCGCCGGGACTTCCGGGTAGCGCCGTCTCATGAGCGCATTCCTCGACTATCTGGGCGACCGCGTGCTGCTTGCCGACGGCGCCATGGGCACCCGGGTTCAGGCCCTCGACCTCAGCGTGGAGGAGGATTATCTGGGCCAGGAAAACTGTACCGACATCCTCACCAAGAGCCGTCCCGATTTGGTGCGCGAAATCCATATGGGCTATTTCGGCGCCGGGGCGGATGCGGTGGAAACCAATACTTTCGGCGCATCGCCGGTGACGTTGGGGGAGTTTGATCTCGCCGCGGAGGCCTTCGAACTCAACAAGCGCTCGGCCGAGCTGGCGCGCGAGGCGGCGGAGGAATTCACCGCCGACGGCCGTCCCCGCTTCGTTCTCGGTTCCATCGGGCCGGGCACCAAATTGCCCAGCCTCGGCCATATAGACTACCAGGCGCTGGAGGATTCCTTTGCCGTGCAATGCGACGGGCTGGCCGCCGGCGGCGCCGACGCCTTTTTGATCGAGACCTGCCAGGACCCGCTCCAGGTCAAGGCCGCGGTCAACGGCGCCAAGCGCGCCCGCGCCCAGGCCAAGGCCGATATCCCCATCATCACCCAGGTCACGGTGGAAACCACGGGGACCATGCTGGTGGGCGCCGATATCGCCGCCGCGGCCACGGTGGTGCACGCCCTGGATATTCCGGTGATGGGGTTGAACTGCGCCACCGGGCCCCAGGAAATGTCCGAGCATATAAAGTGGCTGGCGGAAAACTGGCCCGGCTTTATTTCCGTGTTGCCCAATGCGGGACTGCCCGAGCTGGTGGACGGCCAGCCCCATTACCCCCTGGGCCCCGAGGAACTGGCCCATTGGCACGAACGCTTCCTCGACGATGACGGAGTCAACATGATCGGCGGTTGCTGCGGCACCGACATTCCCCATATCGAGGCTCTCGACGCCATGCTGCGCAACCGCGCCACGGGGGATAAGCGCGGCAACCAGGCACGGCCCAAACCGGTGAAGCGGAAATCCTATTGGGTGCCCTCGGTGGCCTCTCTCTACGGCCAGGTGGCTTACGCCCAGGAAAACGCCTTTCTCGATATCGGCGAGCGCTGTAACGCCAACGGCAGCAAGAGATTCCGCAATTTCCAGGAAGCCGGGGACTGGGACGCCTGTGTCGAGATGGGGCGCGAACAGGTGGCCGACGGCGCCCATACCCTGGATGTGTGCACCGCCTTCGTGGGCCGCGACGAAGAGGCCGACATGACGGAGGTGGTGAGCCGCATGCGCGGCGCCGTCACCGTGCCGCTGGTGTTCGATTCCACCGAATTGAACGTGCTCGAGGCGGCGCTCAAGCTCTACGGCGGCAAGCCCATCATCAATTCCATCAATTTCGAGGACGGCGAAGACCCGGCCACCGCGCGGCTGGAACTGGCGCGGCGTTTCGGCACCGGGCTGATCGCGCTCACCATCGACGAGGAGGGCATGGCCAAGACGGCGGATAAAAAGGTGGAAATCGCCCGCCGCCTCCACGACTTCGCCTGCGTGAAACACGGCCTGCCGTCTTGCGACCTGCTCATTGATCCTTTGACGTTTACCATCTGCACCGGCAACGAGAACGACCGCAAGCTGGCGCTGATGACGCTCGACGCCATCGAGCAGATTTCCAGGGAACTGCCCGAATGCCAGATCATCCTCGGGCTGTCCAACGTCTCTTTCGGGGTCAATCCGGCGGCGCGCCATGTGCTCAATTCGGTGTTTCTCGACCATGCCCTGAAACGGGGCATGACCGGCGCCATCCTCCATTCCAGCCGCATCATGCCGCTGCACAAGATTCCCGCAGAAGAGGCCAAGGTTGCCGAAGACCTCATCTTCGACCGCCGTGAAAAGGACTATGACCCGCTGCACGCCTTTCTCGCCCTGTTCGAGGGCCGCGCCGAAGAGAAGAAAGAGAAGAAGGAACGCCCGGCCGATGTGGGGGAACGGCTCAAGCTGCGCATCATCGACGGCGACCGCCAGGGCATCGAGGCCGATCTCGACGAGGCCCTGAAGGGACTCCCCGCGCTGGACATCATCAATATCGTGCTTCTCGACGGTATGAAGGTGGTGGGCGAGCTCTTCGGCTCGGGCCAGATGCAACTGCCCTTCGTGCTGCAATCGGCGGAAACCATGAAGACGGCGGTGGCCTATCTCGAGCCCCGTATGGAACATGTGGAGGGCCAGGAAAAGGGCGTCATGGTGCTGGCCACGGTGAAGGGCGACGTGCACGATATCGGCAAGAACCTGGTGGACATCATCCTCACCAATAACGGCTACAAGGTGATCAATCTCGGCATCAAACAGCCCATCGAACACATCATGGCGGCGGCCAGGGAACACGACGCCGATGTGATCGGCATGTCGGGCCTGTTGGTGAAATCCACCGTGGTCATGCGCGAAAGTTTGGAGGAAATGACCCGCGAGGGGTTCGAGATGCCGGTGGTGCTGGGCGGGGCGGCGCTCAATCGCAAATATGTGGATCAGGACTGCGCCGCCGCCTATGGCAGCGGCAAGGTGGCCTATGCCCGCGACGCCTTCGACGGGCTCGATTTCATGGACAAGGTGGCGGCCGGGGAGCTGGACGATCACCTCGCCGCCGAGGCCAAGAAACGTGGCGGGAAACCGGCCAAACCGGATAAAACACATGATGAGCCGCCGCCCTCTGAACTGCGCCCGGTGGATTACGAGGCGGCGAAGCTGCGCCGCAATGAACTGACCAAGGACGTGGCGGTGCCAACGCCACCCTTCTGGGGCGCCAAGACCATCGAAGCGGTGCCGATCCAGAACCTGCTCGCCTTCCTCAACGAGACCATGCTCTACCAGTTTCACTGGGGCTATAAGAAACAGGGCCGCTCGCGCGAGGAATTCCGGGAATGGGCACGGGGCGAGCTGAAACCCATCCTCACCCGAATCGCCAAACAGTGCCACGATGAGAAAATCATCATTCCCCAAGCGGTCTACGGCTATTGGCAATGCGCCGGCGACGGCAATGACGTGGTGCTGTTCGAGGAAAACGGCGGCAGCGAATGCGCCCGCTTCACCCTGCCCCGGCAACAGGGCAAGAACGGCATGTGCATCGCCGATTTCTTCCGCGACATTGGCGAGGAGGAGCGCGACGTGATCGCGCTGCAGGCGGTGACGGTGGGACAGCGGGCCTCAGAGGTGGCGCTGGAATGGTTCCACGCCGACAAATACCAGGACTATCTCTACCTCCACGGCTTCGGCGTGGAGATGGCCGAGGCCCTGGCCGAATACGTGCATAAGCGCATCCGCAGCGAGTTGGGCTTTGGCTCCGAGGACGCCCGCGACATGGATAAACTCATCAAACAGGGCTATCACGGGGCGCGTTATTCCTTCGGCTATCCCGCCTGTCCCGACCTCGCCGACCAGGAAAAACTCTTGGACCTGCTGGGGGCCGAGCGCATCGCTCTCACCATGAGCGAGAGCGACCAGCTCCACCCCGAACAGTCCACCACGGCCATTGTGGTGCACCATCCCCAGGCGCGCTATTTCACGGTGTAGAGCCTTCCTCGGCGCGGTTGCATGACGCGCCCCGATACCCGATCATGGGTTGCGTAAAACCGGGCAGGGACAACTCCATGCGTAAACTCGACACTTACATACTGGTGACCCTCGTCGCCCTCGGCATGGTTATCTGGCCCGTGCCGGAAAGATCACCCATTCGCCCGAGCGGCTGGAGCGTCATTCTCTATGAATCCCTTGAGAAGGGGGATTGCCGAACGGCGGTAAGCCTTCTTGAGAAAAAGGAGGCCGAGGGCGAACCGAGCGCACTCGGAAGCTTCGGAGAACTCTATGAAACCGGGCGCTGCGTGGACCGGGACTTGGCGCGCGCGGCGGAATACTACCAGGTGGCCCATGACAAAGGCCCGAGTCTTGTCTCAGCCCGTCTCGGATACCTGTATTTGCGTGGCCTTGGGGTGGAAAAGGACGAGGAACGGGCGAGAAAGCTGTTCCGTCAGACCGCTCTTGACATGATTATTCTTTCGCCGGAGTGGCGGGAAGGATTGCTGGAGGCAGTAATGGGAGAGAGAGGGGTTCCCCCAGAGCTGCGAGCCGAACTCGACTGGATTCAAAACGTGGAATCCGGCAGCCCCCATGATTGGTACGAGTCCGCCCTGCAAATCAGGGAAGAAGGCGGTGGTGATGAAATCTATGAACAGGCGGCGCGGAAATTACTGGCAAAAGCCTCCCTTGAGGATGACAGAGACGCCCAGTACGAACTGGGCCTCTGGCACCTGGAAGACGTCGCGCCGGGAGAGCCGCCCTTCAGGGCGCTCTCTTATTTCTCGGATGCCGCCGAGCAAGGACATCATGAGGCCCAGAAGGAACTGGCCCTGCTCCACGAGTCCGGAGACCTTGGTCGTGTGAGAAACTACATGGCCTATTACTGGCTGGTGAGGGCGAGGGAGGGGGGCCTCAATGTGGAAGAGGAGCTTGAACGCATCGGCGCCATGATGCCGGAGGAGGAAAGACAGGCGGCGGCGAACAGTGCCCAAAGGGACCATTTGGAGAAACCGTGAGTCGCGCCGGACTCAGCCCCGGCCGCAGTTCTGGGCGAATTCCGCCTCCAACGCTCCAAGCTTACTTTTAAGGCCTTCCAGTTTTTCCGTATCTTTCGCGAGTTGCGCTTCTGAATTTTTTAACATTTGTTTCGCCGTTTTAATACGCTTGATTGCATCAAGTATTTGGACGGGAAGAGCGGTTTTTTTAACTATTTTCCCTAATACATTTTGTTGCTTTTTTGTATTTATTTCGGAGAAACCTAGCGTCGCAAAATTTAGCCAAGCGTCAGCAAGCCCTTCACGGTCTCCCTCGACCTGCCCTTTCGTTGTGGCGACTATGGACTCCTGTGCCTCAACTTTCAGTTTAGTTGTCCTTATATCTTCGGCCAATTGCCGGCACTTCTCCTTGTTTTTCTCATCGGGTTTATCCGGCTTCGGTTTATCGGGGTCTTGGGGCGGCGTTGGCTTGGGGGATGGTTTGGGCGGCGGCTTTATATAGTCATCGTCGTCGTCATCGCCCTCCACCAGATTCTTCAGTCGTTTTGCCAGCACTTCCAGGGTCGGACCCTTGGGGCGGATGATGCCGTCTTCCTTAAGCCCGTGTTTGCCCTGTAGATTCTTGATGGCTTTCTCCAGCGGCGAATCAAACAGTGTCTCCTTCGAGGCCGCCTCGGAACCCGGCATGAAGCCGAGACCGGCGAGACTCCGGCGCAGGCCTAGCACGTCTTCCTCCCGGTTCTTCTCGCCTTTACCCAACCCGGAACGCGGAGCAAACGACGTGGGCGTCAGGTCACGCTCGTCCTTGCGGCCCGACAGCCGCCGCCATAGCAGGGATTGCGTCGGCCCGCCTGGCTTCATGATGCCGTCAACGGCGAGACCGTTATCCCGCTGGAAGTTCTTCAAGCCTGCGAACAGTTCATCATCGGTCCAGGGGGTCATGCCGTATTTGGGCACGGCGTAGAACCCCAGACGGTTCAAGCCCTTCTTGGTGCGCAGCACGTCATCGGGATCGGCGGGATAGCTGCTGCCGATGGTTTGGTTGAGTGAAAAAGGAAACATGAGGGAGGTCTCCGAAAGACGGAACACTATGATATTAGGAATATAAACATATTTAAGGATTAAAGTCAAGAGAAAAAAGGGAGCGGTTCCACGTTCCACCCTTCCCTGCGGCGATTTTTCACGGTGTGAAAGCGGTGTAAGGGGGGCGTAGGGCAGGCGTAAAAAAACGGCGGCCGGGTACGGCCGCCGTTTCCATGTCCGGGCCGTTGCTTGCGGCTCCTGGAAAAGAGGGAAAGCCTAGAAATAAGTCTCCAACTCAAGCAGCCATTTGAAGGTGCGATCGGGGCTGGCCGCGGTGGCGCCGAACAGATAGCCCGCCTCGTAGGCCAGTTTCAGTCCCGCGAATTCGAGCGGCACCTTGCCCAAAACCACGGGGCCGATCTGCAGGGTCTGGTCCTCGAAATCCTTGAAATCGTGGAAACGTCCGGGCTTGCCGTAAAGCTCGAAGCCGGGCATGAGGCCGGGCTTCCAGCGGTATTTTGAGCCCCAGGCATATTGAAACTCGGTGCCCTTGGAGCGCGTCTCTCCCACCTCGTCCTCCACCGTCAGGTTGAGGGTATGGGTGTGGCGGGTGAAGGACTTCTCCAGCAACAGCTTGGCCTCGAGGATGTTGGGGTCGAAATCGTGATGCGACTTCTTGGCCTCGAAATAGAGCCCCACATCGATGGCGTGTTCCCCCTGTTCGAAAAGCTGGTAGATGGTCTCGAAACCGGTGGCCTTGTAATAGAAGTCCCGGCTTCCCGTGGAGCGCGCCTCGCCGAGCAGGGCCACCAGCCAGCGGTCGGTGATCCCGGCCTCCAGCTCGTATTTATGTCTGCGGTTGCCCGACACGGTGCTGTCCTCGTCGCTGTCGATATGGCCGCGCCATTCCAGACCCAGCTCGCCACCCTCGACGATGGGGGAATAGACCTTGTGATGGGCCAGGGCCTCGCCGGACGGCATGCCCCAGAAAGCCGCACACGCCACCGCGGCCAGCGCCGCCTTGGCGGCCATTTTTCTGTCGCTGAGCCACATCAGAACGGTGACGGTTCCCAGGGTCGCGCCATAGAACACAAGCTGGATTCCCGAGGGCCGTGCGTCATAGCCGATCAGCGTGTGCAGGAGCTGGCCCACAGCGCTCTGTTCCGAGAGCAGCGCCGAGCTGTCCCACATCACATTCACCAGCGGCGGTAATATATCGATGGCGGTGAGATAGCTCGCGCCCTGGGAGGCCATGCCGGCGGCGAGAAAAGCCAGAAGCCAGCTGGTGACGGTGAACAGGTGCTTGGTGGGGATGCGCAACAGGCCGAGATACATCAACAGGCCGACGGCGCCGCCGCCCACCAGCCCCATAAGACCGCCGGAGAACATGAGCCAGGGCTCGGTTCCGGGCGCGGCGGCGATGCCATAGAGAAAGAGCACGGTCTCCGCCCCCTCGCGCAGCACCGCCAGCCCCACCACCACGGCCAGCATATGCATGGGCAGTTCGCCTTCCGAAACGTTGCGCCCGATAGTGGTCACATGCTGCGCCAGCGCCCGGCCATGGGTCTTCATCCAGATCACCGACCAGGCCAGTACTGCGGCGGCGGTGAAAAGGACGCCGGCATTGAGAACTTCCTGCCCTATGCCCTCAAGAGAGTTGGTGATGGTCCCGGTGAAGGCGGCGACGATGGCCTCCGCGCTGCCCTGGTGGCATCTGTTGCTGGCGCCCACGGCGGGCGGGCT
>CAYZWF010000026.1:0-9670 GCA_964482135.1 uncultured Rhodospirillaceae bacterium
TACGCTCCTCATCCGATGCGCAAGCATCACATTTCGAAGCGCGCCTCCCCACAGGACAAAATCATCCCGGTCAAATAATTCCAACTACTCGGAAAGTGCTCTAACCCCACTTTCGTCATTAACGGTGACAACGCGGAACCTTCGCCCATGAGCACGCCCACCCCCCGTCCCGGCATTCTTGATATCGACCCCTACGTGGCCGGCGATTCCGACGCGCCCGGCGCGGCGCGCATCATCAAGCTGTCCTCCAACGAATGCTCGCTGGGGCCCAGCCCATTGGCCGTGGCCGCCTTCCGCGAGGCCGGCGAGTATCTCAACCGCTATCCCGACAGCGCCGCCGGCGATCTCAGAAAGGCCATCGCCGGAAACTACAATCTCGACGCCGAAAAAATCGTCTGCGGCAACGGTTCCGATGAACTGCTGACCCTGCTCGCCCAGGCTTACGCCGGACCCGGCGACGAGGTGCTGTTCAGCGAACACGGCTTTCTGGTCTATCCCATCATCACCCGCTTCGCCGGCGCTGACGCGGTGGTGGCCCCGGAACGCGACCTGACCGTCGACGTGGATGCGCTGCTGGGCAAGGTGACGGAGAAAACCAAAATCGCCTTCGTGGCCAATCCCGGCAACCCCACCGGCAGCTATCTTCCCATCACCGAAATCGCGCGCCTGCGCGAAGGCCTGCCCGAACATGTGCTGCTGGTTCTCGACGGCGCCTATGCCGAATTCGTAACGCAGGACGACTATTCGCCCGGCGGCGATCTGGTGGATGCGGGTGACAATGTGGTGATGACGCGCACCTTTTCGAAAATCTTCGGACTGAGTGGCCTGCGCCTGGGCTGGTGTTACGCGCCGCCCGTGGTGGTGGACGTGCTCAACCGTGTGCGTGGGCCTTTCAACGTCAGCGGCCCAGCCCAGGCCGCCGCCCTGGCGGCGCTCGCCGACAGCACCCATACGGAAAAAATCCGCGCCGAGAACGAGACCTGGCGCGCCTGGACGTCGAAGGAGCTTTCCGCACTGGGGCTCGAGGTGGCGCCTTCGGTCACTAATTTCATCACGGTTCGCTTTCCCAATGATCCGGCTCATAATGCGGAGGCCGCCAACGCCTTCCTCACCGCCGATGGAATCCTGCCGCGCAAAATCGGCAATTACGGTCTGCCCGACAGCCTGCGCATCACCATCGGCACCGAATCGGAGATGAGAGAGCTGGTGGCGGCGCTGACCCGCTTTATGGAGACATCATGACCAGGAACGAGTCTCCCCTCTTCGACCGCGTCGCCCTGATCGGCGTCGGCCTCATCGGTGCGTCGCTGGGGCTGGTCATGAAGCGCGAGGGCCTTGCCGGTCATGTGACGGGCTGTGCGCGCAGCCAGGCCACTCTGGATAAGGCGCTGGAGCTGGGTATCGTCGACGAGGCCGTTGCCGACCCCGCCGCCGCCGTAAAGGACGCCGATCTGGTCATGCTGTGCACCCCGGTGGGGGCCTTCGCTGCAACCGCCGCCGCCATGGCCGATCACCTCAAGCCCGGCGCTATCGTTTCCGACGTGGGTTCGGTGAAACAGGCGGTGATCGACGATCTATCGCCGCTGCTGCCCGAGGGCGTGCATCTGGTTCCCGGCCATCCCATCGCCGGCACCGAGCATTCGGGACCGGAAGCCGGATTCGCCGATCTTTTCAAGGGCCGCTGGTGCATCCTCACCCCGCCCGAAGGGGCCGATGCGGGCGCGGTGGAAAAGCTCACCCATCTTTGGACGCACGCCGGCATGGAAGTGGAGGTGATGGACGCCGAGCATCACGACGTGGTGCTGGCCGTCACCTCCCATTTGCCCCATCTCATCGCTTACACCATCGTCGGCACCGCCTTCGATTTGGAAGAAAGCATCATGCCCGAGGTTTTCAAGTTCGCCGCCGGCGGCTTTCGCGATTTCACCCGCATCGCAGCTTCCGACCCGGTCATGTGGCGCGACATCTTTCTCAAGAACTCAGATGCGGTGCTGGATATGCTGTCCTGTTTCACCGCCGATCTCGATACTCTCAAACACGCCATCCGCCAGGGCGACGGCAAGACCCTGGAAGACCTGTTCGCGCGCACCCGCGCCATCAGGAAAGGCGTCATCGAGGCCCATCAGGACTGAATTTTTCGCTCTTGGGTGGCCTCGCCCCTATTCCCAGCCCCCCCTTACTCCCAGACAATCTCGGGCAGTTCGGCCAATCGCACCGGCCCCACGAACAGCTTGCGCTTTTGTACCGACAGCGGCGCTTTGAGCACCGGCGCGCCGCCGTCCTCGGGCGTTTTCGCCATCAGGCCCAGGATGGTGCGGGCGGTGGCGGCGGGTCCGGGCTGAATCACGCCCTTGGCCACCAGGGTATCGATCACCGATTCGAAACCCTGTATGGACAGGGTCATGGCGCCGGTGGGCTGAAGCTCCCCATCCAGCGCCAGCGTGCCGCTGCCAGAAACGTCGAGACCGTCCCAGCGCAGAGCGAAGCCCCCTAGCTCCACCGTGCCGCCGTCATCACGCCAGGCTTGCGCGGCGGCGCGCGGGGGGCCTCGCGGCGGCGCACCCAATAAATCAATACGCCCCTGCACCAGATCCACCTCGGGCCCAAAAGGCTGGGTCGCGGTTTCGGGGAGACGCAGCCCTTCGAGAATAAACGCCGCCTGCAGAAAAGCCGCCTCATGGGCGGGTTCCATGGCTGGAACCGACCCCGCTTCGCCATCCACCATTTCGCTGGACGGGCGTTTTCGCATATCGAAATGAAGCCGGCGCAAGGCTACCGTCGCTCCATCCTCACGAATTGTCACCTCCAGCCCCTCGGCATCCACAAATCCGGCCCAAGGCAGACCCGCGCCGTCCAGCCCCACCATGCCGCTGGCCTCTCCTCCCTCACCCATACTCAGGGTGGCGGTGCGCCAGCCGCCATCGCCCGACGCATAGGTGAGGCGATGAACGCCGTGGATGGAAAATTCGAGATGACCCGGATCCCACGGGCTCAACGTCACGCCCAGACCCCCGCCGCGCCAGGCCCAGCCCTCGCCTTGCGGGTTCAGAACGTAAGACGCGTCGCCCAGCCGCAGCCGCAGCGACAAGGGAAATCCCGCCACGTGGAGATCGCCATGGGTGACCTCATGGCCCAGGGCGCGGCGTTCCATGGCCCATGCCGCCACGCCATCGCGCAGCCCCGAGGCGAGGGCCACCCACCACCCCGAATAGGCCCCCGCGAGAAGGGCCAGACAGGCAACGAAGATCACGAGGGGGCGGGGACGCTGCACCATGAAGTTACATCCGGCCTAGAGCAATCGCCCCAAAAGAAGTCTCACGGAAGCGGCCTCAACTGCATTTGGAATATCCGCAGCCGGTGCAGACGTCACAGTCTTCCTGACGGATCAGCGCCGCCTCGCCGCATTTGGGACATTGCCGCATATGCAGATCGGGCATGCCCACCACCTTTTTCAGGGCCTCGGCTTCAATTTTTGCATCCTCTTCGGGTGAGGTGATGAAACCGATGGCGTGAAGGTGGTATTCGATCACATTGCCGATGGCCGCCAACAGCGAGGGCACATATTTGCGCCCCATCCACTGGCCGCCGCGCGGATCGAACACCGCTTTCAGCTCCTCGACCACGAAGGAGACATCGCCGCCGCGCCGGAACACGGCGCTGATCATGCGGGTCAGCCCCACGGTCCAGGCATAGTTGTCCATATTCTTGGAGTTGATGAATATCTCGAAGGGCCGTTCGCGGCCGTCCTTGATGACGTCGTTGATGGTCACATAGATGGCGTGTTCGCTTTCCGGCCATTTCAGCTTGTAGGTGTTGCCCTTCAACGCCTCGGGCCGCTCCAGGGGCTGGGTCATATAGACCACGTCGCCGGCCTCGAACTCATCCTCGGGCCGCGCCGGCGGCACGTCCAGCGGCAGTTCCGGCTCGTGCTCGTCGCCTTCCTGTTCGTCGCCTTTCCCGGCCTCGTCCAGGGTCATCACCGCTCCCGTCACCTCGTTGGGGCGGAAGGTGGTACAGCCCTTACAACCGAGCTGATAGCTCAACTGATAGATGTCGCGGAAGGCGTCGAAGGTGAGTTCCTCGGGACAGTTGATGGTCTTGGAAATGGAGCTGTCCACGTATTTCTGCGCCGCCGCCTGCATCACCACGTGATCGGCGGGGGAAAGACTCTGGGCGTCCATGAAATAATCGGGCAGCGGCGCGGTCTCGCCTTTGAGCTTGCGGAACTGGCGATAGGCGTAATCGCTCACCTCTTCGGCCTTGCGGCTGCCGTCGGACTGCAACACGTTGCGGGTATATTTGTGGGCGAAGACGGGCTCTATCCCTGAGGAAATATTGTCGGCGTAGAGGGAGATGGTTCCGGTAGGCGCAATGGAAGTAAGAAGGGCGTTGCGGATACCGTTTTCGGAGATCGCCTTGCGTACGTCATCCTCGAGGCCGCTCACGGTTTCACCGGCGAGGTATTTCTCGGCATCGAACAGGGGGAACGGTCCCTTTTCCCGCGCCAGCTCGGCCGAGGCCAGATAGGCGCTGCGGCGGATCGCCTTCATCCAGCTTTCCGTCAACCGCACCGCCTGTTCGCTGCCATAGCGTACGCCGTGCATGATCAGGGCATCGGCCAGCCCGGTGACGCCAAGGCCGATACGGCGCTTGGACTTGGCCTCATGCTCCTGCTGCGGCAGCGGAAAATTAGAGATATCGATCACGTTGTCGAGCATGCGCACGGCCACCGCCACCAGCTCTTCAAGCTCCGCCATGTTGAGGCTGGCCGCCTCCTCGAAGGGATCGCTCACCAGCGCCGCCAGATTGACCGAGCCCAGAAGACAGGCGCCATAGGCCGGCAGGGGCTGTTCGCCACAGGGGTTGGTGGCGTGGATTTCCTCACAGTAATAAAGGTTGTTGAGACGGTTGATGCGGTCGATGAAGATCACCCCGGGCTCGGCGAAGCTGTAGGTGGAGCGCATGATCTTGTCCCACAGCTCGCGGGCAGGCAGGCTTTTGTAACAGACGCCGTTGAAGGTGAGCTCCCAGGAAGCGTCTTCCTTGACCGCATCCATGAAGGCGTCGGTCGCCAGCACCGAGAGGTTGAACATGCGCAGCCGCCCCGGCTCCTGCTTGGCCTCGATGAAATCCTCAATATCGGGATGGTCACAGCGCAGGGTCGCCATCATGGCGCCACGGCGGTATCCGGCGCTCATGATGGTGCGGCACATGGAATCCCACACATCCATGAACGAGAGCGGCCCCGAGGCATCCGCCCCCACACCCTTCACCGGCGCCCCCTTGGGCCGCAGCGAGGAGAAATCGTAGCCAATGCCGCCGCCCTGCTGCATGGTCAGGGCCGCTTCCTTAAGCTGGTCAAAAATCCCGCCCATGGTGTCGGGGATGTTGCCCATGACGAAACAGTTGAACAGGGTCACCTGACGCTCGGTTCCGGCTCCGGCGAGAATACGGCCGGCGGGCAGAAAGCGGAAATCGGAGAGCGCCTCGTGGAACCGCTCGGACCACTGAGCGGGCTCGGATTCGTAAACCGCCAGCGCCGTGGCCACGCGCTTCCAGCTATCCTCCATGGTACGGTCCCGGGGGCTACCGTCGGCATCCTTGAAACGGTATTTCATGTCCCAGATTTGCTGCGAAATAGAGGCTACGCGCGCCATGCTCCGCTCCGTAAGGTCATGCCACCGCCACAGGGGGTGACGCTCAAAAAGATCGTCACGAAAAAATTACCACTAAAAAGATCGTTGCCAAAAAGATCGCCGCAGGGCCGGGTCTGCGGCGTACCGGAAAGCCCGGTAGTCCGGGAGGAACCACGGAGGGAAAAAGCGGAAACCCTTCGCGGAAGGGACCATTCTAAAAACCGTACCTTCCTCCGTCAAGGGAATGTTCATGTTATGTTTCCACAGAGATATCCCCCTCCGCCTAGACTTAAGTACCTGCAAACCCTCTTTGAAAAAAAGTTTTCCCTGTGACTACAGTCCTGTGGATTAAACCCTGGTGGATAAAACCGGACAGGTTTTCCACAGCCCCGCTCCAGGAGCCACCTTCCCCCTCAAGCCGCGGGAAGGTCAAAACGCGCCCGCGCCTCGGCCATCAGCCGCGCCGAGGCGGTCTCGATGCGCTCTTCCAATTCCGCCATGAAGGCCTCACGTTCCATTCCCGGGGCAATGGCGGGCAGAAATTCCAGGGTGATGGTTCCGGGATATTTAAGAAACTTGCGCCGCGCCCAGAACAGGCCCGAATTAAGGGCCACCGGCACCACGGGAACATCCAGCATACCATAAAGTCCGGCCACGCCGGGCTGATAGGGCTCGCGTTCGCCCGGCACCACCCGCGATCCCTCGGGAAAAATAACGATATGTTGGCGGCCTTCATTGATGACGCGGCGCGCCTGGCGAATCATGCTCTTCATGGAACTGATCCCGGCGCTGCGGTCGACGGCGATCATATCCAGCTTGTAGAGATACCAGCCATAGACGGGAATATGCAGCAGCTGTTTCTTCAACACATAGACCGGATCACGCAACGCCACGGCGAAGACAATGGTGTCCCAGGCCGACTGATGTTTCGACGCCAGAATCATCGGCCCGCCGGGAATATGCTCGCGGCCGCGCACCTCGAAATCAAGGCCCACGGTGACCTTCAGCAGCCCCAGCATGGCTCGCGCCCAGAAACTTTCTACCTTGGTGGCGAACTTGCGCGTCAGGAACACCCCCGGCGACGCGGTGACACAGATCACAAACGTCAGGGAATAGAACAGAAACTGGAACAGCAGCGAACGCAGGACCAGCATCATGGTTCCCCGGAAAACAGCCGCGCCATTACCCCGCGCAGGCTGGCGGCGAGAAATTTATCGTATTCACCGATCACCAGCCGGGTGGTGCCGGGCCAGCGCCACCACCCGTCAAGCCGGACATGGGCCGGGAACACCGGGTTGGGGATAAGCACGGCCTTGGGCAGGGCGCGGCGGAATTCCAACAGCCCCCGTGGAATATGATAGTTGGCGGTGACAATACGCAAGCTGTGGAATCCGTTTTCCGCCATCCAGGCGGCGGTTTCATGCGCGTTGCCCACCGTGTCCTCGGCGTCGTAGCCCAGCGTAATACAACAGTCCAGCTCGGCCGGCGCCTGCTGCGACAAGCGCAACAGTTCCGCCACCTCAACGCCGTGATAGACCCCGGAGATAAACAGCTTGTCCGCCATCTTCGCCTCCAGCAGTTCAAGCCCCGCGCCGAGGCGCTCGCTCCCCCCCGTCAGGACCACGATGGCGTCGGTGTGGCTGGTGGTATCCATCACGCGATCGGGAATCTGGCGCACGAACCAGAAAAGTCCGCCCGCCCAGAGGGCGATCACAAGCCCCAGAGCGCCCACCAGCCGCCACACAGCGGAAGTGGATTTGCGCCGCGGCCTCATGGCGTCTCCCCCAACAGCGCCTCCACCGCGGCGGCCAGATCGTCATGGACCGTCACCGGCTGCACGCTTTCGGGAAGTCCCGTCTCCAGGGTTTTTTCGCCATGGCCGGTGCGCACCAGAATGCGCGGACAGCCCAGTGCCGCGGCGGCCTCCAGGTCACGCAGGCTGTCCCCCACCAGGGGCGTGGCGGCGGCGCTTGCGCCAAAATGGTCGAGCGCCTCGCGCAGCATTCCCGGCGCCGGTTTGCGCCGCTGCGTGGGCCGGTCGGGATGGTCGGCACAGTACAAAATATGATCGAGGCGGGCGTTCTCGCGGGCCAGATCCTGGATCATCTTTTGGTGAATCCTCTCCAACATGGCCTCATCCAAGAGCCCGCGTCCCACACCGCCCTGATTGGTCACCACCACCGTGGTCACACCGGCCCGGTTGAGCCGCGCCACGGCGGCAGCCGCACCGGCGACGAGCACCAGCTCTTCGGGTGTCTTTACGTAATCGGCGCGGTCCCGGTTGAGGACGCCATCGCGGTCGAGCATGATCATGGGCATGGGACTGGGTCTCCCCGTCACAGCATCTTCGCCAGGGAACGCAGAACGGTGATGCGCGCCGTCATCATGGTGATCGCCGATGACACCACCGGCATGGCCGCCAGCCCCCCCCACTGCCACGGCGTCAGCGCCAAAGCGGGAAACAGCGGCAGGTCGATGCCCCCCGCCAGCGTCCCTAAAACCACCAGCGTCAGCGCCGCCAGGCCAAGCCCGGCCAGCCCGCCGTGCAGCCCCCGCACCATGGCGTGGAACTGGAACTGGCGGGCGATGTAAACATCCTGGGCGCCGATCAGATGCAGCACCTCGATGGTGCCGTGATGAACCGCCATACCGCTGCGGGTGGTGAAAACAACGGTGGCCACGGCGGCCACGGCGATACACAACACGATGGCAAGGGCGATCACCTCCACCGAATGGGCGAGCTTCACCAGACGCTCCAGCCACAGGCCGTGATCATCCACCAGAACTCCGGAAACACCCTTCAGACGCCGCTTCACCGTATCCAGACCGGGTCCGGTTTCGGGATCGACGCGCAAGTCAATCAGCCTCGGTATATCAAGGTCGTCCACCAGGCTTCCCTCGCCCAGCCAGGGCACGAGAAGGGCATGGGTGTCTTCAACGGAAAGCGGTTCGGCGGAGATCACGCCCGGCGTGTCACGCAGCAGCGTCAGCGCCCGCTCAAGAGCCCTGGTGGTTTTCGCCTGGCGTTTCTGGTCCGGCTCATTGGTGGAAATGTCGGGCACAATCTGTACCGTCATGGTGCCCGAAAGGCCCTGGTCCCAGCGCCCCGCCACCGCGCCGATGGCCATGGCCACGGCCAGCGACAAGGCCGCCAGATACACCATCATGGCGATGATCCAGGGCAGGAATTTACTGGAACCGTCCTGGTCCAGCGGCAGGTCGAGAGGACGGCGGAACATTCAGACGCCCTCCTTTTCCGGACTTCTCACCATACTGGCCTCGCCGTCCTCGAGGTGAATGACGGGGTGGTTGAAGCGGGAAACCAGTTCCTCGTTATGGGTGGCGATGATCACCGTGGTCCCCATCTTGTTGAGCTCGCCGAAAAGATAAATCAGGCGCATGGCGATTTCGTTGTCCACGTTGCCGGTGGGTTCGTCGGCAAGAAGAAGCTGGGGGCGGCTGATAACGGCGCGGGCGATGGCCACCCGCTGTTGCTGTCCGCCCGACAGGGTGGCGGGCCGGGAATCGAGATGGTCGGTGAGCCCCACCCAGCTCAGCAACTCCGAGACGTTGCTCTTGATGCGCGACGGGCTCATGCCGGCCACGCGCAAGGGAAGGGCTACGTTGTCGAGCGCCGAGAGGTGTTCGATGAGGCGAAAATCCTGGAACACGACGCCGATACGGCGGCGCAAATCCTGGGTGTCGGCCCGGGGCAGGGTCGCCACATCCCGGTCAAACATGTTGATCAGCCCTCTCGAAGGCCGCAGCGCCAGATAGATCAGGCGCAACAGGGATGATTTGCCGGCGCCGCTGGGGCCGGTGAGAAAATGGAAAGAGCCCGGCGCCAACCCGAACGAGATGTCGCGCAGCACCTCCGGCCCCATACCGTAGCGCAGGCCCACATTCTCAAATCTCACCATGTTGCTGCCGACTCCAGCCACCATGTTCCGCGGTTAGAGCGGCTCAGGGTTGATAAAAACCATTTGACCGGGATGATTTTGTCCCGTGGCGAGGCGCGCTTCGAAATGCGATGC
>CAYZWF010000026.1:9680-25647 GCA_964482135.1 uncultured Rhodospirillaceae bacterium
GAGGAGCGTAACGATGCCACGGGGCCAAAGCACCCGGCCGAAGGTGGGGCGGATCGGTCCCTCGGGCGCGTTGCAACGCTTGCCCGATGTGCCCGCATCGCGCTGCCCGCCGCGCCTACCCGAATGAGCCGATTCGCTCCCATCAAATTGATTCCTGTCAGCCCTGACCCGCTCTGGTTCCCGCGCCAAAGAATGACACGCAGCCGCTTGCTTCGTCCAGCATCAAGCTCTTTACCTTGCGCTCGCACAAGCAACCGCTTATAAATTCTTAGTATTATTCTGTGAAATCAGGGGCTCACGCCTATCTTTTTCTGCTCTATTTTTTGCGGCAAATGATCCTAACCTGCCCTTCCTGCGATGCTCATTACAAACTGGATACGGCCGCGCTGCGGCCCGAAGGGCAGACTGTTCGCTGCTTCAAATGCAAACACACCTGGACCCAGGATCCCTCCGAACTGAAGGACGAAGGCGCGGCGGCAGATGCCGGCGAGGATATCCATGAGGATGTGGGCGAAGACCTCGGTGAGGATATCGGCGAAGATATTGGTGAAGACATTGGCGGCGAGGATATCGGCGAGGACATTGACGAAGACCTCGGTGAAGACATCGGCGAAGATGACGAGCCCATAGACCTCGAGGATTTTGAGCCCCGCCCCGTGGACCGGGAAACCGGCGAGCCCATCGAGGCCAAGCCCCCGTCAAAAATCGGCAAAGTCATCAACTGGCTCCTGTTCTTTATCGTTTTCGGCGGCGTCTTTGGCGGCGCCATCGTCTACCGCGACACGGTGCGCGATATCTGGCCCGTCTCCAACCGGCTCTACATCCTGGTCGGTCTCGGCGTGGAGGCTCCGGGAACGGGACTCGAACTGCGCGGCGTAAACTCCAAGCGCGCCAAGAAAGACGGGGCTCCCTCTCTCACCATCAGCGGGGAAATCGCTAATATTTCGCGCAAGGTACGCGAGGTTCCCCTCTTCAGCGGCGAACTCACCAACTCGGCGGGAGAGCCGCTCCACAACTGGACCTTCTCCATTCGCCAGAAAAACCTCCTGCCCGGGGAAAGCGTACCTTTCACGACCGAGGTAGTGGACCTTCCCAAGGGCGCCGCGGGTCTCAACATCACCTTCCTCGATCCCGAGCCCGAAGCCATGCCCGAGACCATGCCGGAAGAAGACGCCGCGGAAGAAATGGAAGAAGAGGCCACAGAGGAAATGGAAGAAGAGATGATGGAAGACGAAGGTGAGATGATGGAGGAAGATGCCACGGAAGAGATGATGGAAGAAGGCGCCGCGGAAGAGACGACCGAGGAAAAATGGAAGAAGAGACGATGGAAGATGCCGTGGAAGAAGAAATGATGGAAGACAACATGTCTTCCCCTGACACGCCCACCACAGAATCACCCGAGGAATCACCGGAAGAATAATCCGGCCCCAACCCCCGTTTAATCCGCGCTCCTTTAATCCGTAATTCCCGCCTCCTGCCAGCCCGGCACAGACTCCAGACCCAACAGAGCATCAATGTCCTGGCGCGGCCGCACCACGGCCATGTCCCCACCTCGCACCATCACCTCGGGAACCAGCGCCCGGCTGTTATAGGTGGAGGCCATGACGGCGCCATAGGCGCCCGCCGAACAGATGGCCACGAGATCGCCCTCGGCCAGCGGCGGCAGCGGCCTCGCCACGGCGAAACTGTCACCGCTCTCACATACCGGACCCACCACATCGGCGGGGCTTTCCTCGGCATCGGGGGCGGTTTCATTCAAGGGAAGAATGCGGTGCCGGGCGTCATAAAGGGCGGGCCGTAAGAGATCGTTCATGCCCGCATCCACCACCACGAAACGGCGGCTCAGGCCCTCCTTGATGCGGATCACGCGGGTCACCAGAACCCCGGCATTACCCACCAGCCAGCGTCCCGGCTCGAACAGCAACTCACAGCCAAGGGGCGCGATCACCTCGCGCACCAGGGCGGCATAGTCGGCGATGTCGGGCGGCGTCTCACCGTCATAGACGATACCCAGCCCGCCGCCGAGATCGAGCCGCCTCACCTCCAGCCCACCATCGCGCAGATTCCCCACCAGGGCGGCGATGCGGGAAAAGGCCTGGCGGAAGGGATCGAGCCGGGTCAGCTGCGATCCGATATGGACCGCCAGCCCCACCGGCGTCACGCCCTCCATGGCCGCGGCGCGGGCATAAAGATCGGCGGCATGGGGCAGGTCGATGCCGAACTTGTCCTCCACCTTGCCGGTAGAAATCTTTTCGTGGGTATCGGCATCCACGTCGGGGTTGACGCGCAGGGCCACCGCCGCGTCAACGCCGCGGGTGCGCGCCTGTTCGCCCACCATCACCAACTCCGATTCCGATTCCACGTTGATCTGGGCGATTCCCGCCTCCAGGGCGGCGTCAATTTCGCCGGCGCTCTTGCCGACGCCGGAAAAGACGATTTTATCCGGCGCCATCCCCGCCTTCAGGGCGCGGGCAAGCTCGCCGCCTGACACCACGTCGGCGCCGGCCCCGCGCGCCGCCATCTCACGCAAAACGGCAAGGTTGGAATTGGCCTTCACCGAATAACAGATGGTCGCCGGAAGACCATCAAAGGCCCACGCGAAAGCCTCACAGCGGCTTTCCATGGCGGCCGTGGAATAACAATAGAACGGCGTGCCCACTTGCGTGGCCAAGTCTTCCAGGGCAACGCCTTCGGCATGAAGACGCGCGTTCACATAAGCAAAGTCACTCACGGGAACCTCACTCGTCGGGATAGTGCCGGGGATACTCGCTGCCCTCGGGCGGCAGAGGGTCGCCCTTCTTGCCGCAGGCGCCCAGCGCCAGGCTCAGGGAAACCGCGACCAGCACCGCCAGCAACAGATGAACAAAAGGCCTCATCTTCTCATTCCTCATAAATAGGCCTTGCGGGCCGCCGCCACCGCACGGCGCACATTAACCGGCGCGGTGCCGCCTAGGCTCTTGCGGCTGGCCACCGATTTCTCCACGTCCAGCACTTTGAACACATCGGCGGTCATGCGTGGTTCCACCGACTGCATGGCCGTAAGGCTCAAGTCCGCCAGGCCACAGCCTTTCTCATCGGCCAGCTTCACCAACAAGCCCGTCACCTGATGGGCGCGGCGGAAGGGCATGTCGAGCACCCGCACCAGCCAGTCGGCAAGGTCGGTAGCCGTGGCATGGCCCCGGGCGGACGCCTCCCTCATGGCCCCGGCATTCACCGTCAAATCACCGATCATGCCGGTCATAGCGTCCAGGGACAGCAGCCAGATATCGGCGGCCTCGAAGACCGGCTCCTTGTCTTCCTGCATATCCTTGGAATAGGCCAGCGGCAAGCCCTTCAGCGCCGACAGCAATCCCATCAGCGCGCCCGCCACGCGGCCGCTCTTGGCGCGGATCAGCTCGGCGGCATCGGGGTTGCGCTTTTGCGGCATGATGGAACTGCCGGTGCTGAAACTGTCGGGCAGGGTCACAAAACCGAAGGCATCGCTGCACCACAGCACGATCTCGTCGGCCAGCCGCGAGAGATGCACCGCGCTGATGGCGGCGGCGGAGAGAAATTCCAGCGCGAAGTCGCGGTCGGAAACGGCGTCCAGGGAATTGACCATGGGCCGCTCGAATCCCAGTGAGCGCGCCGTCATGCGGCGGTCGATGGGAAACGAGGTGCCGGCCAGCGCCGCCGCGCCCAGCGGTGATTCGTTAAGCCGCGCGCGGGCGTCGGCGACCCGTCCCCGGTCGCGGCCAAGCATCTCCACATAGGCCAGCATGTGATGGCCGAAGGTAACCGGCTGGGCCGTCTGCAGATGCGTAAATCCGGGCATCACCGTGGCCGCGTGTTCCTCGGCTCTGTCGATGAGGGCGGCCTGAAGACCGGTCAGCGCGTCCTCCACCTGATCGAGGACGTCGCGCACCCAGAGCCGGAAATCGGTGGCCACCTGATCATTGCGCGAGCGCGCCGTATGCAGACATCCGGCGGCGTCGCCGATAATCTCGGTGAGGCGCGATTCCACATTCATGTGAATATCCTCAAGCTCATGCTTGAACACGAAAGTGCCGTGCTGGATTTCCTTGGCAATCTTGCCAAGCCCGGAAACGATGGCATCCCCATCCTTTCGCGATATGATGCCGCGCGTCGCCAGCATCTCGCAATGGGCGATGGAGGCGGCAATATCCTGGATCGCCAGTTTCTTGTCGAAATCTATGGAGGCGTTGATTTTCTCCATGATGGCGGCGGGGCCGGCGCCGAAGCGGCCGCCCCACAGGGCATTGGGCCGATCACTGGGCCGATCGTTGGACCGGGCATTAGACCGGGCCTTGCTTTTGCCTCTTCTGGGTGTTTTTTTCGCGCACATGACTCTCAAGACCTCGACGGGAACGCAATGAACGAAAATCAGACGACCAAGAGACTGCTGCTGCTGGCTGCCTTCAGCGCCGTAATTCTCCTGATTGTGGTCATATCGGCTCCGCAATCAAGCAAAGATCGCGCGACCGTGTTCCCCGACGGCGACGCCCCCAAATCCCCGCTGCCCACGCTGCACGAAACCGCGCGCCACATCGCGGACGTCACCTTTACCGACGGCGCGGGGGCAGAGACCTCCCTCGCCGCCTTTAAGGGGTCTGTGGTGGTGGTAAATTTCTGGGCCACATGGTGCGCGCCCTGTATTCGTGAACTGCCCTCCCTGATGCGGATGACGGAAACCATGGAGGACCGCGGCCTGGTGTTGATCGCCCTTTCCCAGGACTTGAAGGGCGCTGGGGCGGTGCTGCCCTTCTTGGAAAAAAACGGACTTTCCGGCCTCCCCGTCTTTTACGATTCCCAGGGCACGGCGGCGCGGGCGCTTGGCGTTCCGCGTCTGCCCACCACGCTTTTCATTGACGCGCAAGGCTTTGAGGCCGGGCGTTTCGAAGGCGCCTATGAATGGGACCAGCCCCGGATTATAGGGCTGCTGGAAGAACTGACGGAAACTGAGGCGGCGGCCAAATAATTCAGGACGCGAAGCTGAACAAGTGCGCTAGCGCGTGGCCACCGGCTTGCCGGTGGAATAATCGTAGAATCCGCGCTTGGTCTTGCGGCCCAGCCATCCGGCTTCCACATATTTCACCAGCAACGGACAGGGCCGGTATTTGTTATCAGCCAGCCCCTCATAGAGTACGTTCATAATGGCGAGACAGATATCGAGCCCGATATAGTCGGCCAGCTCCAGCGGGCCTAGGGGGTGATTGGCGCCAAGCTTGATGGCGGTGTCGATGGCCTCCACCGATCCCACCCCCTCGTACAGGGTATAGATGGCCTCGTTGACCATGGGCAACAGGATGCGGTTGACGATGAAGGCCGGGAAATCCTCGGTCATCACCGGGGTCTTGCGGATTTTCAGCGTCAGATCCCAGACCGCGTGATAGGTCTCCTCGTCGGTGGCGATACCGCGAATCAGCTCCACCAGCTTCATCACCGGGGCCGGGTTCATGAAATGCATGCCGATGAACTTGCCGGGCCGGTCGGTGGCCGCCGCGAGCCGGGTTATGGAGATGGACGAGGTGTTGGAGGCGATGATAGCGCTGGATTTGAGATGCGGGCACAGCCTCTTGAAGAGGTTGCATTTAAGCTTCTCATCCTCGGTCACGGCCTCGATCACCAGGTCGCATGTCTTCATCTGCTTGATGTTGGTGCCGCTCTTGATGCGCTTGGCGGCCTTGGTGCGGTCGGCGGGCTTGATCCGCTTCTTGGCGATCTGGCGGGCGAAGATTTCCTTCAAATACTTGTCGGCCGCGGCGAGCCGGGCCTTGCTGGTATCGAGAATGAACACGTCGTATCCGGCCACGGCGAAGACATTGGCGATGCCACAGCCCATGCGGCCACCGCCGATGACTCCGATTTTTTTAAAGGTGACGCTCTTTCCGCTCATGCCGCTTCTTGGTCCTTTTAAAAAGCCCTTGGCGCCGGCGACGTTTCCCAGTCTACAGCTTTTCCGTCATTTCGGGTAACGCTTCGAACAAATCCGCCACCAGCCCGTAATCGGCAACCTGGAAGATGGGCGCTTCCTCGTCCTTGTTGATGGCGACGATGATCTTGCTGTCCTTGATTCCGGCTAAGTGCTGGATGGCGCCGGAAATCCCCACCGCCATATAGAGGTCCGGGGCGACGATCTTGCCGGTCTGACCGACCTGGAAATCATTGGGCACGAATCCCGAATCCACCGCCGCCCGCGAGGCGCCCACCGCCGCGCCCAGCTTGTCGGCCACGGCCTCGATCAGCTTGAAGTTTTCCGAGCTCTGCAACCCGCGTCCGCCCGAGATAATCACCCGCGCCGAGGTCAGCTCGGGGCGGTCGGACTTGCTCAGTTCATGGCCCACGAAGCCGGAATAGCCGGCATCACCGGCGGATTCGATGGTCTCCACCGCCGCGCTGCCGCCCTCTTGCGCCGCTGACTCGAAGGCGGTGCCGCGCACCGTGATAACCTTGATGGCGTCGGACGAGCGTACCGTGGCGATGGCGTTACCGGCATAGATGGGGCGGCGGAAAGTATCTACGCCCTCCACGGCGATGATGTCGGAAATCTGGGTCATGTCGAGCAACGCCGCGGCGCGGGGCAGGATATTCTTTCCGTATGTGGTGGCCGGCGCCAAGATATGGCTGTAGCCGCCGGCCAGGGTCTTCACCAGCCAGGCCACATTTTCCGCCAGATGATGGCCATAGGCCGCGTCATCGGCACACAGCACCTTCGCCACCCCGGCGATTTTGGCAGCAGCCTCGGCCGCCGCGCCACAATTCTCTCCGGCCACCAGGATCGTCACCTCGCCGCCAAGCTGGGCCGCCGCCGTTACCGTATGCAGGGTGGCCGGGCGAATGGTTTCATGGTCGTGTTCGGCAAGGATAAGAACGGCCATCAGATCACCTTGGCTTCGTTTTTCAGTTTTTCGAGCAGTTCGTCCACATCGGCGACGATGACGCCACCGGCGCGAACCGGCGGCTCTTCCACCTTCACTATCTCCAGCCGCGGCGTCACGTCCACGCCCAGCTCCTCCGGCGTGATCTCCTCGATGGGCTTCTTCTTGGCCTTCATGATATTGGGCAGCGAGGCATAGCGCGGTTCGTTGAGCCGCAGATCGGTGGTAATCACCGCCGGCAGGTCGATGCTCACCGTCTCCAGCCCGCCGTCGATCTCGCGTGTCACTTCCGCCTTGCCGTCACTTAAATTCAGCTTCGAGGCAAAGGTGCCCTGGGGCCGGTTGGCGAGCGCGCCCAGCATCTGGCCGGTCTGGTTACAATCATCGTCGATGGCCTGTTTGCCCATGATGACGAGGTCGGGGCTTTCCTTGTCCATCAGCGCCTTCAACAGCTTGGCCACGGCCAGCGGCTCGAGATCACCCTCACAGGGGATATGGATGCCACGGTCGGCGCCCATGGCCAGGGCGGTGCGGATGGTTTCCTGAACCTGGGGACCGCCCGCGGAAACGACGGCGACTTCGCTCACCGTACCGGCCTCTTTCAGGCGCAGGGCCTCTTCCACGGCGATCTCGTCGAAGGGGTTCATGGACATCTTCACATTGGCGGTTTCGACGCCGCTCTGGTCGGCCTTGACCCGGACCTTGACGTTGAAATCAATGACCCGCTTGACGGCAACAAGAATTTTCATGAATTTCCCGGCTTTTCGGAGTTTTGCTTTTTGGATTCGGGCGGCTTCCCCTCCCGGAACCAAGCCCCTTTGGCAAATGCGGCCCCCATAATCAACATTGACCCCGGACTGTCAATCGCCCCACGGATAATCCTGCCGTAACCTTAAGGAATGTGGGGATATCCTCTCCCCGACTCAAGAAGAACTGTCCGGGAAAAACCCCCGCTAGCGGTTGGCTCCCGGCCGCCACAGCACGTCGTCCTTGCCGCCGCCGTTGAGGTGCCGGGCCATGACAAACAGATGGTCGGACAAGCGGTTGAGATAGGCGATGGCCTGATTGTTGACGGGGTCGGCCGCCGCCAGTTCGGTGGCCAGCCGCTCGGCCCGGCGCACCACCGTGCGGGCATGGTGAAGATGGGCGCTGGCGGCGCTGCCGCCGGGCAGAACAAAAGATTCCAGCGGCTCCAGGCTTTCGTTCATTTCATCGATTTCCCGCTCCAGCCGCGCCACCTGTTCGGCGTTGATGCGCAAGGCTTCCTCGCCCTCCTTGCCTTCCCCGCCCTGTCCCTCAGGCCGGCACAAATCGGCGCCGAGATCGAACAAGTCGTTCTGGATATGCTCGATCATGGCCCCGGCCTCGTCGCCGGTATGGAGCCGGGCCAGACCCAGCACCGCATTGGCCTCGTCCACCGTGCCATAGGCGTCTACCCGAAGGTCGTGCTTGGCCACACGCTTGCCGTCGCCCAGCGAGGTTTCGCCGCTATCGCCGCCACGGGTATATATTTTATCGAGCCGCACCATGTATCAACCCGCCGTGTTCATGAGATAGGCAAACAGAACGAACAGCACGATGGCCGCCGCCTGAAACGCCACCCGCATGCGCATCAGCTTGTTGGAATGCTTCTTACTGAATTCGCCGCCCCGCATCATGGAGAACAAACCCGCGAACAGAACGCCCAGCGTGGCCAGCAGGGCCAGGCCGATGACATAGGGCATGAGGGAGATAACAAAATCCATAACCGAGAGCTTACCTTGCGGTGGCGCGATGCCTCAAGCGGGTTGCCCTGTATGCCAAGAAGCTAATCGCGGGGCAGCAACAGGCCGCGGGCGATGACCTGGGCCTGAATTTCCGCCGCGCCCTCGAAGATGTTGAGAATACGGGCGTCGCACAGCACGCGGCTCACGGGGTATTCCTCGGCATAACCGTTGCCGCCGTGGATCTGCAGGGCGTTATCGGCGTTGGACCAGGCCACCCGCGCGCCCAGCAGTTTGGCCATGCCGGCCTCGATGTCACAGCGCTTCCCGGAATCCTTTTCCCGCGCCGAGGCCAGGGTGAGCTGACGGGCGATCATGGTTTCCACCGCCATCCAGGCCAGTTTCCCGGAGATGCGCGGGAAGGCGAAGATAGGCTTGCCGAACTGCACCCGCTCTTCCGCGTATTTCAGGCCCAGCTCCAGGGCGCATTGGGCCACGCCCACGGCGCGGGCGGCGGTCTGGATGCGCGCCGATTCGAATGTCGCCATCAATTGCTTAAAGCCCTGGCCTTCCTCGCCACCCAAGAGATTGGCGGCGGGCACCTCGAAACCGTCGAAGGCGATCTCGTATTCCTTCATGCCGCGATAGCCCAGCACGCCGATCTCGCCACCGCTCATACCGGCGGCGGGGAAGGGATCGGCATCGGTGCCGCGCGGCTTCTCCGCCAGGAACATGGAGAGCCCCTTATAGCCCTTCTCGTCCGGGTTGGTGCGCACCAACAGGGTCATCAAGTCGCTGCGCGCGCCATGGGTGATCCAGGTCTTGGCCCCGGTAATGTGATAGACGTCGCCGTCGCGCACCGCCCGCGTGGTGAGCGAGGCCAGATCGGAGCCGGTATTGGGCTCGGTGAACACCGCCGTGGTCAGGGTCTCGCCGCTGGCGATCTTGGGCAGCCATTGGCTTTTCTGGTCTTCGCTGCCGCCCAGCCTGATTAGTTCGGCGGCGATCTCGGAACGGGTGCCCAGCGAGCCCACCGAAAGATAGCCCCGTGAAAGTTCCTCGGTGACAATGCACATGGCCGATTTGCCCATGCCGAGCCCGCCATATTCCTCCGGCACGGCGAGACCGAACACGCCCAGCTCGGACATCTGCTCGATCACCGAGAGCGGAATCAACTCGTCCTTGAGGTGCCATTCCTGGGCCTTGGGAATCACCTGTTCGTTGGAAAAACGGTGGAACTGGTCGCGCACCATATCGAGCATTTCGTCACCCAGGGCGGGATCACCGAAATGACGATGGGCCAGATGGCCGGCAATACTGACACGCACTTCCCGTTCCGTGCCCGAGGCCATGAGCTCCTTCACCTCATCGCTCAGGAAAGCCGCCACATCTTCCGATGTAAGACCCAAATCGGCGGGGCGTACGATTTCCACCTGGCTCATGGCGAGACCGCCCTGCATCTGGGCCAGATACTCGCCGAAGGTGGCGCGCAGGATGAGCGTCTCAAGCTCGCCCAGGGAACCTGCCTCCTGTAATCGATTCGCCCAGGCCAGCATTTCCGAGAGAGCCGCGCCATAGGTGGCCAGCCAGGCCAGGCCATGAGCGGCCACCTGGTGGGTTTCCAGGGCTTGCGCGTCGATACGGCCGTCGGCCACCACCCGCCCGGCCACGGCGAGGCGGGCCTTTTCAACCAGGCCATCGGCGGCTTGCAACGCCACGGCACAGGATTTGAGGATATCGGACATGATGGTGGACTCGCTCGCTTGCTCGCCTGTCAGCCCCGACCCGCCAGAGCGGTTCAGGCCTCGATGGAATCCTCGAGGGTGCGCAGGCCGGGCCGCTTGGCCTGGACCAGTACCGCCATATTGCCCGGCTTGTGCTCGTTATTCCACATTTTGGTATGGGCGCGGGGAATCTCGTCCCAGCCGAACACTTCCGACATACAGGGGTCGATACGGCGCTCGATAACCAGCTTATTGGCCTGGGCCGCCTGTTTGAGATTGGCGAAATGGCTGCCCTGGATGCGTTTCTGGCGCATCCATACGAAGCGCGCGTCCATGGTCAGGTTATACCCGCTCGTGCCGGCACAGAAGACCACCATGCCGCCGCGCTTGACCACGAAACAGCTCACCGGGAAGGTCGCTTCGCCGGGATGTTCGAACACCATGTCCACGTCCTGGCCCTTGCCGGTGAATTCCCAGATGGCTTTGCCGAATTCGCGGCACTTCTTCATGTATTTGCCGTAACCCTCGGCGTCGCCCACATCGGGAAGCTGGCCCCAGCACTCGAAATCCTTGCGGTTGATGACACCCTTGGCGCCCATGGACATGACGAAATCGCGCTTGTCGTCGTCGGAGATAACGCCGATGGCGTTGGCCCCGGCGGTGGCGATGAGCTGCACCGCCATGGAGCCCAGACCGCCCGAGGCGCCCCATACCAGCACGTTATGGCCGGGACGCAGGATGTGCGGACGATGGCCGAACATCATGCGATAGGCGGTGGCCAGGGTCAGCGTATAACAGGCGCTCTCTTCCCAGGTCAGGTGCAGTGGCCGCGGCATGAGCTGTTGGGCCTGGACATTGGTGAACTGGGCGAAGGCGCCGTCGGCAGTCTCATAGCCCCAGATGCGCTGGGTCGGCGAGAACATGGGATCGCCGCCGTTGCATTCCTCGTCATCGCCGTCATCCTGGTTACAATGGACCACCACTTCGTCGCCCACTTTCCAGCGCGTGACCTTGGAGCCCACGGCCCAGACGATACCCGAGGCATCGGAACCGGCAATGTGATACTCGGCCTTGTGCACGTCGAAGGGCGAGATGGGAAGGCCCAGGGATGCCCAGATGCCGTTGTAATTGACGCCCGAGGCCATGACCAGGACCAGAACCTCGTGGGAATCCAACTCCGGCGTATTCACCACTTCCACCTGCATGGCCTCTTCGGGCGGACCGTGGCGCTCGCGGCGAATGGCCCAGGCATACATCTGTTTCGGCACATGACCCAAAGGCGGTATTTCGCCAATTTCATAGAGGTCTTTTTCTGTTTGTACGCTGTTCATATTCACGACCTCTGCCGTCTTACCCATGTTTAAAACTCTCCATTAAGCCCGGTAGCGGGCGGTTTTTCCGTGAAAGCCGGGGCGTTTCTCGTTGATCCAGTTTTTAAATACCCATATGTCCGCCAGGACACCCAAATATGCGTCGGGCCAAATGACCGGCCCGGACTTTACCCTTCCCGATGGTTTTTTTGCAATGCACAATATGGTAACGTCGCCCCAATAATTCCAGTCTGAATGCCCAAAAGCGGGAGAATCCCTGGGAATGAAGGATAAATCGGCCACATCAAATCCCCCCTCAAAAGGGGATAATAACGCATCCGCAACGAATTCCTGGGCCCCTTCCGGGGTCAAATCGCCCCATGCATCACCATGGATGATCCGTACCTATTCGGGCCATTCCTCGGCTACCGCCTCCAACGAGCTCTACCGCTCCAATCTCGCCAGGGGTCAGACCGGGCTCTCGGTGGCCTTCGACCTGCCGACCCAGACCGGCTATGATGCCGATCATGTGCTGGCCCGCGGCGAGGTCGGCAAGGTGGGCGTGCCCATATGCCATCTGGGCGACATGAAGGCCCTGTTCGAGGGCATCCCGCTGGACCAGATGAACACCTCCATGACCATCAACGCCACCGCGCCGTGGCTGCTGGCCCTCTATATCGCGGCGGCCGAGGACCAGGGCGCGGAACGCGCAGGGCTGGCCGGCACCACCCAGAACGACATCATCAAGGAATATCTGGCTCGCGGCACCTATATCTTCCCGCCCGGCCCCTCGCTGCGGCTGACCACCGATATCATCGCCTTTACCGCCAACGAGATTCCGAAATGGAATCCCATCAACGTGTGCTCCTATCACCTTCAGGAAGCCGGGGCCACGCCCATGCAGGAACTGGCCTTCACCTTGGCCGCGGCCGGTGCCGTGCTCGACGGCGTGCGCGAGGGCGGCCAGGTGGCGGAGGAAGACTTTCCCCGCGTGGTGGGCCGCATCAGCTTCTTCCTCAATGCCGGCATGCGTTTCGTCACCGAGCTGTGCAAGGTCCACGCCTTCACCGAACTGTGGGATGAAATCTGCCGTGAAACTTACGGCATCGAGGACGAGAAATTCCGCCGCTTCCGCTATGGCATGCAGGTGAACTCCCTGGGCCTCACCGAGCAACAGCCGGAAAACAACGTCTATCGCATTTTGATCGAGATGCTGTCGGTGGTGCTCTCCAAGAACACGCGTGCCCGCGCCATCCAGCTTCCGGCCTGGAACGAGGCGCTGGGCCTGCCGCGGCCCTGGGACCAGCAATGGTCCCTGCGTCTGCAACAGATCATGGCCCACGAGACCGACCTCATGGAATTCGACGACATCTTCGAGGGTTCAGCCGTGATCCGCGAAAACGTGGACGCGCTTAAACAAGAAGCCCGCGCCGAGATGGCCCGCATCGTTGAGGCCGGCGGCGTGGTGGCGGCCATCGAATCGAGCTACATGAAACAACAACTGGTGGCGTCGGGCGCGCTGCGGCTGGCGCGGGTGGAATCGGGCGAACTGCCGGTGGTGGGCGTCAACTGTTTCACCGAGACCCACGATTCACCGCTCACGGAATCGCAAGACGGCGGTTTCTTCACCCCTGACCCCAAGGCTGAAGCCGCGCAGATCAAGGGCCTGGAGGCATGGCGGGAGAGTCGCGACGACGCGGCCGTGGCAACCGCGCTGGATGCGCTGGAAGCCGCCGCCCGGGACGGAAGCAACATCATGGAATCCTCCATCGCCTGCGCCCATGCCGGCGTCACCACCGGCGAATGGGCGGGCCGCCTGCGCCAGGTGTTCGGCGAATACCGCGCGCCTACCGGGGTCGGCACGGCAACCTCGCCGGCCGCCGCCGGCGCTGGGGACAATTCCTTCGCCCAGACCCGGGAACGGGTGGAAGAAGCCTCGAAGAAACTGGGGCGGCGGCTGAAAATGCTGGTGGGCAAGCCGGGCCTCGACGGTCATTCCAACGGCGCCGAACAGATCGCCGTGCGGGCGCGGGATTCCGGTTTCGAAGTGGTTTACGAGGGCATCCGCCTGACCCCGGCCCAGATCGTCAACGCGGCGCTGGAGGAAGGCGTGCATGTGATCGGGATTTCCGTGCTTTCGGGCTCCCATCTGGCGCTGGTGGGCGACGTGCTGGCGTGCATGAAAAAGGCGCGGCTTGATGTGCCGCTGGTGGTGGGCGGGATCATTCCACCCCGCGACGCCAAGGAATTAAAGAAAATGGGCGTGGCGGCGGTCTATACGCCCAAGGACTTCCATATCTCTCAAATCATGACCGAAATCGTCGACGTAATCGAAGACGCGGCCAAGGACGCGGCGTAAACGCGTCCGTCCCCCGCCCCCCCGGACTTCCCGGAGCCTGTAATCCCGTGACCTTTCTCCGCTGCATCGCCGACTGTAACCGCCACGACCTCTCGCGCTTCACGCCCTTCCACATGGCCGGGTTCCCCGTGGGACGGATTCGCAGCGACACGCTTCCCCTGCTGCACGCTCACGAGGACATTTTCGAGTTTACCGATAACGCCGTCACCCTCTCGCCCGGTCTGGGTGACTGCGCGGCGCGCTCACAGGCCCTCATGAAGGTGGCCCGCGATCTCGACTCAAAGGACGGTGTCATGCCGCCCTGGATGGACGAGGATTACCCCGTCTTCGCCGACCCCACGCACGCTGATTTCCCCGCCGATTCTCCCGCCGCCGATTCTCCCGCCGCCCCCACCACGCAACCGCTGGCCCATATCACGCGCTCGGCGGTGCTGTTCTTCGGCCTGCCCGCCTGGGGCGTGCATTTGAACGGCTATGTTAATAACGGGAATGGCATCGAGGTATGGCTGGCGCGGCGCGGGCCGAACTGTTTCGATTTTCCCGGAAAGCTCGACAATCTGGTGGCCGGGGGCCAGCCGGCACATCTCAGCGCCGAGGATAATCTGGCCAAGGAATCCCTCGAAGAAGCCGGTATCGAGCCCGATCTCATCGCCCAGGCCCGGCCACAGGGGTGTCTGTCCTATCTTGTGGAAACACCCTTCGGACTCAGCCCCGGTAATATTTTTTGCTATGACCTGAAGCTGCCCGCCGGTTTCACGCCGCGCTCGCTCGATGGCGAGGTGTCGGAGTTTCTCCTCCTGCCCGCGGACGAGGTGAGGGACATGGCCGCCACCACCGCGAAAGCCCTGCATTTCAAGCCCGGCAGCGCATTGGTGATTATCGATTTCCTGCTCCGCCACGGCGTCCTCGACGGCGCGCCCGACCGCGCGGAAATCGCCACCGCGCTGGGGCGGCAGGCATAGGGGACGGCGCCATGTCAGGAACGGCCACGGCGGCAACCCAATATGTCTGCCTGACCTGCGGCTATAACATGATCGGTGGCTGTCCCGATACCTGCCCCTTCTGCGGCGCCGGACGGGACCGGATCATCACCCAGGAGGAATGCGCAAAACGGTTCCGCGTCCACGCCACCCTCGTAACAAAAGGAGTGACCCGCTTGATGTCACAGCCGGCGCTGGGCTACGAACACGCCGCCTACCGGGTGGAAACACCGACTCGCAATTTCTGGATCGACTGCCCCTGCCTCTTCGACGAAACTCTGGACCCGGTGGACGTGATCACCTTCACCCACAAGGATTTCATGGGCGCCTCCAACCTCTACCGCGACCGCTTCCGCGCGCAGGTATGGATCAACGAACAGGACGCCGATCACCCCCTGGCCCGGTCCTTTCCCGTGGACCGCGCCTTCAGTGGTGATTTTTCCGGGGACGGGTTGGAGGCCCATCATGTGGGCGGCCATTCGCCGGGCTTCACCGTCTATATGGCTGGCTCCGTTCTCTTCGTCTGCGACCTTCTCTACTTTCGCGGGGAGCGTCTCATCTTCAACCCCTACGGCCCCAAACGCCCCACACGGGACGCCGGAAAGGCGCTGGCGAAACTTCTCGAGACACAAGACCGCGCCTTTTCCCATGTCTGCGACGTTCACGAAGCAACGCCCTTTGGGCAATGGCACGACGCCTTCGCGCGTCTGCTGGAAAGTTTTTAATCCCCTCCGCCTCCGCGCCCGCCCCCGGTTCCGTTCGCGAATGCCCGGAAAAATAGCGGCAAATTTTAGGCAATGCTCACCATTCCTTAATGGTTCACAATTTATAAATGTCCCCATAGCTCAATAAGAAGCATTCCATATGCATGTTTCTGGGCCGCGTAAAACCGCAAAATCTATAAAATCCACAAAGTCCCGGGGGGAATTTTCCAGTTGCTTGAACAAAACCAGCCCCAGACCACGGGTTCCGCCACAAAGAAAGGCGCCAAGAAAAGCGCCAAGAAAAGCGCC
>CAYZWF010000026.1:25747-33336 GCA_964482135.1 uncultured Rhodospirillaceae bacterium
GCGCCAAGAAAAGCGCCAAGAAAAGCGCCGGCGGAGACCATGATCTGCTTGATCTCTATTCCCATGTCTTCGAGAGGAATATCGAGGCCATGCTGATCACCGGCGCCGACGGCGTCATCATCCACACCAACGCGGCGGCGTCGAAAATTTCCGGGTTCCCTCACCAAGAGTTGGTGGAACAGCACATCAGCCTGTTCGACACCCCGCGAAACGACGCCCTTCTCTGCGATATGGAAAAGCGCCTGATCTCCACCGGCACCTGGAAGGGAGAGCTCTGGTACCGGCGCAAGAGCGGCGAGGATTTCCCCGCCTGGCAACAGATCAGCAGCGTCACCGACGAGTCCGGGCAGCTTACCCACTACATCGTGGAATTTTCCGATATTACCGAATACCGCGAGTCCCAGGACGAACTGGCGCGCCGCACCCAGGAACTGGCCCGCTCCAACGAAGAACTGGAACAGTTCGCCTATGTGGCCTCCCACGACCTTCAGGAACCCCTGCGCATGGTGGCCAGCTATACCCAACTTCTGGCCCGGCGCTACGAAGGCAAGCTGGGAGAGGACGCCGATGAATTCATCCACTTTGCCGTGGACGGGGCGACCCGTATGCAGACCCTGATCAACGACCTTCTGTCCTATTCCCGCGTCGGCACCCACACCAAGCCCTTTGCCGTGACCGAAATGGCGGACATCGTGTCGCGCGTAAAATCCAGCATCAGCATCATGCTCGACGAATGCGGCGCGGAAGTGATCTACAGTTCCCTGCCGGCGCTGCCGGTGGACGCCTCGCAAGTGGCCCAGCTGTTCCAGAATCTGATCGCCAATGCCATCAAGTTCCGTGGCGAGACCCCCCCCAAGGTCTGGATTTCCGCCACGCCGGGGCCCAGGGAGTGGACCTTCGAGGTGCGCGATAACGGGATCGGCATCACCTAGGAATTCGCCGAGCGCATCTTCATCATCTTCCAGCGCCTGCATACCAAGGAAGAATATCCGGGCACCGGAATCGGGCTCGCGGTATGCAAGAAAATCGTCGAACGTCACGGCGGACGCATCTGGGTGGAGCCCGCGGCCCCGCCCGGCGCGACTCTCCGCTTTACCCTTCCCAACACACAGGGAGAGAGCCCGTCATGACCATTGAAACCCAGGCAAGAACCGCCGAAATTCTCCTCGTGGAGGACAATCCCGGCGACGTGCGCCTGACCCAGGAGGCGTTGCGGGAAAGTAAGGTTCTCAACAACCTGCATGTGGTCGGGGATGGACTACAGGCCATGGCCTTCCTGCGGCGCGAAGGCGATCACGCCGAGGCCCCGTGTCCCGATGTGATTTTTCTCGATCTCAATCTGCCAAAAATGGACGGCCGCGAGGTTCTGGCGGAAATCAAATCGGACCCGGACCTCAAACGCATCCCGGTGGTGGTCATTACCTCGTCGGAAGCGGAAAAGGACATCGTCCAGACCTATGACCTTCATGTGAACTGTTACGTGACCAAGCCCGTGGACTTCGACCAGTTCATCAACGTGGTCCACTCCATCAATAATTTCTGGCTTTCCATCGTCAAGCTGCCCGCCGCCGCCCCGGATGAAGCGTAAGAACGAAGCGTAAGAACAAAAAATATTCAGCAACGCCGAGGATAATAAAAATGACCATGCCTCTTAGCATTCTCCTGGTGGAGGACAATCCCGGCGACGCCCGGCTGATCCAGCTCGGATTCGTGGAATCCGGGCTCGACGTTGCCCTCGATCATGTGGACCGCATCGACAAGGCGGTCTCTCTTTTCGCCGAAAAAGCCTTCGATGTGGTCATCCTCGATCTTTCCCTTCCCGACGGAAAGGGGTTCGGCACTTTCTCGAAAATCCACACCCATGCGCCGGGAACTCCGATCGTGGTGCTGACCGGCCTCGACGACGAATCTCTGGCCGAGGACCTGGCCGGCGCCGGAGCCCAGGACTATCTGGTGAAAGACAATGTGAGCCCGCGCATTCTGCGCCGCGTCATCCGTTACGCCATCGAGCGCAAGCGCGCCGAGAAAGAACTCCGGCTCGCGGCCAAGATTTTCGAGGGCACCCTGGAAAGCATTATCGTCACCGACGAAAACCTGCGGGTTCAAAGAATTAACACCGCATTTTCGCAAATCACCGGCTACACCCAAAAGGAAGTGCTGGGCTGGGATCTGACGCGGTTCCATGCCGATTCCCAGGATTCAGCCTTTTTCAAGGCCGTCCAGGACATCCTTGCCGAATCCGGGCAATGGCAGGGAGAGATCATCAACCGGCGCAAGAACGGCGAAGCCTTTCCCGCCTGGATGAACATCAGCGTCATCCCCAACGAGGCCGGCCATGCCGCCAATTACGTGGCCGTATTCACGGAAATCACCGAACTGAAACTCTCCCAGGAGCGGGTCCGGCACCTCTCCCGTCATGACGCCCTCACCGGCCTGCCCAACCGGATGCCGTTCGGCGACCGCCTCGAACACAGCCTGGCCCAGGCCCACCGCAACAACACCTCTCTTGCCGCGGTCTTCATGGACCTTGACCGTTTCAAAATCATCAACGACACGCTGGGCCACAGCGAAGGGGACGAATTGCTGAACCAGGTGGCGCAACGGCTCAAGTCCTGCTCGCGTGGCAGCGACACTCTGGCCCGTCTGGGCGGGGACGAATTCGCCCTCATCCTCGAGGACTTCGCCGACGAGGACGCGGTCGCCAAGGTAGCGGAGAAAATCCTTCACGAGCTTTCTCAGCCCCTCACCGTGGGAGAACACGAGGTTTTCATCACCGCCAGTCTCGGCATCGCCTTCCATCATGCATCCGGCGGCGATGAAGAAGGCGGCGATGAAGAGGAGGAAGACCCCGCGGCCATCGCCGAGGAAAGCAGCACCCTGCTAAAGAACGCCGACGTGGCCATGTACCGGGCCAAGGAAAACGGCCGCGGCAATTACCAGTTCTATTCTTCCGACATGGACGAAGAGGCCCTGGAGCGGCTCAAGCTGGAGACCAGCCTGCGCCACGCCCTGGACCGTGAGGAATTCGTCCTCCACTACCAGCCGCAGATCGATTCCGCCACCAATGCCATCCAGGGCGTGGAGGCCCTGTTGCGCTGGCAGCACCCCGAAATGGGTCTCGTTCCCCCGGCGCGGATTATTCCCATTCTCGAGGAGACGGGGATGATCGTGGCGGTGGGCGAATGGGTGCTGCGATCCGCCTGCCGGCAGGCGAAGGCCTGGCAGGACGAGGGATTTCCACTCATGCGCATGGCCGTAAATATCTCTCCGCGCCAGTTCAAGCACCCCGATTTCATCCGGCACGTCACCGATGCCCTCGACGAGACGGAACTCGACCCCTCTTATCTGGAGCTGGAGCTCACCGAAAGCATGGTCATCGAGAATGTGGACGAGACCGCCCGTATTCTGGAGGAATTTAAGGAGATGGGCGTGCGTATCGCCATCGACGATTTCGGCGACGGCGCCTCCTCCATCAGCTACCTCAAGAATTTCCCCATTTCCACCCTCAAGATTTCCCATTCTTTCGTCATCGACATCGCCACCGACCGGGATGACGCAGCCATTGCCTCCATGCTCATCGACGTGGCGAAGAACATGGACCTCACCAGCATCGCCGAGGGCGTGGAAACCGATGAACAGCTCGACTGTCTGAAGGAACGCCAATGCAAAGAGGTACAGGGCTATATCTACAGCCGCCCGCTGGCCTCCGCCGATTTTGCCAAATACCTCAGGAAACGCCTGTCCAACTAAGCGCGGCGGTCTCTTTTAAATCCCCCGCTCCGGGAATTCCCTACTCATAGCCTCCCGACTCTAAAATCCCGCCATCTTCCTGGCCGCCGCCGGGGTCACGCCGCCCTCGCGCAAAGCCCGCAGACTGGCCGCCTTGTCCCGCGTCGCCAGCCGTTTGCCGTCGGCTCCGGTCACCAGGCGATGATGGTGATAGTCCGGCACGTCCAACCCCAGCAACGCCTGGAGCAAGCGGTGCAGATGGGTGGCGTCAAACAGATCCTCGCCGCGCGTCACCAGGCTCACCTTCTGGAGATGATCGTCCACGGTAACCGACAGGTGATAGCTGGTGGCGATGTCCTTGCGCGCCAGCACCACGTCACCATGAATCTCCGGCCGCGCATTGACAACGCCTTTTCCTTCATCGCGCCATTCCAGCCCGCCACCCGCCATCTCGCCCGCCATTTCCGTGGCCTTCGCCATATCCAGCCTCAGCGCGTACGACTCGCCACCTTCCCGGCGCGCCTGCCGTTCTTCCCCACCCAGCCCCCGGCACGTCCCCGGATACAACGGCCCGTCTGGTCCATGGGGGGAACCATGGGGGGCACCATGGGGGGCGCTCGCCGCGGCTTCGATCTCGGCGCGGATGTGGGCGCGGGTGCAAAAACAGGGATACAACAGCCCCATCCCGTCGAGCCGCGCCAGCGCAGCCGCGTAATCGGCCAGACATTGGGACTGGCGGCGCACCGGCTGTTGCCATTGGAAATCCTCCAGCCCCTCACCGAGCCAGGCCAGATCATCCACAATGTCCTGCTCGAACTGGGGCCTACAGCGCCCCACATCGATGTCCTCCATACGCAGCAGAAACCGTCCGCCGCGCGCGCGCGCGCGGTCCCAGGCCACCAGCGCCGCATGGGCGTGGCCGAGATGCAGGTGCCCGCTGGGGCTGGGGGCGAAACGGGTGACGATCATTCTATCCGAGGTTCTATCTGAGGTTCTATCCGGGGGTCTATCCGGGGGTCTATCCGGGGATGGGGTATTCATGGCCGCCTCATACCACGTTTTCAACGGCTTAGGCTCTGTTTTCCCTTTATTTTTGCCGCCAAACCCGTGTAGCCTCTGGCCCAACACAAGGGACAAAGCTTGGGAGGACGGCCATGAACGTAACGCCGGAAAGCTGTCCGGCTCTTGTCCTCAACGCCGATTTCCGGCCGTTGAGCTATTTCCCGCTGTCTTTGTGGTCGTGGCAGGACGCGGTGAAATCGGTCTTTCTCGACCGCGTCAACGTGGTTTCCGAATACGAACGCGCGGTCCATTCGCCCAGCTTCAGCATCCGCCTGCCCAGCGTCATCGCGCTAAAGGACTATATCTCGCTGTCGCGGCGCCCCGCCTTTACCCGCTTCAACGTGTTCCTGCGCGACCGCTTCTCCTGCCAGTATTGCGGCGACCTGTTCCACAGCGAGGAGCTTTCCTTCGATCATGTGGTGCCGCGTTCGCGCGGCGGCCGCACCACCTGGACCAATGTGGTGGCGGCCTGCGGCGTCTGTAACCTGAGAAAGGGCAGCCGCCTGCTCAGGGAAAGCGGGCTGCATCTGCTGACCCGGCCGCAACAGCCCACCACCCACATGCTCCAGGAAAACGGCCGCGCCTTTCCGCCCAACTATCTCCACGAAAGCTGGCGCGATTTCCTCTACTGGGATTCCGAACTGGAGCCGTGATCTTTTGGCGGGTCTTATCCGCCTCGATTTGGCAGCCCCCTACACCCTCTCCGAGAGCCAGATGGCGAGCCGCGTGCCGGCCCTGATGGCCCCTGTAAGCGCCCCATAAGCCGGAGCCTCGCGCGCGCCGTGGTCATAGGCGGTGTCGCGATGGGCGATCTCGTCGGCGCGATAGGACTCCATGCGCGCGCGCAGATCGGCCTCATCCTCGCCCAGCTTGTCGATCTGCCCCGCGTAATGATCATCGATCACTTCTTCAACCGCGGCCGTACAGGCCATGGCCGCGCGCGGACCCAGCGCCGCGGTGGCCGCGCCCAGGGCGAAGCCGCCGAGATGCCAGAGCGGCGTCAGCGCCGTGGGCCGCACCCCCCTCTCGCGGATCAATGTCTCGAAGGCCGCCAGATGATCGCGTTCCTGGTCGGCCATATGGGCGATGGCGCCGCCCGCCGCGGCCTTGCCCAGCACCGCCATCTGGCCTTCATAGATACGCACCGCACCGTATTCCCCGGCATGGTCCACGCGAATCATGCGCGCCACCAGCGCCTTGGCGTCGAGGTCGCCGGGGAGGCGGTCGTCTGCTGTCCGGCGGGCGGTTGTTTTAGAAGCGCCGGTCATGGCTCAAGTATTGCCCCCATCCGAGCCTGTTCCCCCTCCGGTCATGACTATATCTTTCGTGACATCGGTGATCTGGCCGTTGACCGGTGTGGGCATGGCCCCGCCGGAAACCTTATTCAGGTCTTTTTTGCTCAACTCTTTTTTCTTGTCTTTCTTCCCGCCTTTGGCCGCGGTCTCTTCCGGTTTGTTCGTCATGATGCCTCCTCTTCCCGCATCAGACGCAGGCCGATCAGCGTGGCCGCCGCCAGCGCCAGCGAGAGAAATGCATTATAACCGGCCATGGAGATTCCCAACAGGGACCAGGCCACCTCATCACAACGCACGATGGGTGCGGCCAGCAATTGCGCGCGCAGTTCTTCTATGGTGTCGGCGCTTCCCGTGGCTGCACCCACGCAGGCTTCCGTGCCCGTCCACCACTGCTGTTCCACCCCCACGTGATAAAAGGCGATTCCGGCGCCCACCAGGAACCCCAGGGCGCAGAGCCCGGTCAGAACCCGTGCCGCCTTTTCCCTCTCCGCGAAGGCGCATGCCAGCGCCCCCGCCGCACAGACAATCACCGCGCCATAGGCGGCGCGCTGATACAAGCACAGCATGCAGGGCGCCAGCCCGCCCCAATATTGCGAGCCATAGGCCGCGGCCAGCGCCGCCACACTCACCGCCAGCGCCAGTCCCGGCACCAGCCGCGCGGCTGGAATATTCCCAAAATTAAAAGACCCAGACTCAAAAGACATAACGCACCACCACGAATCCCCCCAACAGGGCCACCAGGAACGCCGTAAATGTAAGACCCAGATTCTTCTCCACGAAATGGCGCACCGGCGGGCCTATATAATAGAGCAGCCAGGCCTCGAGGAAGAAACGCAACCCCCGTGACAACACCGAGGCCGTCATGAAGACACCCATATCGAGCCCCGTCGCGCCGCTGGCGATGGTAATCACCTTATAGGGGAAGGGCGTGACCCCGGCCCCGGCCACGATCCATGCCCCCAACTCGTTATAGGACTGGCGGAAGGTCTCGAAGGCGCCGCCCTGGCCATAGAATTCCAGCACCGGGCGGCCCACCGCATCGAACAACAGCGCGCCGATGCCATAGCCCGCCACCCCGCCCAAGACCGACGCCACGGTACACACCGCGGCCATGCGCCACCATTTGGCGCGCGCCGCCAGAACCATGGGGATCAACAGAACATCGGGAGGGATGGGAAAGACCGAGCTTTCCACGAAGGCCACCGCGGCCAGCGCCCACATGGCGCCGGGCCGCTCGCCCAGTCTCATGGTCCAGTCATAGAGTCCGCGCAACATGCCCAGCGGTGTAGCAACGCCGTTGCTGGATGGCAACCGTCATGCCGCGAGCGGCCCGTTCCTTACATTGCCCCCCCACATTGACCACGACGCCCACGCCCGCTATATCCCGAGTCTCTTGTTTGTGATCCGACCCGTACCCTCTCTGGGCCCCTGTGGCGGAATTGGTAGACGCAGCAGACTCAAAATCTGTTGTTCGCAAGAACGTGGGAGTTCGAGTCTCCCCGG
>CAYZWF010000027.1:0-32033 GCA_964482135.1 uncultured Rhodospirillaceae bacterium
ATATGTTTTCCCATACTTTTATTATGGTTTTTCTAGAAAAATACAGGAGAAGATGATGACCACAAGGAGGCCCGGTAAATGGGATGGCGCCGCCATGGCGTCGTTGCTTTCGGTGTTTCTCCTCACCTTTCCTGCCGCGGCCCTTGAAGAGGGCGACATCCTGGTGCGCCTGCGCGGCATCAACGTGGCCCCCCTGGACAGCAGCAGCCAGGTTCCCAATGTGGGCGGCGACCCCCGGCTCGGGGTCAGCCCCCACCATACGGCGGAGCTCGATTTCACCTATATGTGGACCGACAATATCGGCACCGAGCTGATCCTCGGCGGCACCAAGAACAAGCTTACCGGCGAAAATACCATAGGCGGCCTCGAGGATGTGGGCCATACGCGCCTGATCCCTCCCACGCTTACCCTGCAGTACCATTTCTGGGACAAGGAAGACAGAATCCGGCCCTATCTCGGCGTCGGGATCAACTACACCATCGCCTATGACACCCAAATGTCGGAGAGCCTCAACGGCGCGCTCGGCGGCGGCACCAAGGGAGAGCTCGAGAACACCTTCGGCTACGCCCTTCAGGGCGGCGTCGATCTCGAGCTCTATCCCGGCTGGTATGCAAATCTGGATGTGAAATATATCCAGATCGAGCCCGAACTGAAGCTCACCACCACGTCGAGCAGCACCCAGGTGGTAACCGTGCGCAGGACGGATGTGAACATCAATCCCATCATCGTCGGCGTGGGCGTGGGCATGACCTTCTGAGAACAGCCCCATTTCGGATTTCTCCCCGTACCCCCGGTGGCTATCCCAGGCCACCGGGGTTTTTATTGGGGGGGTTATTTGATTTTTGATTTTTCTGTACCGTTTATGGCGGCCATACTGCATAACGGTAGATCAATGAATGACGTAACGGATGGCATCGCCATGACTATGACGGAAATCCGGTGATGGAAACTCCAGAAGGCAAGATTACGCCGGTGGTGCTTTCGGGCGGCGCCGGGACCAGGCTATGGCCCATGTCCCGCGAAATCCGGCCCAAACAGCTGTTGCCCCTGTCGTCGCCGCAAAGCCTGTTGCAGAACGTTCTCGGCCGCGTCGCGGATGCGTCCCGGTTTTCCCCGCCGCTGGTCATCTGTAATCAGGAACACCGCTTCGTCATCGCCGAACAATGCCGCGAAAGCCATATCAGCCCCGCCGCCATCGTACTCGAACCCGAAGGCCGCAATACCGCGCCGGCGGTGGCCGTGGCGGCGCTGGTCCTAGCCGCCGAAGATCCCGAAGCCATCCTTCTGGTGCTCCCTTCCGACCATGTCATCAACGACGAAGAGGCATTTCTCACCGCCGTGGAGGTGGCCTCCCTGGCCGCCCGTGAGGGCAAGCTGGTGACCTTTGGCGTGACCCCCGACGCCCCGGAGACGGGTTATGGCTATATCCGCGGCGGCGAACCCATCGACAAGGTTCCGGGCTGCTATCTGGTGGAACGCTTCGTCGAAAAACCCGACCTCGAGACGGCCCAGACTTACGTCTCGGAAGGCCAGTGGTACTGGAACAGCGGCATGTTCCTTCTCGGCGCCCAGGCCTATCTCGACGAATTGGCGCGGCTCGACCCCAAGATGCTCAATGCCTGCCGCGCCTCGGTGGAGAAGGCCGGGCGCGACCTCGATTTCCTGCGCCTCGATGCCACATCCTTTTGCGCCAGCCCGTCCCAGTCCATTGATTACGCCGTCATGGAACACACCGATCATGCCGCCGTCATGCCGGTGACACTGGGCTGGAGCGACGTGGGGTCATGGTCGGAGCTGTGGAAAACCGGCCACAAGGACGAACAGGGAAACGTGGCCCAGGGAAAAGTGGTCCTGACCGATGTCAATAATTCCTACATCCGTAGCGAACGCCCGCTGGTGGCGGTGATCGGGCTCGATGATGTGGTGGTGGTGGCCACCGACGACGCCGTGCTCGTCTCCCACAAGGACAGCGCCCAAGAGGTCAAAACCCTTGTCGCCGAACTCAAGGCCCAAGGGCACGCCGAAGCCACGGCCCATTCCAAGGTCTATCGCCCCTGGGGCGCCTATCAATGCATCGATGCCGGCGACAGCTTCCAGGCCAAGCGCCTGACCATTAATCCCGGCGGCATACTCTCCCTGCAAAAGCACCAGCACCGGGCCGAACACTGGGTGGTGGTCAACGGCACCGCCCATATCACCCGCGGCGAGGAAACCTTTGAACTCCACGAAAACGAATCCACCTTCATCCCCCAGGGCATGGTGCACCGTCTGGAAAACAAGGGCGACAAACCACTCCTCCTGATCGAGGTGCAGTCGGGGAACTATCTCGGCGAGGACGACATCGAGCGGCTCGAGGACGTCTACGGCAGGAACTGACCGGTTTCCACCTGGGAGGTGTTCCATCTCACTGATTTCCATCTGATTGATTTTTATCGGGGGACGTCCCGCGGGGCGGGATAATGTGGTGGAAAAGCTGTGGACACCCTGTGGATAACCATGTGGATAACATGGAAAAAAAGCCCCCTGCCCCCGCCCTAAACGCCCCGTAACACTGGGTCCGTAGCGTAACTCCCCCTGTGGACCTTTTCCCACCCCGTTCATCCACAGCCAGCCCGCCCACCCCCCAACCCTCTTTCCCCGGCGGGACAGTCGGTCGCACCCCCCATCGCGCAGTTTGAGAAGCCTTTTTCCCGGCGTTATGATAGGTTTTGGCGCCTGAAGCCCCGAAGTGGAACAAAACCCCATGGATTACGAACGATTCTTCGCCGAAACCCTGGGCGGCCTTAAATCCGAAGGCCGCTATCGCGTCTTCGCCGACCTTGAACGCAAGGCCGGACAGTTCCCCCTGGCCAACAACTATCGCGGCGACAAGGTGGAGGAAGTCACCGTCTGGTGCTCCAACGACTATCTCGGCATGGGCCAGAACCCCAAGGTCATCAGCGCCATGAAGGACGCCATCGCCCGTGTCGGCGCCGGCGCCGGCGGCACCCGCAATATTTCCGGCACCAATCACTATCACGTGCTGCTGGAGCGCGAGTTGTGTTACCTCCATCGTACCGAAGCCGCCCTGCTGTTCAATTCCGGCTTCATGGCCAACGAGGCCACCCTGAGCACCCTGGGCTCGCGCCTGCCCAACTGCCTGCTGCTCTCCGACGAGATGAACCATGCCTCCATGATCCAGGGCATCCGCTTTTCCAGGGCCGAGAAAAAGATTTTCCGCCATAACGACCTCGCCCATCTCGAGGAATTGCTGAAACAGGAAGAGCCCGGACGCCCCAAGATCATCGTTTTCGAATCCGTCTATTCCATGGACGGCGATTTCGGCCCCATCCCGGAGATTGTGGATATCGCCAAGCGCTATAACGCGCTGACCTTCCTCGACGAGGTCCACGCCGTGGGCATGTATGGCGACCGCGGCGGCGGCGTCGCCGAACGCGAGGGCGTCATGGAACAGGTGGACATTATCCAGGGAACCCTGGCCAAGGCTTTCGGCACCATCGGCGGTTATATCGCGGCCTCGGAAAACCTCGTGGATTTCGTGCGCAGCTTCGCCACCGGGTTCATTTTCACCACCTCGCTGCCGCCGGCCATCGCCGCCGGGGCATTCGCCGCCATCCACCACCTCAAACACTCCACCGCCGAGCGCGAAGGATTGTTCAACCAGTCGGCACGGCTCAAACGCCTGTTCGGCGAGGCCGGAATCCCGGTCCTCCCCGGCGACAGCCACATCGTTCCGGTCATGGTGGGCGACGCCAAGCTCTGTAAACAGGCCAGCGACGAACTGCTGACCCGCCACCGCATCTACGTCCAGCCCATCAATTACCCCACCGTGCCGCGCGGCGAAGAACGCCTGCGCTTCACGCCCTCGCCGCTGCATACCGACGCCATGATGGACCGGCTGGTGGACGCCGTGGTGGATGTGTGGGGGCGGCTCGATATCAAGAAAGCGGCCTGACCGCCGCCTCTCTTTGCCACAAAAGGGGTTTGGCCCTTAGTGAGCCATCAGCACCGGCACTGTGGCGTCGCTGAGCATGTCCCGCGTTATTCCGCCGAACAGCATCTCCCGGAACCGGCTATGGGTGTAGCCGCCCATGACGAGAAGATCGGCTTTCCACGCCGCCACTTCCGCCAACAGCACGCTTCCCTCGGGCTCCTCCGCCGCGCCAAGACAGCGCGCCTCGGCGGCGATTCCGTTCCAGGCGAGATAGCGCACCAGATCATTGGCCTCGGCCAGGGCCGCGTTCCTGTCGTCATCGCCATCCCTTTTCCAAGCCCGCAGGACGCTCACCTCCTCGGCTCCGCGCAGAACAGGCATGGCCGCGGCCACCGCCCTTGAGGCCTCTACCGAACCATTCCAGGCCACGGCCACCCGCGCGCCGGTTCCCGGCGGCGACGAGGGCGGCACCACAAGAACCGGCCGGCCGCTTTCGAACAGGGCAGCCTCGATAATGAGATGGGCCGCCGGACCTTCCGCTTCGTCGGGGCGGGCCACTACCACGAGATCGGCCAAGCGCCCGCGCGCGGCGACAATATCATCGTCCTGACCCACTTCCTCATGCCATGCAGCCGTTGGGACATCAGAGCCACCCTCGCCCGGCGACTCACTGAGAGTGATTTTTTGTTCACCACACAGAGAATCGAAAAGGGCGCGTAACTCCACTGAATGGGCCGCCTCGTCCCGTTCCGAAACCTCCATGATCTCCTGGATGGCAGCACCCGACATGCCTTCCCCCATATAGGGCATGGCGGCGCGCGGGTCGCTACGCACGTGGAGCACCTCCACATGGGAATCAAAACGCGCGGCCAGACCCAGAGCCGTCCTTATGGCCTGCTCGCTCCCTGAAACCGCACTCACGGCCACCATGATTACCTTGATCGCCATCGTCCCCTCCCCAACGAGCCCATTAGACCAGAATCGCGCTGGCCGCGGCAAGGGTAGCTTCCTCCCCGCCGCCGGCGTCAATGCGCCGCCAGTCCATTTTTCCCGGCTCGTAGCCGAGCTGGCTTTTCAGCACCTCCACCGTGGCGTCGGAGGCATCCCGCCCCGTTCCTTTGACGCGGCCCTCCATGCGCCCCTCGATACGCTGGGCCATCACCTCGACAGGCGCCTCCAGCCACAGCCCCGCAAAAGGCACACCACAGGTTTCCGCCACCGCCGCCAGGGCCTCGCGCTCTTGCCTGTTGGCATAGACGGCATCGGCGATAACGCTACACCCGGCGGCCAGCGCCGTGGCGGCCCTTTCATGAATAGTCCCGTAAACTTTACTGGTGATCTCCGGCCTGTAGGCCTCCGGCCCCAGGGGTGAAAATTCATCTCCGCCCATAAGCCGCTTGCGGATCACATCGCTGCGCAAAATCACCGCCCCGGGAACCGGCGCCAGTCCCGGCGCCAGGTTCCGCGCCAGGGTGGATTTACCGCTCCCCGACAGGCCGCCCACGGCAATCAGGCGCGGCGGCACGTCTTCAAGGAACGACAGGGCAAGATCGAGATAGGCCAGTGAGTCGTCGAGCAAGCGGTGGCCTTCTTTCGCATCGGGCTGGGCCAGACCGGCATCGGCAACCGTATGGGCGCGTATGCCCGCGCGCGCCGCTAAGAACAGCGGCAGGGCGGCAAGCCCCTCAAGCACCGCCTGGGCCTCCTCCATATGACCCAGATAACGGTTCAGCAACAGATTGGCCTGGGACACCATTCCCCGGTGCACCAGATCCATGAGAAGGAAAGAAAGATCGTAAAGGATATCAATACAGGCGAATGACTCGCTGAATTCGATGGCATCGAACAGAGTCGGGCGACCCTCGAACATACAGATATTGCGCAGGTGAAGGTCGCCGTGACAGCGCCGCACGAAACCCGCCTCGCGCCGTGATTCCAACAGGGATGACACAGTTTCAAGCTGCCGCGCGCACAGAGCATCCAGACGCGCCACCTTTTCCACATCGAACACCGCCGCGCCATGATGGCCAAGCCGTTCGGCATTTTCCGCCATGGTTTCTACCATGCTTGCCGTGCCGCCGAAATCGGGACGCGGTTCCGCCTTTTCGTGAAATTCCGCTATTTCGCGGGCCAGCTCTTCCACCAATGCGTCGTCGAGGGCGCCCCGCTCCGCCAAGCGGTCGAAAAGACCGTCACCGTCGAAGCGGCGCATGACCACCAGCCAGTCACAGACCTCCCCCTCGCCATCCAGGGCCAGCCCGCCGCCCGGCGCGCGGGTAACGGCGGCAATCTGCTCGTAAAGGCCGGGCGCGGTACGCCGGTTGATCTCAAGCTCGGCCTGACAAAAACGCTGCCGCGCCGAGAGATCCGAAAAATCGAGATAGGGAAAGCGCACCGCCTTTTTCAGCTTGTAGGCGCGATCTCCCGCCAGGAAAACCACGGAAATATGGGTGTCGATTCTCTCCACCCGGTCCGCCCCAACCCCATAGGCTTCGGGCCGGGACAGGAAGTCTATGACCGCGTTTTGATCTGAATCCGGGGAATCTTCTTCTGGGATCGGAGCAGCCATGGCGCCAAAAACCTATTCGCTAAACACCGCCCGCTCTTCCTCGATACCCTCCGGATCCTCGTGGATAAGAACCTCGGCATTGGGGAAAGCCTTGCGGATATCCTTCATCACCTGTTCCGCGATTTCATGGGCGTGGTGCAGGGTGATTTCCCCATCCATTTCAAGATGGAGCTGGATGAAACTGTGCAGTCCCGAAGAACGGGTACGGAGATCGTGCATGTTGCGTACCTCCGGGTGGGCAAGCACGATTTCGGTGATTCGCGCACGGTCCTCGTCCGGAAGTTCGTGGTCCATGAGTATGTGCAATGCCAGGCGGCCGATCTTAAAGGCGCTGTAAAGAATATAGAATGCGATGGCACCGCCTATGATGGGATCGGCGTACTGCCAGCCGAGATTCACCGATAACAGAATGGCCAGGATGACACTGGCGTTAAGCAGAAGGTCGCTTACGTAATGCAGGCTATCGGCGGAAATGGCCACCGAGCCGGTAACCCGGATCACGTGGCGCTGGAACGCTATGAGAAGAAAGGTGGCGATGATGGAGAGACCCATTACCGCAATTCCCACCATGCCGTGTTCAATAGGCCGGGGAGTGAGTATATGGCTGCTCGCCTCGAATAAAAGGAAGATGGCCGAGCCGGTTATGAAGGCCGACTGGGCAAGCCCGGCCAGGGGCTCGGCCTTGCCGTGACCAAAGCGGTGCTCCTGGTCAGCCGGCTGCAAGGCATGGTGAACGGCATAAAGATTGACCAGCGACGCCAGGGTATCGAGCAGTGAATCAACCAGTGAAGAGAGAACGCTCACCGAATCGGTATAGAACCAGGTGACCAGCTTCGCGCCCACCAGAAGAACCGCCGTGGCGACGGCGGCATAGGTGGCGGACCGCATCAGCCGCGCCTTGCGTCTTTCGGTTATGCCCCCGTCCTCCATGGATTCCACCTTAAGGGTAGACATGCCTCATGCTCCAGCCATCGCCTTGCCTATCATACACAATCCTCTCGTGGAGACGGAACGAACGGCGGTGCCAGAACTCGATACGCACAGGCACCAGACGAAACCCAGACCAGAACGGTGGTCGCGGCACCTTACCTATGGCGTGCTTGGCAGCAAATTTGGCGACACGTTTCTCCAGCGCCAGCATTCCCTCCATGGGGCGCGACTGATCCGAGGCCCAGGTTCCGATCTGGCTTGCTCTTGGCCTGGTGGCGAAATAGGCGTCGGCCTCTTGCGTGCTCACAGGCGTCACTTTGCCCTCGACGCGCACCTGGATATCAATGCTGTCCCAGTAAAAACACATGGCCGCTTGGGGATTTACCCTCAGTTCCTCGCCCTTGCGGCTTTCCAGATTGGTGTAGAACATGAATCCCTCGGCATCGGCCTTTTTCAAAAGCACCATCCGCACCGAAGGCGCACCTCCCGCATCCGCCGTCGCCAGGGCACAGGCCGTGGCGTCGCCGGGCTCACTCTTCTTCGCCGCCTCAAAATACTCATCAAAGAGGCGGATGGGGTCGGTTTCCTTGGTCATGTCCAGTTCTTCCCGAAAGCCTTATTTTCTCCACATTCGGCGTTCATAGTGACACCTATCACATTTTCGCCAGTTTCATCGGGGTACAGTCCCATTATAGGGAACACCATGATAAAATATGCGTAACCAGTTACATGGCCTGTGGCGATATCGGCAACCTTTTTCAAGATATCCAAATCATACAGCCATGCGGAACGACTCTATTCCGGAGGTTCGAAAAATGAAGAAGACACATTCAATTATTCCCGCCCTTATTCTGGTCTTCACCTTGGGCGCCTGTCAGGACGGTCAAGGCGGTAAGGAGCTTTTGGGCACCCTGGGCGGCGCCGCGCTGGGCGGCTATCTCGGTTCCAAGGTCGGCAGTGGCAGCGGTCAGTTGGCAGCCACCGCCGGTGGCGCTCTCCTCGGCGGATTGGTGGGCGGCAATATCGGCCGTTCGATGGACGAAGTTGACAAGATGAAGGCCCAACGCGCCCATACCCAGGCCCAGGCGGCCCCCTTGGGTGAAACCATCGCCTGGAACAATCCTGATTCCGGCCACAGCGGCACCGTGACCCCGACCCGTGACGGCTATGCCAATAACGGCGATTACTGCCGCGAATTCCAGCAAACCATCACCGTGAGCGGACAGACGCAACAGGCGTACGGAACCGCCTGCCGCCAGCCGGACGGATCCTGGCGTATCGTTAAATAGGGCGGTTCAGGATCCATAGGAGTCATTTGACTGCGTCTTAAGGGCCGCCTCGCCACCCCCGCAAAACCCCCTGCGATAGAATCAGGGGCGCGGTGAAATCCGGCTGTCCCCAAGAACAGAGAAGCGGCCGTGTCAGAGCATGGCCGCTTTCTCTTTTGTCCCTGCACCCTTGTCCCTGCCCTGGCATCGTCGGCTGTTCCCGCCTCTCGCAGCTATACCAGCTTTGAACGTGCCTAAACTTTCGTGTAGAATGCGGGCCATTCGTTGATTACTTCCGGCTTCAGGGGAACTTAATGGCAGAAAATACCTCCCTCATGGCGGGCAAAAAGGGCCTGATCATGGGGGTCGCAAACGACCGCTCCATTGCCTGGGGAATTGCCAGGGCCCTGCACGATCATGGTGCCGAACTGGCTTTTACCTTTCAGGGGGAGGCCTTGGAAAAACGCGTCCGGCCGCTGGCCGAATCCGTGGGCTCGGACATAATTCTGCCCTGTGACGTGAACGGCGAAAGCGCCATTGAAGAGGTCTTTTCGTCTCTGGGAAAAAGCTGGGACGAACTGGATTTCGTGGTTCACGCCATCGCTTTTTCCGACAAGGAAGAGCTGAAGGGAAGATATCTCGACACCAGCCGGGAAAATTTCCAGCAAAGTCTGGATATTTCCTGCTACTCCTTCACCGCCACCTGCCGCCACGCCAGCGCCCTCATGCCCAACGGCGGCAGCCTGCTGACCTTAAGCTATTACGGGGCGGAGCGGGTGATTCCCCATTACAACGTGATGGGGGTAGCCAAAGCGGCCCTGGAAGCCAGCGTGCGCTATCTGGCCACGGATTTGGGCAAGGAAAATATCCGCGTTAACGCCATCTCGGCGGGGCCTATCAAAACGCTGGCGGCTTCCGGAATCGGGGATTTCCGCTATATCCTCAAATGGAACGAGCTGAATTCTCCCCTTGGCCGCAATACCACTCTCGACGACGTGGGGGGCAGTGCCCTCTTTCTTTTAAGCGACCTCGCCTCGGGCGTTACCGGCGAAGTCCTTCATACCGACAGCGGCTATCACGTGGTGGGTATGAAATCGGTGGATGCCCCCGACATCGCCACGGTTTAGAACACACGACCAAGAACGGAACCACTCATGCCCGGCAACAGCTTCGGCAACCTTTTTCGACTCACCACCTGGGGTGAAAGCCACGGACCGGCCATTGGCTGCGTCGTCGACGGCGTGCCCCCCGGCCTGGCCCTGTCGGAGGCCGATATCCAGCCCTGGCTCGACCGGCGGCGTCCCGGACAGTCGCGCTTCACCACCCAGCGCAAGGAACCCGACAAGGTGACCATCCTCTCCGGCGTATTCGAGGGCAAAACCACGGGCACCCCGGTATCGTTGCAGATCGCCAATACGGACACACGGTCAAGAGATTACGCGAACATCGCGGAGACCTATCGCCCCGGCCATGCCGATATCACCTATGACATGAAATATGGACGGCGCGACCATCGCGGCGGCGGCCGCGCCTCGGCCCGCGAGACCGCCATGCGGGTGGCCGCCGGCGCCATCGCCCGCAAGGTTCTGGGCAAGAAGGTGAAAATCCGCGGCGCCCTCATCCAGATGGGCCCCCACCAGATAAACCGCAACCGCTGGAGCTGGGCCGAGACCGAGAAGAATCCCTTCTGGTGCCCCGATGCGCGGACGGCACAGGAATGGGAGACCTTTCTCGACTCCGTGCGCAAGCGGGGCTCGTCCACCGGCGCCGTCATCGAGGTGGTAGCCAGCGGTGTTGCGGCCGGGCTCGGCGAGCCGGTCTATGACAGGCTCGATGCCGATCTCGCCAAGGCCATGATGAGCATTCCCGCGGTCAAGGGGGTGGAAATCGGCGCCGGATTCGCGGCCGCCGCCCTTTCAGGCGAGGAAAACGCCGACGAAATGCGCCGCAAGGGTGGAAAAACGGTGTTCCTGTCCAATAATGCCGGCGGTACCCTGGGCGGTATTTCCAGCGGCCAGGACCTGGTGGTGCGCTTCGCGGTGAAGCCCACCAGCTCCATCCGCACCCCCCGCCAAAGCATCAGCACCAAGGGCAAAAATGTGGAGGTGGCCACCAAGGGCCGTCACGATCCTTGCGTGGGTATCCGCGCCGTTCCCATCGGCGAGGCCATGCTGGCGCTGGTGCTGGCCGATCATCTGCTGCGTCACAAGGCCCAATGCGGCTAGGGTAAACCCGACGCCGCTCCCTAGGTCTCGAAACGCGCGGCGATCAGAAACTCCTTATTGCCCTCGGCGCCCGCAATGGGGCTGTCGCAAATTCCGGTGACCGTCCATCCGGGTTGCTGCGAAAGCCAGGACGAAATCCGCGCACAGACCTCTTCATGAAGCGCCGGATCGGTGACGATCCCCCCCTTTCCCACGCGGCCCTTGCCCACTTCGAACTGGGGCTTGATAAGCGACACCAGAACCGCTCCCGGCGCGGCCAGGGACAAAGGCGCGGGCAGCAGGGTCCCGAGCCCGATAAAACTGGCGTCGCAGACGATCACCTCCACCGGCTCTGGAATCTGATCGCGCGTCAGATGGCGGGCATTGGTGCGTTCCATAACCACCACCCGGGGCTCGTTTCGCAATTCCCAGGCCAGCTGCCCCCGGCCCACATCCACCGCATAGACTCTTGACGCGCCCTGCTCCAACAGCACGTGGGTAAAGCCGCCGGTGGAAGCCCCCACGTCGAGGCAGACGCATCCCTTGGGATCAATGGAAAACACTTCCAGCGCGCGGGCCAGTTTCACTCCGCCCCGCGACACCCAGGGATGATCGGGAGACCGCAACTCAACTTGCGTATCGGCGGCGAGGGACTGACCGGGCTTGTCGAGACGGGCTTGGCCGGAAAAAACCTTGCCCGCCATAACCAGACTCTGCGCGCGGCTGCGGCTTTCCGCCAGACCGCGTTCCACAAGCAATTGATCGAGTCGAATTTTACCGGGCTTGGCCATAAGGAATGGCCATATCACGAAATGACGTCAGGAAATCAGGTAACGTGGTTGGTGAGAAGATGTTGCGCCTCATCCTCCTGCCCCAGGGCGGAGAACACGGCCGCGGCGATGGCGGTGGCATCGAGACCGGCCTGGCGCAGCTGTTCATCTTGGCTGTCCTGCTCGATAAAGCTGTCGGGCAGGGTCAGGGGCCGGAACTTCAACCCACCATCGAGATACCCCCCATGGGCCAGCTTTGTCATCACATGGGCGCCGAAGCCGCCGATGGAACCTTCCTCCACCGTAATCAGAACTTCGTGATTGGCCGCCAGATCAAACAACAGGGCCTCATCCAGGGGTTTGGCGAACCGCGCATCGGCAACCGTTACCGACAGTCCCCGCGCCGCCAGATCGTCGGCCGCGCGCATACAGTCCTCCAGGCGCGTTCCCAGAGACAACAGCGCCACCGTAGTTCCCTCGCGCAGGATTCGCCCCCTGCCCAGGGCCAGAACCTCGCCGCTTTCGGGCAGGATAATCCCCACCCCTTCCCCCCGGGGATAACGCAGGGCGCTGGGACCTTCATCATAGGCGGCGGCTGTCGCCACCATGTGAACCAGCTCCGCCTCGTCGGCCGGCGCCATCACCACCATTCCCGGCAAGGTGGCGAGATAGGTAATGTCGAAAGCACCGGCATGGGTCGCTCCGTCCGCGCCCACCAGACCGGCGCGGTCCATGGCGAAACGGACGGGAAGTTTCTGGATCGCCACGTCATGCACCACCTGGTCATAGGCACGCTGTAGAAACGTGGAATAGATGGTGGCGAAGGGCTTCATACCCTCGCTTGCCAGGCCCGCCGCAAAGGTCACCGCATGCTGTTCGGCAATGCCCACATCGAAACAACGTTCCGGAAATTTCTCCGCGAACAGGTCGAGACCGGTTCCCGACGGCATGGCCGCCGTCACCGCGACGATCTTCTTGTCGCGCTTGGCTTCGGTAATCAGGCTGTTGGCGAATACCCTGGTATAGGACGGCGCGTTGCTCTTGGTCTTGACCTGCTCGCCCGTCACCACATCGAAACGGGATACGCCATGGCCCCTGTCCGGCGATTTCTCCGCCGGCTCATAGCCCTTGCCCTTCTGTGTCACCACATGCAGCAGAACCGGGCCTCCCGCATCCACATCGCGAATATTGCGCAGAACGGGAAGAAGGTGCTCCAGGTTGTGGCCATCCACCGGACCCACGTAGAAGAAGCCCAGTTCCTCGAACAGGGTGCCGCCGGTCACCATACCGCGGGAATATTCTTCCACGCGCCGCGCCGCGCGGGCCAGTGATTCCGGGAACTTATCGGCGATGTCATGGACGATTTGGCGGATCGAACGGTAGGAACGGCCCGAAATCAGACGCGACAGATAGGCCGACAGAGCCCCCACGGGCGGCGCGATAGACATATCGTTATCGTTGAGGACCACCAACAGACGTGCATCGGTGGCTCCCGCGTTGTTCATGGCTTCATAGGCCATTCCCGCCGTCATGGAGCCATCGCCGATTACCGCCACCACATGATTGTCCCCGCCCTGAAGGTCGCGCGCCACGGCCATGCCGAGCCCGGCGGATATGGAGGTGGAGCTGTGGCCCGCACCAAAGGGGTCAAATTCACTCTCGGAACGCTTGGTGAAACCCGACAGACCGCCGGGCTGGCGCAGGGTGCGGATACGGTCGCGGCGTCCGGTCAAAATCTTGTGCGGATAACACTGGTGCCCCACATCCCAGATCAGGCGGTCGCGGGGCGTGTCGAATACGTGGTGCAGCGCCACCGTCAGCTCCACCACACCCAGACCCGCGCCGAGATGGCCTCCGGTCTCGGCCACCGCCTCGATCATCTCGGTACGGACTTCCCCGGCAAGGGCGCTCAGATCCTCATCGCTGAGTTCGCGCAGGTCAGAGATATCCTTTATGCCGTCGAGAAACGGTTTTTCCATAATTGGGTTTTTACGAGTCATGACCTTCCCTTAATTCCCCGCCTTCCCCATTAATTCCGGCGTTCCACCACAAAGCGGGCCACATCGCGGAGAAGATCGGCCTCATCATCGAACATTTCAAGATGCGCGATGGCCTGATCGGCCAGCATATCCGCCTGTTCCCGCGCCCGGTCCACCCCCAGAATGGATACGAAAGTGGCTTTTCCGGCATCCGCGTCCTTCCCCGCACGCTTTCCAAGATCCTCTTTATTGCCCAGCGTGTCCAGTAAATCATCCGTGATCTGGAACGCAAGCCCAAGATCATGAGCATAGCCGTGAAGGGCATGGTACGCCTGATCGGGCGCCTTTCCCAGAATTGCCCCGGCGACGCAGGAAAAGGCGATCAGCTCCCCGGTCTTCATGCGCTGCAGGCGGGTGATGGCACCAATATCCAGGTCTTCGCTCTCGGCCGCCAGATCGATCATCTGACCGCCGACCATGCCCGGTCCTCCGGCGGAATCGGCAAGGGACGTGATCAAGCGGCACCTTACTTCAGCGTCGGAATGGGTCTTTTCGTCACCAAGAACGCCAAAGGCAAGGGTAAGCAAGCTGTCTCCGGCGAGGATCGCCGTGGCCTCGTCGAACTTGATATGACAGGTAGGCTTGCCGCGCCGCAGATCGTCATTATCCATGGCCGGCAGATCATCGTGAATCAGGGAATAGGTGTGGACCATCTCCACAGCCGCGGCCACGCGCAGGGCGCTGTTGGACGACACATTGAAAAGTTCCGACGACGTTACCACGAGAAAGGGGCGCAGGCGCTTACCCCCGGCGAGAACGGCATAGTCCATGGCTTCAAAGAGCCGTGAATCAAGACCATCGCCCTTTGGAATCAGGCGCTCGATCTCGTTGGTGACCGCCCCGGCGGTTTTCTTCAGGGCGTCCTCAAGATGATTCAAAACGTATCCTCAGTCGGTTTCGGCGGGTTCCAGATCAATCTCGCCATCGGCGCCGGGAACAACTTTTTCGACCCGTGCCTGGGCTTCCTGAAGTTTGGCCTCGCAATGTCGTTTCAGCGCCACGCCGCGCTCATAGGAACGGATGGCGTCATCGAGCCCCCCCTCTCCGCTTTCGAGGGTCTGGACAATATCCTCAAGCTCCTTCAAGGCGTCCTCGAAGTTCAGGGAGGCAATATCCTTGGGAATTGATTTTTCGGAATCAGCAGCAGCCATGGGGTTCCCTCAACCTGAAACCGGGCGAGTGTAAGCGCCGCCGCAAATCGGGGCAAGACCGGGAAACCATTTAACTCTCTCCCATCAGGGCCTTTATATGCGCGCTTACACTGGCGGCCAGCGCCGGCAGGTTATAGCCGCCCTCGAGGGCCGAGACGATCCGCCCCGATGAATGACGGGCGGCGATCTCCATCATTTCCGCCGTGACCCAGGCGTAATCCTCCTCATGAAGGGCCAGGGACGCCAGGGGATCCTCGGCATGGGCGTCGAAACCGGCGGAAATGAAAACGAATTCCGGCGCGAAGGCGGCCAGCGCCGGCAGAATCACGTCGCCATAGGCGGCGCGGAAGGCCTCTCCCCCGGCGCCGGCTGGCAACGGTTCATTGAAGATATTACCCACGCCGCGATCTTCCCTGGCTCCAGAGCCGGGATAATGGGGCCACTGATGGCTGGAGGCGTAAAACAGATCCGCATCATCCCGGAAAACGCCCTCGGTGCCGTTGCCGTGATGAACGTCGAAGTCGATGACGGCGACCTTTTTAAGCCCGTGGGCGGCGCGGGCGTGGAGCGCCCCGACGGCGATATTGTTGAACAGACAGAATCCCATGGGCCGCGTGGGTTCCGCGTGATGACCCGGAGGACGCACGGCGCAGAAGGCGTTATCCCCCTCCCCGGCCATGATGACATCCACCGCGGCGCAGACGGCTCCCGCCGCGCGCAGGGCGGCCTCGCCACTGCCCGGCGAGGCGATGGTATCGGCGTCGAGCCCCACATAACCCGTCTTGGGAACGGCGGCGAGAACCTGCGACACATAGGATTCCGGGTGAACCAGCTGTAACTGTTGTTCGCTGGCCGGGGGCGCCTCGCGCCTCTCAAGAGCGGTGAAATCATCGCCTTCCAATGCCTTCATGATGGCGCGCAGCCGTTCCGGGCTTTCGGGATGGCCGGCCCCGGTATCGTGCTCAAGAAAGGCGGGATGATAAAAAAGAAGCGTGGTCATGGGGCTGATTTCGTGAAATGGAGACGTGAAATGAAAACGGTGGCCACCCTACCATGCCCCCCCAATAATGTCCTCCGGGAGGAGGGGTACAGGAATTAGACGGGGCTGAAATGTGGTGACAAGAAACACCGGGGAGTGTTTCGGGGAGGCCGCTCCCTATGTATAGTGTCCCGGCCCCATTGAGAATCTTTTCAAAAGAGTGCCATGAGAGCCCCAGGAATATACGCCCTTACCCTTGCCGTCACCATGATGCTGACAATGGTTTTTGCCACCCCGGTGATGGCGCAGGATCAACCCGCCGACGCGCCACCGGCTTCCGTGGGCGTGGACCAGGTCACGATCAAGCCCCTGTTACAGACCGCCCCCGTTATTGGCCGGCTGGTGGAGCGTCAGTCGGGCGAGGTGGCCGCCCGCATCAACGGCCCGGTGGGAGTCTTGAACGTGGATGTGGGCGACCGCGTGAAAAAGGGGGACGTGCTGGCGGAAATCATAGACAACGAATTGCGGGCCTCGCGCGATCTCGCCAAGGCGGAAGTGGCGGAAAGCGTGGCCAAGGAAAAAACCGCCCAGGCCAAGCTGGCTCTCGCCAAACAGGAATTCAAACGGCTCGAAAAACTGAAAGCCTCCCCCGCATTTTCACAGGCGCGTCACGATGACAAACGCCAGGACGTGATCCGCCTTGAGAGCGAACAGGCCGAGGCCAAGGCCAGCCTCGATCGCGCCCGGGCCAATCTGACACTAGCCGAGATCAACCTCTATAACGCCCTCATCCGCGCCCCCTATGACGGCGTGGTATCCCAGCGCCAGACCATGATCGGGGCCTATCTGAGCGTGGGTGATTCCGTGGTCATGCTGATCAATGACGGCCTGTGGGAAATCGAAGCCGATGTGCCCGCCGATCACATTGCCGGTCTTTCCTCCGGCAAGGAGATCACCTTCGATCTGGGGTCCGGGAAAACCTATCCGGCCCATGTCAGGGCCATCGTGCCCGATGAAAATCCCCGCACCCGTACCCGCGCCGTGCGTTTCACCCCCGGCCCGGGGATGACCGCCGGCGGGCTGGCGGCCAATGAAACCGTGGTGCTTCATCTGCCCAAGGGCGAATCCAGGCAAGCTCCCACCGTTTCCAAGGACGCCGTGATTATCCGCCAAGGACAGAACCTCGTCTACGTGGTGACCGACGACCAAAGCGTACAGATTTCCCCCGTGAAGCTGGGTCTGGCCGTGGGTGACCGCTTCGAGGTCGTCGACGGCCTCGCCGCCGGTGATGTGGTGGTGATTCGCGGCAACGAACGCCTGCGGCCGGGCCAGAAAGTCCAGTTCGAGAGCACGCCTTAAGATGGACCTTATCCGCATCGCCATCGACCGGCCCATCGCCGTTGTCGCCGCGGTGCTGATGGTGGTGACTTTCGGCCTCGTGGCCCTTCAAGTGATCCCTATCCAGCTTGCCCCGGATGTGCGCAAACCCATTGTCTTGGTCAGCACCTTCTGGGGCGGGGCGGCGCCCGCCGAGGTGGAGCGGGAAATCGTCAACCGCCAGGAGGACAAACTCAAGGGCCTGGAAGGTCTGGTGGAAATGTCGAGCCGCTCCGAAGACAGCCGCGGCTCTATCACCCTCGAGTTCAACGTAGACCAGAACATGAACCGGGCGCTGCTTCTGGTGGGCAACCGCCTCGACCAGGTGGAGACCTACCCCGACGAGACCGACAAACCGACCCTCAATACCGCCGGCAACGATGATTCCCCCATCGCCTGGATCGTCCTCAAACGCCGCCCCGGCAACACCCGCAATATCCACAGCTATGGCGACTTCGTCGAGGACATCATCCGCGACCGGCTGGAGAGGGTCACCGGCGTCGCCCGTTCCAACGTCTATGGCGGCAGCGAGAAGGAAATCCGGGTCATCGTCGATCCCGAGTTGATGGCACGTTACCGGCTTACCGTGCCCGAAATCATCCAGACCCTGCGCCAAGCCAATGCCTCCATCTCGGCGGGTGACGTGGAGGAAGGAAAGCGCCGCTATGTGGTTCGCACCGAGGGCGAACTCAACAGCCTGGACGCCGTCCGTTCCGTCATCCTCCGCAGTTTCGAAGACCCGGCCACGGGGCGCGTGGCGCGGGTTACGGTGGGCGATATTTCCCAGGTCCGTTTCGACTACAAGGAACCCCAGGCGGTGATCCGCCATCTCGGTGAACCGGCCATAGCCCTCAACGTCACCCGCGAGACCGGCGCCAATGTGATCGAGGTCATGAAAGGCGTGCGCGCCACTTTGGCCGAACTCAACGAAACGGTCCTGCCCCAGCACGCCCTGGAGATCAAACAGGTCTATGACGAGACCATCTATATCGATTCCGCCATCAATCTCGTCCAGCAGAACATCTTCGTGGGCGGCACATTGGCGGTGCTCATCCTGTTGCTGTTTCTGCGTTCGGGACGCGCCACCCTGGTGGCGGGACTAGCCATACCGGTTTCGGTGATCGGCTCCTTTGTGGCCATGGCCGCCATGGGACGGTCCATCAATGTGATCTCACTGGCCGGCATCGCCTTTGCCATCGGCATGGTGGTGGATGCCGCCATCGTCGTTCTGGAAAATATCTACCGCATGCGCCAGGATGGCAAACCCTCCGCCGAAGCCGCCTATAAGGGGACGAAACAGGTCTGGGGCGCGATTCTGGTCTCGGCCCTGACCACGGTTCTGGTGTTCATTCCCATCCTCATCATGAAACTGGAGGTGGGCCAGCTGTTCCGGGATATCGCGGTGGCCATTTCGGTGGCCGTGCTGCTCTCCCTGCTGGTGGCCATCACGGTGGTGCCGGCGCTGGCCAACAGGCTGTTGGGCGGGAAAGAAGGAATTTTCAGCGCCACCATAAAACTTCCTGTCATCGACGGTTTCGCCAGGAAATTCGTCGCCGCCATCCTCGGCTATACCCGGATCGTGACACATAACAATCTACTGGCCCTGGGTTCGGTGGCCACTATCTGCGGCGTGGCGGCGCTGGCTACCTATTTGTTGTTGCCGAAGCTGGAATACCTTCCCGAGGGCAACCGCAATCTGGTGCTGGGCATCATTCTGCCGCCGCCGGGCTACAATCTCGACACCACCACCGAGATCGCCGAGCGTATCGAGGGCGAGGTCCGTCCCTTATGGGTTTCCGAAACCGGAGCGGAATCAGATCCCGGCGGCCCGCCGAAAATTGACAATTTCTTTTTCGTCGCCCTGCGCGCGCAAACCTTCCTCGGCGCCAAAAGCCTCGATCCGTCCCGGGTTTCGGAACTGATCCCGGTCATCAGCGACGCCGCCTTCAGCGAACCGGGAACCTTCGGCTTTATCTCCCAGCCTTCCCTGTTCGGCCGCGACATCGGCAGCGGGCGCTCCATCGAACTCAACGTGTCGGGCCCCGATCTCGAATCCATCCTCGGCGTGGCGGTCCGGGCCGCCGGGCTGATCGAACGTCATATGCCGTTCGCCGAAGGCAACCAGCTGCGCCCCCGGCCGGGGCTTGAACTGGGAGCGCCGGAAATCCGCGTCACCCCCGATCCCGTGCGTCTGGCCGACAATGAAATGAGCGCCACCGATCTCGGCCTCACCGTGGACGCCTTTAACGAGGGCCTGCGGGTGGTGGAGGTCACCGTGGACGGCAAACGCATCGACCTCACGCTCATAGGTCCCCAGGACAACGTCACGGAAACCCAGGGCATAGGTGAGATTCCCGTGGTCACGCCCGGGGGCAAGATTCTGCCCACCAGCTCGCTGGCCGAGATCGAGGTCACTTCGGGGCCGACGGAAATCCGTCATCTCGAACGGGTGCGCACGGTGACGCTGGAAATCCGCCCGGCATCGAATCTGCCGCTGGAGGCGGCGATGGAGATCATCCGCGACGAAGTCATGGCGCCGCTGGAAAATCAGGGCCTTCCCACCGGCGTCGAGATGGGCCTGTCGGGCACGTCGGATGAACTGACCAAGACCTGGGACGCCATCGTCCTCAACCTTATCCTCGCCGTGATTATCGTCTATCTGGTGATGGCGGTACTGTTCGAGAGCTTCTTCTATCCCTTCATCATCCTGCTGTCGGTGCCGCTGGCCACCGCGGGCGGCGTGGTGGGGCTGGCCCTGCTCAACCTGATGACCTTCCAGCCCCTGGATATGCTGACTCTCCTGGGCTTTGTCATCCTGGTGGGAATCGTGGTCAACAACGCCATCCTCATCGTCCACCAGACCCTGTTCCATATCCGCGTTGAGGGGATGGAGGTCTCGGACTCCATCACCGAGGCCACGCGCAACCGTATCCGGCCCATCTTCATGTCCACCCTGACTTCGGTATTCGGCATGCTGCCCCTGGTGCTGTTCCCGGGCGCCGGATCGGAGCTTTATCGCGGGCTGGGATCGGTGGTAGTGGGCGGTCTGGCATTGTCGGCAATTCTTACCCTCATCATTATTCCGCCTTTGCTCACCGTCTTTGCCGCGGCGGCCGAATCCGCCCATCTCCAAAGGCGCGAGCATGACGTTAAGACATAATCCGCCCGCGAAAACGGTAACCGATAACGCTGAAGATTAGGTCTTGTCCGGGGGGGCGTTTTCCGGCACACAAGACACTCTCTATAAAGAAAGACACTAGGAGCCACAGAAAAGATGATCCCTTCCCGTATCGCAGCCGCCTTCTTCGCGGCCCTGACGACCACAGCAACGGCCGCAACGGTTCAAGCTCACAATCTCAGTGATGGCGGCGGCCATTTCCACGCGGCCGAAACCCAGGGTCTTGTCGCTCTGTTTGCCGACCATGGCTGGCTGGTTCTGGCCGTGGCCATAATTCTCATGGCAACGGGTCTCGTGCTCCGCAACTGGAAGCGCGGCTAATCCCAGAGCCGGGTTATTCCGGCTTTTTCAGCCTGAAACTGTAGACGCCGTCTTTCTCGGCACTTTCCAGCATTTCGCATCCCGTGGCCTCACAGAAGGCGGCGAAGTCGGCCACCGCTCCCGGATCGGTGGCGAGAACCTCCAGAATTTCCCCCGGCGCCACTTCTTTCAAGGCCTTGCGCGCCTTCAATACGGGCATGGGACAGCGCAGTCCGCTGGCGTCGAGGCGATGAGTCACGACCCGGCCCCAATCCCAGGCCCAATCCCCGCACTCAGCCCGTACCAGGCCAGCGCCAGCCAGCCAATGATGAAGCTCATGCCGCCCAGCGGCGCCATGCGGCCGAAGGCGGCATTCCCGGTCAGCGCCATCCCATAGAGCCCGCCGCAAAACAGCACCAGACCGGCGCAAAAGGCTCCCGCCGATACCGTCAGGACCAGGCTTCCTCCCGTCTCCCCCATGCCGAGAAGCACCACGGCGACCAGCGCCAGGGCATGCACCATCTGCAGGCGGACCGCCTTCTCAAACCAGCCCACGGCCTCGGGAGAAAGCCCGCCATGGGCGGCATAGGCCCCGGCAACCACGGAAAGCGCGCCGTTCAAGGCGGCGAAAGCCAGCCATAAATTCATGAGTCTCCGTTCTCCGATGATTCCATCCTAAGGTCACGTCATAGCATGGCGGCCCTTCTCCGGGGAGGCTAAACTCCCTTTGTCATGAATGAATCTTCACCATCGCCAGGGACGGGAACGGAGAGCCCGGCTCCCGGCCTGTGGCCGCTCATCACCTGTCCCGGAACCCCTCTATCGGAGCAACGGGTGGAAACCCTGCGCCCCTTACTGGAGCGCTTCAGCAAACGGATCAAGCCGCCGCTGACGGTTCATCTTCTGGGCGAAAACGCAGCAGTCTTCGGATGTGACGAGCTTTCCCCCCAAGAGGTGGAAAAACATCTGTTGGGTCACCGCTTTCTGCGTCACAAGCGGCTGCAATGGGCGGACTTCATAGCTGATCAGCGTCGAGGCGACAGTGCCGCCGAGAACCATGACGATGCTGGGAGCATTGAGGAACAGCATGTAGTTGTCGGTGCTCAGCATCACCGAGCCGACAAACAGGCCGAACCCCAGCAAGACGCCGACTAAGGTGGCAAACGACATCCCTTAATTACTCATCCGTTATCAAAGCCTTGGGAAACCAAGGCCTCTCCGGCACACAATATGGCTGGATTTATGGAAAAACGCACGTCCCGACTCGCCCCCCGGTTCATCCTAGGTTCAGCATATACGGGACAACATGGCATGAAAAAGCACAGCAATACTATTGGGTTGTTACATGCAAATGACCATAGCGCCTTGAATTATGGTTGCCAACTCCTTAACAACCTTCTTAATAGAACATCTTAAGACCAGTACAGATACAAGAAACCCACCGCCGACAAGCCCCTTGCTCCTCCGGCTGGCGCCATCCAAATGCCGCCCGGTCTTCAAAGTCCATGACCACAGTCTTGACGAAACGCGGTACCGTCACCACCATGCCGCCGGCCCGGTCTTCGCGACCAAAGACTCTTCGCGACCACCGGCTTTGGGGCCATGAAGGCCTGGGTATTTTTTTACAAAACGGAACATGAAGATAAAGCCTGTCCATAGAATGTTCTTCCATAAGGTTATCCCCCTCCACCGGGGCGGATTCCGTCCCGCCATGCTTTTGCTGGCCGTTTTTTTCCTGGCCGCGGGCGCTTTTTTCCTGACCACGGGCATGAGTGGCGGCCAGGCCAATGCCGAGGCGCTGAAAAAAGTCCGCATCGGCGCGCTACAGTTCGGCACCGTCAACTGGGAACTAGATGTGATCAAACATCTCGGTCTGGCGGAAAAGGAAGGGGTGGACATGGAAGTTGTTCCCCTGGCCAGCAAGAATGCCGCCGCTGTCGCCCTTCAGGGCGGGGCCGCGGATATTATCGTCACCGACTGGTTCTGGGTTTCCCGGCAACGGGCGGAAGGCCGGGAGTACAGCTTCGCGCCCTATTCCGTCATTGCCGGCGGGCTCATGGTGCGGCCCGATTCCCATATCAGCACACTCGAGGACCTGCGCGGCAAGAGCATCGGCGTGGCCGGCGGCCCGGTGGACAAAAGCTGGCTGCTGCTGCGCGCCTACGGCAAGGAAACCATGAATGACGACCTGTTGGACTTTGTGGAGCCGGTCTATGGCGCGCCGCCCCTTCTCAACCGGCTGGTGGAAAAAGGCGAGTTTCCCGCGGTTCTCACCTTCTGGCACTATCAGGCGCGGCTCAAGGCCAAGGGACTGAAAAAGGTCATCGACATCAGTGACGTTCTCGAACAGCTGGGCATCGCGCCGGACGTTCCCATCGTGGGATGGGTGTTCAGCGAGAAATGGGCGCAAGAAAACGAGGACGCCCTGCAAGGGTTTCTCCGCGCTTCGGCGGCGGCAAAGAAAATCCTCGCCGACTCCGACGAAGAATGGCTGCGGCTCGAAAGCCTCATCAAACCGGGAGACGACGCCACGCTGATGGCCCTGCGTGACGGCTATCGCGAGGGCATCCCCCGGCATTTCGGCATGGCGGAAGTCACCGCCTCGAAAAACCTCTATAATATTCTGTCCGAAATCGGCGGCTCCAAGCTTGTGGGCGACAGCAAGGAACTGTCGCCGGGCACTTTCTGGACCGGAGCCATCGAGTAAACGGCGGAGCACCACTTGTTTGATCTCAAGGTTCTATCGGGCAGCCCCTCCAGTTTCTGGCTGCGTTTCTTTTCTCTGTGCCTGCTCCTGCTGGTCTGGGGCGTAATCGCGGCCATCGCCGATTCTTCCCTGCTTCCCGGCCCCTGGGCGGTGGCCGTCAACATGGTGGCCCATCTGCGGGAGGGCGATCTCCTCTATCATACCGGGATCACCCTGGCCCGGGTGGTGGTGGCCTTCGTGGTGTCCATGATCATCGGCACGGTGATCGGCATTTGCATGGGCCACAGCAAGACAATGGATACCTTCTTCGACGGCTGGCTGGTGCTTGGCCTCAATGTCCCTGCCCTGGTCATCATCATCCTCTGTTATATCTGGTTCGGCCTCACCGAGGTGGCCGTCATCGTCGCCGTGGCCATCAACAAGATTCCGCTGGTGGTGGTGACGGTGCGCGAGGGCGCGCGCGCCGTGGACCGGGAACTGTTGCAGGTGGCGCAGGTCTACCACCTGTCCCGCGCCAAGACCCTGTTCAAGGCCTATCTGCCCCAGCTTTACCCCTATCTTATGGCGGCGGCCCGTTCGGGGCTTTCCCTGATCTGGAAGATCGTCCTGGTGGTGGAACTTCTGGGCCGCAGCAACGGTGTCGGTTTCCAGCTTCACAGCTTTTTCCAGTTTTTCGATATCGCCAGCATCCTGGCCTATACCCTGGCCTTCGTCGGCGTTGTCCTGTTCTTTGAAATGGCCGTTCTGCGTCCCCTGGAAGTACGGCTGACACGGTGGCGGCTATGACCCTGGACGTGCACATCCGGGCCAAGACCTACCCCTCGCGCACCCCCGGCGAGGACCACACGGCCATCGCCGGAATCGACTTCTCGGTGCCCGAGGGCCAGTTCACCTGCATCGTCGGCCCCTCGGGTTGCGGCAAGACCACATTGCTCAACATCGTCAGCGGCCTGGAGCAAGAGGTGGACGGGACTGTCTCCCTGAACGGCCGTCCCACCGACGAGGCTCATCTCGGCTATATGTTCCAGACACCACGGCTGATGCCATGGCTGAGCGTACTGGAAAACGTGCGGCTGGTGATTGAGGGCGCCGCAAATGGCGACATGGGCGATGAAGCTCTAGCCCGCCATCTGCTTAAGGAAATGGATCTGGGCGATGTGATGGACGCCTTCCCCAGCCGCCTTTCCGGCGGCATGATGCGGCGCGTGGCGCTGGCCCGCGCCTTCGTGGTGAAGCCGCGCCTGCTGCTCATGGATGAACCCTTTATTTCCCTCGACGAACCCGTGGCCAAGCGTCTGCGGAGACTGCTGCTGGAAATTTGGAACGAGCGCCCCACCACCGTCCTTTTTATTACCCATGACCTCAACGAGGCCCTGTTCCTCGCCGACCGCATTCTCTTCATGTCGCCCAGTCCCGGGCGCATCGTTCACGATTACACGGTGCCGCTGGCGCGTCCCCGGGCCAAGCTGGCCTCCAAGGAAATCCGCACCCTGCGCCAGAGCCTCCTGAAAGAACATCCCGACCTCTTGACCGGCCTCATCGGAGTGGAAGAGGAAGAAAAGGAAAGCTGAAAGGCCGTATCTTGCCTGCCACATATTGCCTCCTGGAAGGAAACCGGCTAACGTCCCGCCATAATGAATAAGACATTGAAAAACAATCCGATTCGCGGATAGTGTTGCGCCCTGATGGTGGCTCTGACCATGTCCCTGCTGGGGCTGCACCTGTCGGGAACCACCCTCATGGCTCAAGAGTCCGGCCTCTCCGCTTCTCATCACGGCAGCCATCACATGGCCATGGTCACCGAACCCAGTACGCCCTCACAGACCGGGGAACACACCTCCATGGAGGCTGCTTCCGGCCAGGGAAAATGCTGCGCCGTCATGGACCATTGCGGTCTTTCCTGCCCCGCCATGGTTTTTAACGGAGAGGACGGCGTTTCTTTCCAACCGTTCTTTCCCACCCTCCAGACTCCTTTGCACGCGACCAGGGTCGAGGGACAAATCCCCCCACCCCTTTTCAGACCCCCCATCACCTTCTCCTGAAACGTTTGAACCGGGCTGATTCCAGCCCCCTTCAATGCGTGGCCTGATGTCCCCGAGCGCTCGTACCGCGTTCCCGGTGACAGACCGCATTCTTTACGGAGAAGATCCACATCATGTTTGAAATATTGTTTGTTATGGCCCGATCATGCTGACGCGGCGAAACCTGATTCAAAGCGCGGCCTGCGCCGGTCTCCTGAGCGCAACCCAGGGCCTGTTACCGGCCTGGGCGCAAAGCCTCGCCACCCCGGCGGGACCCCGCGCGCTGGAAGGCGCAAACGGTGTTTACGACCTTGCCATCGCCAAACAATCCCTGGAGATCGGCGGCGCACGGGCCAGCGCCACCCTCATTAATCAGACGCTTCCCGGCCCTCTGCTGCGTTTCCGCGAGGGCAAAACCATCACGCTGCGGGTCGCCAACCGGATGGAGGAAGACACCTCGCTCCATTGGCACGGCGTTCTGCTACCCGAGCAAATGGACGGCGTACCCGGCGTCTCCTTTCCCGGTATCACGCCGGGACAGACTTTCACCTATGAATACCCCCTGAAACAAAGCGGCACCTATTGGTACCACAGCCATTCCGGCCTCCAGGAGCAATCCGGCGTGTTCGGGCCACTCATCATCGATCCCGCCGGAGACGACCCCGTGGCCTATGACCGTGAATTTGTCATCATGCTGTCGGACTGGACCTTCGAAGACCCGGACACGGTCTTCGCCAAGCTCAAGAAATCGAGCGATTACTACAACTATCAGAAAAGAACCCTGGCCGACTTCTTTCGCGATTCCGCTGATGACGGATTGGGAAAAACCCTGCGGAAACGGATGATGTGGGGGCGGATGCGGATGGACCACACCGACATCGCCGACATCACCGGAATCACTTATACCTACCTGCTCAACGGTCGTGCTTGCAATCCAACTGGACCGGTCTCTTCCGGCCGGGCGAGAGGGTGCGGCTACGTTTCATCAACGCCGCGGCCATGACCTATTTCAACGTCCGTATTCCCGGTTTGGAAATGACCGTGGTCCAAGCCGACGGCCAGAATGTACAGCCGGTAAAGGTGGAGGAGTTTCAAATCTCCGTGGCCGAGACCTACGACGTGATCGTGACCCCCGAGGAAGATCGCGCCTACACCATATTTGCCGAGACCATGGACCGCGTCGGCTATGCCCGCGGCACGCTGGCCCCACGTCCGGGCATGGCTGCGGCGGTGCCGGAGCTGCGCCCCCCGCCGCTGCGCGGCATGGCGGATATGGGCATGAACCACGAGGGCATGGGCGGCATGGAAAACATGGGCGGCACGAAGGAACACGCGCGCCCGCCAGCGCTGCCGAAACATCCCGCCACGCCGGGCGGGCCTTCTTTTGACGGCCCCGGCGTCGCCATGAAGGCGATAGCGCCCACCAATCGTCTCCACGAACCGGGCACGGGACTCGCAAACGTGGAACACAGGGTTCTGGTTTACGGGGATTTGCGCAGCCTCAAGCCTTTTTACGACCAGCGCCCCCCCGGCCGCGAGGTGGAACTGCATCTCACGGGCAATATGGAACGCTACGTCTGGTCCTTCGACGGCAAGAAATTCAACGAGGTCACCGGCCCCATTGCCTTCCGTCATGGCGAACGCCTGCTCCTGACCATGATCAACAACACCATGATGGACCACCCCATCCATCTCCACGGCATGTGGATGGAGTTGGATAACGGAGCGGGCAAAAACATGCCCCGCAAACACAGCATCAACGTGAAACCGGGTGAAAAACTGTCGGTGGTGATTACCGCCGACGCGCCGGGGAGATGGGCCTTCCATTGCCACCTGCTCTATCACATGAGGGCGGGCATGTTCCGTGTGGTTTCGGTTTCCGATCAGCCGGCGGAGACAGAGACATGAACACCACAGGAAATTCAGTAAGAAACGTGTTCTGCCTCGCCGCCCTGGCTGCTGTCCTATGCCTGCCCGCGAAGGCCAAAGCGGAAATACCGGGCGGAGAAACCCACTGGCTGGTCAGCGCCGACAGGCTTGAATACCAGAGCAACTAGGGCGCCGGGCTGTTCCTCTGGGACGCTCAGGGCTGGTGGGGCGGCGACTATGACAAGCTGTGGATCAAGACCGAAGGCGAGACAAAGCTCAGCGGCGGCAGCGTGGAGGAAGCGGAGCTACAAGCCCTCTACAGCCGCGCCGTCGGTCCTTTCTGGGATATCCAGCTTGGTCTGCGCCAAGACTTCCGGCCCCACCCCTCGCGCAGCCGTGGCGTGTTCGGAATTCAGGGCCTGGCGCCCCACTGGTTCGAAGTGGACGCCTCCGCTTTTATCAGCGAGGACAGGGATATCTCCGCGCGCCTGGAGGCGGAATACGACCTTCTCCTGACTCAGCGCCTTATCCTGCAACCGCGCTTTGAAACTAATTTTGCGGCGCAGGAGGTTCCGGAGCTGGGCATCGGTTCCGGCATCAACAATGTGGAGCTGGGGGCGCGGCTGCGCCACGAAATCACCCGCGAATTCGCGCCCTATCTGGGCGTTTCCTGGACGCGAAAGCTGGGTGAAACGGCGGACTTCGCCCGTGCCGGCGGCGGCGGCGTCGATACCACGTCTTTGCTTCTCGGTCTGAAAGTATGGTTCTAGGAAACGACAGCCTGTTTGCCGCCCCTACTCATCATCAGCCCGCCGGTCGCGCAGGGCGGCGTTGAATTCGGCGCCGAGAATAAAGTCGGCGGCGCTGAACAAAAGAAACAACAGGGTGACGATGATGCCACCGAGAGAGCCATAGGTGACGGTGAAATCATCCACCTCGTCTAAAAATACAGAGAACAGAGCGGCCAGAACCAACCAGCCCATACTGGCTAAAAGCGCGCCGGGAAGAATATCACGCCAGGCCGGACGCCAATCGGGCAGCCAGCGGTATAAACCGTGGTCACGGCGAACAGAACGAGGCCCGCCAACACATACCGTGCGCCGTCCCAGAGCCATTCCCACTGCGGCGCATCATCGAGGACCGGCAGCCCCAATTCCCAGAGCACCGGCCCGATCACCGCCCCCAGCAAGATAACCAGAAAGGCCATCACGGCGAGAATAACGAGGGCGATTCCCTGCAGCAGCCGCCGCCACAGGGAACGTCCGGTGGCCACGCCCAGGCACGGTCAAGGGCGTAGCGAAAGGCCTCCACCCCCGCCGAAGCCGCCCACATGGTTCCCACCACGCCGATGGTCAGCATTCCGCCACGGCGCTGTGCCAGCAACTCTCCCATCAAAGGCTCCAGGGTGTCGGCCACCTCGCGCGGCAGGAAACGGATGGCGAAGGCCATGGTGGTATCCAGGCTTTCCCTGTCACCAACGAAACCGGCCAGGGCGCCGATAAAGATCATGAAGGGAAAAAAGGCGAGCAGAGAGGCGAAGGCGATATAACCGGCCCGCGCCATGCCGTCGTTTTCAATGAAACGGCACAGGGTATGGAACAACAGCCGTAACGCCGCCATCACGGCCCCTCTCCCGGAGCCTCCAGGGCGTGGCGCACGCGGCGGATGATCTCGTCCTTGCCATAGGGTTTGCGCAACAGGTCCAGATTGCGCGGCGCTCGGCTGCCTTCGATCCCGCTGTCCAGGGCCATTTCCGGATTGGCCGAGGCGAAGAGCACCGCCAGGCCCGGAACCATGCCTTGTGCCCGCTGCGCCAGTTCCCAGCCATCCATGCCGCCGGGCATGAGGATATCGGTAAACAGAAGGTCAATGCCCCCCTCCGTTTCCAGCACCGCCAGGGCCGATGCGCCGTCTTCGGCCTCCACCACGTCATAGCCCGCCGCCTCGAGAACACGTGTGCAAAAGCGGCGCACGCCGGGATCGTCCTCCACCACCAGGATTCTCGCCCGCGAACCTTCTTCACCGTCACCATCATCACTGCCCAAGCCGTGGCCGGCCTCGCTTTCCTCCGCTTTCGGCGCCTCCTCGGTGCGGGGAAGATAGAGACTGATCCTGGCGCCGCCCCCCTCCTCGCTTTCGATCCGCACATGGCCGCCCGACTGGCGGGCGAATCCATAGACCATGCTGAGACCCAGCCCGGTGCCCTTGCCCAGGGGTTTGGTGGTGAAAAAGGGTTCGAAGGCCCGCTCCTGGACCTCCGGAGTCATGCCGGTGCCGCTGTCGGATACCGACAACAGGACAAATTCTCCCGCCACGGCATCGGGATGCAGCGCCGCATAACCGGCATCGAGGGTGATATTGGTGGTCTCGAGCCGCAGCGACCCGCCGCCGGGCATGGCGTCGCGGGCGTTGAGCGCCAGATTGAGGATAGCGTTTTCCACCTGCAGGGGATCGGCCACGGCGAACCACAAATCGCCCCCGGTAACGGTTTCAATCTCCACCGGCGCGCCCAGCGTCCGGCGCAGCAGCCCCGTCATGCCTGACACCAGAAGATTGAGGTCCAGGGGCCGGGGCTGCAACGGCTGACGGCGGGCGAAGGCGAGAAGGCGGCGCGTCAGTTCCCCTCCCCGCTGCGACGCGGCCAGGGCCTCACCGGCCAGTTCGCGCACCAGTTCGGGCGGGATGTCGTCTTCATTAAGAATCTCCACATTGCCCTGGATGATGGTGAGCAGATTGCTGAAATCATGGGCGATGCCGCCCGTGAGCTGCCCCACCGCCTCCATCTTCTGGGCCTGGCGCAGCTCCTGTTCGGCTTGTTCGGCCTGTTTCTCGGCCCGTTTGCGGGTCTCCAGCTCGCGCCGGTATTCGCCCCAGCGGCGATAGGCGAACCAGACCAGGGCCAGAGCCAGGGCGAACAGAATGACCGGAGCCTCGTCGAGATTGTAGGCCTCGTAGCCCCGCGACCAGATGTGGAATTTCTCATATATGTCGAAACTGGCTGCCACCACATAGCTGATGATGACGAACAGCCCCATCAGCACGATCTCGGAAAGCAAGGCGCGGGGATGGCTATCATCCCACTTGCCGCTACCCTCCGGACCTTTGGGGGGCTGTTTCATTTCCTGGTCGCGCTGGTTCATCTGTCTCTTTTTCCGGATTTTCTAGAGAGTGCCGGAAAAACAAAAGGGGCCGCAATTCTTTTCGAATCACGGCCCCTGTGTCCGGAGTAGGAATAGGGGGGAACCCCGGATAGAAAACAGACCTAGAAAACCAGCTGATAATCCAGTCCGACGGCGAAGACACCCTGTTCCTTGGCCTTCTCGTCCTCGTATTCCTCGGTCAGCGCCCAGGAACCCTGTAACACCCAGTTGGGGTTAAAGCGATAGCCCAGATTGACCTCGTAGAGGTCGTCGCCCACGCTCTTATTCACTTCCGCCTCGTCGTCGAAATCATCCTCGAACATCTCCATGGTATCCTTGTCCCAGGGCACATGGATATCCTGGCGGCTGTAGATGAAGGCCAGCATCCAGGGGCCGTACTTGCCCTGCAGGGAGGCGGTGTAATAGTCGCGGTCGGAACGGTTGGCGTTGGCGATGCCGTTGAAGTTGTTGAAATGAGCGTATTCGAACATGGCCTTCATATCCAGGGGATAGCGGAAGGTCTTGCGCGGCAGGAAAAACGCCTTGTTATAGATAAGCCCCGCAGTGACGCCGATATCGTCATGCTTGGCGATATCGTTGCGGCCCGCGGCGAACTGGGTGGCGCTGTGGAGATAACGGAAGCCAAGCTCGTATTTGAGGCCGCCGATGGGCAGGTCCTCGCCCGACAGGTTGACGCTCCAGGACTGGGGGGTGCCGGTATTGGCGGGACCGCCGCCGATGGCCAGGACGCCGCCCTTACTCAGTTCGTTCCTCTCGCGATAGGCGGGAAAGGTGGCCTGCAGGAAACTGTTATCCCTGTAAAAGGTGCTGGCGCGCAGGGTGTGTTCGCCCCAATGGGAGTCGGTAAAGGTGATTTCGGCGCCGCCGCCAATCATTTCCTTCATTTCATACTGTTCGGGAAATTCTTCCGAGAAAATGCCGGGGAACTCGAATTCCGAGCGCAGGCCGCCATTGACCAGGCCGAAGACGGGATTGAACTTGCCCGCGAAGAAGCCAATTTCGTCGATGAAATCCGAACGCACCAGATTGCTCGAGGAATACTGAATAAAGAATTCCTCGGCGTACATCTGCATGTCCTGATAGAGGACGTTTTCCTTGTCCAGTTCCTCTTTCTCCGGACCGGCCGCGATATTGAGAACGATGGCCAGTTCCGGAAACAGGCCGAGACGGAAAATACAGTCGTCGCATTCGGAATAGACATTGGTGTTGTGGGTGCCGGGCTGGCGCTTATCGACGCTGTAAACCCGGTTGAACTGGGTCTCCACCTCGATCTCGCCATGCAGTTCTGGACGGAACTCGCCCAGCAGACGTCCCGCCTGCGACGTTCCCGCGGCCATTGCGGCGGCAAAGAACGCCACCACGGCCATGAAAAATTTCATCTCGTTATTCTTTTTCATTTTTCCAGTTCCCTTGTCAAAGTCCGTACTAAATTAATTAAAGGCACATTGGGTTTCCGGCTTGTCATAACCAAGCGTGTCGAGTTTGCTCTCGGGATGGAGATACGCCTTATGGGGGGCCATGGCGGCGACCCAGTTATCGGTAGCCATGAGGATGGGCTGGCGCAGCTGGTTGTCCC
>CAYZWF010000028.1:0-25880 GCA_964482135.1 uncultured Rhodospirillaceae bacterium
CACCTTCGGCCGGGTGCTTTTTCCCCGTGGCGTTGTTACACTTCTCATCCGATGCGCAGGTATCGCATTTCGAAGCGCGCCTTGCCACGGGACAAAATCATCCCGGTCAAATGATTCCTATCGATCCTGAACCGCTCTAGAACCCACCGACAAAAAATCCTGAAACACGGAAATCCCTCAAAATATTCACCATGAAATATTCAATCCTGCCCGTCACGCCGCTGATGCAGAACTGTTCGCTGATCTGGTGCGAAGAAACCATGAAGGGCGCCGCCGTGGACCCCGGCGGGGATATGGCCGCCATCCTCGAACGCGCCGATGAAGAAAATATCGAGCTGGAGAAAATTCTCGTCACCCATGGCCATGTGGATCATGCCGGAAGCGTGGCCGAGCTGGCGGAGGCGCGCGGCCTTGCCATAGAAGGACCGCATCCCGACGACCGTTTCTGGATCGACGGCATGCCCCAACAGGCGGTGATGTTTGGCCTGCCCGAGGCCCGGGTGTTCACCCCCGACCGCTGGCTGGCCGACGGCGATACGGTCAGCGTGGGAAAAATCAGCCTCCGGGTTCTTCATTGTCCCGGCCACACACCGGGGCATGTGGTGTTCTTCGAGGAATCGAGCCGGCTTGCCCTGGTGGGCGACGTGCTGTTCAAGGGCTCCATCGGCCGCACCGATTTTCCCAGGGGCGACCACGCGACGCTGATTAATTCCATCCGCGAAAAGCTATGGCCGCTGGGCGATGACGTCACCTTCATACCAGGTCACGGCCCCAATTCCACTTTCGGCGAGGAACGCAAAAGCAATCCTTTCGTCGCCGACTAGAGCAGGCCGGGGCTGGCCGGAGACCCGGAAATTACAATCCCGGAAATTGCGGTCCCGGAAATTACAATCTATGGCTTCTGGATGGATTGCAGGTAATGGGTCAACAGCAGGATGCGGACACCAGTAGGGTCGTAGCCGTATATTTTTTCCTGGCCCCGGAACCGTTCACCAAATATGGGCATCTGGAAAGTACCGTGTATGGTTTCGCTATCGCGACCGTCAATGGTTTCGTAAATGCGCCAGAAAGGAAACTCACCGCCGTTGCGCTCCGCGATCCCGGTCAGGTCCAGCGGAGGCGTGAGGAGCATTTTCGCCATCTTGCCGTCGCCCAGCCCCTCGGGGCCGTGGCAGGCGGCGCAATTATCCAGATATTCCTCCAGACCATCGGCGATGATCTCATCCTGGTTGGCCCAGACCCCGGAAGCGGACGCCAGGGCCTGTATCGCCACCAGAACCAGCACGCTTGCAAACCTAAACAATCCAGACATGGAACCCTCCCTATGATCAATCGTGGGGATACAAAAAAGGTATGTTCCAAGAGAAAACTGTCAACGCCTTTCGGGAAAGGGCGTCAAAATGCCGCATTGGACGGAACAGGGTTTTGTGATTTTCTGCGGATAATGGATTAATGGAACGGAAATTATTTTGTGTCACCGTTCCCCATGGAGATCCCCCCTCAGGTATCTATCCATTCCATGGCTAGAACGGCTCCGCCCCCTCCAGGGCGGGGCCGTTTCTTTTTTTGAAAAAGAGCGCGCCGCTCAGGCATTCTCCCCGGCGATCCCATCGCCTTCGATGCGCTGGGTGGCCACCCGCATCACCTCTTCATGAAGATCGGGATGCTGGGCCAGAAGGAGATTGAAATCATCGGCATCGAGAACCAGGAACTGGCAACTGCTGACCGCCGTCACCGTGGCCATGCGTGGTTTTTGATAGAGAACCCCGAGCTCGCCGAAATACTCTCCCTGTTCGAGAACCACCGGTCCCGATTCGAGGTCCACCCTCACCTGGCCCACAAGAACGAAAAACAAACTGTCTCCCATGTCGCCCTTATGCATGATGACCTCATTAGGCACCGCCGTCTGTAGCCGCAGCAGTTCCGCAATTTCCGATATCTCGACCGCCGTGAGACGGGAGAACAGCGGCACCCGCGCCACCAGGTTCCAGGTGACGGTGAAATCGCGGCGTTTGGTTTCCTGGGCGAAGCCCGACGCCAATATGGCCGCCGGCAAGGCGAACATGCCCAGCCCCAACAGGGTCACGAAGGCCCCCACCACCTTGCCCAGGGCCGTCACCGGCACCACATCGCCATAGCCCACCGTGGTCAGGGTGGCCATGCCCCACCACATGGCATGGGGGATGCTGCCGAAGGCCTCGGGCTGGGCATCCTTTTCCAGGAAGAACATGACGCCCGACAACAGAACCAGAATGCTCATCATTATGGTGACGGCGGCGAACAGGGGCTTGCTTTCGTTGCGGAAAACATTGCCCAGGGTCTCGACGGCCCCGAAATAGCGCGTCAGCTTGAGGATTCGCAACAGACGGAAGACGCGGAGAAACCGCAGGTCCACATCGATAAAGACGGAGAGATAAAACGGCAGAAAAGCCAGAAGGTCGATCACCGCCATGGGCGAGATAGCATATTTCAGGCGCCCCATCACCGGACGAAGATAGCGCCTGTGCGGGTCTTCCACGCAGGCCCAGATACGCAGTACGTATTCCACGGTGAAGATGGCCACGGAAAACACCTCGAAGGTATAGAAAAACGCTTCGTACTGCGCGGCATGGGCCTCCACGGTCTCAATCACCACCACCACCACATTGGTGAGGATGAGTGTCATCATGAAAATGTCGAAGCCACGCGAGAGCAGGGTCTCCTTGTCCCCGGCCTCGACAATCTCGAACACGCGGTTACGGATTACGGAGACATCCACGTTATCCTCCGTCTCCGTCGACAGTGGTGGGAAGTAACTGGCAACTACCCCTCCCCCATATGAAGCAAAAGACCTGCCAAGGGAATCAGATCACCAACGGCGATGCAACCCGCAATGATCATGGGGTTAATTGTCGTGGGGAAGATTGACACCATAGGTCAGCAACTTGGCCTGGTAGATAGACAGGGCATCGAGGAAATCATCCAGCGAAAGAGCCTCCACCGGGGATGCCCTGCCGCCAACGGGAAAAGAGTTCAGGCGTATGGTAAGGCCGGAGATGAATTCATCGATAAGATCCAGGGCCTCCGCCCCGCGCCAACTCGCCTTGCCGTTGATGTCGAGCTGTGCCGGATGGGCCGGGTTGTCATCCACCTGCAGGTTCACATGATCACCGGGTTCGCCTCCCGGAATGGTCCAGATCATGATGCCGTCCGGTTCCTTGGACAGGCCCACCTGCCCCCGCCTGCCGGTGGTGTTCAGCGCTGGAGGCGGGGCGCTCAGGGAACAATGGTTATCGCCGGAAAAGGGATCGCGCCAACAACTCACCGACCAGTCGCCGAAGGTATGGAAATAAAGCACGAACGCCGCCTGCGCAGGAAACGGCGCCAGAAGAACGGCGGCAAGCAACAGACAGGGGAGCAAAATACGTTTCATGGGGTCAAGCATGCGCTTTTGAGAGGGCCACAGTCAATTCACGGTCCATTTGCCGCTCTCCCTCGCGCCACATGAAGCCCAAAAAAAGAGAGCTATTCACCATTTTGTGAAGTGTCCAGGCCACCCCATATCTGTTAAGTTCCGCCCGATTATGAAATCCGTCCCAGATTATCGCTAAAACCAGTGGCCAGAATCAGAGAAAGAAAAACACCATGGACGTGGTCAATCTTGATGCCGAACAGGAAGTCCTGAAACGTTACGAAGCGGCCTCGAAAGCCCGCGAAGAGGCCCTGTGCTGTCCGGTGGAATACGACGGCAAATATCTCGAAGTCATTCCTAAGGAAATTCTCGACCGTGATTACGGCTGCGGCGATCCCTCGCGCTTCGTGCGCGAAGGTGAAACCGTGCTCGACCTGGGCAGCGGCGGCGGCAAGATCTGTTACATCATTTCCCAGATCGTAGGGTCAAAGGGCCGGGTCATCGGCGTCGATTTCAACCCGGCCATGCTCGATCTGGCGCAATCCCACCGCCAGACGGTGGCCGAGCGCGTGGGCTGGGACAATGTCAGCTTCAAGCGCGCCCGCATCCAGGATCTGCACACCGATATCGCCGCGCTGGAGGCGCGCCTCGGAAACCAGCCCGTGGATTCCTATGCCGCTTATCAGGAACTGGAGGATTTCCGCACCGCCTCGCCGCCGCTGATCGCCGATGACAGCATCGATCTTATCGTTTCCAACTGTGTGCTCAACCTGGTGCGCGCCGAAGACAGAGCCCAGCTTTTCCGCGAGGTCTACCGGGTGCTGGGGCCGCGTGGCCGGGTCGCCATTTCCGACATCGTCAGCGACAGAGAAGTGCCCGCACATATGGCGCAGGACCCGGAACTGTGGTCGGGATGCATCTCCGGCGCCTATGAGGAAGGGGAATTCCTGCGCACCTTCGAGGGTGCCGGGTTCCATGGGGTCACAGTTGAAAAACGTGACCAGGAACCCTGGCAGACGGTGGGGGAGATTGAGTTCCGCGCCGTCACCATAACCGCCCATAAGAGCAAGGAAGGCTATCTCGCCGCAAAGACCACCGAGACCGGCGGCAACTGCTGTTCGGGAGATTCCAGCGATTCCGGGAAAAGCGATTCCGGCGAGTCCAGTAATTCCGGAAATTCGGAGAAAGGCGGCTCCTGCTGTTAGGAAGCGCGCCGCCCGGTTTTCCCCCACCCGATTCACCCCCACCCGATTTTCCCCGGGCGGTCCGCGTAGGCGAGGTGGCCATTCCCTGCTAAACTCAAATGCGTCCGTGTAAATCTGTCCCTATGAATTGACGGTAGGGTGCGTGGCCCATGTTCCTTCGGCGGCCTCTCATTTTCATTCTTTTCCTGACGCTGGCCGGAATGCTGGCCGGGACTGGCGGCGCAGCCTCGGCTGGCGACGATTACGCCGCCGAGCGGCGGCTTCTTATGGAAGAGATCAGGTTCGATGTGAGCTTGACCGCCGTTCTGACCGGCCGCAAAAGCTTCCACGAAAACGTTCTCGACGCCATGAACCGGGTGGAGCGCCATCTTTTCGTTCCCCTTCTTCTGCGCCCCTACGCCTATTCCAACCGGCCCTTGCCCATCGGTTACGGCCAGACCATCTCGCAACCCTATATCGTGGCCCTGATGACCGATCTTCTCGACCCCGAAGCGGGACAGACGGCGCTGGAGATCGGCACCGGTTCCGGCTATCAGGCGGCGGTGCTTGCCGAGCTGGGGATGCGGGTCTTCACCATGGAAATCATCGAAGCGCTTGCGACAAGCGCCAGGTCGCGTCTTGAGAATCTGGGCTATTCCTCGGTTACCGCGCGCTGGGGAGACGGTTACGACGGCTGGGTGGAGCACGCCCCCTTCGACGCCATCGTCGTCACCGCCGCCGCAGACCACATTCCGCCGCCGCTTGTGGCCCAGTTAAAGGCGGGGGGACGCATGATTATTCCCGTGGGCGCGCGATTCATGACTCAACAGCTGGTGCTGGTGGAAAAGGACGCACAAGGCGGGGTGACGACGCGCCAGATTCTTCCAGTATCCTTCGTGCCGTTTACGCGCGCCCACTGAACCGAGGCTCCAAACATGCCCTTGGCGTTCGCCATTTCTCTGATCTCCGCTTCGGCTATCGCCTACGAGATCCTTCTCATGCGGCTGTTTTCCATCATCCAGTGGCATCATTTCGCCTATATGATCATCAGCCTGGCGCTCTTGGGCTATGGCGCCAGCAGCACCCTCATCGCCCTGGCGCGGGACCGCCTCCTGCCCCGCTTCGAGACCGCATTCGCTTGCGCCGCGGCGTTGTTCGGCGTCACCTCGGTGAGCGGCTTCGCCCTTGCCCAATCCCTTCCCTTCAACCCGCTGGAAATGGTCTGGGATCCGCGCCAGCTGCTTCATCTGCTGCTGCTTTATCTGGTTCTGGCGGTTCCCTTTCTCTGTGCGGCTACTTGTCTGGGGCTTGCCTTTTCACGGTTTTCCCAGCGCATCACCACCCTCTACTGCGCCGACCTGACGGGGGCAGGCATCGGCGCACTGGGAATCGTGTTCCTCATGTTCCTGCTTCCCCCCGACGCCTGCTTGAAAGTCATCTCCGGCACCGGATTGGTGGCGGCGGCTCTGGTTTTCGTGGAAAGAAGCGATGGCCGCAGAATTGCCCTGGCATTAGGCGCGACGGGGCTGATCCTGCCTCTCCTCTGGCCTGGAACCCTTACCGCGCCGCGTCTTTCTCCCTACAAGGGTCTTTCCCAGATGTTACAGACGCCGGGAGCGCGGGTGCTGCTGGAGCGCTCCAGTCCGCTGGGGACGCTGACGGTGGTGGAAAGCCCGCGCGTACCGCTGCGTTACGCGCCCGGCCGCAGCCTCCTCTCGGGCAATCCGATTCCCGCCCAGCTCGGCGTCTTCACCGATGGCGGCGGCATGACCGCCATCACCCGCTATGACGGCAGCCGCGAGACCCTGGCCTATCTCGATTCCCAGACCGCCGCCCTGCCCTTCTCCCTGCTGGCGCGCCCGAAAGTGCTGATACTGGGGGCCGGGGGCGGCAGCGACGTGCTGCGCGCCCTCTATCATCATGCCCGCCAGATTGATGCCGTGGAACTCAATCCGCAGATGCTGGAACTGGTGGAACGGGATTTCGCCGATCATGCGGGGAATCTCTACGACTTGCCCCAAGTCCAGACCCACGAGGCCGAAGCCCGCGGTTTCGCCGCGCGCAGCGGGGAAAGCTATGACTTGATCCAGCTTTCCCTGCTTGATTCTTTCACCGCCTCCTCGGCGGGACTTCACGCCCTTACAGAGAGTACGCTCTATACCGTGGAAGCCCTCAGAACCTACCTCTCGCGGCTGGCGCCGGGGGGCGTGCTGGCGGTGACGCGCTGGCTCAAACTTCCTCCCCGCGACACCCTCAAGCTTTTCGTCACCGCCGCGCAATCACAAGAAGCGCTGGGCATCGGCGATCCCGGCGCGCGGATGGCCCTGATCCGGGGCTGGAACACCGCCACCCTGCTTGTGAAAAACGGTGCCTTCACGGTGGCGGAACTGGAGAAAATCCGCGCCTTCAGCAGAGATCGCGGCTTCGATCTCGCCTATGTTCCCGGCATGCGGGCGGCCGAGGCCAACCGCCACAACATTCTGGCCCGGCCCTATCTCTTCGAGGGAGCCCGGGCATTGCTGGGGCCCGGGCGGCAGGACTTTATCGCCACCTACAAGTTCCACATCGCCCCGGCCAGCGATGACAGCCCCTATTTCTTCCACTTTTTCACCTGGCGGGCGCTGCCGGAGTTCCTCAAACTGCGAAGACGCGGCGGGGTGTCTCTGGTGGAATGGAGTTACGTGATTCTGCTGGCCACGTTGGTCCAGGCTATAGCGGCCAGCCTATTGCTTATCCTCTTGCCCCTAAAAGCCTTAAAACGGCAGAGGAAAATCCCAGCCCCGCCCGGCGCCCGGCGCCGCACCGCCATCTATTTTTCCGCTATCGGGCTGGCTTTTCTGTTCATGGAAATTTCCTTCATGCAGCGTTTCGCGCCCTTCCTCAGCCATCCTCTCTACGCCATCGCCGTGGTGTTGAGCGCCTTTCTGGTCTTCGCCGGTCTGGGCAGCGCCGCCGCCAAAATTACCGTGGAACGCTTTGGGCTGCGGGGGCCGGAACTCCCGGTATCGGGAATCGTTGTCCTGGCGCTGGCCTATCTGTTTGTCCTGCCCCCCGTCTTCGAATTGCTCATGCCCCTACCCCAGGCGGGGCGGGTGGCGGTGGCGATCGCGGTGATCGCGCCGCTGGCCTTCTGCATGGGCATGCCGTTCCCTCTGGGGCTACGTCGGATATCGTCGCTAACCCCGGAACTGGTGCCCTGGGCGTGGGGAATCAACGGCTGCGCCTCCGTGATCAGCGCCGTTCTGGCCGCCATTCTGGCGATAGAGTTTGGATTTACGGTGGTGGTCTGCGCCGCCGCCGCCCTTTACGTTGTGGCGGCTCTTTCCTTCCCTGCCGGCCCTCAGCCCTCCAGATTATAGGCCACAAGGGTTCCGCTCAGCATCATCGGGATCACCACCAGATTGTCATCCCAGACGAATGTGTGGTCGGCGCTGCCCTGGTCCAGCTCAAGAAGAAGCCTGGCCCCGCCGCCGGGCAAAATACGGTAGAGCTTGCCCGACATCCAGTCGGTGGCGAGATAACGGCCGAAGACATCGGCCTCCAGCCCGTCGATATTGCCGATGGGATCGCCGCTTCCCAGGGAAGATATGGATTGATCGGCCAGGGATATGGTCTTGAGATGGCCCGGCGTTTCGGTGGCGAAACCCTCCGTCATCACCCCCCAGGCGCCCACCACAATGCGCGAGGGCTCGGCCAACAGCCCATTGGGCGCTTCCAGCTCCGGCGATTTCAGCCATAGATCGAGGCTCCCGTCTTCAAGGCGGTAGATGGCGTCATCCATCATGTCCGAGACATAGACCCGGCCCTTGGCGTCAACGGTCACATCATTGAGGAACTTAGCCCCCGACGCCACAAAGCGGGTGATGGAGCGATCGCTCAGCTTGATGGCCAGAAGCTCGTCAATATCCGCCACCAAAAGCGTCCCACCGCCCACCGCCATGCCCTTGGGCGCGTTGAGACCGTCGAGCCATTTACGCTCCAGCAACACGCCGTCCTTGGTTACCGTGGAGATATAGCCGTTGCCGTCTTTTTCCGTAGGATTTCCGTTGATATTGGAGACGTAGAAAACTTCTTCTGTAGAGTCATAGACCACCGATTCGGGTCCCTCGAAGCCGTCCAGGCGCCAGGCCTCGGTGAGGATGGGCACATGGCCCCCGGTATCGCCGCCGTCACAGCCGCCGAGCAGGGTAAAACAGGCAAAAAGAGGGAGAAAAAAGCGGAACTTGTTTGACATGGCGGGGATATGATCTCCTTAAATGGACAGGTTAAAAGGTTAAATAGACAGGTTAAAGGGCCGGTTTCACGTGAACCTACTCCATCATCCCCGGCGAGGCGAGCCATGAGCGAAAAAGAACTGGAAATTCTCGAAACCATCGAGGCCTTCAAGGGCTATTTCCGGATTATCAAATACCGCCTGCGCCACCGGCTCTTCGCCGGAGGATGGAGCCGGGAAATCACCCGCGAGGTCTTCGAGCGCGGTCACGCCGCCGCCCTTCTGCCCTATGACCCCCTGCTCGATACGGTGGTGCTGATCGAACAGTTCCGCATCGGTGCCCATGTGGCGGGATGGAATCCGTGGCTGATCGAAATTGTCGCCGGCGTCATCGAGGAAGGCGAGACCCCGGAAGACGTGGTGCGCCGCGAAACCCGGGAAGAGGCCGACTGCGAGGTCAGCGACCTGGAACATATCAGTACCTATCTGCCCAGCGCCGGCGGCACATCCGAGACCGTGAGTCTGTTCTGCGGACGGGTCAGCGCCGCCGATGCCGGCGGCATCCACGGCTGTGACGACGAAGACGAGGATATCCGCGTTATCGCCATGCCCTTCACCAAGGCTTTCGCCATGATGGAATCAGGCGAGATCGCCAATTCGGCGGCGCTCATTTCCCTGCAATGGCTGGCCCTGAACCGCGACCGCCTGCGCGAAGAATGGCGCTAAAGCCTAACGGCCATAAATATCCATGTCGAAGTCCGGCACCCGCCCCACCAGGGCTTCCAGCATGACCAGCTCGGCGTCATGGTGGTTCTTCATATGGGCGGGCGAAATGGGATGCTCGGAGCCGGGGCCGTAGATCCAGCGCGGCGCGTCGTGATGGATGGTTTCCACTCCTTCGATCATGGTGAAGGCCGCCTTGGAGGTCAGAGTGGCCTTGCCGTAACAGATACAGAGATAGGTGCGCCCGGTTTCGATCGTGGTATAGGCCGCGGTGCCGCGGATACCCGCCGTGGCCGTGGGGGTTTCGATGGTCAGCTCCTTGGGGCCGAAAACCCCAAGAACGCCGCCTGCAAGCACGTTCAGGGTGCGGGTGGAGAAATCCTCGCCCTCGAGGCCGACCTCGCTGTTTTCACGCAACAGAAAGGCATCATCGCCCACCGTGAAAACGCCGGTGCTTTCCGGGCCGGTGGTGAGCGTATCGCCGGCCCGCACCAAAGCGCCGATTTCACCGGCCGCGCCGTTGATGCGAAAATCTCCCGTCATCTTGTTGACGCCGGGCGCAGCCTTCATGGCCCATCCCGGCCGCATCCCGGCCAGCCCTCCCGCCATCACAGCCCCGGAGACCAGAAATTGCAGAAAACAACGGCGGTGGAAAGGAGAGGTCAAAGGCGGCATCGCAGGGCGTTATGCAGAACCTCTGGAGTGATGGCGGCGCCGCCAAAATTGCTGCGCCAGAAATAGGTACCTTGTGCGGAAATGTTGAGCAGATTGGCGCCACGAAGATCCGCCGCACTCATGTCGGCATAATCGAGACAGGCCCCTTGCAGATTGGCGTTCTGGAGGATGGCGCCGCTGAGATTTGCCTTGGTAAGGTCGGCATCGCGCAGATCGGCGCCGCTGAGATCGGCTTCCCGCAGGTCGGCGTCGATGAGAACGGCTTCCCGCAGGTCGGCGTCGATGAGAACGGCGCCACGCATATTGGCGTCCCGCAAATCCAGTTCCGTGACATTGGCGCGCACACCCTTGGCCACATCCCGTAACCAGGCGTGGTGATCCTCAAGAACAGACAGCAGTTCCGATTTATCCATCAGCCTGATATTAGAGCAAATCCCATCCCGACACAGGGAAAATCGCGAAATCAGGCGGCGTGTAAGGCGGCGGCGAGGAGTTCCCGCGTGTAAACGTGATCCGCCTTTCCCTTGCGCAGAGCCGCCGTGGTCAGTTCCTCCACCACCTCACCCTCCTTCATCACCGCCACGCGGTCGCACATATGGGCCACCACCGCCAGATCATGGCTCACCAGAACGTAAGCTAATCCCTGTTCCCGGCGCAGCCGGGTAAGCAGGTTGAGGATTTCCGCCTGTACCGACACATCCAGCGCCGAGCTGGGCTCGTCGAGAAGAAGCAGCCGCGGCGTCAGCATCAGCGCCCGGGCGATGGCCACGCGCTGGCGCTGGCCGCCGGAAAGCTGATGGGGATAGGCATAGCGGAATTCAGGCCCCAGCCCCACATCCCCCAGGGCCTTTTCCACACGCAACGGTCCCTTTCCCATGCCATGAAGCGCCAGGGGTTCGCCCAGCGCCTTATCCACCGTGTAATGGGGATTGAGAGAGCCATAAGGGTCTTGAAAAACCATCTGAACTATTTTTGATAATTCTTTGTTATTTAAAGATTTAATTAATTTACCGTTAAGAATTATTCTGCCGCTGTCAGGCGCCGCCAGGCCACAGGCGGCACGCAGCAGAGTGGACTTCCCCGACCCCGATTCGCCGACGATTCCGAAGGACTCACCCGCCGCCACCGACAGAGATACCCGGCGCAGCACGGGAAGCGGAGCGGAGCGCCCGGTGCCGCCGCCGGGATAGGACAGATTGAGGCCGCGGATTTCCAAAAGCGGCGGCGTTTTTCTGGCACCGGTGGCCTTCATCTGGGCGCTCGTCCGGGCGTTCTGGGCGCTCATGGGGAACCCCTTCCCTCGTCGAGCCAGGCGGGATCGCGCTCCAGAACCGGCAGGTTGCCTTTCCGCCCCTCCCGCAGGCGTGGCGCGCAGGCCATCAGGCCCCGGGTGTAGGGATGGCTGGCCTGTGCCAGGTCTCGTGCCGCGAGACTCTCGAGAATGCGGCCGCCATACATAACCAGAACCCGGTCGCAAAACGCCCCCACCAGATTCATATCGTGGCTGATGAACAGCAGCCCCATGCCGCGCTCTCGCGCCACCGCCTCCATGAGACGCAGAATCTCCCCCCGCACCTGCGCGTCCAGGGCCGAGCTCGGCTCATCGGCAATGAGTAAATCAGGGCCGGGCATCAGCATCATGGCGATCATGGCGCGCTGGCACATGCCGCCGGAAAGCTCGTGGGGATAGGCGTTCCAAACCCGTTCCGGGTCGTCCATGCGCACCGCGTCGAGCATCTCCAGAACCCGCGCCCTGGCCTCCCGTCGAGAAATGCCGGAACAAACCTCGGCAATCTGCGCCCCCACGGTCATCACCGGATTAAGGGCCATGCGGGCGTCCTGGGGGATGAAACCTATCCGTCTTCCGCGCAGGGCGCGCATGTGTTTTTCGTTGCCGCTCAACAGGTCGTGCCCGTCGAAGGCCAGGCGCTTCGCCTCCACCCGCGCCGAAGGCGGCAGCAGACCCAATAGGGCGCGGGCGACGGAAGATTTTCCCGACCCCGATTCGCCGACGATCCCCACTTTCTCCCGGTCCACGGTGAAGGACACGCCGCGCACCGCCTCCACCTCTCCCCTCCGGCTGTGCGCCGCATAGGACACGCGCAGGTCTTCCACCTTCAGCAGGGGCGTTTTCTTTTTTTTCTTCACTTTCCCGTCTCCGTTTTCGGATCGAGTACGTCGCGCAGGCCGTCGCCGAACAGATTAAAACCGAGGCTGACCACGAAAATGGCGATGCCCGGCATGGTGGCCACCCACCACTGGTCGAGAAGGAAGGCGCGCCCGGTGGAAATTATGGCGCCCCATTCGGGCAATGGCGGCTGGGCGCCGAGACCCAGAAAACCAAGCCCCGCGGCGGTGAGGATGATGCCCGACATCTCCAGGGTCATGCGCACCACCAAAGGCGGCAGGCACAAGGGCACAATATGGGCGGCAATGATGCGCCCCCGGCCCGCCCCCATGAGCCGCGCCGCCTGGACGAATTCCGCCTCACGCAGGGAGACGGTGCGGGCGCGCACGATACGGGCAAACGGCGGCCAGGCGGTCAGCGCAATGGCGATGACCGCGTTGTCGAGCCCCGGACCCAGCGCCGCCACCAGCGCCAGGGCCAAAATCAGCTTGGGAAAGGCGAGGAAGATATCGGTAATCCGCATCAGCACCGCATCCACCCAGCCCCCCAGATATCCCGCCATGCATCCCACCAACAGCCCCACCGGAGCCACCACCGCCAGCACCAGAAGCACAATATGCAGGGTAATGCGCGAGCCATAGAGGATGCGCGCGAAAATATCCCGTCCCAGCTCGTCGGTGCCGCACCAATGATCCGCGCTGGGCGCAAGCAGCCTTTGGGAAAGGTTCTGGGCCAGGGGGTCGTGGGACGTCATCACGGGCGCGGCCGCCGCCATCACCAACAGAGCGGCGATGACCACCATTCCGGCCAGGGTCAGGGGGTTGGCGGCCAGTTCCTTCCAGACCCGGTAAAACCGGGCCAGTCCGGCGCGCAGCCGCGATTCCGGGAGTATGGGTATGGGTATGTCTTGTACCGTCACCGTCATGCCCTCCCTCACCGCACCCTGGGGTCGAGAAAATGGTAGAGAAGATCGGTGAGCAGGTTGACGCCCACGAACACCACCCCCACCACCAGCGTGCCCCCCAACACCGCGTTCATGTCGGCATTAAGCAGCGAGCTGGTGATATAGCGCCCCAGCCCGGGCCAGGAGAACACCGTTTCGGTCAGCACCGAGCCTTCGAGTAATCCCGCATAGGCAAGCGCGATCACGGTAATAAGCTGGACCCGGATATTGCCCAGGGCATGGCCCCAGACCACCCGCGCCGGGCTCATCCCCTTGGCCCGTGCGGTGACGATATATTCCTCGCCCAGCTGTTCGATCATGAAGCCACGGGTGGTGCGGGCGATATAGGCGAGCGCGAAATAGCCGAGGATGGACGCCGGCAACAGAAGATGAGAGAGCGCGCTCCAGAACACCTCGCGGTTGCCCGCCAACAGGCTGTCGAGAAGGATCACGCCGCTGACGAAGGGTACCGTTTCCTCGAAATAGATGTCGATGCGCCCCGGCCCCGGCACCAAATCGAGCTGGGCGTAGAAAACGAAAAGCCCCACCAAAGCAAGCCAGAACACGGGCACCGAATAACCCACTAGCCCCACCACCCGGATCACGTGATCGGGCCAGCGCCCGCGCCATACCGCCGCCGCCACGCCCATGGGCACGCCCAGGACCACACCGATCAGGGTGGCCGCCGTGGCCAGTTCCAGAGTCGCCGGGAACAGCCGCCTTATATCCTCGGACACGGGGTTGGCGGTGAGTACCGAGTTGCCGAAATCACCGCGCAGCACATCTCCCAGATAGTCCCAGAACTGTTGATAGAGCGGCAGATGCAGCCCCATTTCCATGCGCATTTGCTCTACAATATCGGCGCTGGCGCGATCGCCCACAACGGCCAGGACCGGGTCGATAGGAACCACCCGCCCGATGAAGAAGGTGACGGCGATGAGCCCCAGCAAGGTCAGGGACACGGAAAGGACAAGGCCCGAAAGGCTGCGTAAGATGCGCGCGATTCCCATCACGGACCCGTCTTTTCCCCGCCACGGGGACGTTTTACCGCGCCGCGATAGAAATTGCTGTCGAATCCCGGCCCCCAGACCAGACCAGACACATAGCTGCGCTCGACGATCAGGTCGACGCTCTGGAACATGACCACGAAGGGCGAGGCCGCCAGCACCCGGCGTTGAATCTCCTCGTAAAGACCCGCGCGCTCCCCCTGGTCGCGCATCACAATGGCCGAGGCCGTGAGTTCGCTGAGCCTGGGAATATCCCAGGCATTGCGCCAGGCCAGGGTGCGGAAACGGGCGTCGTCGGAATTATCGGGGTTCGAGGCATAGGCGTCGGCGTTGCTGTGGGGGTCCTGGTAATCCACCCCCCATTCGCCGATGAAAATATCGTGGTTGCGGGCGCGGTATTTGGTCAGCACCTGTTTCTCGTCGCCGGGGATGATTTCCAGCTCGACACCCACGCCGGCGAGGTCGGACTGCAGGGCTTGCGCTACCTCGGTAATGAGCGAGCCGTGGCTGGCATCCATGGTGATGGCGAAACCGCCCTCATATCCGGCTTCCGCCAACAGTTTGCGGGCGCGCTCCGGGTTGAAACGGTACGGAGTCTCGGTCAATGCCCCGAACAGGCCCTTGGGGATGATGGCCTGATGCACCCGCCCGCGGCCGCGCAGGATATTATCGCCGATACCCCGGTAGTCCACCAAAAGCTTGAAGGCCTTGCGCACCTTGGGATGGGCGAGGATGGGGTTTTTCTGGTTGAGACCGAGATACATGAGGGTGCCCTTGGGCGAATGGAGGATGCGCATGTCCGAAAGCCCGGCCAGCCCCCCCACCTGATCGGGGGAAAGATCGCGGGCCACGTCGATATCGCCCTTTTCCAGCATCAAGCGCTGGGTGGCGGGTTCGGCGATATGCTGGAGGATTACCCGGCGCATGGCCGGGGCGCCGCGCCAGTATCCGGACTGCCCCTCTAGAATTACATATTCGTTGGCGCGCCAGCGTATGAGGGAAAACGGTCCCGACCCGGCGGAGGCCTGTTTCAGCCATTCATGACCAAGATCGCCATCCTTTTCATGGGCCAGCACCAGTTCGCGGTCGAGCACCGATCCCACCCCGGCGGTGAGGCAATAGAGCAGAAAAGTGGGCGCGTAGGCGCGGTCGGTTTCGATCACCAGCGTCATGGCATCCTCGGCGCGCACGCGTTCTTCAACGTTTTCCGCCGTCAAGCCGAACTGGGCGAGGATGAAGGCCGGGGACAGGCCCAGCCGGATCACCCGCTGCAGCGACCATGCGGCATCATTGGCGGTGACCGGGTTGCCGGAGGCAAAACGCATGTCCGGCCGCATGGTGAAACGATAGGTTTTGCCGTCCGGGGAGATTTTCCACCCTTGCGCCGCCCCGCCTTCGAGTCTGGAGGCGTCGTTGACGTCGAAGGTCACCAGCCGGTCATAGATATTGGCGATGACCTCGGCCCCGGTGAACTCGAACACCTGCGCCGGGTCGAGCGAGATGATGTCGTCGATGCGCTTGGCCATCACCAGTACGTCATCGGGCGTTGCGGCGCGCAACGCCACGGGAAAGGCAGAAAAGACCAGGGAAATCCCCGCGCAGATCAGCAACATCCGGGCCGTATATAAAACCGCAAGACGGGCTGTGAGACGAATTGGGGAAAGGTGGGGATCAGAAGGTGTCATGCCCCCGAATGATCGGAAGACCGCCGCCCCCTGTCAAGCAATGGTCAAAAACGGGAGTCGGGAACGGAGCGCAAAAAACCCCGCGAGGTCTTCCCGCGGGGTTTTTCGTCAATGCCTGACACCGGGCCGGGCCTCTTTTTGGGGCCCGCAGTAACTAACGTACCCTGGCCTCTTTATTGAGGACCGACGTACCCTTTTGGGGCCGCAGTAACTAACGTACTCTGGCCCCTGGCCCTTACACCCGGAACGATTCTTTCGACCGTGCGCTGCTGGTCTGATTTGGCGCATAGTTCACCCACTTGTCTTCGTAATATTGGGTCCTCTTGTCGCCCTCGGACTTTTTGTTGAAGGTCAGGAAGATGTTGCGCCGGCTCTTGTCGCCGGTATTGGCCGGAGATCCGTGGGGCACAAAGGAATCGAAAAAGATGACGTCTCCGGGATCGGCCTCAAGCAGCACGTATTCGTCCTCGGGCTGGTAGGGAGGATCATCCTCCGTCAAGGGCTGCCATTCCTCCGACATGAGTTTTTTCTCGTAGTTCCCTGAATTCATGAAGCTCAGGGCCGCGTTTTCCTTTCGGTTCGGGTCCACCACGATGCCCATGGTGATGTAGAAGGGGCCGTACGCGTTCCAGCCGGCGGCCTGGTCCTGATGCAGCTTGTCCGGCCGGCAGCCGGGCAGCTTGTAGTTCATCTTCTCCTTGAACAGAACAGGCGGCTCACCCAGAAGCTGGGTCAGGCATTCAATGGCCTTGGGCGGAAGAAGGAGGTTGCCGAGCTCGGGGTTGTTATCACCCAGAATATTCTCGATGCGTACCAGGATGTTCTCGCCGCTGATCGGGCTGGTCTCGTAATACTTCGCCTCTTCGCCTTCGGCGGGTTGCTTGTCCCGCAGGTGGTCCATGTAGGAAGAGACCTTGTCCATCGTCGCCTCGTCGAGGAAGCCCTTCAATACGATGAACCCTTTATCGTTAAATTCCGCTATTTGTTCGTTGCTCAAAAACATTGCGTATTTTCTCCCACGATTCGAACGGTGCCGATAACACCGGTCTCAGTAATAAAAGCCCCCATGGCAGATACCCCCGGCAGGGCCGGGGGCATCTGACCTTCTATCCCAACAGTTTCGGGTCTTCCTGAGTCGCCCAATGCTTTTCGTAGACGGACCACTCGCCGTCCTTGACTTCCACCTCGCGGCGAAGCTGGAATCCCCTCGACAGAACGAACCAGATGAGAGGTAACAGACCGCCGATGACGAACACGGCCCCTCCGATGGAGCGGAAGTAGGTCAAGGTCTGGAACACCACACCCTGCACAATCTCATGCGACCGGGCGTACCAGTACCCCTCCTGGAGAACGGCCACCAGCTGGTAGACGCCCACCGGGAACAGATCGAGGAACATCATCAGCGCGACGCCGATGTTCAGCGACCAGAAAGCCGTTTTAATCAGCTTCGGGTTCCAGCTTGCCTTGTGGAACAGATGCATGCAGCAAAACAGCATTCCGCCCAGCGCAATGTTTCCTTTTACCCCGAACATGGCGGCGTGAGCGTGATTGCCGGTGAGATAGGTTCCATGCTCGAAATAGTTGACGATGGGAAGGTTGATCAACGAGCCGAATACGCCGGCGCCGAAAATATTCCAGAAATTAACGGCCAAAATAAACAACCAGACACCGTCCATCAGGAATCTCTGTTTTCCCTGGGCGACGTATTCATTGGCCCGTTCTCCTTCCTGGCGCATCTGCCATGCATCCAGAGTCAGCAAGAGCAGGGGCAGCACCTGAAGGGTAGAGAAGACGCTGCCGATGGCGATGATCCCCGTCGGTTTGGCGATCCAGTAGAAATTGTGGGAAATGCCGAGTGTGGCGGTGATGAGAAAAAGCATCACGGCGAGGAAAATAACCCGTTCCGCCATCATCCGGGTGACGAGACCCATCTGAACCAGCATGTAGGCGACGATGACGGTGGTGAACACCTCGAAGGTTACCTCAACCCACATATGCACCACCATCCAACGCCAATAGTCGGCGATGGCGAAGTTGGTCTCCGGGGTTACGAGAAGTCCGAAGAACAGAAACGCAACCATTATGCCGCTGCCGTAGAGAAGCCATGCCGGAACCGACCACAGATTCTTCTTCGTCAGCCACGGCTTCACGCCGCGGTAAATGATCGCTATCCAGAGGGCGAACGCCACCAGCAGGATAATCTGGAACGCCCGGCCCAGCTCCATGAACTCCCAGCCCTGGCTGCCGAACCAATAGGCTGCGGGGCCAGTCAGGATTCCCGTCTGGCCGAGATAAATACCCACCAGCGCTCCCGCGCCGACGATAATGCATAGCGTAAACAGCAGGTTGATCAGGAAGGCCTGTCCGTTCGGCACCTTCGCCAGCCGGGGCAGGAAAAAGATGGTGTAGCCGACCCAGCACATGAAGAACCAGAAGATCTGGAACAGCGTGTGATAGCTCCGGGCAACGGTGAAGGGGATGATGTCGCCCAGATAAAGCCCAAAAGGACGGACGAAATCGGTGGCGCTGATGATGCCCGCCAAAACCTGGAGCCCGAACAGGATGACCGCCAGGGCAAAGAACTTATAGGTGGCCCTCTGGGTGGGACGGACATATTCGTTTTCAAGGTCGTGGGTGGTCAGCGATGTCCCGTTACTGGAAAACGGATCACCCTGCAGTGTTTTCATTTGACCATACACGTACAGGACCACCCCGATCCCCAGGAACAGCGCGAGTATGGAAATAATACTCCAGATATTAGTCGCGGAAGTGGGGGTATTGCCGGCGTCCGGATCATAGGGCCAGTTATGGGTGTAGCTGTATGTCTCACCCGGCCTATTGGCTGCGGCGACCCAGCCTCCCCAATAGAAAAATGCCGTTAAGTTCCGGATATCTTCGGGGTCGGTAATGTATCCGGACATGAAAAATTCCGGATACTCAGGGTCCGAAAACATCTTCGTGTAATGATCGTTCAACTCCTCAAACGCGTGAGCCTGGGCGGGGTTAATGGTGATAATGTTGGCGTCTTCGTCCCATGTATTTTTGCGGACCTCTCGTTTAACCCGCGCCGCGATCGCATCCTTGTCGTATTGGCTTACGGTTCTGCTGGTCTCCTTGCTCCTTGCATCTTCATAGAAGGATTTCATGGCGACAACGGTCCGGTGCAGGGCATCGGCGGTGAAATCCGGCCCGCGCTCCGCCCCGTCGCCCCAGAAAGAGCCGTAACTCATCAGGCCCCTGAGGTGAAATACTTCCTCCCCTTTTTTGATTTCCTCACGGGAAATCACCGTTTCCCCGGTCGATGAGGTGAAATTAACCAGCGGGGGAGCCCCTGTATAGGTGGCCGTGCCAAGATAAATCAGCCCAACGACGCTTATCACAGCGACGATCATGAAATGGCCAATCCAGTAATTCTTGTTCAGCAGTATCAGCGCCAGGTTCTGGTGGATTGAATTCCCGTTGGATTTCATACTCATTTTCGGTTCCCCTTTAATCACCGTTGTAGCAACGAGGAAAACGATCACCGTCCAATAAAGAACCTTCCCCGTGGACCGGATTCCGTTAAGAATTATAAGATGTATATAATATACATGTTATGGTCAAGCCTTGAAAAAATGACCAATGCCCGAGCTATGACTTGTTCCATGGGCAGGATTTCGTTAAGAATCATAAGATGTATATAAAATACATATTATGGTCAACCCTTCCCATTATCATATGATAGGATGAACGCCAGAAAGCCTTTCCAGCAGGCACAACGTCGCCGTAAGACCCGGAATTCCAACCATCGAGTGGTATCATGCACCTGACCCGTTTCACCGAATATTCGCTCCGCGTTCTAATATATCTCGCCCCCGAGCCCAAACGGCTGGCGACCATCGGCGAGATTGCCACGGCGTACGGTATTTCGCGTCAACACCTGGTGAAAATCGTCCACAACCTGGCCCGGCACGGCTACGTAAATACGGTGCGTGGAAAGGGCGGCGGCATACGTCTCGCGAAACCCGTGGAATCGATCAATGTGGGCGAGCTGGTGCGGAAAACCGAGGCCAATCTCAACGTGGTTGATTGCGAGGGAACGTTCTGCCCGATCAGGCAGGGGTGCCAACTCCTGACCATCTTCGAAGAGGCGCGCGATTCCTTTCTCGGGGTGCTCGACCGTTATACGCTTGCGTTCCTGGCCTCCAACAGGAGTGAACTGGAGCGCCTCTTCCATTGACGGGGCCCGGCCCGGCTTCCGGCAATACCCGGAAATATGACGTCTGGGCTCAGTGATGAAAAACGCCGCAATCCCCGCCACCGTCCACCCTCATCTCTTTGTTGAGGGCCGCAGTCTCTAACATACTCTGGCCCCTTCCTTGCCCCTTTGTTGGGGGCCGCAGTCTCTAGCATACTCTGATCCCTCCCCGTCTTGATCCTTCCCATGTTAATTGCTACATTCTCTACTGTAATTTAAATATAAACTACGGGTTTTTTATGGATATTCGTGAAGGTTTCATCGGCGCCATCGGCAACACCCCGCTGATCCGCCTGCCGCGGGCCTCAGAGACCACCGGTTGCAACATCCTCGCCAAGGCGGAATTCACCAATCCCGGCGGATCGGTGAAGGACCGCGCGGCGTTGTGGATCGTGCGCGACGCCGAGGCCAAGGGCACGTTGAAGCCCGGCGGCGTCATCGTCGAGGGCACGGCAGGCAATACCGGCATCGGCCTGACCCTGGTGGGCAACGCTCTGGGCTATCGCTCGGTCATCGTCATGCCCGAAACCCAGTCCCAGGAAAAGAAAGACATGCTGCGGCTGATCGGCGCCGATCTCCGTCTGGTGCCGGCCAAGCCCTATTCCGATCCCATGAATTACGTGCGCTATTCAGAGCGCCTGGCCGGGGAAATCGCGGAACAGGAACCCAATGGCGCCATCTGGGCCAACCAGTTCGACAACGTGGCCAACCGTCGGGCCCATTACGAGGGCACGGGAGCGGAAATCTGGGACCAGACCGACGGCCACATCGACGCCTTTACCTGCGCTGTGGGCACCGGCGGCACCATCGCCGGCGTCGCTCAGGCCCTGAAGGAACGCAAAAAGGACGTGAAAATTATGCTCGCCGACCCTTGCGGATCGGCCCTCCATAACTATTTCACAGAGGGAAAGTTAAAGGCGGAGGGAAATTCCATCACCGAAGGCATCGGCCAGGGCCGCATCACCAGGAATCTGGAGGATGCCCCCATTGACGGCAGCATGCGCATCCCCGACGAGGAAGCGCTGGGCGTGATCTTTGATCTGGTGAAGTATGAGGGTTTCGTCATGGGCGGGTCTTCGGGTATCAATGTGGCGGGCGCCATCCGCCTCGCAAAGAAGATGGGGCCGGGCCATACCATCGTCACCATACTTGCCGATGACGGCAGCAAATATCAAAGCAAGATTTTCAATCCGGCCTTCCTCAAAGAGAAAAATCTTCCCATTCCTGAATGGCTAAATAATTAGCAATTACAATTGGATATAATATAAATATAATGTCATATGTAAATTCAGATTCCCTGGTCTCCACCCAATGGCTGGCCGATCATCTGTCCACTCCCGACGTGCTGATCGTGGATGCCGGCTGGTTCCTTCCAAATGAAGAACGGAGCGGACGCGAGGAATATAAAAACGCCCATATCCCCGGCGCCGTCTTCTTCGATATCGACGGCTTCGCCGACACCGCAAGCGGCCTCCCCCACATGCTTCCCGAACCCGAAGCCTTTTCCTCCATGATGGCGCATATGGGAATCGGCGACGGCCATCGCATCATCGTCTATGACCGCCACGGCCTGTTCAGCGCGGCACGGGTGTGGTGGACCCTGCGCGCCTTCGGCCATGACGAGGTGGCCATTCTCGACGGCGGACTCCCCAAATGGCAGCGCGAGGAACGGCCGCTGTCCAACCTGCCCATTATCCCCAGGGAACGCCCCTTCATGGCGCGGCTCAACAACCTCATGGTGCGAGACATCGACCAGGTGCGAAAAAACATAGACACGGCCAAGGCGCAATTGCTGGACGCCCGCGGCGCCGCCCGTTTCAAGGGCGAGGCCCCGGAACCCAGGGAAGACCTGCGTTCGGGCCATATACCGGGCAGCCTCAACCTGCCCTATACGGAGTTGAGCGATGCCGAGGACGGCACCGTACTCGACGCCGGGGCGCTGGCGGCGCTTTTCGATGCGGCGGGAATCAACCGGGTGCGCCCGGTGATCACCACCTGTGGCTCGGGCATTACCGCCTGTGTGCTGGCCTTCGGCCTGCATTTGCTGGGTCACAAGGACGTGGCCGTTTATGATGGATCATGGGCGGAATGGGGCAGCCGCGACGACACCCCCATCGAGACGTGAGTAGAGACGCGAGCGGCCCCAAGATGAGGCCATAGGATGAAGAAAGATGGAAAAAAGAAGGGCAAGACCCGGCGCGATACCCGCATCGTCACCTCGGGCCTCGACCCCCACGGCAATTCCGGCATCATCAACCCCCCCGTCTATCACGTCTCCACCGTCCTTTTCCCCACCGTAAAAGACCTCAAGAAGGCGGTGGGCGACCCCTTCAACAACACCTATTACGGCCGTTTCGGCACCCCCACCACGGCCGCCTTCGAGCAAGCCGTGGCCGAGATCGAGGGCGGCGAGAAGGCCATCGCCACCAGTTCCGGACTGGCCGCCATCGCCTGCGCTTTGACCGCTTTCCTCAAAAGCGGCGACCATCTGTTGGTGGCCGATACGGTCTATGAGCCCACGCGCAAGTTCTGTGACGGCATTCTTAAGGGATTTGGGGTGGAGACGGAATATTACGACCCCCTGATCAGCGACGGCATCGCCGGTCTCATGCGCGACAATACCCGCGTGGTGTTCATGGAATCGCCGGGCTCGCTCACCTTCGAGGTCCAGGACGTGCCCGCCATCGCCGCCGCGGCGAAGGTCCGGGGCGTGGTCTCCATGCTCGACAATACCTGGGGCACGCCGCTTTTCTTCCGCCCCTTCGATCATGGTGTGGATATCGCCATCGAGGCCGCCACCAAATATATCGCCGGCCATGCCGACGCCATGCTCGGCGTCACCATCATGAACGAGGCCCATTTCAAGCGCCTCAAGACCGTCACCGTGGCCCTGGGCAACAGCGCCGGACCCGACGATTGTTACCTTGGCCTGCGTGGGCTGCGCACCCTGGCGGTGCGGCTGGCGCGCCACCAGGAGACCGCTCTTACCCTGGCGCGCTGGTTGGCCGAGCAACCCCAAGTGGCCCGGGTGCTGCACCCGGCGCTGCCCGGTGACCCCGGCCATGAATTATGGAAGCGCGACTTCACCGGCTCCTGTGGCCTGTTCGGGGTGGAGCTGCACCCCGTGGCCGGGGAAAAGGTGACCGCCATGCTCGACGGGTTCGAGCTCTTCGGCATGGGCTTCAGCTGGGGCGGGTTCGAGAGCCTGATCCTGCCCATGGAGCCCAAATACAGCCGCAGCGCCACCACCTGGGAGGGCAAGGGTCCGCTGTTGCGTATTCACGCCGGGCTCGAAGACGCGGGCGACCTCAAGGCCGATCTCGAAGCGGGGCTGGAAAGACTCGCCTGACTTCTTAGCTTATCTGGCCACTCGGGGCGCGAGGACGGAAAGCCCGAACAGGGCCAGCGCCGCCAGCACGATACCGGGGCCCGACGGCGTATCGAACACAAAAGACCCCCACAAACCCAGCCCCACCGAAACGCCTCCCAGTACCGTGGCCAGAACCGCCATACTCACCGGGGTGTGTGCGAAAGGCCGGGCGCAGGCGGCGGGAATAATGAGCAGGGAGACAAGCAGCAACAGGCCCACGACCTTAATGGCCAACGCCACAATAAAAGCGAGAAGCAACAGGAACACCATCCGCACCCGTTCCACCGCCACCCCTTCCACCCGCGCCAGTTCCGTATGAACGGTAAGCGACAACAGCGGCTTCCAGATCAGAGCCATGACGCACAGCACCGCCACGACACCGCCATAGATGAGCAGAATATCCTCTTGCGATATGGCCATGATGTCGCCGAAGAGGGTGGCCTCAAGGTCGAGGTGGTGATCCGTGTGACCACCTTCCATGTGACCACCCTCCATGAAGGTCATCACCACCAGGCCCACGGCCAGGAAGCCGTGGGCGAGGATGCCCAGAACCGTATCGGTGGAGAGCGTCGGACTGTCCTCAAGAGCGTTGAGAACCAGCGCCATAACCAGCGCCACGGCAAGGATAGCGAACACCGTATGGACCTCGAAGAAAAGCCCCAAGGCCACCCCGAGCAGGGCCGAATGGGCCAGCGCCGCCCCGAAATAGGCCATGCGCCGCCATACCACGAAGACCCCCAAAGGCCCCGCCATCAGAGCCACGCCGAGACCGCCCAGGGCCATCCGCAGGATTAAATCATCCATGATCATGGGGAACTCCGTCTCCGTCACCGCTTTCTTTCCCTGAGGGAAGAACGTCACCGTGCATGTCGTGGCTGTGGTCATGGTGATGGGTATAAACCGCCATATCACCGGCCACCTGGGGGCCGAACAGGGCGAGATATTCGGGGTGGCGGCTTACCGCCTCGGGATGGCCGCTGCAACAAACATGGTTGTTGAGACAAACCACGCGGTCGGTGGCCGACATCACCACGTGAAGGTCGTGGGACACCATGAGCACACCACAGCCGTGACTGGCCCGCACCCGTGAAATAAGGCCATAGAGATCGGCCTGACCCACCACGTCCACCCCTTGCGCCGGCTCGTCGAGAACCAACAGGTCGGGATCGCGCAACAGGGCGCGGGCGAGCAGCACCCGCCGCAACTCACCGCCCGAGAGTCCAGCCATGGGGCGGTCGAGAAGCTGGGATGCGCCCACCTCACCCAGCACTCGCGCCATGGCGTCACGGGAGGCCGCGCCGCCGAGAGCCAGGAAGTGAGCCACCGGCAGGGGCAATGTGCGGTCCAGATCCAGGCGCTGCGGCATATAGCCCAGACGCAACTCCGGCGCGCGAAAGACGCTGCCCCGGCTGGGCTGCAGCAGCCCCAGTATCACCCGTACCAGCGTCGTCTTACCCGCGCCGTTAGGGCCGATAAGAGTGACGATCTCGCCTTCCCGCACCGCCAGGGAAACTCCACCCAAAACCTTGTTGCCGGCGAAATCCACCGTTACCCCGTCGGCCTCCACCAACAGCCGCGACGGGGCCTCCCCTGGCACCTCTTCTGACACCTCATCTGGCGTCTCTCCGCTACTTGTAGCGGCAACCGGCGACATCTCCTTCCCCGCCTCGTCACCGGAGAGACCGGCCAGACGACAGCGCGGACAAATTCCCGACAGCTCCACCGTACGATCCGACACCGCGAAGCCCACCTTCGAGGCCCCCTCCTCCACGGCGGCGTCGAGACCGCCGTCCATCAACTCAAAAGCCTGACCACAGGATGTGCAGAGCAGAAAGGGGCCGTGGGCGCCCCCCCCGCCGGGATGATCGCACCCCACATAGGCGTTCAAGGACTCGATGCGGTGGATGAGGCCCTGGGCCATGAGAAAATCGAGAGCACGGTAGACGGTGGGCGCGGCGGCGCGGCGTTTGGTGCGGCGCAGGGATTCCAACAGGGCATAGGCTCCCACCGGCTCGTGGCTGCGCCATATGAGTTCCAGCACATGGCGGCGGGTCTCGGTGAGGCGCGCGCCGCGCTCCCGGCACAGCTCTTCGGCGCGGGCAAGGGCGGTTTCCACGCAAATCCCGTGATCATGGCCGGTCTGTGGAAATGCAGGGGGGAAAGTAGGGCGTATAGGGGTGTCGTCACTCATATGTTATAATATAACATTCTTGTTGTTGTGGTGTTACACTTTTTTAAATCTTTCTATAATCACATTAAAATTCAATGTCTTATGATGAAAATGAGTTAATCTGATCGGAGTGCTCTAACCCCCGCTTGACAGG
>CAYZWF010000028.1:25980-29253 GCA_964482135.1 uncultured Rhodospirillaceae bacterium
GCTTGACAGGGCGGGGGGAAAGGCCAACATGCGGGCATGAGCGAAGACAACAGCGATACCATTCTCGAGGCCATTACCTTCGACGGCGACGGGCTCATCCCCGCCATCGCCCAACAGGAGGGCTCCGGCGAAGTGCTGATGATGGCGTGGATGAACGCCGAGGCCGTGCGCGAGACCCTGGCCACGGGCGAGGTCTGTTACTGGTCGCGCTCGCGCGCATCCCTGTGGCGCAAGGGTGAAACTTCGGGCCAGACCCAGAAACTGGTGGACATGCGCCTCGACTGCGACGGCGACACCCTGCTGTTGCTGGTGGACCAGACAGGCATGGCCTGCCACACCGGACGCCGCAACTGTTTCTTCCGCGCCCTGCGCGACGGCAGGCTGGAAACCATCGCCGAGGTGGAGGTGGACCCCGAAATCCTCTATGGCGGCAAAGAACCAGGTGGCGAAGAATAACCCGCCCTTTTAAATCCACATGGACGGCCATGCTGGGGGCGGTTTTTTTCCTCCTGCTCTGGCCCTGTGCCACCTTTGCCGCCACAGAGATACAAGAGACAGCAGACGCCGCCGGGCAAGCATCGCCGGAAAGCGACGCCGCAAACGGCGCCCTCACCGTTTTTGCCGCCGCCAGCCTTACCGTACCGCTGCAGAAAATCGCCGACGCCTATGCCGAAACCGGCGGGGGGCGGGTCGCTCTCACCTTTGCCGCCAGCTCCATCCTGGCCCGCCAGATCGCCGCCGGCGCGCCGTGCGACCTTTTCATTTCCGCGGACGAGGCATGGATGAACCACCTCCTCAATGAGGGCCTGATCGCGCCCGAAAACCGCCGCGACCTTCTCGGCAACGCCCTGGCCCTGGTGGCGCCCGCCAATTCCGGGGCTGACTCCGGGGGCCAAGACGCCACCCCTCTCGATCTCAGCCCGCGCCCCGGCCTCGAAGAAGAGATCATGACGATTCTCGGGGACGGCCGTATCGCCATGGGCGATCCGGCTTATGTGCCGGCGGGCATTTATGGCCGCGAGGCTTTGATGTCTCTGGGCGTTTGGATGAACCTGAGACACCGCCTGATCCCCGCCGCCAATGACAGGCTGGCCACGGTACTGGTGGAGCGGGGCGAGGCGCCGCTGGGCATCGTCTACGCCAGCGACGCCCGCACCAGCCGTGCCCTGCGTATTGTCGCCGCCTTCCCTCAATCCACCCATGCCCCCATCATCTACCCCCTGGGCCTGGTCGCCGACAGCGCGGCGGGGAGGAGTTTCCGGGATTTCCTGTTCTCTGAAAAAGCGGCGGCTATTTTTACGAAGTCCGGATTCCGCACAGGCGAGTTCCTCTCTGGAAACCAATAACCGGATGAGCGACACTGTTCCTCCGGGGCGGGAAGGGTCTCCGGTCATTCATCTAACGGGCATTTAAGGGGAAGACGCAGCACAAGATGTTTGGTCTGAGCAATATGGAGATCGAGGCCATCCAGTTGAGCCTGCGGGTGGCCCTGTGGGGCGTGGCCTGGAGCCTGCCGGTGGCGGTGGGTGTGGCCTGGCTGTTGGCGCGTGGCCGTTTTCCGGGGAAAATCCTGCTCGACGGGTTGGTGCACCTGCCGCTGGTGCTGCCGCCGGTGGCGGTGGGCTATGTGCTGTTGGTCATGTTGGGGCGTCAGGGGGCCATCGGCGCCTGGCTCTTCGACCAGTTCCATATCCAGATCGCCTTCACTTGGCGCGGCGCTGCCATCGCCGCCGCCGTCATGGCGTTTCCGCTCATGGTGCGGGCAATCCGGCTCTCGCTGGAGGCCGTTGACCGCAAGCTCGAAGCGGCGGCCCGGACCCTGGGCGCGCGCCCGGCGGATGTGTTTCTTTCCGTCACCCTGCCCCTTATCGCGCCCGGGATCATCACCGGCGTTATTCTCGCCTTCGCCCGCTCGCTGGGAGAATTCGGGGCCACCATCACCTTCGTTTCCAACATCCCGGGACAGACCCGCACCCTGCCGCTGGCCATCTATACCCTGATCCAGGCCCCCGGCGGCGAGGAAACGGCCATGCGTCTGGTGCTGATTTCCGTGGTGGTGGCGCTGGCGGCGCTGGCGGTTTCCGAGATTCTCGCCCGCCGCGCGGCGGCCCGGCTTGAACCATGACCACGACCCCTCCCCTCCTCGAGATCGACATCAGCCACGCCAATGCCGGGATTTCCCTGGACATTTCCCTCAATATCTCTGGGCAAAGCGCGATTTCGGGCATTACCGCCCTGTTCGGGCGCTCGGGCGCGGGCAAGACCTCGCTGATCAATCTCATGGCCGGGCTGGCGCGCCCCGACCGCGGGCGCATTGCCCTGGGAGACCGGGTTCTCTTCGACAGCGAGCGCGGTATCGACCTGCCGCCCGAACAACGGCGCATGGGCTATGTGTTCCAGGAGGGACGACTCTTCCCCCATCTCAACGTGCGCGGCAATCTCGAATACGGCATGAAGCGGCGGGCGGGAAACGGCCACGGACTCTCCTTCGACCGCGTTGCCGGGCTGCTCGATCTGGGACACCTTCTCGAGCGCCGCCCGGGCGGTCTTTCGGGCGGTGAAAAACAGCGCGTCGCCATTGGCCGCGCCCTGCTTTCCAACCCCGAGCTGTTGCTGCTGGACGAACCCCTGGCCTCTCTCGATGCCGGGCGCAAAAACGAGATTCTGCCCTTCCTCGAACGGCTGCGCGACGATCCCGGCATCCCCATGATCTATGTCAGTCACAATATGGAGGAAATCGTGCGCCTGGCCGATGTGATGGTGCTGATTTCCGAAGGCAGGGTTCTCGCCAGCGGCGATGTGGAGGAGTTGCTGAGCCGTCTCGACCTGCGCCCGTTGACCGGCCGTTTCGAGGCCGGTTCGGTGATCACCGCTACTCTCGCCGGCCACGATGAAACCTTCGGCCTCAGCCGCCTGGCTTTTGCCGGCGGGGAATTGCTGGCGCCCAAGGTAGACCTGCCCCTGGGCACCGCCCTGCGGGTGCGTATCCGCGCCCGCGACGTTACCCTGGCGACGCGCAAACCGGTGCAAATGGGCGCCCAGAACATCTATCGCGGCACCATCCTCCAGATGGAGCCGGACACCGGTTCCCGCATGGAGGTGCTGCTCGATATCGGTGTGCCTCTATGGGCGCGGCTCTCGGCCAAATCCGCCCAAGAGCTGAAGCTGGCGGTGGGTATGTCCGCCTATGCCATGGTCAAGAGCGTGGCCATTGACGGCCACAGCCTGGGCCGGCGCCGCATCACCGGCGCCGTGTGATGGTCGACGGGGCCG
>CAYZWF010000029.1:0-27038 GCA_964482135.1 uncultured Rhodospirillaceae bacterium
CTGCTGCAATGGGCCAAAATGTGAATACTTCGAGCTTATCTATGTCAGCCCCTAATTTTGTTATGTAATTCATATGTGTGAAAGAATATAAGAATCCGGGAACTGGGCGCATGTAACGCTGGAAAGCCGTACCGCCTTGGGAAGAATCCGTAAAAACCCGTATGGGGGAGGATCAGCAATGACCATGAAACGCACCATGATTGTGTTTGCCACGGCTGCGGCCGTCGTCGTTTTCGGCATCATTTCCGGCGCCAGCGGAGTCCGGGCCGCCGACACACAAGCCCTCGAGCAGCAGATCCAGCAGATGCAGCAGGACCTGGGCCGGCTCATGAACGAATTGAAAGCGGTCAAGGAAGAGCAGGCCCGCAGCGCCGAGACCCGCGCCGCCGCCCACGCCGCGGGCAAGGCCGCAGCCGAGGCCAAGGCCAAGGAAGAGTTCAAGGTCTCCACCAAGGGCGGCATCAAGGTCGAATCCGGGGACGGTAACTTCAAGGCCATGATCGGCGGCCGCATCATGGCCGATGCCGCATGGTTTAACGAGGACAAGACCAATATGGGCGACGGCACCGAGTTCCGCCGCGCCCGCTTGCATCTTGCCGGCACCATGTTCAAGGACTGGCACTTCAAGACCGAGTGGGACTTCGCCGGAAATGCTGCGGTGGCCAAGGACGTGTGGATCAAATACACCGGCTGGAATTCCTTCCATAACCTGGGCGTCACCGTCGGCCATCACAAACTTCCGATGATGCTCGAGAACATGACCAGTTCACGCTTTATCTCTTTCATGGAGCGCAGCACCGCCCACGGCGCCTTCGTCGACGATATCGGTGACCGCCAGATCGGTGTTTCGGCGAACCTCAACGGCGCCAACTGGAGCCTTGCCGGCGGCATCTGGAGCGCCGACACGGACGACAATCCCGCCAGCGAGGGCGACGAGGACTGGCAGACCGGCGGCCGCCTGACCTACGCTCCTTACTACGACAAGGGCCGCATCCTGCATCTCGGGTTCTGGGGCAATTATTTCCAAAACCCGGACGCCTCCAACATCACCTTCGACCCCCGTCCCGAATCCCACATTATGTCCGGCATGGTCAGCACCGGCGCCATCACCACCACCGACGACCTGGTGCGCTGGGGGGCCGAGCTGGCCGGTGTCTATGGCCCGGCTTCGCTTCAGGGCGAATACGTGCGGGCCAGCATCGACCGCACCACGAACGGTAATGTAAATACGGATTTCGATTTTTACGGCTGGTATATGGAGGGCAGTTACTTTCTCACCGGCGAGTCGCGCAAGTACAAGGGCGGCGCCGGGAAATTCGACCGCGTTACGCCGTTGAAGTCCCTCTACCAGGGCGGCCCCGGAGCGTGGCAGGTGGCGGCCCGCTTCAGCGCTCTTGATCTCGATGACGGGACCATTCTGGGTGGCCAGGAGCATAACTGGACTCTGGGGCTCAACTGGTTCGCCAACCCCTATATCCGCTTCAGCGCCAACTACATCTGGGTCAACAACAACAACAGCGCCACCAACAACAGCGCCAATCTGCACGCCGACGAGACCTCCGCCGGGGATGACGATCCGCAGATCTTCCAGATTCGCGGCCAGGTCGATTTTTAGAGTCTAGACCCCGGAACCGTTTTATACGGGTTCGATAACTTAAAGCCCCGCCGTTTCCCCGGCGGGGCTTTTTTATCCATGCCCCTTATCTGCATCTTCTATCGGTGCGCGGCGGGGTGAGCGCCTTGCGCTCCGAACGGATGAACTCGGCGGTGAGGCGGGCTATCTCGGTGTAGAAAGGCAGGCCGGATTCCTTTTCGACCTTTTCGCAAAAGGCCGGAGTCCACAGAATAAGGTGTTTGTCGAGAAAGGTTTTTTCCACCGCCAGGCAGTTGCCGGCTTCTTCACGGTCATCCTTCCCCCAGGCCTCGGCCTCCCGTGCCGTGAGCGCCGCCATGAATTCCAGTTCCACGGCGATGTGATCGGGCAGCCCGCTGTAGTCGGGTTTGTATTCGAAGCCCAGGGATTCAATGAAGCATTTGACCTGTGCGGTGGATTCGCCCCAAAGAGAACCAACCCCCTCGTCTTCCATATGGACGGAGGCATGGGGCGAGATATGGCCGCCGGGACCGATGAACAGTCTGGTGTATTCCAGCGTCAGTTCTTTAACGACGTCTTCTTGAGGGCGCGCGAAAAAGTCTTCCGTTAAGCGAACGCCAGCATTCGCCAGCGCGGCCCGTGCTTCGGGCTCGTTGATCCGGCTCAGGAGTTCGGGGCCGGGCTCCTGGCGATAAATCGCGGCCAGAAAGCCATAGAGGTTGCTGCGCTCCAGGGCTGTTGCGATGCCGTCAGCTCTTACATAAAGAGCTTCTGGTCCCTCATGCCGGGGCCGGCATACATATCGGCGACGAATTCGCCATAGCCGTTATAGATGCGGGTGGGCACCTTTTCGTCCGATCCCAGCAGCCGTTCCTTGGCCTGGCTCCAGCGCGGGTGGTCCACGTCCGGGTTCACATTGGCCCAGAAGCCGTATTCGCTGGGCCCAAAGGTCTCCCAGAAGGTGACCGGGCGTTTGTCGGTGAAGGAGAAACGGACGATGGATTTGATGTGCTTGAAACCGTATTTCCACGGCACCGCCAGGCGCAAAGGTGCGCCGTTCTGTTTGGGCATGGGCTTGCCATAGGCGCCGGTGGCGACGAAGGCCAGTTCGTTGGTGGCCTCGGCCAGGGTCAGCCCCTCGGTATAGGGCCAGGGATACCACATCTGTTTCTGGCCGGGAGCCACGGCGGCGTCCTTGAAGGTCTGCATCATCAGGTATTTGGCGCCGCTGGCGGGGCGCGCCAGTTCCACCAGCGCTTTTAAGGCAAAACCAGACCACGGCACGGTCATGGCCCAGGCCTCCACACAGCGGTGGCGGTAGACCCTTTCTTCCAGGGGCATCTTGGCCAACAGCTCGTCGATGCCGATGGTGAAGGGCTTTTCCACCATGCCGTCTATGGTCACGGTCCAGGGCCGCAAAGGGAGCTTTTGGGCCGCCTTGACGATGTTCTTGTGGGAGCCGAATTCGTAGAAATTGTTATAGCTGGTGGCGTATTTCTCCGGTATCATTTCGCGCGCCACGGTATAGGTCTCGTTGCGCGGCACCGGATAGAGCCCGGCCGAGGGATCGGCCTCTTGTTCCTCCTCGGCGCAGGCGGCCATGGGCAAGGTGAGCGCGGGCACCGCCAACAGCGGCCCGGCGGCGGCGGTTTTGATGAGGCTGCGGCGGATGCGGAAGAGGGATTCGGAGGTGGCCTGGGAGTCGGGGAGTTCCCAGCCGCGTTTGGATTTGATCAGCATATGTTCACCGCCATTGGGTTTGGGCAATTGAATTAACTACGCCCTTCCATATAGGCAGCGGATCGTCACTCACAAATCACTTGTTTGTGAGGAAAAGGTCAGGATGCCTTCTTGGCCTCGGCGCGGGCGGCAACCACCTGGTCGGCGTCGCGGCCCGAAAGTTCCTGCATGTGATCGAACTCGAAGGTATAGCTGCCGGCCCCGAAGGTCAGCGAGCGCAGTTCGATGATGAGGTCGTGGATCTCGGCCCGGGGCATCAGGGCGGAAACTTCGTCCCAGCTTTTCCAGCCGGGCTTGGCGTCGAAACCCAGTATCTGGCCGCGGCGGCCGGAAATCACCCGCTGCGCCTTGGAGGTAAATTCCGAGGGCAGGGAGATGGTGACCTTGGAGATGGGCTCCAGCAGCACCGGCTTACATTGGGGCAGGCCCTCGCTCATGGCCAGCCGTCCGGCCTGTTTGAAGGCCATTTCTGAACTGTCTACCGCGTGGTGCTGGCCGTCGGTGAGCGTCACCGAAAGGTCCACCACGGGAAAGCCCAGCGGACCCGATGTGAGGTATTCCTTGGCTCCGCTTTCCACCGCCGGGATGAACTGGCGCGGCACACGGCCGCCCACCACCTTACTCTCGAACTTGAACCCGGACCCCCGGGGCAGTGGCTTGATGTCCACATGGACATCCCCGAACTGGCCGTGGCCGCCGGTCTGGCGCTTGAAACGGGCATGCTGGGAGATCGGCTTGGCGATGGTCTCGTTATAGGGCGTCTGGGGTTTTTTCATGGTCACCGAGGACAGGTTGAACTTGTTCTTGAACCTGTCGGCGGCGATCTGGAGATGCATTTCGCCCTGGCCCCACAGCACCAGTTCGTGGGTGTCGGGATTGTTTTCGTGGGAAAGCGAGGGGTCTTCCTCGCTGACCTTGGCCAGCGCCTCGGAGAGCTTCACCTCGTCGCTGCTTTTCTCGGTGGAGATGGCGGCGCTGTACATGGGAGGCAAAGGCTCGGGGAAAGATTCCAGGCCCTCGGGAGCCTTGCCCGAGGGCGTCAGTATGTCGCCGGTCTTGGCGCCCTCCATCCGCCCCAGAGCCGCCACCTCGCCCAGCTTCGCCGTGCTCAGTTTTTCGTGTTTTTCGCCGGTCAGGCGGAACATGCCGCTGGCATGGGCGCCGTTCAGGGTGTCGTTGTCCTTGATGGCGCCGCGAAAGACGCGGGCCAGGGACAGCTTGCCGAGATGGGCGGCATGAACGGTCTTGAAAATCCAGGCCATGGCTTCGCCCTCGGCCTCGATGCCGAGCCGCTCCGCGGTGGCCTCGGGCCCCGGCGTGTCATGACGCAGCGCCTTCAACAGGCGGCGCACCCCCTGGTCGTTCTCGGCCGAGCCGAAAAACACCGGCACCACCTTGTCGTCGGCGATGTCCTTTTTAAGGAACTGGTAGATTTCCTCCTTCGGCGGCACCACGTCCTCGATCAGCTTGGTCAGCAGGTCGTCGTCGAAATCGGCCAGGGTTTCCAGCATTTCCATGCGCGCGGACTGTTCGCTTTCCTGTAATTCGGCGGGAATTTCCACCAGGTCGGAGGCCGATCCGTCCTTGTAGTTGTAGGCGCGGTCGCTGATGAGGTCCACGTAACCCTTGATCGCCTCGCCGTCCTGAATCGGCACCTGGCGCATCACCAGCGGCCGTTCGGAAACCGTCTGATAGGCGGCGAGAACGTCGCTCATGGAGGCCTCGGTGTGGTCCACCTTGTTGATGAAGATCATGTGGGGAATGTTGCGCTCGTCGAGAAAGCGCAACAGTGGCGACAGCATGACGGCGCGGTCGGTCTCGGGCTCCACCACCACCACGGCGATGTCGGCGATGCTGAGCGTGTCCTGGGCCTCTTGGGAAAACTCCACCGAACCGGGACAATCTATAAAGGTCCATTGGTCCTCGAGATAGGTGGCAGGCGCCGCGGTCAGTTCCGTGCTCATATCGTGGGAGCGGGCTTCGGGAGAGCTGTCGCCCACCGTGTTGCCGTCCTTCACCGTGCCCTTGCGGTGGATGGTTCCGGTAATCGAAAGCAGGCTTTCAAGAAGCGTGGTCTTGCCGCTGAGATACGGCCCCACCAACACCGCGCAGCGCGGTTCCGCGAGCTGTGTCACTGTTCCCTCCCCATTGATGCCCCGTTTCGGGGCGCGCCCTTGATCAAGGCGGCTTCTTAATCGGACATGTTTCCAGTCCCGTTGTCGGGATGCAAGGAAAATACGGAAAAGGAACCTGTGGCAGGGGGCCTTAGAGTCTTTCTAGGCGCCGCTCAGGCACCGTCGGCGAAGGGAGTCAATGCCACGACGATGGCGCTGTTGGCCGGGGTCTCCATGCCCATTTCCGCGCCCAGCCGCACCACAGCGCCCGAGAGCCAGTCCAGTTCCAGGCGGCGGCCGTGTTCCAGGTCTTCGAGCATGGAGGCCTGGTAGGAATCGGGCATGGCTTCCATGCGCGGCAGCCAGGCCGCCACCGGGTCTTCGCGGAAGCTGACGCCGCGCGCGGTGGCCAAAGCCGCGGCCTCGCCCATGGTGGCCAGGAACAGGGCCCAGTCTTGCGGGTTGTCGCGCAGCGGGCCGATGGGTTTGCGGCGCAGGGCGGTCATACCGGAAAAGGCCACCAGGAAGATAAATTTTTCCCACATGACGCGCTCGATATTGCCGCTGAGACGGGCCGCCACCCCGGCGGATTCGCAAGCCGCGGCGAAGGCTTCGCCGCGCGCGCTTTTGCCGCCGCTCATTTCCCCGAAGAAAATTTTGTCCAGTTTGCCGTTATGGGAAATCACGCCGGGCGTGGCGATGCGCGCCGAAATATGGGCGGTGCCGCCCATGACTCTTTCCTTGCCCATGATCGCGGCCAGCCGTTCCGGCGCATCGACGCCGTTTTCGAAAGGGATAACGGTTGTTTGAGGAAGAAGAACGGGGGCCAGAGATTCCCCCACAGCCTCAATATCCCAGAGCTTGACGCAGACCATGACCACATCCGCGCCGTCTTTCAGGGCATCGGCCACGTCATCGGTGGCGGAAACGTCTTTAAGGTGTAAATCGCCCAGCGGGCTTTCCACCTTCAGTCCGTTCTCGCGCAGGGTGTCGAGATGGGGGCCACGGGCGATGAAGGTTACGTCCTGCCCGCCCGCCGCCAGCCGGGCGCCGAAATAGCCGCCCACGCCACCGGCGCCCAAAACCACGATCTTCATGGCAGGCGTTCCCCGTGGGCCGCTATTGCAGGGCGTCCACGGCCCGCTTGATGCGCGCGCAGGCCTCGCTCAGGGCGTCGGTGGAGGTGGCGTAGGAAATGCGGAAATAGGGCGACAGGCCGAAGGCCTCGCCCTGGACGCTGGCCACGCCCTCGGCCTCCAACAGATAAGTGACGAAATCGCCGTCGCTCTCGAGAACCTTGCCCTCGGGGGTCTTGCGTCCCATCAGCGCGGCGCAGGAGGGATAGACGTAAAAGGCCCCCTCCGGGGTCAGGCAGGAAAGCCCCTCGATCTCGTTGATGAGTTTCACCACCATGTCACGGCGCTCGGTAAAGACGGCGTTGCGCTCGGCGATGAAGTCTTGAGGCCCGTTCAAGGCCTCCACGGCCGCCGCCTGGCTCACCGAACAGGGGTTCGAGGTGCTCTGGGACTGGACCTTGGACATGGCCTTGATGAGGTCCGCCGGGCCGCCGGCATAGCCGATGCGCCAGCCGGTCATGGCGTAGGACTTGGAAACGCCGTTGATGGTCAGCGTGCGGTCATACAATCCGGGCTCCACCTGGGCCGGGGTGACGAAGGTAAAGCCGTCATAGGCCAGATGTTCGTACATGTCGTCGCTCATGACCCAGACGTTGGGATGGCGCATCAGCACATCGGTGACGGCCTTCATGTCGTCATGGCTGTAGGCGCCACCGGTGGGATTGCTGGGCGAATTGAGGATAAGCCATTTGGTTTTGTCGGTGATGGCCGCTTCCAGTTCATCCGCCTGCAGCTTGAAACCGTTTCCCTCGCCGCATTCGACGATTACCGGGGTGCCGTTGGCGAGCAACGTCATGTCGGGATAGGAAACCCAGTAGGGGGCGGGGATGATGACCTCGTCGCCGGGGTTGAGCGAGGCCATGAGGGCGTTATAGAGCACCTGTTTGCCGCCGACGCCGACGATGATCTGGCCGGGTTCATAGTCGAGTCCGTTATCGCGCTTGAACTTCTCGGCGATGGCCTGTTTCAGCGCCGGGGTGCCGGCCACGGCGGTGTATTTGGTGTCGCCCGCCTTGATGGCGGCGATGGCCGCCTCCTTGATGTTGTCGGGGGTGTCGAAGTCGGGCTCCCCCGCGCCGAGACCGATGACGTCGCGTCCGGCGGCCTTGAGTTCCGCGGCCTTCTGGGTCACGGCCATGGTGGGTGAAGGTTTGATGCGGGAAAGCGAGTCGGCGATGATGGACATGAAGGACACTCCTAGGAATTTGAGGAACCGAAATTACGCTCCCTGCTCCCCGCAGGCAAGGGCAAGGGACGCGGGGTGCACCTCTTTTCTTTGCGCCTGTGCTGGCGCATAACTGAGCCATGGCACAAACCACAGAAAGCCCGGCACCTGAGAAAGCCGGGGAGAATGCCCGGAACGAGTCCGGTTTCCGGCTCGATTCCGAGTTCACCCCCGCCGGCGACCAGCCCCAGGCCATCGCGGCGCTGATTGCCGGGCTCGAGGCGCGCGAGCGCGAACAGGTGCTGTTGGGCGTCACCGGCTCGGGCAAGACCTTCACCATGGCCCATGTGATCGCCGCCACCGGCCGCCCGGCGCTGGTGCTGGCCCCCAACAAGACCCTGGCGGCCCAGCTTTACGGCGAGATGAAGGGCTTCTTCCCCAACAACGCGGTGGAATATTTCGTCTCCTATTACGATTACTACCAGCCCGAGGCCTATGTGCCGCGCTCCGATACCTTCATCGAGAAGGAATCCTCGGTCAACGAACAGATCGACCGCATGCGCCATTCCGCCACCCGCGCCTTGCTGGAACGCCGCGACGTGGTGATCGTGGCCTCGGTGTCCTGCATTTACGGCATCGGCGACGCCGAGACCTATTCCTCCATGACCGTGACCTTGGAAAAGGGCCAGCAGCTCAACCGCAACGATTTGCTGCGGCGGCTGGTGGAGCTGCAATACCGCCGCAACGACACCGATTTCCAGCGCGGCGCTTTCCGTGTGCGCGGCGACGGCGTGGAAATCTTCCCCGCCCATCTCGAAGACCTGGCCTGGCGGCTGTCCCTGTTCGGCGACGAGATCGACACCATCACCGCCTTCGACCCGCTCACCGGCGAGAAGACGCAGGCCCTGGACTCCATCACGGTCTATCCCAACAGCCATCACGTGACGCCCAAGCCCACATTACAGAAGGCGGTGAAGACCATCCGCCTGGAACTGGCTCAGCGGCTGGCGGAATTCCGCGACAAGGGGCAGTTGCTGGAAGCTGAACGGCTGGAACAGCGCACCAATTTCGACCTCGAGATGATCGAGGCCACCGGAGCCTGCGCCGGTATCGAGAACTATTCCCGCCACCTCACCGGGCGCAAGCCGGGCCAGCCGCCGCCCACCCTGTTCGAATACCTGCCCGAGGACGCGGTGCTGGTGGTGGATGAGAGCCACGTCACCGTGCCCCAGCTCGGCGGCATGTACCGCGGCGATGCCAGCCGCAAGACCACGCTCGCCGAATACGGCTTCCGCCTGCCCTCCTGCCTCGATAACCGGCCGCTGAAATTCGAGGAATGGGACGCCATGCGGCCGCAGACCATGTTCGTCTCGGCGACGCCGGGGCCGTGGGAGCTGGAACGCACCGAGGGCGTCTTCATCGAACAGCTGGTGCGGCCCACCGGGCTCATCGATCCGGTATGCCTGGTGCGCCCGGTGGAGACCCAGGTGGATGACCTGATGGCCGAATGCCGCGAGGCGGCGGCGAAGAAGCAGCGCGTGCTGGTGACCACGCTCACCAAGCGCATGGCCGAGGATCTCACCGAATACCTGCACGAGGCCGGGGTCGCGGCGCGCTATATGCATTCCGACATCGAGACCCTGGAGCGTATCGAGATCATCCGCGATCTGCGGCTCGGCGTCTTCGACGTGCTGGTGGGCATCAATTTGCTGCGCGAGGGACTGGATATTCCCGAATGCGCGCTGGTGGCCATTCTCGACGCCGACAAGGAGGGCTTCCTGCGCTCCAAGACCTCGCTGGTGCAGACCATCGGGCGGGCCTCCCGCCATGTGGAGGGCCGGGTCATCCTTTACGCCGACAGGATAACGGAGTCTCTGGACTACGCCCTGGCCGAGACGGCGCGCCGCCGCGAGAAACAACAGGCCTATAACGCCGCCAACGGCATCACTCCGGAATCGGTGAAGAAAGCCATCGGCGACATCCTCGGCAGCGTCTATGAACAGGACCATGTGACGGTGGGGTTGGGCGAGGACGGCGAGGAGCATCTGGTGGGCGCCAATCTCAAGACCCATCTGGCGGGGCTGGAGAAACGCATGAAGACGGCGGCGGGTGATCTGGAATTCGAAGAGGCGGCGCGGTTGCGCGACGAAATCAGGCGGCTCGAGGCCGACGACCTGGGGCTGGCCACGGAGCAGGGGCCAAAGAGAGCTGGTGGGCGTTCGCAATTCGGCCGCGCCGGGGCCAAGCCGCGCCGGAAGAAGAAGGGGAAATCCCAGCGGCGGGGGTAGGGAGCCGCAAAGTGGGGGCCGGAGCAGGGCCACGTAAGTGGAAGAAACATGGAGAAAAGTGTCACACCCGCCCGAAACGCCCTGTTCGACCGTTCTTTTTCTCCGCTAGAATAGGGGGCGCTACTTTCGCCGCTGTCGCCGCGTTGCTTCTGCCGCGCCCGCGACACCATCTGGGGAGCCGCCGACCGCCATGGGCAGGGCATTGACCTCCTTTCTGCGTCTTATGGGCGGTGCCTGCCGCGATATTCTTCCTATTATCCTCGTCATTGCCTTCTTCCAGATTTTCGTTCTCGAACAGCCGTTGCCCAATTTGGGCGCCATCATCACGGGCATGGTGCTGGTGATCCTGGGGCTCGCCCTGTTCGTCCAGGGGCTGACGCTGGGCCTGTTCCCCATCGGCGAATCCATGGGCGGGGCCTTCGCCGAGAAAGGCAGCCTGTTGTGGCTCATGGCCTTCGCCTTCGCGCTGGGCGCCGGCACCACGGTGGCGGAACCGGCGCTGATCGCGGTGGCGGGCGAGGCGGCGCTGACCGCGGCCGATGCCGGGCTGATCGAGGAAACCGAGGCCGCCATGAAGTCCTATGCCGGAGGCTTACGCTATACGGTGGCGGTGTCGGTGGGGGTGGCCCTGGTGATCGGGGTATGGCGCATTTTGAAGGGCTGGCCGCTGCCCTATCTGATTATCTCGGGCTACCTGATCGTGGTGGTGCTGACTTTCTTCGCGCCTCCGGAAATCGTTGGTATCGCCTATGATTCCGGCGGCGTCACCACATCCACCGTGACGGTGCCGCTGGTGACCGCGCTGGGGCTGGGTCTGGCCACCGTGATCAAGGGCCGCAACCCCATGATCGACGGCTTCGGGCTGATCGCCTTCGCCAGCCTGACGCCGATCATTTTCGTCCTCGTCTACGGCATGTGGAGCTAGAGCGGATGCTTTACGATTTCCTCTCCATATTGGGAGATACGATCCTCGACGTGGCCCCCATCATCGCGATCCTGTTCGGCTTCCAGCTCCTGGTGCTGCGGCGCAAGGTGCCGCATCTGCAAATGGTGTGCGTGGGCTTCGTTCTGGTGGTTCTGGGGCTGGCCCTGTTCCTGGTGGGGCTGGAGGAGGCCCTGTTCCCGCTGGGTAAGTCCATGGCCCTGCAATTGACCCAGAAGGCCTATGTGGACGCAGCCGATATCACCACCATCGGGGCCATCGCCTGGTACCATTATATGTGGGTCTATCTGTTCGCCGCGGCCATCGGCTTTTCCACCACCATCGCCGAACCGGCGCTGATCGCGGTGAGCCTCAAGGCGAGCGAGAATTCCGGCGGCGGATTAAGCGCCTGGGGTCTGCGCGTGGCGGTGGCGGTGGGCGTGGCCGCGGGCGTGGCGCTGGGCACCTTCCGTATCGTCACCGGGCTGCCGCTGCATTATTTCATTATGGCCGGTTATGGGGTGGTCATCGTCCAGACCATCTTTGCCCGCAAATGGATCATTCCCCTGGCTTATGATTCCGGCGGCGTCACCACATCCACCGTGACGGTACCGCTGGTGGCGGCGCTGGGGCTGGGCTTGGCGGGCGCGGTGCCGGGGCGTTCGCCCCTGATTGACGGCTTTGGCCTGATCGCCTTCGCCAGCCTGTTTCCAATAATGACCGTGATGGGATACGCTCTGCTCGGCGATTGGCGCGCGCGCAGGAGCACTCCCTCCGAGGAGGAGAAAAAACCATGAAATTCAAGCTGATCATGACGCTGGTGAGCGACGACAAGACCGAAGAGGTCTTGCAGGCGGCGCGCGATGCCGGGGCCACCGGCGCCACCATGATTTCCAGCGCCCGCGGCGAGGGGCTGGAACCGCCCAAGACCTTTCTCGGTCTTTCCGTCAGCGGCCAGAGGGACGTATTACTGTTCCTGGTGGAAGGCCATTTGAGCCGCGATATCATGGAAACCATCGCCACCGCCGGGGCCTTTTACGAGGAGCCGGGCAGCGGTATCGCCTTTCAGATGGACATCGAGGACGCCGTCGGCCTGGAATCGCAAATTCCCGCCCTTTTCGCAGAGATCGAGGACAAGATATGACCAAGAAACACATTACCACCGCCGGTGAGGTCATGACGCCGGGTATCCATGTGGTGGAAGGCGTGGCTACCGTGCGCGAGGCCATTGACCTCATGAACATGCACAGCGTGAGTTCGCTGGTTATCAACCGCCGCCACGAAGGCGACGAGTTCGGTATCATCGTCATCGAGGATATCGCCAAGAAGGTGATCGACAGGGGCCTGTCTCCTGATCGCACCAATGTCTACGAGATCATGTCGAAGCCGGTGGTGACGGTGGACGCCAATATGGACATCCGCTATGCCATCCGCCTGTTGGGGCGTCTTGATCTGTCGCGCATTCTCGTTACCGACGGGGTGGAGCTGGTGGGGATGGTGACGCTGCGCGATATGGTGCTGCGCTTCGTGGAACCGGAAACCGGGGACAGCGCCGGCGGCGCCGACGTTGAAAAGAAGGATTCCTGAGGCTTTTTTGAAAAGGGCCGCGTTTAGCCATGTCTGAAACTCCCGCTGAAACCCCCTCAGGCGACATCACCTTCGCGCCGCCGCCCAGGGCCGCCCTGGTCACCGGCGCGGCCCACCGCATCGGCCGCGCTATCGCTCTCGGTCTGGCTGGTGATGGCTGGGCGGTGGCCGTGCATTACAGCCGTTCAAAGTCACAGGCCAAGGAAGTGGTGGACGAGATCACCGGGGCCGGCGGCCGCGCCGTGGCCCTGGCCGCCGATCTTACCGACGAGGGCGAAGCGGCGGATCTGGTGCCCCGCGCGGCAGCCACGCTGGGGCCGCTGGGCTGTCTCGTCAATAATGCCTCGCAATTCGAGGCCGACGACCCGGCCACCGCCACCCGGGAAAGCTGGGATACCCATATGGAGGTCAACCTGCGCGCGCCCTTTGTACTGACACAGGGCTTCGCCGCACAGATGCCCGCCGACACCAGTGGCTGTGTCATCAACATTATCGACCAGAGGGTGTGGAACCTTACCCCCTTTTTCACCACCTACACCCTGAGCAAGGCGGGACTGTGGACCCTGACCCAAACCCTGGCCCAGGCCCTGGCGCCGCGCATCCGCGTCAACGCCATCGGTCCCGGCCCGACCCTGGCCAGCGCCCGCCAAACGCAAGCCCAGTTCACCCGCCAGTGGCAGTCGACACCGCTGCAGCGCCACACCCCGACGGAGGAAATCTGCGCCGCCGTGCGTTTTCTGCTTTCCGCCCCGGCCATGACGGGACAGATGGTGGCGCTGGATGGTGGCCAGCATTTGGGCTGGGCACAGCTTGACCGCGATTATCTGCCAGAGGAATAAACCGGGGGAATAAACCGCTGCGTCCTTTTTATAGGGAGCCGGTCTATTCTTCGGGCGGGCTCTTTTTTGCGGAGCGGAAGACGCTGTTCCCGGTTGTTCCCCGCCCCTCCCCTCGTGCCGGCCCCGGAGAGGCGCTTGTAAAAAGCCCGTGTAAACAAAATGTTAAGGGTATTTTTTTACGCCGGACAGAAAAGTTGTGCACAGCGCCACTGGAAGCCGGGGATTTATCATAAAAATAGTGGTAAAAAGCTACTAAATATGGGTTTGTTTCCACTTGACTTTTAATTCGCTAATGAAAATCAATACGTTAATATTGATGCTCAAAAAATAGGCATTTATGTGAAAACCCAACTCTATCTAGGGGAAAATGTCTGCGGGGAGGGGTTGTCAACAAAGTTATCCACAAGTTTCGTGGATAGTATTTTTTTGCTTCCTCCCTTCCAAAGCCATATCAATAAGTTAGTCTTTTCGGGAAGGCCCGGACGGGGCTCGCGCGGGATCTGACGACATGGAGTTCTCCCCCCGGTATGGCCCCGATCTGACCCAGGGGGGCCGGGCGGGAGCGTTCCGGACGGGCTTTTTGGACCGTGCCGGACTTTGGTTGGATAGAGGGGCCGGCGCGATGGCTCTTTTCCCGAGTGGGGCAAGAGGGGTGGCGGAACAGTGGAAGCAAACCGTAAATGAGCGGCAAGGAACAAAAGCCCGGTGGTGGCAGGGGTGGCGGCGGCGAGGCCTCTGACGATACTCCTGGAGACGGGGTGTCCCCTGGGGTCCCGTCTGGGGCATCGTTGTCAGAGACCCCCGCCACCCCTGTCATTGCCGGGCTGGCGGTGATTCGTGACTGCATAAAAACCCTTCCCGCCAGGCCCGGCGTCTATCGTATGACCGGCAAGGGAGACAAGGTGCTCTATGTGGGCAAGGCCAGGAACCTCGCCAAACGGGTGGTTTCCTATACCCATCTCGCGAAACTCCCGCGGCGGTTGCAACGGATGGTGGCCGAAACCACGGCCATGGAGATCGTTACCACCCATACCGAGGTCGAGGCGCTGCTTCTGGAGAGCAACCTCATCAAGCGTCTGGCGCCGCGCTATAACGTGCTGCTGCGCGACGACAAATCCTTTCCCTATATCTTCATCGGCGGCGATCACGACTGGCCGCAGATCGACAAGCACCGCGGCGCGCGCTCCCGCAAGGGGGACTATTTCGGCCCCTTCGCCTCGGCCGGGGCGGTCAATGAGACCCTCAATATCCTCGAGCGCGCCTTCCTGTTACGCAGTTGTTCCGACGGGGTGTTCGCGGGCCGCAGCCGTCCCTGTCTGCTCTATCAGATCAAGCGCTGCTGCGCTCCCTGCGTGGGCCGCATCGAGGCGGGAGCCTATGCCGATCTGGTGGCCCAGGCCAAGGACTTCCTCTCGGGACGCAGCCAGGACATCCAGAAACGTCTGGCGGCTGCCATGCAACAGGCCAGCGAAGCCACGGATTATGAGTCGGCGGCGGTCTATCGCGACCGTATCCGCGCCCTGACCCAGGTACAATCGCGCCAGGACATCAATGTGAGGGGTCTGGACGAGGCCGACATTATCGCCATTCACCAGGCCGGCGGCCACAGCTGTATCCAGGTGTTTTTCTTCCGGGGCGGTCGCAATTACGGCAACCGCGCCTATTTCCCGCGCCACGACGCCAATTTGACTGCCGAGGAGGTGCTGGGGCCTTTCATCACCCAGTTTTATGAATCGCGCATCGCGCCGGCCTCGGTCCTCATCAGCCATGAGGTGGCCGAGCGGGAATTGATGGAACAGGCGCTGGCCTCGCGCGCCGGGCACAGGGTGTCCATACGGCAACCGCGCCGCAGCGCCAAGCGCAAGCTGGTGGAACATGCCGGGCTCAATGCCAGGGAGGCGCTCTCGCGGCGCTTGGCCGAAAACGCCTCACAGCGGCAATTGCTGGAGGAGGTGGCGCGGGTCTTCGGCCTCGATGCGCCGCCGGAGCGCATCGAAATTTACGACAACAGCCATATCCAGGGCGCCAAGCCGGTGGGCGCCATGGTGGTGGCGGGGGCCGAGGGCCTCAACAAGAAAGCCTACCGCACCTTTAATATTAAGGGCAGCGCGGCTACAGACGACTCTGCGGACATGTCTCCTGCCATGTCTCCTCCTACGTCTCCGGGCGACGACTACGCCATGATGCGTGAGGTGCTGACCCGGCGCTTTACCCGCGCGTTGAAGGAAGATCCGGGACGGGAAAAGAAAAACTGGCCCGACCTGTTGCTGATTGACGGCGGCGCCGGGCATCTCAGCACGGCCTGTCAGGTGATGGCCGATCTTGGGCTCGGGAGTATCCCCGTGGCGGCCATTGCCAAGGGGCCTGAGCGCCACGCCGGGCGCGAGAGGTTCTTTGTTCCCGGCCGCGAGCCCTTCAGCCTCAAGTCCCGTGATCCGGTGCTGTTTTATCTGCAACGGCTGCGTGACGAGGCCCACCGTTTCGCCATCGGCGCCCATCGCGGCAGGCGCTCGTCGTCGCTGTCGCGGTCTATTCTCGACGAGATCGCGGGCGTGGGGCAGGCGCGCAAGAAGGCCTTGTTGCATCATTTTGGCTCGGCCCGTGACGTGGCCGGCGCTGGTCTTGAAGACCTGGAGGCGGTTTCCGGCATCAGCAGCGCGGTGGCGAAAAAAATCTACAGCCATTTCCATGATGATGGATAAATTCCACCATGGAATGTAAGATGGGCTCACTCCCCGCCGTTCCTCCGTTTCCGGGCCTTTTCACGGCATGATAACCACTCTTCCCAATCTTCTGACCCTGTCGCGCATCGCCGTGATTCCCATTCTTGTGGGGCTGTTCTTCCTTGACGGCGCCGCGCCGCGCTGGGTGGCGCTGGGATTTTTCGCGCTGGCCGGGGCCACCGACTTCTTCGACGGCTATCTGGCCCGCACCCGCGGCCAGTATTCGGCCCTGGGGCAGTTTCTCGATCCGGTGGCCGACAAGGTCTTGATCTCCGCCGTTATCCTGATGCTGGTGGCCTTCGACCGCATTTCGGGACTCACCGTGCTGCCGGCGCTGGTGATTTTGGTGCGCGAGATTATGGTCTCGGGCCTGCGCGAGTTCCTCGCCGAACTGCGCGTCGGGGTGCCGGTGTCCCGGCTCGCCAAATGGAAGACCACCATCCAGATGCTGGCGCTGGGTTTTCTTATCGTCGGCGATGCCAGTCCCGACTGGATCCCGGCCATCCTGATCGGCGATGTGGGGGTGTGGCTGGCGGCGGGGATTACCCTGGTTACCGGCTATGACTATTTACAGGCGGGCCTGCGCCACATGCTGGACGAGAAAGAGGAGGTTTCCGTGGGGGATGCCTCTGGGGAGGACGGGAACAGCCAGGGCAAGGTCCATGGGAGTAGCGACGGCGCTTCACGTTCCCACGGTTGACAATCCGCCCCCGCCATCCTTTATCTCCCTAAACAGTTTTCTCCCGAAGAGAGAGTTCGTTCATGAAGGTTTTTGGCCTGGCGGGATGGAGCGGCAGCGGCAAGACCACCCTGCTCGCAAAACTTCTGCCCGAATTGATAGCCAGGGGTGTTTCCGTCTCCACTATCAAGCATACCCACCATAAGGTGGAGGTGGACAAGCCCGGCAAGGACAGCTACGTGCACCGCGAATCCGGCGCCACCGAGGTGCTGGTGGGATCGCCCCAGCGTTGGGCGCTGATTCACGAGAATCGCGGTGAGCCGGAGGCCTCCCTCGACGGCCTGATCGCGCGCATGACGCCGGTGGATTTGTTGCTGGTGGAGGGGTTCAAGGCATATCCCCACGACAAGGTGGAGGTTTATCGCCAGGATAACGGTAAACCGCTGATCTGTGCCGAGGATCCCCATATCGTGGCGGTCGCCAGCGACGCGGAGCCGGGCGGGGCAGACCTGGCTGGGATCGATCTGCCCGTATTCGCCCTCGATGATGTGGCGGGGCTGGCCTCGTTTATTCTCGGGCGTTGCGGGCTCGCCGCGAAGGAAACCTAAGCCATGGCCCAGATTTCCGACGATTGCTTCGCCTTTGGCGGCGAGTTGATGCCCAGCGATGAAGCGCTGGCGGTTCTCGATCAACGCCTGTCCCCGGTGGTGGCGGTGGAAACCGTGCCCCTGCGCCAGGCCAGCGGCCGTATTCTTGCCGAGGATGTGGTGGCCGAATGTTTCGTGCCGCCCCATGACAACGCCGCGGTGGACGGCTATGCCGTCTATTTCGACGACCTTAACCCGCAAGCCGAAACCCTGTTGCCGGTGACGGCCCGAATCGCCGCCGGGCATCCCCTGGACCGGCCGCCGCGCCGTGGCGAGGCGCTGCGTATCTTTACCGGTGCCCCCATTCCCGGTGACGGCAACACGTCCGGCCCCGATACGGTGTTGATGCAGGAGGACTGCCGCGAGGAAGACGGTAAGGTGGCCATCCCTCCCGGCATTTCCCGTGGTGCCAATCTGCGCGAGAAGGGCGAGGACATGAAGCCCGGCGACGCGGTTCTTGAACGGGGCCGCCGCCTGCGCCCCCAGGACGTAGGATTGGCCGCCTCGCTGGGCTGCGCGGCGCTGCCGGTTTATGAGCCGCTGACCGTGGCGGTCTTCTCCAGCGGTGACGAGATATGCGATCCCGGAGAGAAATTGCCCCCAGGTGGAATCCCCGAGGGCGCTATCTATGACGCCAACCGCTATGGCCTGTTCGCTCTGCTTGAAGGGCTGGGTTGCCGGGTGACGGATTTGGGAATCCTGCGCGATGACGAAGCCGCCGTCACGGAAGCGCTGGCCAAGGCGGCCCCCGATCACGGCCTTATTCTGACCTCGGGCGGGGTTTCCACCGGCGAGGAGGATCATATCCGCGCCGCCGTGGAATCGCTGGGGAGTCTCCATTTCTGGCGTCTTTCCATCAAGCCGGGGCGGCCGCTGGCCATGGGACAGGTGGGAACCACCCCCTTCATAGGTCTGCCCGGCAATCCGGTGGCGGTGATGGTCACGTTTCTGCTTTTCGCCCGTCCGGCCATTCTCAGACTGTCCGGGGCCACCGATTTCCGGCCCCGTCTGTTCCGGGTTCGCGCCGGTTTTTCCCAGAACAAGAAGGCCGGACGCCGGGAATGGGTGCGGGCGCGGCTGGTGCAAGGGCCGCAAGGCGAGCCGGTGGCCGAGAAATTCCCGCACCAGGGCTCGGGCATCCTGTCTTCCATGGTGGAGGCCGACGGGCTGGTTGAACTGGCCGAGGACGTGTCCCATGTGGCAGAAGGAGATATGGTGGATTTTCTGTCCTTCCGCGAGGTTCTGTCATGAAGATCCTGTATTTTGCCTGGCTGCGCACCAAGACCGGCTGTGCCCAGGAAGAGCTGTCTCCGCCCGCCCATGTGAGCGACGTGGCGGCGCTGGTGGAATGGCTGAAGCAGCGCAGCCCCGGCCATGCCGAGGCGCTGACCGATCTTTCAGCGGTGCGCGCCGCCGTCAACCAGGAATTCGTCGCCTTCGACCATGCCCTGGCCGCCGATGACGAGGTGGCCCTGTTCCCGCCGGTGACCGGGGGCTGAGGTCATGACCGATCCCATGATCCGGGTTCAGGAAGAGGATTTCGACGTGGGCGAAGAACTAGCCCGGCTCTCCGGCGGCAAGCCGCAAGTGGGCGCGGTGGCCTGTTTCGTGGGGTTGGTGCGCGACATGGCCGAGAGCGACGCCATCGCCAGCATGACCCTGGAGCATTATCCGGGAATGACCGAGAAACAACTGCACCAGACCGTGGCCCAGGCCATGGAACGCTGGCCCCTGGAGGATTGTCTCGTCATCCACCGCTATGGCCGTCTCGAGCCGGGAGACAGGATCGTTCTGGTGGCCGCCACCTCGGCCCACCGCGATGCCGCCTTCGAGGCCTGCCGCTTCGTCATCGACTGGCTCAAGACCAGCGCGCCTTTCTGGAAACAGGAGGAGGGCGGCGAAGGCGCGCGCTGGGTGGAACAGCGGCAAGACGACCGCGAGGCCGCGCGGCGCTGGGAGAAAGACTAGAGCGGGTCTCTAGCCCCCCGTGCCTTGAGTTTTACCGGTACGGGTCGCACAATGTTCCCAACGGGCTTGTGAAGGGGCCTCTTTTCTATCCTATCCCCATGATCGAAGCGGGCGAGACCATGCCGAACGCGGAGTCCACCCATTTTTCCTGGTACCGGCGGCCCCTGAGATATGTGGCGAATCTGCGCCCGGAATACACCATCTACGGCACCAGCTTCGCCCTCGCGCTGACCTTCTTCGCCCTCTTTTTCCAGTCGGCATGGGGCGATTACCGCCACACCCTGAAAGAGTCCTATATCACGGCGGGGAGCTATAACAAGATCCTCGAGGAATATGTGCTGCGCACCCTGGGCGCCATCGACATTTTGCTGGGGGCTGAGGCGGAACATGCCAAGTTGCATCCCTCTTCCGCCGAAACCAGCCACGCCGATTACGACCGCCGTCTGGTGCAGGCCACCAATGCCATTCCCGCCGTCTGGGGTCTGGTGGTGCTGGACAAGAACGGTGTTGTCCTGGCGCAATCCCGGCCTCTGCCACCACCGCCGGAAGGGTATTCGCAAACGCCCTTTTTCCGCGCCCATCGTCAAGGGGAGAGCGAGGGTCTTTTTATCGGCGCCCCCTTCTACAGCCCTTCCGCGGAGCGCTGGTTTGTGGGCTTCAGCCGCCGCCTGTCCTGTTCCGGCGGAGGATTTTGCGGAGCCATTCTGGCCATGGTTCCCCCCGGTTTTATGAAGGAGTTCATCGCCGGCATGAATGTGAGCCCCGACAGCCTGTTCGCGCTGATCCGCAGTGACGGTGTGGTCCTTGCCAGCGAACCCCCTGAAAGCCTGAAGCCGGGCGAGGATCTTTCCGGCAACAGCCTGTTCTCCCGTATTATCTATCTCACCGAGAGCGGTGTTTACGAGACCACCGACCCTGCAACCGGGCGCGCCCGCATATCCGGTTTCCGGCGGCTCGAGGCCTATCCCCTGGTGGTGGCGTTCAGCCTCGATTTTCACCATGCGCTGGCTGGCTGGCGCGAGGAACAGGAATGGAAGCTGGTGTTCACGCTGGTGGGTGCGCTGTTGTCATTGGCCATGGCCCAGCTGTTGGTGCGCATGATCCGGGCCCGGCACCGCGCCACCGAAGCGGCCCGGGCATTGGAAAATGCCGATCTGGCCAATCTCGCCAAGTCGGAGTTCCTGGCCAATATGAGCCATGAACTGCGCACGCCGCTTAATTCGGTGATCGGCTTCGCCGAGCTTCTCGCCAAACAGTCCCACGGGCCCTTAGACGCCAAATATCTCGACTACAGCCAGCATATCAAGGAGAGCAGCATCCATCTGCTCAGCATCATCAACGATATTCTCGATCTGGCGAAGATTGAATCCGGGCGCATGGAATTGAATCAACAGAATTTCGATCCCCGGGAGACCATCGCGTCGAGCCTTCTTTTCGTCCGCGAGCGGGCCAGGGAAGGGAACATCGCCGTTTCAACCGAAATCGCCGACGATCTTCCCCTGCTTTTCTGTGACGAGCGTCGCATCAAACAGGTGCTCATCAATCTCTTGACCAATGCCGTGAAATTCACCCCGGAAAGCGGTTCCGTGACGGTTTCCGCCGCCCGTGATGATGCCCGTGATGATGAAGGTGACAATGACGGCGATAACAACGGCGGCATGACCATCACCATCACCATCAGCGACAGCGGCGTCGGCATGACCGCCGACGATATGAAACTGGCCATGGAAAAGTTCCAACAGGTGGACTCAGCTCTCAACCGGTCCTATGAGGGAAGCGGCCTCGGCCTGCCCCTGGTGGCGGGCTTCGTGGAGCTTCACGGCGGCACCCTGGAGATGGAGAGTACGGTGGGCGAGGGCACCACGGTGCGCGTCCGGCTGCCGCGGGAACGTCTGCGCGACGCCCATGGAGAGTTCAGTTCCGCCGCATCCTAGAATCTTGGTGGCGGGGGTCAGGCGGCGCTGGCGGCTTCTTTTCTGTGAGCACGGACCAGGGCTTCGTAATCCTCGATCATCTGGCGGCAGACCTCACCCGCTTCGAATCGGTAGTCGCCGATTTCCGACACCGGCGTTACTTCCACCGCCGTGCCGGTGAGAAACACCTCGTCGGTGTCGGCCAGTTCCTCGGGCATGATGGCGCGCTCCACCACCTCGATACCACGCTTGCGGGCGAGATCGATGACGCTGCGCCGGGTGATGCCGTCGAGGAAACAGTCGGGGTCCGGCGTATGCAATACGCCCTTTTGCACCAGAAAAATGTTGGCCCCGGTGGCTTCGGCGATGCGGCCGCGGTAATCGAGCATCAGCGCATCGTCATAGCCTTGCGCTTCGGCGGCGTGTTTGCTCAGGGTACAGATCATGTAAAGGCCCGCCGCCTTGCTGTTGGTGGGCGCGGTATTGGGGGCCGGGCGCGCCCATTCCGCCACGCCCAGGCGGATGCCCTTCATGCGCGCCTCGGGCGTGAAATACGAAGGCCAGGGCCAGGTGGCGATGGCCACATGGATCCGGGTCTGCTGGGCGGAGACCGCCATCATCTCGCTGCCGCGCCAGGCCACCGGGCGCAGATAGCCGTCCTCGATATTCTGGGCCGCCACCACCTCTTTGCAGGCGGCGTCGATGTCGTCCACCGAGTAGGGAATTTCGAACCCCAGGACGGCGGCTGAATGGAACAGGCGTTCGGTATGTTCGCGCAGCTTGAAGATATGGCCGCCGTAAACCCGTTCCCCCTCGAACACACAACTGCCATAGTGGAGGCCATGGGTCAGAACATGGGTCTGGGCGTCGCACCACGGCACCGTTTCACCGTTGAACCAGATCACGCCGTCGCGGTCATCGAAGGGAAGAATCGACATCAAGGAACGAACTCCATTAAAAAACGGTCTTAAACTAAAAAGCGATTTTAAACCCTGGCCAGCTTGGGCATACAATAGCCGGACGGCGGCAATCCGGGTGATAATTTGACTAATGGTTGAAGGCGAGTAAGTCAATATGACGAAAGCAAATTCCAACCCTGAATCGAGCGTGGAGGCCTTTGATCCAGCCCCTGCGCCCGGCGAGCCGCCCCACATCCTGATCGTCGATGATGACACCAGGCTGCGCCAGTTGTTGAAAAAGTATCTCTCCGACAACGGGTTTCGCGTCACCACGGCGGAAGACGCCGCCGCTGCCCGGGCCCGGCTCGACTCGCTTGCCTTTGATCTGATCATTCTCGATGTGATGATGCCCGGTGAATCGGGGATGGAGCTCACCGCCTCGCTGCGCAGTCATAACCAGGTGCCGATCCTTTTGCTCACTGCCCGCGCCGAATCCGGTGACCGTATCGCGGGGCTGGAATGCGGCGCCGATGACTATCTCACCAAGCCCTTCGAGCCCCATGAACTGGTGTTGCGGGTGCGCGCCATCCTGCGCCGCGTGCCGAAAGAGGGCGAGGCACCCGAGGAGGTCTGTTTTGGGGCCTTCCGTTTTCACATGACGCGCGACGAGCTGTACAAGGGCGCAACGCGGCTCCGTCTCACCGCCACCGAGGCCGGCCTGCTCAAGGCTCTGGCCATGAATGCCGGCGCGCCGCTGTCGCGGGAGGAATTGCGCAAACAGGGCCGGGTTCCGGGGAATACGCGCACCGTGGATGTGCAGGTGGCCCGCCTGCGGCGCAAGATCGAAACCGATCCCAAGGAGCCGGAATACCTTCAGACCGCCCGCGGCAGGGGCTATCTGTTGCGTATCGATTGAGGAAGGCGGATACTGCCATGAAAATGATCAAACGCTTTCTTCCCCGCACCCTCCTCGGGCGCTCCATCCTTATCATCGTCGTGCCGTTGATCCTGCTTCAGGTGGTCACCACCTATATTTTCTTCAACCGCCACTGGGACACCATCTCGCTGTTGCTGTCGCGCAGTTTCAGCGGAAATATTTCCATGGTCATCGACACCATGAACCGTTTCCCCGACGAGAAGGACAGGCAATGGATTTTTCTGGTGGCGCCGGGGAATCTGGGTCTTGAACTGAGCTTCGATGAAGGCGGTATCCTGTCCGAGGAGACGGCGAAACCATCCCAAGGCCTGATCGAGGAAATGCTGGAGCGCGGCATGGATGAACGGGTGCGCCGTCCCTTCCGTATCGATAACGAGAATTTCGGCGACAAGGTCCAGGTCAGAATCCAGCTTTCCGAGGGGGTGTTGAACGTGCTCGGCAAGCGCAAGCTGCTGTTCAGCTCCACCACCTATATTCTGATCCTGTGGATGATCACCGCCTCGCTGATTCTGCTCGCCGTGGCCACCATCTTCATGCGCAACCAGGTGCGTCCCATCCGCCGCCTGGCGGCGGCCGCCGACAATTTCGGCAAGGGCCGCGACGTGCCCCATTTCAAGCCCGAAGGCGCGGCCGAGGTGCGCCGCGCGGCGGCGGCGTTCAAGCTCATGCAGAGGCGTATCCAGCGCCAGATCAGCCAGCGCACGGAAATGCTGGCCGGGGTTTCCCACGACCTGGGAACCGTGCTGACACGGATGAAACTGGAACTGGCCATGTTGGACGACTCTCCCGAGGCCACGGCGCTGGCCGCCGATGTGGCCGAAATGGAACATATGATCGAGGGCTATCTCGCTTTCGCCCGGGGCGAGGGCGAGGAAAACACGGAGCCGGTGGAGGTGGACCGGCTGTTGGAGGAGGTAGCGGAAAACGCCCGGCGTAACGGCGCCAGGGTGGAGCTTGAGGCCCATACCGGCATGACCATCACCCTGCGCCCCAACGCCTTCCGGCGTTGTCTCGGCAATTTGCTGGGTAACGCCGCGCGCCATGCCGAACATATCCGTCTTAGCGCACAGCGCGGCGACCGTTATCTGGAAATCACCATTGACGACGACGGGCCGGGGATTCCCGAGGACAGACGCGAGGATGTGTTCAAGGCCTTCTTCCTGCTCGATTCGGCGCGCAATCTCGACAGTGGCGGCGTCGGGCTGGGCCTCAGCATCTCGCGCGATATCATTCACGCCCATGGCGGCAAGATATCCCTGGACACCTCGCCGCTGGGCGGCTTGCGGGTGGGGATATTGTTGCCGGTGTAACAAGACCCGTTCCCGGCAAGGCATAAAAAAAAGGACCGCCCGAAGGCGGTCCTGATTTCATGGGGGGAGGCCGGAATCCCGGAGAGGGGGGGATGGGACCCCTAGCCTATCTCCAATAATCCGCCGTGTTAGTTGGCGGAAGCAGTATTGGCCGGGGTCGAAGCCGGCTTGCCGAAATAGCCCTTGACCTCGTCGAGGGACTCGGCGACGCGCTTGTTGATGACGCCCAGGCTCTTGGACGTGGTCTTGGAGGCCATGTCGTTGAGGTCCCAGGTGTTGGCGAGCGCGCTCTGATAGATGGTCTTGACGGTCTCGGCGCCGGCGACGGCGGTTTCCTCAAGGGAACCCGGAGCCTTGGCGGCCTTGGTGGCGCCGGTAACCTCTTCCACGCCCTGGCGGATCATTTCGCCCTGACGCTTGGCGATTTCCTGCGCGCCTTCGAAGGCGAGCTGGCTGGCGCTGGTGAAGGCATCCACGTTCTTCTGGTGGGAAGCCATGACGGCCTTGACGTCAAGGGCGGGCATCTTGAAGGAGGACATCACCTTGGTGAAATCCATCTCGGGGAAGGGATAGGTGGGGTTGGTAGCCATTTTTAAATACTCCTAAAAGGGGCGGGAGGTTCAAATTCGTTATGTTGCAGTGCACAATCGAGTATGAATATGGAGCTTATGGGCTCTCATGTCAAGTGTTATTGTGCAGTGCAATATAATAATCCAGCATATAGGTATGAAAGTCCCGTGGCAAGGGGCTTTGCGATAATGACGCGGTGCCGGTGACGCCGTCTTTTTTTGGTGTTTTGGTGGTTTTTTATAGTGCTCAGCGCTTTTTTTGCAGCGCTTTAGCTAGAGAGCTGGCGCGCCCGCGCGGCCGCCGCCGCCACGGCCTCGGTAAGCAGCGACTGTAGCCCCGGCTCCGCCATCAACACATCCAGCGCCGCCTCGGTGGTGCCGCCGGGGCTGGTGACGTTTTTGCGCAGCTCGGCCGCCGCCTCGTCGGCCTGGTCAAGAAGCGCGCCGCTGCCCGATACCGTGGCGCGGGCCAGTTGTTGGGCCAGGTCTTCGTCGAGCCCGGCGGCCACACCGGCCTGGGCCAGACATTCGGCCATCAGGAACACATAGGCCGGGCCGCTTCCCGAAACCGCCGTCACCGGATCGAGAAGGTCTTCGGAGTCGATCCAGGCGAAGGCGCCGGCCGCCGTGAACAGGCCCGCGGCGAGATCGCGCTGGGCATCGCTGACGGTGGGGCTGGCGCAGGCCACGGTCATACCCTGGCCGATGGCCGCGGGGGTATTGGGCATGGCGCGGATAATAGCCGCATCGTTTCCCAGATGCCGGGCCAGGGACTCGATGCTGCGTCCGGCGGCGATGGAGACAAAGAGCGGCCCCGCATCCGCTGCGCCACCACCCAGAGAGGCGTACAGCCCGGCGTAATCGGGCAGGATTTCCTCCATCATTTGCGGTTTGACGGCGAAGACCACCACCTGCGGCATGTCTGCGGTTTCGGAAAGATCGGGCAGGACGGTAAGGTTATAGCGCTCGCGCAGGGCCGCGGCGGTCTCCTCATGGGGCTCCACCACGCTCACCGTAGTGGCGGCGAGGCCATGATCGAGCCAGCGTTCAAGAAGAGCGCCCCCCATCTTCCCGCAGCCCACGAGAAGCAGGGAAGAAGGCAGTGTGGTCACGCCTCGCCGACCGTCACAAGAAGAGCGGCGTCGATGGCCTGCAGCGGCGTACGGCCGCCCCACACCACGAGCTGGAAGGCCGGGTAATAGCGTTCGGCTTCGGAAAGGGCGATGTCCACCAGGTCTTCGAGTTGTTCCACGCTGGCGCCCCGCGCCCCGCGCAGCAACACCCCGTGGCGGAAGGACAACAGCCGGCTCTCGGAACCGAAACCGAAATGGCCCACCCACAGCCGCTCGTTGACCATGGAAAGCAGCGTACGTACCTCGGTGATCTTGGCTTTCGGCACCTTCATATCGTAGGCGCAGGAGAACTGCATGGCGCTGATTTCCTCGGCCCAGCCGAAATAAAGCCGGTAATCGCACCACTGGCCGGAAAATTCCACCACCAGTTCACGGTCGCTGGGGCGGTCGAAGGGCCACTCGTTGGAGCTGACGATTTCTTCCATGAGGTCGAGAGGGTTGACCGGAAGTTCCCCGGTCTCGATGGGATGAATAGTCATGATCGTGCCCCCCCTTGTGCAAGCCGTTGATACAAACCCGGAAAAATACGAGATGTCGTAAGGCTTAAGGATATGTACACCATAATTAGTAGGGTGCCAGAATGAGGACTCCCGCGCAACATAGATTTATGTATTCAGGTGTACGGAGCCACTAAATGTTGTGGATAAGGGTGGGGATAGCGGGGATAAGAAGCCCGGCGCGAGGACGAGCAGAGATATAAAAATACGGCGCAATGGCGCCGCAGGGACGTGAATACCGTCAGGATTCGGGCCAGAATCGGGCCGAACTCAGCCCTTGGCGCCCTTGCCTTTGCCGGCCTTTTTAGGCGCGGTTTTGGCCTTTGTGGTCCGGGGGGCTTTTTTCTTGGTGACCTTCTTGAGGCTGGCTTTTTTCTT
>CAYZWF010000030.1:0-25015 GCA_964482135.1 uncultured Rhodospirillaceae bacterium
GGGGGGTGGCTTTAAAAATGGAAAAAAATGGCCTGCGGTTCGGTATGCTGTTGTTAGGCTGAACTCTCTCCTGCAAATAATTTCACGCGAAAATGCCGCAGGTGGTACAGAAGATAAAGCCGACAATAATAATGAAATCCACAACTTGCTTAATATCTTACGCGCGGCCTATGGATTAGATGTGTGCCCATAGCATGTTCAGGAATTCCATTCTCGCTCCCATGAGCGAATTCTCCGGAGTCTCACCCCACCTCGAACAGGGCGTCGATTTCAACCGCCGCGCCCAGCGGCAGCGAGGCGCAGCCCGCCGCGATCCGGGTATGGCGTCCGGCCTCGCCGAACACCTCCACCATCAGGTCCGAGGCGCCGTTGATGACCTTGGGGTGATCGCTGAATTCGGGGGTCGCGGCCACGAAACCGCCCAGCCTCACCACCCGTTTGATGCGGTCGAGATCGCCGTCCAGCGCCGCGCTTGCCTGGGCTAAAATATTGACGGCACAGAGCCGCGCCGCCGCTATGCCCGCCTCCACATCCAGCTCCACGCCGAGATGGCCGCTGTAGACCACCGCGCCGTCGGCCATGGGCAATTGCCCGGAGATGTAAAGATGCCCGTCCGAGATCAGGTTGGGAACGTAATTGGCGAGGGGGGCGGAGAGCCGGGGCAGGGTGATGCCCAGTTCCTCGAGCCGGGCGGCGATGGATTGAGTCATGGGGGTCTCCGCTCTAGTCGAGGGGCGGGCGCTGGGCCCACATCTGTTGCGCCATGGCGTCGGCCTCGCCGGGTATTGCGGCGCGGCCCAGAAGTTTCAGCGCCAGCGCCGCGCTGCCGGTGACGGCGGCCACCGCGATGGGATTCTCCAGCTCGCCCTTCCACAGGGCGGAAAGACGGGTCACCTCATAAGCTTCGCCGCGCCAGTCATAGGCCTTGCCTTCCATGAGCGCCGGCCATTCCTCTTCCCCGTCGACGCCGTCATAAACCGTGACCACGAGGCAGGGCTTCAGCGGATTGCGCTGGGCCTCGCCGCCGCCGCCCTTGAACACCCCCGCGCAGGCTTGGCCGGTGAGGCGGGAGGTGTCGCGGTGAAGATCACGGAAGTCGGGATGAAAGACGCCGGTCACATGCGCCCGCGCGCCCAGGGGATTGAGGGCCCGGGCGAAGCTGTTCACCGGCGAGCGTAGGGAAAACAGGGGCCGCAGGGCAAACAGCGCGTCGAGGCGCGGAGCAAAATTCTCAAGCGGCAAATAGACCAGGGACTCATGGGGGAGTCTCGCCGCGGCGTCTTCCAGGGAGGCGCAGGGCATGATCCCGAGATGGGCCAGCGCGGCGCGGGTGGTGGGGGCGCAGTCCTCTTCCTGGCCGGCGATGCCGTGCATGGCGATGGTGATGCCGTTTTTCGCCAGCAGCAGGGCGGCAAGCACGAACCAGGGCAGCTGTTTATGGCGGTCGGCATAGGAGGGCCAGTCGAGATCCACATCCGGCGCGCCCTCTGGCAGGGGCGGCAACAAGGCCCGCGCGGCCTCCACGAAGCCCGCCAGTTCTTCCGCCGTCTCGCGGCGGTAGCGCATGAGCATGAGGAAGGCGCCGAGCTGTTCCGGGGCCACGCGGTCCCCAAGGATCAGGGTCATGGCCTCGCGGGCCTCGTCACGAGTCAGGGCGCGGGACTTGCCGGGGCCGCGTCCGAGAATGCGCACGAAGGGGGCGAAGGCGTCTGTATCTGTCATGGGCATGGGTTGGTCCATGAGAATTATTCTACTCTAAATTACGGGTCCGGTCAGCTTACGACCGCTTCACGGCCAGGGTCAGGCCGTCGGCTACGGGGATCATGGAGAGGGTAATGCGGTCATCGCGGTGAAGGGCGGCGTTGAAATCGCGCCGTGACAGCGTGTCGGCGGAGGTGTCGGCGCTGTCCGCGACCCTGCCGCCACAGAGCACATTGTCCACCACCATGAGCCCGCCGGGACGCAGCAGGTCCAGCACCCGCTCGTAATAGGCGGCGTATTCGCTTTTGTCGGCGTCGATGAAGGCGAAGTCAAAACTGTTCGCCGCGCCTTCGGTGAGCAGGGCGTCCAGGGTTTCCAGGGCCGGGGCCAGACGCAGGTCGATCTTGTCTTCCACACCGGCCTCGGCCCAGTAGCGCCGCGCTATGGCCGTCCATTCCTCGCTGGTATCGCAGGCCACGATCCGCCCCTTGGCGGGCAGGGCCAGGGCCACGGCGAGGGAGGAATAGCCGGTGAAGACGCCGATCTCAAGACAGCGTTTGGCGCCCATGAGTTCCACCAGCAGGGCCATGAAGGCGGCCTGTTCGGGGCCGATCCGCATATCGGCGTCGGCTAGGGTGTCAGTCTCGGCGGCGAGTTTTTCCAAAACCGGATGATCGCGCACCCCCACCGCGAGCAGGTAGTCGTGGAGACGCGGCGTGAGGGGCAGGGTTTGCCGTGACATGGTGTGATTCCTTGTCTCAGACGGGTAGCACCAGCTTGCCCGGATTCATGATGTTGTGGGGATCGAGAGCGCGCTTGATGGCACGCATCTGTTCCAGTTCCAGCGGGTCGGCGAGCCGCACCAGTTCCTCGCGCTTGAGCCGTCCGATGCCGTGTTCGGCGCTGATGCTGCCGTTCATCTCCACCACCGTGTCATGGACCATCCGGCTGGCTTCGTCCCAGCGCGCGAGGAAGGCCTCGCGCTCGGCGTCTTTTGGCTGGCTCAGATTGAAATGGATATTGCCGTCGCCCACATGGCCGAAGGCCACCACCCGGACGCCGGGGATCAGCGCCGTCACGCGCTCGGCGGCTTGGTCCATGAAAGCGGGCAGGGCGGCCAGCGGCACCGAGATATCGTGCTTGATGCTGCCGCCTTCGTGTTTCTGGGCCTCGGGCACACTCTCGCGCAGCTTCCACAGGGCATCCGCCTGGGTTTCCCCGGCGGCCACCGTGGCGTCATCCACCAGCCCGTCCTCCATCGCCGTTTCCAACAGGGCATGGAGGGCGTCGGCCAAGGCGGGATCACGGCGGGTGGCGGTGGCCTCGCAGAGCACGTAGAAGGGATGAGGCGTGGCCAGAGGGTCACGGGTTCCGGGAATATGGGCGAGGACGAAATCCAGCGCTATGCGCGGCATCAGTTCGAAAGCGGTAACGGCGTCGCCCAAGGTCTCGCGGGCGCGGGAGAAGAGGTCGAGGGCGGCCTGGGGGCTGGCGACACCGGCAAAGGCGGTGTGGCGTTCCACGGGCGGAGGAAAGAGTTTCAATACCCCCGCGGTGATGATGCCCAACGTGCCCTCCGAGCCGATGAGGAGCTGGTTGAGGTCGTAGCCGCTGTTGTCCTTGCGCAGGGATTTAAGACCCTTATAGATGCGGCCGTCGGGCAGCACCGCCTCGATCCCCAGCACCAGTTCACGCATATGGCCGTAACGCAGCACCGCGCAGCCGCCGGCATTGGTGGCCATGTTGCCGCCGATCTGGCAGCTTCCCTGGGCGCCCAGCGAAAGCGGGAAGTAACGCCCGGCATCGCGGGCGGCATCCTGTACCGTTTCCAGGATGCATCCCGCCTCCGCGGTCATGGTGTGGTTCACCTCGTCCATCTCGCGGATGCGGTTCATATGTGACAGGCAGAGCAGAATCTCGCCGCCATGTTCGAAGGGAACCGCGCCCCCCACCAGCCCTGTATTGCCGCCCTGGGGTACGATGGGAACGCGGGCCTCCGCGCACAGGCGCACACAGTTCGATACCTCCTCCACGCTGGCCGGGCGCAGCAGGAGAGGGGTGGCGCCGTGATAGAGGCCGCGCTGGTCCACCAGATGGGGAGCCATGTCCCGGGGGTCGTCGCTCCAGCCCTTTTCGCCGACGGCGTCCTTCAAGGCGTGGAGAAGCTCCGGCGTCGGGGTTGCATGGGCGGCGGGGGGCGGCACACTCATGATGGGGACTCTTTTGGACCGGCGGCGCGGCGCAGGCGGTCGTTGATGGCGAGGCCCAGCCCGGTCCCGGGCACCGTCATGACGGCGATGGCCCTATGGGCGGGAGTATCCAGTTCGCGCAGCATGGCGAACAGATTGGCCGCCGCTTCGGTGAGATCGCCGCCGGGCGAGAGATTGAGCTCGCTGGCCGCGCCGCTGATGGCGTGAGGCCCGAAGGAAAGCAGGGCCTCGTCGGGGGTAGCGTCCCTCGCGTTGAGGCGCAGCGGACATTCCGGCGCGTAGTGTTGCAGGAGACGGCCCGGCGATTGGGGCGCGGCCTCGGAACTGGTTTCGGGACGATCCAGGGCTCCGATGACGGCTTCCACCTCTTCGGCTGTGACGCCGCCGGGGCGCAGCAAAACCGGCGTATCCCCGGTGAGGCCGATGACCGTGGATTCGAGACCGATGGCACACGGCCCGCCGTCGAGGATGAGGGAAACCGCATCGCCCAGGGAGCCGGCCACATGAGCGGCGGTGGTGGGGCTGACGGCACCGGAGAGGTTGGCGCTGGGCGCGGCCACGGGGCGGGCGAAGGCGGCGAGCAGGTCCAGCGCCACCGTATGGGCGGGTACGCGCAGGGCGAGGCTCTCGAGTCCGGCGCTGGCCAACAGCGATACCGGGCAATCGGCGCGGCGTGGCAGCACCAGAGTCAGCGCTCCGGGCCAGAAGGTCTCTGCCAGCTTGCGCGCGCGCTCATCGAATTCCACCAGGGCTTCGGCGGCCTCCCTGTTCGCCACATGGACGATGAGCGGATTAAAGCGGGGCCGCCCCTTGGCCTCGAAAATGGCGGCCACGGCGGCGTCGGAAGTGGCGTCACCGCCCAGCCCATAGACGGTCTCGGTGGGAAAGGCCACGAGCCCACCCGTATCCAGCGCCGTTACCGCGCGCGCGATTCCCTCCGCATTGGGGGTGGTGGGGGCGACCAGGGGCGGCGGCGAGAGGGAGGTATTACGGTGTGGCGGCATGGGGCTTTCCATGGTGGGGGTTGGAACGGAACACAAGTTTAGCGCATCAGCAGGTCAGGGCTGTAAGGAAAGACGGGGCGTTCGAAAAAATCGAGGGCCGCCCTTCAAAAAAGGCGGCCCTCCTTTTATCTGGCCCGAACGCGCCACCCGCGGTGATGACGCCGGGCCTGAGTCACCGCAAGAGTTGCGGCGGCAATTATACGTGGGCCCAAGGGGCCGTCACGTTCAGGTAGATATGTGGTTGTACATAAGAATATGGGTAGGCGGAGTGCAGGGGTCAAGGTAGCCAAAATTCCCATCAGAGGCCGATTTTCCCATGATTAAGAGTTTTGCGCCCCGTAGGCGATGAAATGGGGATTTTCCACCCCTTCCTTGCCGTAGAGAAGGGGCTCCCCGGCGGTGGTTTCCACCCGTCCGCCCGCCGCCATGAGCACCGCCTGGCCGGCGGCGGTATCCCATTCCATGGTGCGCCCGAAACGGGGATAGAGGTCGGCCTCTCCCGCCGCCACGAGACAGAATTTGAGCGAGCTTCCGGCGGGGCTGGTGGAGGCCACGTTGAGGCTCCCAAGGAAGGCGTCGAGTTCTTCACCCGCCCCGTGGGAACGGCTGGCCACTACCACCACCCCATCGGCGGGCGCGGGACGGGCGGAGATGGCGCGGGCTTCGCCGTCTTCGAGGCAGAAGGCGCCTTCGTCCTCGGCGCCGTAAAAGGTGCGGCCAATGGCCGGTGCATGAACCACGCCCAGCACCGGGTTGCCGTTCATGACCAGTGCGATATTGACGGTGAACTCGCCGTTGCGGCTGATGAATTCCTTGGTGCCGTCGAGCGGGTCCACCAGCCAGAACACACCCCGTGAAATGTCGGGCATGGTTCCGCCCTCTGCCTGCTCTTCCGCCACCACGGGAATATCGGGGGTGAGCGCCGCCAGCGCAGCCAGGATGTGTTTTTCCGCCGCCTCGTCGGCCTGGGTAACGGGGGAGGAATCGTCCTTGGTTCTGACTTCCACCGGGCCGCCATAGATGTCCATGATGATGTCGCCGGCGGCCAGCGCGATGGAAACGATTTCGTGAAGCAGGCGGTCGCTACTCATAGCGGTTCTTTCGGGGAGATTGCAGGAGGAACGGCGAAGATAGCGGGGAAGCTCAGTCCTCGCCGTGGGCAATGGCGCCATCGGTGAACATGGTGACGGCGGCGGCGGTGAAACGCCGGGCCGTGAAGCTATCCGACCAGTGATCGCGGGACAAGCCCGCCTTGTGCTTGAGGTGCTCGAGGAAGGTGCGGGGATCGGACAAGGACTCCCATACCGCGGGCAGGAACAGGGCGCTGTGGACGCCGTCGTTGATGATGAGGCCGTCAATACCGGGCCGCAGCAGGGAGAGAAGCTCGGCCTCGCCCGCGAAGCTCATATCCGTGGGCGCCGAGAGCAGCGAGAGGGAAATGCTGAGATCACGGCGTTCATGGGTTTTCAGCGGCGGAAAGCGGCTGTCATGGAAGGCCGCGGCGAAGGCGTTGGCGGCCACGTCGAGAACCAGCGCCCGGTGCGCCAGGGCCGAGCCGATACAGCCGCGTAAATCTCCCTCGTTTTTCAGAGTGATGAAACTGGCGCCGGGGTCGCCAAGCTCGGCGGCGTAGCTTTTCACCGTCACCTCCAGGGCGCGGCCTTCGCGCAGGCCGTGGTCGATGGAATCGGCGGCGAGGCGGAGAAGAGTTCCACCGTGGCGGCGCAGCATGTCTTCCGTCTCGGTGGCCTCGTTGGGTCCGGATTTTTGGGGGCGCTTCATCACTGGCCCGTCAAGAGATGACATAGCTGCCATAACCCACTACCTGGTCGCGGGGACCAGCGGTATCGCCGGAATTGCGTAAATCCACCGTTTGAACGCGGAGGCCCTTTTCCCTGGCCACGGTGAGCAGGCCGCGAATGGGGATACGGCCGCAGGCACCTTCCTCGCCGATGCCGTCGGGGGCGAGGGTTTCGATGGCGCGCGAGGTGGCGGCGTCCATGGCCGTGGCCGTGTGGTAATCGAGGTAATGGCTGAGGTCCGAGGATATCACGATCAGGGTTTCCGGCCCGCCCCACAGCCGCTCCAGCACCTGTGCCACCTCTTGCGCCGAGGCGGAGCCCGCCACCAGCGGCACAATGGTGAAATCGTCGAGACAGGAAAGCAGGAAGGGAAGGTGCACCTCGAGGCTGTGTTCCAAGGCATGGGCCTCGTCCATCACATGGACCTGGGGCAGATCGAGGATTGCCTCGCAGGCCTCGCGGTCCACCGCCACCTCGCCCAGCGGCGTGGCGAAAGAGGTGGCGCTGCTCAGCGCCAGCCCCGAAAGCGCCACCCGGTGCGACGGCCCCATCAGCACCACCCGGCGCACGGTACCGTGCAGGGGAGTAAGCCTGGCGTAGGCAGAGGCCGCCACCGGGGCGGAATACATATAACCGGCATGGGGCACGATCAGGGCCTTGGGCGGGGTGTCGTCCGCGTCCGCACCCGAGGCTTGCATGGTTTGTGCTGCGGCGAGATAGCCGTCCACCTCGGTGGCCAGCACCGCCGCATCGCCGGGATAGAACTGTCCGGCCACGGCGGGCGGGCGCACGGAACTTGATGCGGTCTGCGATGAGGTCAAGGTCATAGCGCTTTCATCCGTTATTGACGCATTTCCCCCGTTTTTCCCAATTCCCTGCTTTTCTAACAGGTAACGTCGCCAAGTGCCCATGTAAAGGGGTGGGGATGTTGATTCCCGGCTGCTTTCGCCCATCTGATGGATATGGATGTGAACACTACCCCGGAGGCGCTGGAGGACACCGTTCCCGGACGGTTCTGGAGCACCCTTGAGGACGGCCGGGTGCGCTGTGAATTGTGCCCGCGTTATTGCGCCTTGCATGAGGGCCAGCGGGGATTATGTTTCGTGCGCGCCCGCGAGAACGACGCCATGGTGCTTACCACCTATGGACGATCCAGCGGGTTTTGTATCGACCCCATCGAGAAAAAGCCGTTCAACCATTTTCTTCCCGGCAGCCCGGTGCTGTCCTTCGGTACCGCGGGATGCAACCTCACCTGTAAATTCTGCCAGAACTGGGACATCAGCAAATCACGGGAATTCGACCGTCTGACCTCGCGCGCAGGCCCGGACGCCATCGCCGCCGCGGCGCGCGATTTCAACTGCCGCTCGGTGGCCTTTACCTATAACGATCCCATCATCTTCCACGAATACGCCGTGGACGTGGCCGCCGCCTGTCGTGAGCAGAAAATCAAAAACGTGGCGGTGACCTCGGGCTATATGTGCCCCGAACCGAGAGAGGAATTCTTTCGCCATATGGACGCCGTCAATGTGGATTTGAAGGCCTTCAGCGAGCGGTTCTACAAGAAGGTCTGTTCGGGTGAGCTGGCCCCGGTTCTCGAAACCCTGGAATATCTGAAACGGGAAACGAAGGTGTGGATCGAGATCACCACCCTGCTGATTCCCGGCGAGAACGACAGCGATGCCGAACTCCATGAACTCTGCGGCTGGGTGGTGGAAAAGCTCGGCCCCGATGTGCCGCTGCATTTTTCCGCCTTCCATCCCGACTGGAAGATGATGGACACCCCGCCCACGCCGCCGCAAACCCTGAGCCGGGCGCGGGAGATTGCCAAGCAATGCGGCATACGCCACGCCTATACCGGCAATGTGCAGGACCGCGAGGGCGGCAGCACCTATTGCCACCACTGCGGCGGCCTGTTGATCGAGCGCGACTGGTACCAGCTGGGAACGTGGAACCTGGATGAACAGGGGAACTGTACCTCTTGCGGCACCGCCTGCGCCGGGGTTTTCGAGGCCGCGCCCGGGGACTGGGGCGCGAAACGCCAGCCCGTGAACATGGCCGCCTATGGATAAGTTAAAAAGGGCGTAAACCAAAAAAGCGCGGCGTAAACCAAAACGACCGGAGATTTCTCTCCGGCCGCTTCGGTTTCAGATGGTCCTTATGGGAGGGACATCTAAAAGAACAACAGCCACAGAACGATACCCCCCGCACCCAGAACCCCGGCCAGGGCCAGGATCGAGAGGCCGCCGGTGAGCGCCGGAAGCATGAAGACGGCAGCCACCGCCCAGGCAACGATGCGGCTCCAGTCGAGCTCCGCCAGGAAACGCTTGAATTCGGTGTCGGGCATACCGAAAAAGCCCGAAAACACGTCTTCCATGGCGGCGATACGCTCGAGAAATTCTTCCGAGGGCGGCGCCAGGGCCGAGGGCGGGGCCTGAAATTCGCCGGGCGGGGCGGGTTTTACGGTACTGGAGAGGCCTGCCGGGATAAGAATGGCCTCGCCGTCGAAGTTGGCCAGTTCCACCTCGCCTTCCTGTACCGCCACGGTGGTCAGGCCGTCTTCCTCAACGATTACATCGAAGAAGGTGCCACGCACCCCCATGGTGGCGGTGGGAGTCTTGATCTCGTACGCGCTGCTGGCGAATTTACCGGACAGGAAACGGAAAACGCCCTTGGTGGCGGTGATCGCCAGCCGCCCCTTGCTGGGGTCGGGGTCGTAAACGAATTCATCAAGAACGACGGAGGACTCCGGCCCGATGGTGAACAGGGTCTCGTCGATAAAGGAAATTTCGGTGCCGCTGTCGGGTCCGGTGGTAATGACTTCGTTGGTGCGGAGACGGTCCTCGGTCTTGACCACCTTGGTGACGGTGGCGTTAGAGCTGTCCGCGTAGGTTCCTTCCACCTGGTTGACGACCCGGTCGGCGCTGCCGATATCGCCTTTTTTGGCTGCAAAGACATCCGCCGCCACAAGGACGCAGAAGGCTAGCGCAACAGTTGTATATGTGCCGAATCTTGCCATGGGAAGTTTCCCTCTGCAGACAATTAATTCTAACTTTCAATCAGAAAAAATTCCATCCTGTCTATTTCTGCCCCACAAGAACCCGTCAGGTGGGTATCACGGAGCGCATACCGGAAATGCTCCCCCTTGCCGGAAAGAGAACTTCCCGCCATGGAGGCCGCCCCATAGAGATCACCAAGAGGCATTTCCAGCCCCTTTACGCTAGTCCCATCACCGGAGGGAGTCTGTGACGGCGGTCACAGGTAAATGGTGGCGGATTTTCAGGTTTTTTCCACCGCGCTTGGCGCGCGCCGTCTTCAAATGGAAGGCCCGTCGCCGTCAATGAGAGGCTGGGGCGGCGATCCCGGCGGGCGCCAGGCGGCGGGACGCTGGATGCGGCCGTCCTCGGTGAAGGCGGCGAGAGAATCGGCGATCAGGGATTGTGCATCCGCAGGCCCAGCCAGGCGGCTGCGGATCAGGCGCAGGAAATGAGAGCTGAAAACACCACAGCCGTTTTCCCGCCGCGCGAAGAGCCAGGCACGGCTTACCGCGCGGCGCATGGCCTGTTGCCGGTGAGCGGCAGAGAGGCCGGGTGTCTCGGTCACCAGATAGAGGAGGGCCAGCACCGATTCATAACGCGAACGCCGTTTCTGACCCGAGAGCCGCCCCGGCGCGTCTTCGGGCACCAGCCCCACCGGCGCGGCCACATGAACGACTGCGGCGGCGGCAAGGCGCAGGAACAGGGTGTAGTCGGGGGAGCGCAGGCGTTCGTCGCAGCCGCCCACACTTTCGTAGAGCGCCCGGTCCACCAGCAGTGAGGTGGAATTGGCGGGAATGTTGCGGATGAAGAAAGCCAGGGGATCGGCCATGGCTTGAGTCGATGAGGGGGGCTCCGACACCGCAGTGAGCGGGGCGATCCCGCCGGGCGCATCCTTATCCAGGCGGTACGTGCCGAGATTGCCCCAAGCCCAGCCGGCGCCGCTGGTTTGCGCTGCATTCAGGAGCCAGGTTGTGGCGCGGGGGGTGAGCACGTCGTCGCCGTCGAGGAATTTCAGCCACGGCAGGGAGGCCCGTTTTGCGCCAACGTTATGAGCGCTTGCCGCGCCGGCATTGGCCTGTTCCACCACCGTCACATTTTTCCAATCCGCCGTCAGCCGCTTTACCTCGACGCCCGTGCCGTCATCGGAGCCGTCATCGACGAAGATGAACTCGCGCTCGAAATCTCCTTCCTGACGTTGCAGGGATCCGCAGACGGCCTCAAGATAGGGTTTCTTGTTGTAGAGCGTGACGATGAAGGAAACGCCCGGTTGCCGCGCAGCCATGTTTTTTCCGTGGTAAGAGGCGAGGGGTGGTTTCAAGCTACCCACGAGCTAGTCTCTCCGCAAGGGTGGGACAAAAGCTGGGGCCGGGCAAAAAAAAAGGCGGTGTTCGCGGCGCGGTCCATTGCCTATAGTCCAAAAAATTGTGAATGCCACAAGGAGACACGCATGGACGTGACCAAAATTACCCCCGATTTCGAGGACGAACGCGGCGCCATTACCGATATCCTGCGCCAGGAGCCCATTGACTACGTCACCGTCATCACCTCGAAAAAGGGCGCCAAGCGCGGCAACCACGTGCATAAGGAGACGGTGCAGTACGTTTATGTGATGGAGGGGAAACTCAAGGCGCTGAGCCAGATGCCGGGCCAAGCGGTGAACACGGTGGTTCTCGGCAAGGGCGACCTGATCGTCAACGTACCCCATGAGGGCCATGCCTTCGAGGCGCTGGAGGACACCACTTTTCTGGTGCTGACCAAAGGCCCACGCGGCGGCGAAAACTATGAGGACGATACCTTCCGTCTGGACACGCCGCTTCAGGATTCCGACGCCTGAACAGGGAACAAAGCGCCTATGAACCCCATTCCCGTAAACGAACCCCTGATCGGCGGTAACGCCGCGAAATACGTGGCCGAATGCGTGGAAAGCGGCTGGGTGTCGTCGGAAGGTCGTTTCATCGGCGAATTCGAGGAGGCCTGGGCGGGGTTTTGCGGCGGCGAGGCCGGGGTGGCCGTGAACAGCGGCACCGCGGCGCTGGAAATCGCCGTGGCGGCGCTGGAGCTGGAGCCGGGCGCGGAAGTGATACTGCCCTCTTATACCATCATCTGTTGCGCCATGGCCGTGATCGCCGCCGGCGGGGTGCCGGTTCTGGTGGACTGTGAACCCGATACCTGGTGCATGGACGTGAACGCCGTGGCCGAAAAGATCACGCCGCGCACCCGGGCCCTCATGCCGGTGCATATCTTCGGCCACCCGGTGGACATGGACCCGCTGATGGAACTTGCCGGTAAACACGGCCTCGCCGTGATCGAGGACGCGGCTGAAGCCCACGGCGCCGAATATAAGGGAAGACGCGTGGGCGCCATCGGCGATCTGGGATGTTTCAGCTTCTACGCCAACAAGATTATCACCACCGGTGAGGGTGGCATGGTGGTGGCGCGCGAGGGAACATATGCCGAGCGATTGGCCTATCTGCGCAATATGTGTTTTCGCACCGACCGCCGTTTTCGCCATACCGAGCTGGGGCGTAATTTCCGCATGACCAACCTCCAGGCCGCCATCGGTCTTTCCCAGGTGGAGGCGGTGGAAAGCCACATTGAAAAGAAACGCTGGATGGGCGCGGCCTATGGCGAGCGGCTGGGCGGTGAATCGCGCCTCGCTCTGCCGGTGGAGCGCGACTGGGCGAAAAATGTCTATTGGATGTACGGGGTGGTCTTAAGCGACGAGGTGCCTTTCGAGGCGGATGAATTCGCCCGCCGCATGGCGGAACAGGGAATCGCCACGCGGCCTTTCTTCCTCGGCATGCACGAACAGCCGGTGCTGCGCGACCGCGGGCTGTTCGCGGACGAGAGCTATCCCATCACCGAGCGCATCGCCAGGCGCGGCCTTTATCTGCCGTCGGGTCTGACCCTCACCGGGGAACAGATCAACCGAGTCTGCGAGGCGGTGACGACGGTGCTGGACGGGGCCTGAGAGCGGGAATGGGCGACGGATGAGCGGCGGCGTTTTCCAGGATCAGGGTGGTTTCTACGACCTGTTCTACGAGTCCAAGGATTACGAGGGCGAATGCGACTTCGTGGAAGCGGCGTTTGCCCGCTTCGCCGCCGTGCCTATCAAAACCGTTCTTGATCTTGGCTGTGGCACCGGCGGCCATGTGCTGCCGTTGAGCGAGCGCGGTTATGAAATGACCGGGGTGGATATGTCGCAGACTATGCTCGATCAGGCCCAACGCAAGGCGGAGGAAGCCGGCAGCGGCGCGGTTTTTCTCCATGGCGATGTGCGGGATGTGGAGGTGGGGCGGACCTTCGACGCCGTGATCTCCATGTTCGCGGTGATGGGCTATCAGGCCACGGAGGACGATCTGGCCGCTGCCTTCGCCACCGCCCGCCGTCATCTGGAACCGGGCGGGCTGTTCCTGTTCGATATATGGAACGGTGCGGCGGTAACGGCGTCTCCGCCCGAAGCCAACAGTAGGGAGTTCCCCGAGGAGGGGGGCGGCATGGTGATCCGGAGCGCCGATCCCGTATTGGATGAGGCGCGGCAGGTGGTGGCGGTGACGATCCGGGTGCGTTACGTATCGCCGGATGGAGAAGAACGGGAATCAGAGGAGCTTCACAGCGTGCGTTATCTCTTCCCCGAGGAGGCCGAGGCCTTGTTGCGTGACGCCGGATTCGAGATTGCACATATCTGCGCCTTCCCCGACCTCGACCGCGAGGCGAACGCAGACGACTGGAACATGAGCGTGGTCGCTCGCGCTATTTAAGGAACTATGCCGTTCGAGGTCCAAACAGGATAATAGCGGCGCCCACCAGGCAGACCGCCGTGCCGATCATGTCCCAGCGGTCGGGGCGGGTGCCCTCCACCGCCCACAGCCAGAACAACGAGGCCGCGATATAGACACCGCCATAGGCGGCATAGGCGCGCCCGGCGAAATCACTCTCCACAAAGGTCAGCAGCCAGGCGAACAGCGCCAGCGACACCATGCCGGGGAGCAGCCACCATATGGGCTTGTCGAGCCGCAGCCAGGCCCAGAAGGAAAAACAGCCGGCGATCTCGGCCACGGCGGCGCCCATATAGGCGAGAATTGAGGTCATGGCCGGGGGGCTCCGTCTCTATTCCGTACTCATTCTGGGATTATTCGACGATTCTGGGCGTGGGGATGGGGATGATGAACTTACCGCCCGTCTCGGCATAATCGGAAAGATTGCCCATGATCTCCTCGGCGAAGTTCCAGGCCAGCAACAGGGCATAGTCGGGTTTCTTCTCCATCAGCGCCGCGTCGGGCAATACCGGGATATGCTGGCCCGGCGTGAACTTGCCGATCTTGAGCCGTGATTTCTCGGTGACGAAATCAAGAACGTCCTTCCCCAGACCACAGTAATTGAGCAGGGTCATGCCCTTGGCCGGGGCGCTGACGCCGACGATACGCTTGTCCTGGTCTTTCAGTCCGCCAAGGAGCTCCCGTATCTGGCGGCGGTTTTCAGCCACGTCTTCGGCGAAACGCTCCAGCCGCGCCATGTCATAGACGCCTTCCTTGTCCTCGATCTCGAGATACCGCGCCACTGCGTCGGTAGTTTTGGGGCCGGGAGCGCCATCGCGGCGGATAAAGATACGGATGGAGCCGCCGTGGATGTCTTTTTCATGGATATCAAAAATATGCATGCCGAAGCGCGCCAGGAACGCTACCAGCGGCTTCACCGAAATATAGGAAAGATGTTCGTGATAGATGGTGTCGTATTCGAGATGGCGCACCAGATTGGCGAGCGACGGCGCCTCGACGATGAAGGCGCCGTCGGGGGTGAGCAGGCTGTCCACCGCCGCCATCACCTCGCCCAGGTCGTCGATATGGGCGAACACGTTGGTGGCGGTGATGACCTTGGCCTGGCCCTTGAGCGTAAGCGCGGCCTCGGCGGTTTTGGCGTTGAAGAAGCCATACAGGGTTTCCACCCCCCGCTCATTGGCGATGGCGACGATATTGGGCGCGGGATCGATTCCCAGAACCCGTGTGCCTCGATTTGCGAACATTTCCAGCAACACGCCCACATTGCTGCCGAAATCCACCACCAGATCGCCGGGGCCCAGCCCCATCATGGTACAGGCGGTGGCCGCGAATTCGTCCCAGTGGCGGCGTCCGGCGCGGGTTACGGAGGCCTCGTAGGGGTAGTCTTTTTGGTAGAGGGTTTCCGGGTCCACCACCTGGCCGAGCTGGACCAGGCCGCAGCCGCCGCAGCTCATGACCTGAAGGGGGTAGGCGGTCTGGGGGGCGGCGAGCTCTTCTTTCGTGAGAAACTCGTCAGCCGGCGCGGTGGCGCCAAGGTCGAGGAAGAGGCGCAAATCTTCACTTTGGCACATGCGGCAACGGGTCATGGGTGGCGGTCCGGTCTGTTCATGGGCGGCAAGGGCCGGGAGAGTTATAGCTTGGGCGGTGCGTTCTGGGGAGGGGTGTTCTCTCTCTAATGTCCCGTGAGGCGTTTTTTGAGATGGGCGAGCCTTCGTTTCAGCCGTTGCCGCCGCCGCCACAGGGAATGGCGCAGGAATTTCCAGCGCACCGAACCGGCGCTGACGCCGTCGTCGATTTCCCCAGCGATTTCCCCAAATGGGGCAGGGAGAGGGTTCCCCGCCGCCAAGGCGCACCAGATGGCGGCGTGCTGTTGGGCGTAGGAGTCCCAGGTCCAGCCCGCCACAGCATTGGCGCGGCACGCCTTTTCTTCCGCGATGTCATCGAAGGCGTCGGCCAGATCGGTAAAACTTTCTACCGCGTAGGTGATGCCGTCGGGCACATCGAGATGGAATCCCTGGGGCACGACGATGGTTTTTACCCCCGCCGCCAGGGCGTCCACGAAGCCCATGGAGCCTTCGTCCTCACCGAGATAGAGATAGTAATCAATGGTGGCGAGAAGGCCGCGATAGCTCTCGGCGTTGAAGGATTCCTCATAGTCCACCTGGAAGCCGTCGCGGCGCAGGGTGGCGACGATCTCGCCCCAGCCCTCGCCCATGATGCGGAAGGAAAAGTCCGACGGCGCGATAAGGGGGGCGAGCTTTGCGATCCAGCGTTCCTTTTTGCGGCCGTCGTCGTAAATCCGGGTGGTTATGCCGATGACCGTGGGGCGCGGCGTAATGTTCCCGTCATGGGCGGGGGGCACGAAAGTGAGTTTTTCTTCCGGAAGGCCCGATGCCGCAAGCTGGGCCACCGTCTGACGCGACATGCAGATGGCGAGATTGGCGCTTTCCAGGCCCTGTTTCAATTGGCCGAGGCGCTGGAAATCATCCACATGAGTGACCATGAGGGTGTTTTTGCCGTTGCCTTCGGGCGGACTCTGAAAAGGATAGTGGAGGAAGATCACGTAATGATTAATGTGGGCGGCTGGGTCCGGCGCATCGCCCAGGGTCGCCTCCATGCCCAGTTTTTCCAGCCCGGCCACCAGGTTTTTCGCGAATTTTCCGAGAATCCAACTGTCGGGGTCTTCGCCGCAGACCATATGCACCCGCAGCGGCGCGCCTTTATTCTGTTTATGGTCGGCCATCATCACCTTGCCTTTTGAACGGCGGCCATTGTGGCAGAAGATTTCCCCGCGATAAAAGAAAAAGCCCGCAGCCTTCATCCGTGCCCAGCGCTATAGTGGCCTGGGTGCTTTTTCCCGGTGGTAACCGCATCTGGTAACGGCCTGCCGATTTTATGGGAAGGAAAGAACGTTTCCATGACAACAGAGGATGCGAATTCCGGTTCTTCCGGTTCCCAGGATGCGCTGCGCGAGGCCGTGGCCCACCATCAGGCGGGCCGGCTGGCGGAGGCCGAAACCATGTATACGGACTTGCTGGAAGACATGCCCGGCAATGCCGACCTGTTGCGTTTGCTGGGTCTGGTGATCCATCAGGACGGCCGTCATGAGGAGGCGGTGTCTTATCTTGAAAAGGCGGTGGAAGCTGAGCCCGGAAAACCCGATTTTCTGTGCAATCTGGGGGTGGTTCTGCGCGCCTGGGGACGGCAGGAAGAGGCGCTTTCCAGTTTTGCCCGCGCCCTGGAGCTTGCCCCCGGATACGCCAAGGCCTTTTATAACCGGGGCACCGCACTGCAGGATTTGGGCCGGTTCGACGAGGCCGCCGCCGATTTTGAGGCCGCCCTCAAGGCCGAGCCCCGGCTGGGCGAAGCCATCTGCGCCCTGGGCTCCATTCTTAACGAACAGGGCCGCTTCGAGGCCGCCGCCGAACGTCTCGGCGAAGCCCTGAAGATCAATCCCAACAACGCCGAGGCCCATTGTAATCTCGGTATCGCGCTCAGCGAATCCGGCAAGCGCGGGGAGGCCAGGGAGTCGTTCCGCAAGGCCCTGGAGATTAATCCCGGCCATGTTGCCGCAGGGCTGTACCTGCGCAAGGTTCTGAGCGCCGCGATCCCGCGCTGGCATTTTCCCATGCTGGCCGATAGCGGGCGCAACGAGGGCTATCGCCATGCCATCGAAAAGGCCGTGGAGGCCGACTCCCGCGTTCTCGACATCGGCACCGGGTCGGGCCTGTTGGCACTGATGGCGGCGCGCGCCGGAGCACAAGAAGTAACCAGCTGTGAGGTTCTGAAGCCGTTGGCGGAGACGGCGCGGCGCATCGTCGCCGATAACGGCTATGGTGACCGCATTACGGTGGTCAACAAAAAGTCCAACGAACTGCGCATCGGTGAAGACATGGCGGGACCGGCCACGGTGCTGGTTTCGGAAATCCTTGATGCCGGATTGCTCGGCGAGGGCGTGATCCCCACCCTGCGCCATGCGCTGGCTCATCTCACCGTGCCGGGATGCAAGGTGATTCCCCAAGCGGCCACGGTTCATGCCCGTTTGATAGAGATTCCCACCCTGCGCGCCGTCAATCCGGTGCGCGAGGTGGATGGATTCGATCTCTCGGCCTTCGACGAATTCCGCGTGCCCTTCTATGGGGTGATCAATCTTGATCTCGAAGCCCACCGGCCCTTAAGCGATCCTTTCCCCGCCTGGGAGGTGGATTTCCGTGATCTGCCGCCCTTTGCCTCCGATGTCCGTCCCGGCGAGGCCGGAACCGTGGAGGTAACGGCCACCGAGAACGGAAAGATTCAGGCCGTGGTTTTCTGGTTCGATCTTCATCTCGATGACGAGATCACCCTATCCAGCGGACCCGGAGGCGAGTTGTCCCATTGGGGCCAGGCCATCCAGTTTCTCGATCACGATCATGGGGTGACGAAGGAAGACCGGGTGACGGTCAGGGTGCGCTATACCGACCCGAGGATTTTCTTTTCCCTCGATCAGGGCGATTCGTAGGGTCCGAAACGGGGCGGGTGGCCGGAGGTAAAGCCGTCCACGATCCAGTAGCGGGCGGGCTCGTAATGATTTTCCGCCGTGAAGGGGGGGTGAAAGTGATCCTCCACAAGATCGTTGCGCACGAAGAAGGCGTTGGCGCCCGAGATATTGCAGCCCACCAGGGAATAGCCCTTATCCGCGAAAAGTTTTTCCAGCGCCGTGAGCGAGGCCCCGAAATAGTCGGTTTCGTCCCATACATGACCTGGGTTGTAGGCCATGACCCATGAGGTGGGCGGGTGGAACTTGGCGTTGTATTCCATGACCACGAGGCGTGGATTAACGCAGGAGATGGCCTTGGCCACATGGTAGTCGTTGCCGTCGATGTCGATGCTGAGCATGTCGATCTCGCCGTCGATGCCGGCACTGGAGATGAGGGTGTCGATGTTTTCCGCCGTAACCCGGTCATGCACCAGTTTCAGGCGGTCCTCGGCGATGGGTGCGGCGAAGCGTTCGGCGATGAGGGCGGCCTGGCCGTCATGGGCCTCGATCCACAGCCCCGACCAGCCGTCCATGAGCAGATTGAGGGAATTGTTCTCGAGCCCTCCGGCGACGCCGAATTCCACGAAAATACGGTTGCTGAGGCCGATGCGGGTGAAGATTTCGCGGATAATGCCGTCTTCGTCGGTCTGGGAATAGACCTTGTAGCCATGGCCGAGAAGGCGTTTTGGATCCTGGCCGCGCTTGGAATCATAGACCTCGCGCAGCGTCGTCCGGGTCAACAGGATGTCGGTCTTGGCGGCGAATTTCTCGACCTGGAAAATTTTGCGCAGCTTGCGCGACCATCGCGACATGGGATGCGGTCCTTCCGTTATTCCCTAAAGGCTCGGGAAGGGCGGAATGTAGCACATCCGGGACGGAGCGCGGCAACCGGGATGTTAGCAGCTGCGCCGCGTCGTTATTCGTCCTCGTCGGCGAACAGGATGCCGTTGAGGCCCTTCATCATCAGCGCCGCCAGGCGGTTGCGCTCGCGTACGGAAATATTGAGGTGCACGGCGATGCCGTCCTCCAGCGACCGCGCTACATGGCCGTTCATTTTTCCCAGTCCGTCGATGTCCAGCATCACGGATTTGCCGAAGGGCGGGGCGGCGTCCAGTTCCACCTCGAACACCACCGCCGCGCCACCCACGGAGAGATTGGTAATGGCGCATTTATGGGATGCGCCATCAATTTCCATGGTGGCGGTGTCGAACAACTCGAAGCGTTCATGACGGCGAACGTCATTTCCTCCCGGTGCATCAGTATGGGTGTCAGTGGCGTCGTCGTCGGGGGTATCGGTGACCATGGTGTCTCTCCCTCATGTTTTTCCAAATTATAGCGCCATTTGGCGGGCCGAGGAATCAAGAATCATGTGGGAGCGATGGTACAGTGCGGCAAGAATTATTGGCGGTTGCGGAAATTTCCCGGAAAATGGTGCCGTCGGCAAGAATCGAACTTGCGGCCCCTCCCTTACCAAGGGAGTGCTCTACCCCTGAGTTACGGAAATTTGCGGAAAAATTTGGGAAAAATGGTGGGCGATACTGGGATTGAACCAGTGACCCCTCGCGTGTGAAGCGAGTGCTCTCCCGCTGAGCTAATCGCCCTATAGGAAATTTTCAATGCCGTGTGGGGCAAGAAAACCCCCGCCCCGTCACATGGGCAGGGTCCATATATGACCCATGTATATAATCTGGGCGCGAACAGTCAAGCGAAGGGTCCGGGTAAACGGACTTTGCGGGGGTGTCCGGAGCCATGCCCCGGGCGGCGGCTATTCCAGAGGTTCGGCGAAGAGATAATTGCGCAGGATCGAGCGCACACCGCGCGACCATGCCTTTTCCGTATTGCCGCGCACCTCCATGGAGCGTCCCCAGACCGGTTCCCCGGTGGCGGCGTCGTTGATGGTGACGGTGATACTGTGGATCAGGGGGCTGACCCGCGCCACCAGGCTCCCCATCCATAGCTCCGCCCCCATGGCCTTACTCACCTTGCGCTCGAATCCCACGCATAGGGGCGGACAGTTGGTGCCGTCGGTTTTTTCCTGGCCGGGATCCACGCCGATGACCCGGTAGCGGTCGGATTCCGTTATCTTTTTACGCAACAACGCGCTGAGAGCGGCCACGCGCTCGGTATCTTCCTTCAGCGGCATGACCCGGGTGGAATTCACATGGTCCACGAAATCAAAATCGAAAACGGCGATAGTGGGCGCGGATTCTTCCGCGTGCGTTGGAGCGGCGATGAGCATGAGAGCCGCCAGCGCACAGGCGGGAACGGTAAGCGCGCCGCGCCAAAGGGACATGTGATTGGAGAGGAAGGTCATGGGGACGTTTTTGCGGGGGCTAGGATGAACCTGTGGTGAATAGCTTGATACATGAAGAAGAAAATCAGGGCGTGGCGCGTGCCCCGGAACTGCGAAGGCTACTCCGTTGTTTCGGCCAAAAGATAATTGCGCAGGATGAAATTAACGGCACGCAGCCAGGACTTGTCCGTATCGCCGCGGAACTCCGTACTGTGTCTCCACACCGTTTCTCCGCTTGCCGCATCGTAGATATTGATATCGGCGCTGAGGATCAGATTACTCACCTTTCGTATTTCGCCGGCCACCCATAACTTCGCGCCCAGGGCGGCGGCGACTTTCCGCTCGAAATTAGCGCATAGGGGAGGGCATTTGGTGCCTTCTATCCTGTCCTGGTCCGGAAACACGCCCACCACTTCGTAGCGGCCGGATTCCATCAACTTTCGCCGTAACAGCTCGCTGATGAGGCGCAGACGCTTGCGCTGGGCGGCGCTGGGCCCGGCGCCTTCGAGGTCGCTATGATCGATGAGATTGAAATCGAAAACGGCGAGGGTGGGCGCAGATTCTTCCGCCTGGGAGGGGGCGGCGGTGAGCATGAGAGCCGCCAGCGCGCATGCGGGAAGGGCCAACGCGCCGCGCCAAAGATGCGTGTATCCGGTAAGGAACGTTATGGCTTGTCTCCTAGAGCAGTTCACCGAGCGCGGCAGGCAGGGCGTCAAAACGTTCGATCACCTTGTCGGCGCCCAGGCCCCATACCGCTTCGGGGCTGTAGCCGTAGGTGACCACCACCGCCGCCATATCCAGGGCTTTCGCCGCGGCCACGTCGTTGATGCTGTCGCCCACCATGACGGCAGTCTCCGGCCCCAGACCAAGGCGCTCGAGAACGGCGTCCAGATGTTCGGGATCGGGCTTGTAGAAGCCGGTAGCGCCGCCGCCCACCACGGTCTCGAAGAAGGCGCCGAGCTCCAGCGCATTAAGCACCTTGTCGGCGAAATGCTGCATTTTGTTGGTACACACCGCCATCCTGTGGCCGGCATCGCGTAAGCTCGTCAGTGTCTCCACCACACCGGGGAAGGGGCGGCTGTGGACGGCGATATGGGCCTCGTAATATTCGAGGAAACTTTCCACCAGGGCCTCGTGCACGCCTTCGGGGGGCACGCCGCCGGTGGCGGCAAGGCCCTTGTCGAGAAGGTGCACCGCGCCGTGGCCCATCATCATATGTACTTCGTGAAGGTCGGCGCGGCGACGTCCCTGTTGCGCCAGCACATGGTTGAGAGCCTCAAGAAGGTCGGGGGCGCTGTCGATGAGGGTGCCGTCGAGATCGAAGATGACGGCGGCGGGCGATGCTGGCATTGTCGTATTCCGTAATAAAAAGTGACTGTTCAACGGCCGTGGCGGGATATAGTGAAGTGACCCCGCCGTTCTTGAGAGCGTGGCGGGAGCCCGCGATAATGCGATCCATGTTGTATAGATTCAGCCATCCATGACAAACCCTAAAACCGCCGTCATCATCCTTGCCGCCGGGGCCAGCACGCGCATGAAATCGTCGTGCCCTAAGGTGCTGCACCCGCTGGCCGGTCGTCCCATGATCGAACAGCTGCTGGAGATCGCCAGCGGCCTCAAGCCCGGACGCCTGGTCGTGGTGGTGGGGACTGGGATGGAAGATGTGATGGAGGCGGTGGCAGATGCTGTTGCGCCTGCCGTTACCGTGGTGCAGGAAAAGCCGCTGGGCACCGGTCATGCGGTCATGGCCGCGCGCGGGGAGCTGGAAGGATTCGACGGCCCCGGGGACAGAGTACTGATTCTTTGCGGAGATACGCCGCTGGTGACGGAGGAAAGCCTGGAGGCACTCGTTCAGGCCCTGGATGGGGACAGCCACCCCGCCGTGGCGGTTCTCGGCATGCGGGTGACGACCCCCCATCAGTACGGACGGCTGGTGACCATTGAGGGCGGCGCTCTGGAGGCCATCGTCGAGGATGCCGATTGTGGCTCTGAGGAACGGGAAAACGATCTTTGTAATTCCGGCGTCATGGCGGTGCGCGGTGAACACCTTTTCGGCTTGTTGGAGGCCGTGGGCAACGACAACGCCAAGGGCGAATATTACCTCACCGACATGGTGGCCCAAGCACGGCAACAAAACCTCACCTGCGTCTATCGCGAGGTGGCGGAGGACGAACTTCTTGGCATCAATTCACGCGCCGAATTGGCCCGCGCCGAGGCGATCCTGCAGGGGCGGTTGCGGCAAGCGGCCATGGAAGGTGGCGTCACCATGAGCGACCCCGACACCGTATGGCTCAGTTTCGATACGGCCTTTGGGCAGGACGTGACGGTGGAGCCGGACGTTTTTTTCGGCCCCGGAGTCACCGTGGGAGACGGCGTCCAGATACGCGGCTTCTGTCATATGGAGGGGGTGGAGATCGCCGACGGTGCCGTGATAGGCCCCTTTGCCCGGCTGCGCCCGGAAACCAAAATCGGCAAGTCCGCCCATGTGGGTAATTTCGTGGAGATCAAGAAGTCGGATATCGGCGAAGGGGCCAAGGTCAATCATCTGAGCTATGTGGGTGACGCGGTGGTGGGCGCCGCGGCCAATATCGGCGCCGGCACCATCACCTGTAATTACGACGGCTTCACCAAGTCGCTGACGGAAATCGGCAAGGGCGCCTTTATCGGCTCCAACACCGCCCTGGTGGCCCCGGTGAAGGTGGGCGCGGGCGCCATGGTCGGGGCGGGAAGTGTCATCTCGCGCGACGTTGCCGCCGAGGCGCTGGCCGTGACCCGTGCCGAACAGACGGAACAGGCGGGTTGGGCCGCCAGCTATCGCGAGCGCCATAACTCGCAAAAACCCAAGAAAAAGGGCTGAGGCCATGTGTGGGATTATCGGCATCATCGGCCGCGGTGAAGCGCCGCCCTTGCTGTTGGAAGGGCTCAAACGCCTGGAATACCGGGGCTATGATTCGGCGGGCATCGCCACCCTGGTGAACGGGAACATCGAACGCCGCCGCGCCGAAGGCAAGCTGGAAAACCTGGAGGCGCTACTGGCCGACGACCCCATCGGCGGCACCATCGGCATCGGCCATACCCGCTGGGCCACCCACGGACGGCCCAACGAAACCAACGCCCATCCCCACACCACCGCCAAGGCGGCCATCGTCCATAACGGCATCATCGAGAACTTTCAGCCCCTGCGCACGGAGCTCGAGGGGCTGGGACATGAATTTTTCACCGATACCGATTCCGAAGTGGTGGCCCATCTGTTGACTCGCTATCTCGATGAGGGGATGGCGCCGGTGGAGGCCACCCGGGCGACGCTGGAACGGCTGGAGGGGGCCTTCGCCCTGGCCATTATCTTCGCCGGGGAACATGAGCTGATGATCGGCGCGCGGCGCGGCAGCCCGCTGGCGGTGGGGTTCGGCGAGGGCGAGATGTATCTGGGTTCCGATTCCCTGGCCCTGGCGCCGCTGACCCAGAAAATCTGTTACCTGGAAGAAGGCGACTGGGCCGAGATCACGCCCGAGGGCGTCACCATTCATGATGAAAGCGGCGCGGTGGCCGAACGTCCGGTGCGGCTCACCGCCAACACCGGCGCGGCCACGGGCAAGGGTGACTTCCCCCATTTCATGCTCAAGGAAATCTTCGAACAGCCCGGGGTGATCGGCGATACCCTTTACAGTCTCGTCAATCCCCAGACCCGCACCATCGAACTGCCCGACATGCCCTTCGAATGGGACAAGGTGCCCAAGGTGACCCTGGTGGCCTGCGGCACCTCATCTTATGCGGCGTTGGTGGCCAAATACTGGTTCGAGGAGATCGCCGGGATTGCCGTGGAATGGGACATCGCCTCGGAGTTCCGTTACCGCGCACCCCATCTGCCCGAAGGCGGGGTGGCGCTTTTTATCTCGCAGTCGGGGGAAACCGCCGACACCCTGGCGGCGCTGCGTTTCGCCCGCGAACAGGGGCAGCATATCCTGGCTCTGGTCAATATGCCGGAAAGCTCCATGGCGCGCGAGGCCGATCTGGTGCTGGGCACCCATGCCGGACCGGAGATCGGTGTCGCCTCCACCAAGGCTTTCACCACCCAGTTGACGGTATTGGCCTGTCTTGTGATTGCCGCCGCAAAGGCGCGGGGGACCATCGATCATGAGCGCGAGGCGGTACTCTCGGCGGCGCTGATGGAGGTGCCGGCGCGGGCCGCCGACGTGCTCAACCACGACGAAAAGCTGCGCGCCATCGCGGGAAACGTGGCCGAATCCCGCGACGTGATCTATCTCGGGCGCGGCACGTCCTTTCCCATCGCCCTGGAAGGGGCGCTGAAGCTGAAGGAGATTTCCTACATCCACGCCGAGGGCTATGCCGCCGGAGAGATGAAGCACGGCCCCATCGCATTGATCGAAGACGACGTGCCGGTGATCGTGATCGCGCCCGGCGACGGGCTGTTCGAGAAAACCGCCTCCAACACCCAGGAGGTGATTGCGCGCGGCGGCAAGGTGATCTTTTTAAGCGACGCAGACGGGGTAAAGGCCTTCGCCGGCAAGGCGGCGGAGGTGGTGGAGCTTCCCGACGTGGACCCCTTCGTGGCGCCTATTCTCTACGCCATTCCGGTACAGCTGTTGGCCTATCACACGGCGGTGGCCAAGGGCACCGATGTGGACCAGCCGCGCAACCTGGCGAAATCGGTAAC
>CAYZWF010000031.1:0-15002 GCA_964482135.1 uncultured Rhodospirillaceae bacterium
CGGCCGAAGGTGGGGCGGACCGGCCCCTCAGAGGCGTTGCGGCGCTTGCCCGATGTGCCCGCATCGCGCTGCTCGCCGCGCCTACCCGAATGAACCGATCCGCTGCCATCAAATTAATCCCCATCAGCCCTGACCCGCTCTAATTACCGGAAGGCTGAAAGACGGTCGGTCAGGTCATCCAGGGGAATCTCGCTTTGTTCCCCGGAATCGAGATCACGCAGCGTAGCACTGTTACGTTCCAGTTCGTCATCGCCGAGGATCACGGCGGCACAGGCGTTCATGCGGTCGGCCCGTTTCATGCGTTTGGCGAGGTTCCCGGAATATCCCATATCCACCACATATCCGTTCTCGCGCAGGGTCTGGGCAATGCCCATGGCCGGACCTAAGGCCTCTTCGCCCACGGGAATCACGGCGATGGGACGGGGCAAGGCAGGCGGCTCCGATAACAGCATGGACAGACGTTCGATCCCCGCAGCCCAGCCAACGCCGGGCGTGGAGGGGCCGCCCATCTGTTCGATCAGTCCGTCATAGCGGCCGCCGGCGATCACCGCCCCCTGGGCGCCCAGGACTTCGGTGGTGAATTCGAATGCCGTATGGCAATAGTAGTCGAGGCCCCGCACCAGGCGCGGATTGACGGACATCTCCACACCCAGTGATTCGAGGCCGTCCAAGACCGTATCAAAAAACGCCCGTGACCCCTCATTGAGATAGTCCGACATGTGGGGGGCCCCGGCGACAAGCTCGCGGTCGCCTTTATCCTTGGAATCGAGAATACGCAACGGATTGCGCTCCAGCCGGGCGCGGCTGTCCTCGGACAGGGCGTCGCGGTGCGCGGTGAAATAAGCCACCAGCACATCACGATAGGCGGCACGGCTTTCGCGGTCGCCCAGCGAATTAATCTCCAGAACCGTCTTATCGCCCACGCCCAGTTCGTCCAGCATCTGCGCTCCCAGGGCGATGACTTCGATATCCGCCTGGGGGGTCGGCACGCCGAGAATTTCCACCCCCACCTGATGGAACTGCCGCAGCCGCCCCTTTTGCGGGCGCTCATAGCGGAACATGGGGCCTTCGTAAAAGAACTTACAGGGCAGGTTCTGGGTCAGACCGTTGGAAATAAACGCCCGCGCGATACCCGCCGTACCTTCCGGGCGCAGGGTAATCTCGCTGCCGCCGCGGTCCTCGAAGGCGTACATCTCCTTGGTGACGATGTCGGAGGTTTCGCCCAAGGTGCGCTTGAAAACCTCGGAGAACTCGAAAATCGGGGTGGCGATTTCGCTAAAACCATAGCGCCGGGCAAGGTCGCGAGCCACCGAGGCCACATGGCGATGGCCCCGACATTCCTCGTTCATGATGTCACGGGTGCCGCGGACCGGCTTTAAGGACGTCAAGGAAGAGTCTCCGGTTTTTCAGGGCCGGGGATGCGTTAAACCGACTGCCATACCCCCCGGCGCCCCGTTACGTGTAATCAGGCACGCCTTTGGTAGCGCGTCTCCACGTAATCGTCCACGATCTTGTGAAATTCCTCGGCGATATTCGCGCCGCGCAGGGTCATGGCTTTCTTGCCGTCGATGAACACGGGCGCGGCGGGGTCTTCCCCGGTGCCGGGAAGGCTGATGCCGATATCGGCGTGTTTGCTTTCGCCCGGGCCGTTGACGATACAGCCCATGACCGCGAGGCTCATTTCCTCCACGCCGATATATTTCTTCCCCCATTCGGACATGCTGTTGCGTACATGGCTTTGAATTTTCTCCGCCAGTTCCTGGAAGAAGGTGCTGGTGGTGCGGCCACAGCCGGGACAGGCAATGACCTGGGGCGTAAAGGCGCGCAAGCCAGTGGTCTGAAGAATTTCCTGGGCCACGATCACTTCCTGGGTTCGGTCACCGCCGGGTTCGGGAGTCAGGGAAATCCTGATGGTGTCGCCGATCCCCTGTTGCAACAGCACCGCCAGAGCCGCCGTCGAGGAGACGATGCCCTTGCTGCCCATGCCCGCTTCGGTAAGGCCGAGATGGAGAGCGTAATCGCCCCGCGCCGCCAGATCGGCATAGACCGCGATCAAATCCTGGACGTCGCTGACCTTGCAGGAAAGGATGATCTTGTCGCGCCCCATGCCCAGTTCCTCGGCCCTCTGGGCGCTTTCAAGGGCCGAGCGCACCAATGCCTCGCGGGTGACCTCGGCGGCGTCCCTGGGCTCTTTAAGGGCGGCGTTCTCGTCCATCAGGCGCACCACCAAATCCTGATCGAGGCTGCCCCAATTGACGCCGATACGCACCGGCTTGTCATATTTGAGAGCCACCTCGATCATGGTGGCGAACTGAGCATCCCGCTTGGCGCGGTGGCCCACATTGCCGGGGTTGATACGGTATTTATCCAGCACCTCGGCGCATTCGGGAAAATCGGTGAGCAGTTTATGGCCGATGTAATGGAAATCCCCCACCAGCGGCACGTGGCATCCCTGTTTGTCCAGTATTTCGCGGATGCGCGGAACCGCGGCGGCGGCTTCTTTCCTGTCCACGGTGATGCGCACCACCTCGGAACCGGCGCGGGCCAGCGCCGCCGTCTGTTGCGCCGTGGCTTCCACATCAGCGGTGTCGGTATTGGTCATGGACTGGACCATGATCGGGGCATCGCCGCCCACGGTGACAGGGCCAATTTTGACCGCCACGCTCTTGCGCCTGGAGATGGGAGGATTGCTGGTGGACATAGACTCGTTGCTCATATCATCGGTGGGAAAAACACGCTGTTTTGGCCCTTGGCGGCCCGCCGGTCAATTCATAATACGTCTGGCCATAATAGGCCCGGCTGATCCACGATTCTTAGGTGTGCCCCTGACCTTCCCTTATGTGCGCATGGTAAAGATCAAGGTCAAGTTTCACCCCCAAGTTTCACACCCAAGTATCACCCTGGGAGACGCCCATTGTTGCGAAACGCCCCCTATTGCGAAACAGCAGTGCCGGCAAGCAGGCTGTCGGGGTCAAGAGCCACATCCCGCCGCACCGAGCCCGGAGGACCGATGGAGGGCGCAAGACTTCCGTCCACGAGGAACTGCAGGGCGCCCGCGTTGCCGGTCATCAGGGCAAGGCCTCCCTCTATGGGCACCCGGTAACTGTCTCCGGGATGAAGAAGCTGGGAAACCAGCAGGGCGCCGGTGGAATCGCGCACTTGAATCCAGCTGTCTTCGGTAACATGAATGACGATCCGCACATCCCCGTACTGCTGACCGAAGACCGCGGGTTCCCGCGACGAAGGAAGGGCCGCTTCCTCATCATCTTCCGATTCCCCCAGATCCGCGGCCCCTTCAGCGCCGAATTCCGCCTCGCCCGCCTCCTGATCGCTTTCTTCTCCCGGCATCACATCCACCCCCACATGATCGGCGAAAGCCGGCGCCAGGGGAGACTCCCCATATTCGGCCACATATTCACGGCCATATTCATCGAAATAGGTGATCTCGGCCTGTTCCGTCACAGCCGCCCCGGAAAAGACCTCCTGGGACGCGTCCTCCGGCGATGGCGTTTCCTCCATCGCCATCTCCCGGCCCTCCCCAAAGGCGGCCTCAGAGGCGTCTTCGGAGGCGTCTTCAGAAACATCCTTGTCAGTGGCAAAGCGCTCGTCACGCGCGTCTTCGGCGACGAAGTCCTCTTCCTGATCAAGCAGTGGCTCCTGTGAAGGCGGCGCTTCATCCCAGAGGAGACCAAACAGCCGGTCGGGCACCTCCGAGACAACCTCCACATTCTCCCTGCCTTCCGTGGAAAAACGGTACCAGCTTCCATAAGCCACGGCCGCGAGAAGGATGGAGACAAGAATGATGGCGCCGGTTGGGACACGGGATTCGGGTTCCGGCACGGGAAATTTCAGATCAATTTTTTCGTCCAGCCCCTCCATCTGAGAGCGGAACTTGGCGACAACGGCCTGTTGGTCGAGTTTCAGAAACTCCGCATAGGCGCGCACGAACCCGATCACATAGGTGGGTCCGGGAAGATCGGCGAATCGGCCTTCCTCTATGGCCTGCAGGTGAATGAGGCGGATATTTAATTTCGCCGCCACATCCCGTAGGTCCACCTTCTGGCGCCGGCGCACATTGCGTAGAAACGCGCTGATATTCTTAACACTATCCGACGGAGCTTCCAGCTCAGTGGCGGCGGCTTTTTTATCTTCCCGCGCCTCGTCGCGAGGCTGTTTGCTTTTGGAAGCAGACTTTCCTTTTTTCGGCGCAGCCTCGTCCTTTTCGGCGAACAAATCCCCCGAGTCTTCCTTTTCAGGAATACCTAATTTGAGTTTTTTTCTTCCCGCCATTCCTTGGCTCCGGAGACCCTACCCTTTGTTATGTAACGGAAAGGGCGACAAAGCTGAAATCAAAGATCAAACATAACCGAATCGTAATCAAGGCAGGCAAAACGCCCGCTTGGGAGTTGGCGACGACAATTCAAACAAGAAATTAAAATCCCGAAAAAAATCAGGAAATACAAACCTCCCCCACTTTTACTGTAATAGCAAACAGCGCCATTGGAATGCAACGAAGATGGCGGAATGCTCTAAACGGCTATTCCGTGATCCCTGGCGTAAATCCTCAGTTTATCCCGTGCCGAATGGTCGCTCGACCGGCACAGCATATCCACAAATTCACGCAGCGGTTCACATTCCATCCCAAGAATGGCGTTTTTTACCGGACCTATGGCCGAGGGAGACATGGACAGATTGCGGAAACCGAGCCCCACCAGCGCCATGGCTTCCAGGGGACGGCCCGCCATTTCCCCGCATAGCCCCAAAGCAATATCAGCATCGTTGCAGATATCCACGATCTGCCGCAACAGTGACAAAAAGGCGGGTGAAAGTGTGTCATAGCGCCCCGTGAGACGCGGATTCCCGCGGTCACTGGCGAAGAAAAACTGAATCAGGTCGTTGCTGCCCACCGAAAGAAAATCCACTTTCCCCTTGAGGCTAGGCAACTGCCAGACCAGCGCCGGCACCTCGATCATGGAGCCGATACGGATATCCTTAGGCAGGGGCTCCTTCCTGGATTTGGCGCGATCAAGCTCCAGCTGGAAGATATCCTTCGCCGCCATGAATTCCGAAACTTCGGCGATCATGGGGAATGTCACATCCAGACGGCGGCGCGCGGCGGCGCGAATTAATGCCCGCAACTGCTGACGCAGCATGCTTGGCCGGTCGAGGCCGATGCGCACGGAGCGCCATCCCATGGCCGGATTTTCCTGATCTTCCATACGCAGATAGGGCAGGGTTTTATCGCTCCCCACATCCAGGGTGCGGAACACCACGGGGCTTCCCTTGGTGCGGTCGAGAACCTTCTTATAGAGCGTCGTCTGGGCGTCCACATCGGGGAAGGTGGAGCGTACCATAAACGGAATCTCGGTACGATAGAGACCGATCCCATCGGCGCCGCAGGCCTTCATCTGGGGCAGGTCGGCCAACAGACCGGCATTGATATTCAGGGACACCGAAACGCCGTCCCTGGTCACCGCCGGACGCTTGCGCAAGGCGTCATAGGCGGCGCGGCGCTGTGCCCGTTCCCGGATATTGTTTTCAAAAACACGGCGGGCCTCGCCGCTGGGCCGGATGATGATCTGTTCGTTGTCGGTATCGACGATGAGAGGCTCCAGAGGGCCGATCCTCTCCAGCGCCCCCTTGACGTGGCCGAGCACGGGGATGTCCATGTCGCGGGCGATAATCGCCACATGGGCCGTCTGCGAGCCCTCCTCGAGGACCAGCGCCTTGAGTCTGTGAGGATCATATTCAAGCAGTTCCGCCGGGCCCATGGCGCGGGCCACGAGAATTACCTCTTCCGGCAGGTCCATGCCGGCCGATGTGCGGATTTTCCCGGACAGGTGACGCAACAGGCGGTTGGCCAGGTCGTCGAAATCATGAAGCCGTTCCCGCAGATAGGGGTCGGCGATCTGGCTCATGCGGGCGCGCGTATCCTCCTGGACCTTCTGAACGGCGGCCTCGGCGATCAGGCCCGTTTCAACGGCCTCGCGGATCCGTTTCGCCCACCCCCTGTCCTCGGCGAACATACGGTAACTTTCCAGAATGTCGCCGGTTTCACCCTGGTCGAGCTTCGACGATGAAAACAGGTCGTCCAAAGCGCTGAACATGCCCGACATGGCCTCACCAAGGCGTTTTAACTCGGCCTCGGGGTCTTCGGCGATGGGATCATGGATGATCAGTCTGGGCTCATGCAGCACGGCAAAACCACTGGCCATGCCGGGGCTGAGCTGGGTGCCCTCCAGGCGCAGGGGCAACAGGCCGATGCCGTCGGTCAGCCGCTGTTCCCTGGTGGTCACCAGGCCGCCTTCGGCTATCATCTCGGCCAGGATCATGGCCAGGGTCTGCAGGGTTTCGCTTTCTTCCTCGGTGTATTTCCTGTGGGCCACGTGCTGGACCACCAGAACGCCGATAACCAGCCCGCCGCGCAGGATCGGCACGCCCAGCATGGAATGGAATTTTTCCTCCCCGGTTTCCGGGCGATAGCTATAGGAGGGATGGGAGGACGCCTCGGACAGCGCCAGGGTAGTGGCATGGGCGGCAATATCGCCCACCACACCCTCGCCCACGCGCAGCCGGGTAAGATGGACGGCCTTGCGCTTCAGCCCCTTGGTGGCGAAAAGCTCGAGAATATTGCCGGGGCGCATGACATAGGCCGAACAGACGTCGGCGGCGAAGCCGGTGGCGATAATCCGCACCAGCTGGTCAAGGCGCTCCTGGGGCGTTCCAGGCGCCGCCATCACCTTGCGCACACGATGAAGCAGGCGGCGCGACTTGCTTAAACCCGCGCCCGCCATTTCTTAAGAACCTTCTCTGGAATCAAGAGCCTCTATGGCCTGATCCACCAATTCCCGAATGATTTCCGCGGTTGGTTGTTCCTGTTTCACCATGCCTACGCTCTGTCCCGCCATCATGGAGCCGCTTTCCACGTCGCCGTCGATGACGGCGCGGCGCAAGGCTCCGGCCCAGAAATGCTCTATCTCCAGTTGGGCATCCTTAAGCTCCACTTCATCCTTGTTGTAACGGTCGATGACTTCGCGCTGGAGCTCCGTGAACCCCCGCGAAGACTGGTTGGCCAGGGCGCGCACCGGAATCACCGGAAAACGGGGGTCGAGCTGTACTGAGGCCACGGCATCGCGGGCATTGGCCCTGATGAACGCCTGTTTGAAGTTGAGATGGGCGATGGATTCTTTGGCACAGACGAAACGGGTGCCAAGCTGACAGCCCGCGGCGCCCATTTCGAGATAGGAGACGATGGCTTCGCCGCGCCCGATTCCGCCGGCCACAAAGACCGGAACCTCGCGGATATGGGGGAGGATTTCCTGGGCCAGGACACTGGTGGAGACCGAGCCGATATGGCCGCCGGCTTCCATGCCCTCGATAATCAGAGCATCGACCCCCAGCCCCACCAGCTTGCTGGCCAGCTTCAGGGTGGGCGCAAAACACATGACCCGCGCACCGCCCTGTTTAAGCTTTTCAATGATTCCCCTCTTGGGCAGGCCGCCGGCCAGCACCACGTGACTCACCTTGCGTTCCAGGCACACATCGGCCAGGGCATCGAGCTCGGGATGCATGATGATGAGATTGACCCCGAACGGCTTGTCGGTGAGCTCTGCCAGGCGGTCTATTTCCTGGGCCAGGAGATCGGGTGACATGGAGCCGCAGGCCAGCACCCCAAACCCGCCGCCATTGGAAATGGCCGCCACCAGGTTGTGTTCCGACAGCCATGTCATGGCGCCGCCCAAAACGGCGTATTCACAGCCGAGAAATTCCCGTCCGCGACGCCACAGGCTGTCCAGCCGTTCCCTGGCTTCGACCACAGTCATGGCCTCAGGCGGCGTCTAGATCATAGGCCGTATGCAGAGCGCGCAACGCCTGTTCGGTGAATTTCTCTTCGATCAGGACGCTGACCTTAATCTCGGAGGTGGAAATAACCAGGATATTGATGCCGTTCTCGGCCAGGGTGCGGAACATCTGCTGGGCCACGCCCACATGGGAGCGCATCCCCACACCGACGATCGAAATCTTGGCCACGTCGGGATCGGGCACCAGCTGGGCATAGGCCAGCTCATCACTGTGTTCCTCGAGGACCGCCTTGGCCCGGTCAAGATCGTTCTGGGCCACCGTAAAGGTCAGATCGGTGGAGGCGCCGTCATCGGAGACGTTCTGGACAATCATATCCACGTTAATATTGGCGTCCGCCAGGGGGCCGAAAATACTGGCCGCCACACCGGGACGGTCGGGCACCTTGACCAGGGTGATTTTGGCCTCGTCACGGCTATAGGCGACTCCGCTGATAACTTCCTTTTCCACAACCTCATCCTCATCAACAATAAGCGTTCCGGGAGAGTCATCAAAACTCGACCGAACCTGAAGGCAGACCTTATAGTTCATCGCCATTTCGACGGAACGCGTCTGCAGAACCTTGGACCCCAGAGACGCCATCTCCAGCATCTCTTCATAGGTGATTTTATCGAGCTTTCGCGCCGACGCAACGATGCGGGGGTCACAGGTATAGACCCCGTCCACATCGGTATAGATATCACATCTTTCCGCTCCCAGGGCAGCCGCCAGCGCCACCGCGCTGGTATCGGAGCCGCCGCGGCCAAGGGTGGTAATGCGGTTTTCCGGACTTACACCCTGGAAACCGGCAACCACCACCACCTCGCCCTCGCCAAGCCGTTGTGCAATCTCGTCAACCACGATGCGGCGAATGCGCGCCTTGCCATGGGCATCGTCGGTTTCGATGGGAATCTGCCAGGACAGCCAGGAGCGGGCCGGAACCCCAATATCCTGCAGAGTCAGCGCCATGAGGCCACTGGTGATCTGTTCGCCGCTTGAGACCACCGCGTCGTATTCACGCTCGTCACAAAGGTTGCCGATGGAATTGACATAGCCCACCAAACGGTTGGTGACGCCGGACATGGCGGAAACCACCACCACCACCTCGTTGCCGGCATCGTGCTCGGCCTTGGCGCGCGCCGCCGCATTGCGGATATGCTCCATATCCGCTACCGACGTGCCGCCAAATTTTTGCACGATACGTGCCATAGTTTCTTTCCTCAAAGACCGGTGGTTGCGGTGTCTAGGAGCGCGTATACATAATTTACCCAAGATCAGGCAAGCATCCTGATGCAAACCCCGCCTGATTCAAACTTCGGAGACGTTCCATGGCCGGAACCGTTGACGCACAAGAAATAGAAAACTTCGAAGCCCTGGCCGAGGCGTGGTGGGATCCGGAGGGCGATTTCCGTCCGCTGCACCGCCTCAATCCCATCCGCATCGGCTATATCCGTGACCATCTCTGCGCCCATTTCGGACGCGATCCTGAAACGCCCGAACCGCTCCAGGGGCTGCGGCTTCTCGACATCGGATGCGGCGGCGGCCTGTTGTGCGAACCCATGGCGGAACTGGGCGCACAAGTTACCGGCCTCGACGCCGGAGAGAAAAACATCCGTATCGCCAAGGCCCATGCCCAGCAAAGCGGCCTCGCCATTGACTACCGGCACGGTTCCCCCGAAACCCTGGCCGGATCGGGGGAGCGTTTCGACGCCATCCTCAATATGGAAGTGGTGGAACATGTGGCCGACCGGGCGCTGTTCCTGCGTTCTTGCGGCAGCGTCCTCAAGGAGGACGGCGCCATGATCCTCTCGACCCTCAACCGCACCATGAAATCCTTCGCCTTCGCCATCATCGGCGCGGAATATGTCCTGCGCTGGCTGCCGCGCGGCACCCATCAATGGGACAAATTCGTCCGGCCCTCGGAACTGGCCGATGATCTGCGCTCAGGCCACATGGAGATCGCCCATATGACGGGTGTCAGCTTCGACCCGCTGGCAAACGCCTGGCGCCTGTCAGCCGACATCGACGTGAATTATATGATGGTGGTGACCAAATAGGCCCGGCGCTCTTAATTTCCCCGGAGTCCCTATTCCCAAGGGCCGCCGGTCAAGAATCGCGGCGCCGCGCCCAGGGAATCTTGAAGAACTCCACACCCTCTTCCGCCAGTTCTTGGGCCTGGGACTCGGTGGCTTCACCATAAATTCCCCGCTCCTCGGCCTCGCCATAGTGGATCTTGCGGGCCTCTTCGGTGAATTCTTCTCCCACATAGTCGCATTCGGTCTCGATATGGCTGCGGAACTCCCCCAGCTTGCCGGCAACTTCCTTCACCAGTGCGGAAACCTTTTCCTCACTGAGGCCGACCACCGCTTCGGGCTGGGAATGATCCGGCGCACAGGGCCCCGTCAGCGGCAGATCATCGGCCGAGGCTTCCCTGCCCGTGGCGTCATGGGCGGAGGTTCCCGTCCCGGCCAGACTCGGGGCCATGGGAGCCTTGGAAATCTCGTCATCCCCGCAATAGGGACAGGAGATTTCTCCGGCCTCGGCCTGAACGTCGAAATTTATGCTGTCGCGGAACCACGCCTCAAAGACGTGCCCCGACGTACATTTCAGATCGAAAAGTATCATGAACCCAAATCCGTAATGCTCAACGTTCTTCGTTTCACGAGATTCTTAATATATATGAAACAGCCTTTACCAAAGGATAACAGAGAGGTCAAAACCTTCCAATGACCCGTCATGACAAAAATAGCGGCCAGTCTTCACATCCGGAGACATTGGAGCCCTCCCCCTGGGTGGCGCGTTTCATGCCGCTTGTCCCGCAATCGGGAGAGATTCTCGACCTCGCCTGCGGTGGCGGCCGTCACAGCCGGCTCGCGCTCGATTCAGGGTACAGGGCAGTTGCCGCCGACCGCGATGTCTCGGGGCTGGAAGATTTACGGGACAACACATCCCTGGAACTCATCGAAACCGACCTCGAAGCCGCCGACCCCTTCGCGCCGGGCGGCACCCTGCACGGCAGGACATTCTCAGGCATTGTCGTCACCAACTATCTTCATCGCCCGATTTTGCCTCGTCTGATGGCCGCTTTGACCGATGACGGTGTGCTGATCTACGAAACCTTCGCCGCCGGAAACGAGCTCTATGGCCATCCCCGCAATCCCGATTATCTGTTGCGGCCGGGGGAACTGCTGGAAGTGGCGCGAAACGGAGTGCAGATCGTCGCCTACGAGCACGGCCTGATACATGACCCGCGCGACGCCGTGGTACAGCGTCTGTGCGCCGTTAATGCAGAATCTATAAAAAACATCTTTGTGGAATAGGTGATTTTTCACTTACACATAGTAGGTTCGGGCGCATATATTTATTAGAATAATTAAAAAAATATGCTCGTGTTTCAACTGAGGGAGGAACTTTCTCATGACCATTCGTCTTGGAGACACCGCCCCGGATTTCACCGCGGAAACAACCGAGGGCACCATTAACTTCCATGAATGGATCGGCGACGGCTGGGCCGTTCTGTTCTCGCACCCCAAGGACTTCACACCGGTCTGCACCACGGAGCTGGGATATCTGGCGGGCAAGAAGGCTGAATTCGACAAACGCAACGTCAAGATCATCGGACTCAGCGTCGATCCCGTTGACGACCACAATAAATGGGCCGCCGATATCGAGGAAACCCAGGGCCATGCGCTCAATTATCCGCTGATCGCCGATGCCGACCGCAAGGTGTCCGATCTTTACGACATGATTCATCCCAATGCCGACGACACCCTGACCGTGCGTTCGGTATTCGTGATCGGGGCCGATAAAAAGGTCAAGCTGATGATCACCTATCCCGCCAGCACGGGACGCAATTTCGACGAAATCCTTCGCGTTATTGATTCCCTGCAGCTGACCGCCAACCACAGCGGCGCCACCCCGGTGAACTGGAAACACGGCGAGGATGTGATCATCGTTCCGGCCTTGAGCGATGAAGACGCCAAGGGGAAATTCCCCAAGGGCTGGGATGCGGTGAAACCGTATCTGCGGATTACCCCACAGCCGAACCTGTAGGCCGTCACGTCCCGGCACGCGCCGGTTCCCCTCAGGTGGGGGGTGTGAACTCGCGGTCATGTTCCAGGGACGGGATCATGTTCCGCACCGCCGCCACCCGTGACGGATCGATATCCGCCACGATCACGCATGGGGTTTCCCCGGCCTCGGCGAGAACCTTGCCCCAGGGATCGATAATCATGGAATGACCATAGGTCTGGCGGTCATTGGCGTGGTCGCCGCACTGCGCCGGGGCAAAGACATAACAGCCGGTTTCCACGGCGCGGGCGCGCAGCAGAAGGTGCCAATGAGCGCGGCCCGACACCCTGGTAAAGGCGGCGGGCACCGACAGGAAATGCGCTCCCGACTTGGCCAAAGAGCGGTAGAGATAGGGAAAGCGCAAGTCATAACAGATGGTCATGCCGAGCCCGCCCCAAGGCGTGGCCGCCACCACGGCCTGGGCGCCGGGACGATAGGTTTCCGATTCACGGTGACTTTCGCCGCCCTCGATATCCACATCGAACATGTGAATCTTGTCGTAACGGGCCACCACCTCGCCTTTGTCGCTGATCAGAAAAGAGCGGTTGGCAAGCATGTCTTCGCCGCCACCTTCCCTGTCGAGGCACACCGACAGCGAACCCACCAACAGCCAGACCCCCTTTTCCCGCGCCAGTTCCGTAAAAACCGGCAGCGCCTTGTGGCTGGCCTCCGGCACCGCCATTTCCAGCGCCTGTTCCCGCTTGGTCCCCATCAGGGATACGTTTTCCGGCATCAACACCAGCTGCGCGCCGCCCTCGGCGGCCTCACGCACCAGCGCCGAGGCCGCCTCCAGATTGGCGTCCATGTCCAGCTGGGAACTGGTCTGGATACAGGCGGCCCGGAACGAAGGCGACATGATCTTCAGGCCTCCACCCGCAACAGTTCATTGAGCCGCCCCGACTCTTCCAGCGCCGTCAATTCATCGGACCCGCCCATATGTTCACCATCAATGAATATCTGCGGCACCTTGCGGTCGCCACCGGCGCGCCCGGCCATTTCATCACGCATCTGGGAATCGCCGAGAACATTGATCTCGTTGAATTCGACGCCTTTTCCGGAGAGCAGCTTCTTGGCGCGGGAACAATAGCCGCATAACGGCGAGGTATAGATTTCAATAGTGGGCATTGGTCTTTCTCTGGTGGTTTTCTCTGCTGTCTTTCCTTGGGCTCGTTGGGGCCCGTTTCCTTCATTGGGGGGAAAGGTATAAGGATCATCGTCCCGGAAAGCCATAGTTTCGCAAAAACTTAGGGATTCACGGGAGGACCGCCCACCCGCGCCAGGGTCAGCACATCCACGCGCTCCACCCCCGCGGCGTCCAGAACCCGGACGCATTCCCCGACGGTGGCGCCACTGGTCATGACATCGTCCACCAGGACGATGTTGCGCCCCGCCAGGGTCTCGCCATGTCCCGGATTCTCATATCCCGGATTGAGGGCGATGGCGCCGCGCAGGTTCCGTTTCCTCTCGCTTGCACTCAGACGACCCTGAGAGCGGGTGCGGCGGGGGCGGCGCAAGGCATCGGCCAGCACCGCAATGCCGGTCTCCCCGCTTATGGCCGCGGCCAGTACCGCCGATTGGTTATAGCGGCGGCGGAACAACCGCGACCAGTGCAGGGGCACCGGTATCAGGTAATCGGCCCCATCGAGAACATCCTCTCCGGCGCGCGCAAGCCAGCGCCCGAAAGCCGGGGCCGCATCGGTGCGGTCGCCATGCTTGAAGGCGAGGATAAGGTCACGGCTGAAATCGTCATAGCGGAACACCGCCCGCGCCCGGTCGAAACCCGGCGGATGGTGGAGACAGGCCGCGCACAGGGCCTCCCCGTCACTCTCGAACTCGAAAGGCACGCCGCAGGCATGACAGAAAGGCGGCGAAATGAATTCCACCCCATGCCAACAGGACGAACACAGATTTCCGGTCTGGGCCATGATCGCACCGCATTTCAAACAGCGCGGCGGCAACAGCGCATCCAGCACGGCAACCGATATTCTGCCCATCCAGTGCCTGGAACTATCAACAAGAGACATGGCGTTTATGTCATCTCCCGGAATCATACTGCAGAATCCTTTGCGGGATCATAGCGTCAATGGCCGTCGATTACCGTCCCAATCGCCGCCATTGCGCCTATACTCGCCCTCATGTCGGATACTAGGACTCCCTTTGACCGCGGCCAACTGCGCCGCCGCCGTGAGCGGGCGGCGCAAAACTGGGAACAGCACAATTTCCTGGTACAGGAAATGTCGGCGCGGCTGGTGGACAGGCTCGACGATATCAGCCGCGATTTTTCCGCCATCCTCGACCTCGGCCGCAATGGCGGCGAGATCGCGTCCCTGCTGGCCGCACGGGGCGGGGCGGAAACCCTGATGGAATGCGACATCTCCCCCGCCATGCTGGCTCTCGGCGGCGGTGGAGACCCTACTCCCGCAATCCACCGTCTCGCCGCCGATGAGGAATTCCTGCCCTTCGCCGATCACAGTTTCGATCTGGTGCTGAGCTGTCTCGCCCTGCACCGGGTCAATGATCTGCCAGGAGTCTTGATACAGATTCGCCGGGTGCTGCGCCCCGATGGTCTTTTCCTGGGCTGTTTCTTCGGTGGCGGCACCCTGGGCGAAATGCGCGCCGCCTGGACGGAAGCGGAAATATCCGAGGAAGGCGGCGCCAGTCCCCGGGTCGCCCCCTTCGTGGATATCCGTGACGCCGGCATGTTGTTACAGCGGGCGGGATTCGCCCTGCCCGTGGTGGACAGCGATACCCTCACCGTGCGCTATGAAAATGCCCTCGACCTGATGCATGACCTGCGCGGCATGGGCGACACCAACATCCTGCGTAACCGCCGCGCCGGGTTCACACGCCGCGCCACCCTGATGGCGATGGCCGATCACTACAAGGATATGTTCACCGAAGAGGATGGCCGCATTCCCGCCAGTTTCGAGATCATCACCCTCACCGCCTGGGCGCCGGACCCCTCCCAGCCCAAACCCCTGGAGCCGGGAAGCGCAACCGCCTCTCTGGCCGATGCGGTGGGCGAAAAAGATTCCCAGGAATCCTCCTAGAGAAACTCCCCCTAGAGAAAGTCACCCCCTAGAGAAAATCAC
>CAYZWF010000031.1:15102-23605 GCA_964482135.1 uncultured Rhodospirillaceae bacterium
TCACCCCCTAGAGAAAATCACAAAGAATAGCCACCAGCGGCTCATCGGCCGGCGGCATGGCATAGTCGCGAAGCCTGGACGGAGCAACCCAGGTCAGCTCCTGCCCCTCGCAGGGAGTGGGAATCCCCTTCCACACCCGGCACAGAAACAGCGGCATGAGGAGGTGAAACTCCTCATAGGCGTGGGAGGCGAAGGTCAGCGGCGCCAGACAGTTGCCGGCCACATCGATGGCCAGTTCCTCGGCCAGTTCACGGATCAGGGCCTGTTCGGGAGTCTCGCCGTCCTTGACCTTGCCGCCGGGAAACTCCCACAGCCCCGCCATGGATTTGCCCTCGGGCCGTTGCGTGAGCAACACCCTGCCGTCGCCGTCGACCAGCGCCACGGCGGAAACCAGCACCACGGGAACAGGGTCAGCTTCGGTAGTCGGCATTGATGGTGATATAGCCGTGGGTGAGATCACAGGTCCAGACGGTGGCGCTGCCCTTTCCCACGCCCACATCAATTTCCAGCATAATCTCGCGGCCCTTGAGATGGGCGGCCACCGGTTTTTCGTCATAGCCCCTGGCGATCTTACCCTTGCGGGTGATGGCGATGCCGCCCATGGAGATGGACAGCAGGTCGCGGTCGGCCTTTTCCCCGGCCTTGCCCACGGCCATCACCACCCGCCCCCAATTGGCGTCGCCACCGGCCATGGCGGTCTTGACCAGGGGTGAGTTGGCCACCGACAAACCGATGCGCCGCGCCGCCTTCTCGGAGGCCGCGCCGGAGACCCGGATGGTGACGAATTTACTGGCGCCTTCGCCGTCGCGGGCAATCTGTTGCGCCAGATCCTGCATCAACTCTTCGAGCTTCTCCCGGAAGTCCCGCAAGTGACGGTCTCCGGGGGACGCCACCTTCCTATGCTTCGCGCCCTTTCCGGTGGCGCAGAGCAGAACCGTGTCGCTGGTGGAGGTGTCGCTGTCCACGGTGATGCTGTTGAAGGAGCGCTCGCTGGCCTGGGTCAGGAGTTTCTGCAGCACGGGCGCGGGGATGGCGGCATCGGTAAAGATAAAGGACAGCATGGTGGCCATGTCCGGCGCGATCATGCCGGAGCCCTTGGCGATGCCGTTGATTGTCACCGCCACGCCGTCGATCACGGCCTGCCGTGTGGCCCCCTTGGCGAAGGTGTCGGTAGTCATGATGGCCTTGGCCGCCTTGGCCCAGGCTTTCGGCGCCAGCCGTTTCTTCATCCCCGCCAGCTTGCTCGCCACATAGCCGGGCGCCACCGGTTCGCCGATGACGCCGGTGGAGGCCACGAAAATCTCCTTCTCGGGGCATTTGAACATCCTTGCCGCGGCCTTGACGGTGCGCGCCACCATGCGGTCGCCGGCCAGCCCGGTAAAGGCGTTGGCGTTGCCGGAATTGACCACAATGGCCCGCACCCGTTTGCGGGACAGCGCCTCGCGGCACCAGGCCACGGGCGCGGAAAAACAGCGCGAACGGGTGAAGACCCCGGCCACGGCCGTTCCCGCATCCAGTTCGGCAAGGAAAAGATCAGGCGCGCGGGTCTTCTTCAAACCACAGGCAGCGCCCGCGACCCGGACTCCGGGCACGGGGGGCATGGCGGGGAAGCGCTCGGGCGCCAGGGGTGAAACCTTGGTCATGATCTCTTTGGTCCGTTTTATTCCACCACAGGGGAGTCTTGGGGCAAGCCGTCGAGATTGAAAAAAACAATCTCCGCCTGGCGGCGCTGCGCGGCCACAAGATCGCCCATGATCTTCTTCGACAGGCCGCTCTCGAGATCGGACAGGATATCCTCATACTCCGGTGGATCGAGCAAGCGGCTGTCCTCCACTTTTATCACATGCCATCCATAGCTGGTCTGTACCGGCATGGGCGTCATCTCTCCGGGCGGAGTGGTAAAAGCCGCCACGGCAAATTCGGGCACCATCTGGTCGAGGCTGAAATAGCCGAGATCGCCCCCCTTGGCGCCTTCCGGAGCGATGGATTTTTCCCTCGCCAGCTCTTCGAAATCGGCCCCCGATTCAAGCTCATCAATCAGCTCCAGAGCCTCCCCCTCCGTCTCCACCAGGATGTGGCGGGCGCGAACCTGTTTTCGCGCCTTCTCGTCCCCCACCAGTTCGTCGTAATAGGCGCGCAGGGCTTCCTCGGTCAGCCTCTCGGACACATAGCGGGTGAGAAATGCCTGCTGGATAATGCGCGCCGCGGCTTCCTTGATCCGCTCCACCACCACGGGGTCGCTCTCCAGCCCCTCCTTGCGTCCCATCTCCTCCACCAGCTTGCTGTCGATGACCTGATCCACCAGGGAAGAATAGATGATCTCCAGGGGCACGCCCTGATAGCGTTCGGGCAGCATGCTGCGGGCCAGATCAACATCGGAGCGGTGAATTTCCTCACCGTTGACGGTGGCGAGAACCGGGTTTTTTTCACCCCCGTCACCTCCGTGTTCGTCGGCCCCGTGTTCGTCGGCAAAGACCGGCGCGGCCATCAGACAGGCCGCGGCCAGAACGGCCTGAAAGGGCTGTAAAAGACGGAGATATGCTGACGTCATGGCTGGAACCCCTGTGCCGCGCGGCAATCGTCCGGAATCGACCCTGGCGCGGCATTAATACCTCAAAGATCGCATCATGCACATCACAGACCGGTGCACAAGGGGCCGCGCCGGCCCTCCACGAGGCCCCACTGACGGCCCCCATGATGCCCCACTGGCGCCGTATTATTGCGGAGAATTGGAAAACAAAACAGGCCCCGCGGGGAAGCCCCGGAGGCCATCAGAAAAGAAACCATTAAAAAACGGGGCCAATGCCCCGAGCCAGACCCGCTCTAGTGAGAATCGCGCTTCAGCGCATCCTCCACCAGGACCGCGAAGGCCACCTGCGCCGGGCCCTTGACCGTCAGAAACTCGCTCAGCCCGCCATGCACGGCGGCCACCTGTTGCAGGGTAGTGGAATCGGGATTGGGAAGCGCGCCGGAGAGGACGGTCCCCCCCGGACGTATGGGAAAAAACCTGGTGGTTTCCTCCGAGGCTTGCCAAGAGCCTATAATAACTGCACTCAACGCGTCTTCCTCCTGAAGCCAGGGCACCGAAGGAACTCCGCATTGACGCGCCGCCAGAATATGGAGGGAAGTCAACAGGCTTAGCTACGGCCTTCGTGGCCCATTACAAGGGGCTACTTGCCCCCATGGGCTCCAAAATAATTCAAACAATCGGGAAAGTCCACAATTAATATAAAATTTTATGTAAATTGTTTTGGTTTTGAGAGGCGCCGGTGAATCGCCTCACCTTTGCGCCCTGCCGCCACCTGGAGAAGCCGTCTTTTTGCCGGATTGTTTGCCGGATTGTTTGCCGGATCGTTTGCCGGATCGTTGACAGACGGGCACGGTAATCCTATGTGTCACTCTCCATCGCGACCCCCGCACAGAGGGAAGTAATAACTGCCCGGCTTCGGACCGCTGTTTGCAGGTCACGAAGACGGCGCAACCCATATGCCCGCCCGGTTCCTTATTTTTAAACTGGGAATTTTTTAAACTGGGAATTTTTGGAGAACTGAATGTTTGGCGCTCTCGCCCGGCGGATTTTCGGTACCGCCAACGACCGCTACCTGGAGAAACTCCGTCCCATCGTCGCGGAGATCAACGATCTGGAACCGTCCCTGGAAAAGCTTTCCGATGACGAGTTGCGGGCACGCACCGACCAGTTCCGCGAACGCATCAACCAGGGCGAGACCCTCGACGATCTTCTGGTGGAAACCTTCGCCACCGTCCGCGAAGCCGCCAAGCGCACCCTGGGCCAGCGCCATTTCGACGTCCAGCTCATGGGCGGCATCGTTCTCCACCGCGGCATGATCTCGGAAATGAAGACCGGCGAAGGCAAGACCCTGGTCTCCACCCTGGCCGCCTATCTCAACGCCCTTTCCGGCGACGGCGTACATCTGGTCACGGTGAACGACTATCTGGCCAAGCGCGATTCCGAATGGATGGGCCAGATTTATGAATTTCTGGGGCTTTCCGTGGGCAGCATCCTGCACGACATGACCGATGCCCAGCGCCGCGAGGCCTATACCGCGGACATCACCTACAGCACCAATAACGAGCTCGGATTCGATTACCTGCGCGACAACATGAAATACCAGATCGAGGACATGGTCCAACGCGCCTTCAATTACGCCATCGTCGATGAAGTGGACAGTATCCTCATCGACGAGGCGCGCACGCCGCTCATCATTTCCGGCCCCTCGGAGGATTCCTCCGACCTCTATCGCAAGATGGACCAGGTCATTCCCAAGCTCGCCGAGGAGGATTACGAAAAGGACGAGAAAGTGCGCGCCGTCACCTTCACCGAAGACGGCGCCGAGAAGATCGAATCCCTGCTTGCCGATGCCGGCCTTCTCAAGGAAGGCGGGCTTTACGATATCCAGAACGTGTCCCTGGTCCATCATGTGAACCAGGCGCTGCGCGCCCACAAGCTGTTCCAGCGCGACGTGGACTATCTGGTCAAGGATAACGCCGTGGTTATCATCGACGAGTTCACCGGCCGCATGATGGAAGGACGGCGCTTCTCCGACGGGCTGCACCAGGCCCTCGAAGCCAAGGAAAAGGTGGAAGTCCAGGTAGAGAACCAGACCCTGGCCGCCATCACCTTCCAGAATTATTTCCGTCTCTATCCCAAGCTTGCCGGCATGACCGGCACCGCCATGACCGAGGCCGACGAATTCGCCGATATTTATTCCCTCGATGTGGTGGAGATTCCCACCAACGTTTCCTGTATCCGCGACGACCACGACGACGAGGTCTATCGCACGGCGGAAGAAAAGAACAAAGCCATCTGCGTCCTTGTGGAGGAATGCCAGGAACGCAAACAGCCCGTTCTCGTGGGCACGGTGAGTATCGAAAAATCCGAACATCTCTCGAAACTTCTTAAAACCCGCAAGATTACCCACAGCGTGCTCAACGCCCGCTTTCACGAACAAGAAGCCCAGATCATCGCCCAGGCCGGAAAGCCCGGCGGCGTCACCATCGCCACCAACATGGCCGGACGCGGCACCGACATCCAGCTCGGCGGCAATCTCGACATGCTCATCGCCCAGGAACTGGGCGACATGGAAGACGACGCCCGGCGCGAGAAAAAACTCACCACGCTCACGCAAGAGGTGGCCTCCGGCAAACAGACCGCGCTCGACGCCGGCGGGCTGATGATTATAGGCACCGAACGGCACGAATCACGGCGCATCGACAACCAGCTTCGAGGCCGCTCCGGACGTCAGGGCGATTCCGGCGCCTCGCGCTTTTTCCTGTCGCTGGAAGACGACCTGATGCGTATTTTCGGCTCCGACCGGCTCGACAGCATGCTGCAAAAGCTGGGCATCGAGGATGACGAGGCGATCATCCATCCCTGGGTCAACAAGGCGCTGGAAAAAGCCCAGCAAAAGGTGGAAGCGCGCAATTTCGACATTCGTAAGAACCTGCTCAAGTTCGACGATGTGATGAACGACCAGCGCAAGGTGATTTACGAACAACGCAGGGAGATCATGACCGCCCCCGATGTCGCCGAGACCGTCGCCGATATGCGCGACGACGTGATTTTGGACATGGTGGCGCGCTGTATCCCGGCAAAGGCCTACAGCGAACAGTGGGAGACCCACGCCCTGCACGAGGAATCCCTACGCCTGATCGGGGTCGACCTTCCCATCGAGGACTGGGCCAAGGAAGAGGGTATCGACGGGGAGGAAATCAGCACCCGCATCCTCGATGCCGGAAAGCGGAAAATGGCGGAAAAGGCCGTCAATTTCGGACCCGAGATGATGCGTATGGCGGAGAAGAACCTGCTGCTGCAGCTCCTCGACCAAAGCTGGAAGGACCATCTGCTGTCGCTCGACCACCTGCGCCAGGGGATCGGCCTGCGCGCCTATGCCCAGCGCGACCCCTTGAACGAATACAAATCGGAATCCTTCAACCTGTTCGAGGACATGCTGAACCGCCTGCGGGAAACCATCACCGGGGTGCTGTCCCATCTCGATATCCGCGTCGGCGATGAAGAAAACAGCGTGCCCCTGCGCGCCAATCAGGAAATGCACCAGAATATCGAGGGCGATATGCAGCCCAGCAGTGGACCAGGAGACGAACCGGAATTACGGCCGCGCCCCGATCCGGTGCTGAAACGGGCGGCTGCGGTAGAGATCGATGCCAATGATCCCGCCACCTGGGGCAAGATTCCCCGCAACGCGCCCTGCCCCTGCAACAGCGGCAAGAAATACAAGCACTGCCACGGCCGCGCGTAAGACGGCATTACGGCTCATGTCGGGGACAGCACGATGCCTAATATATGGAAATTTTACTTGACTTTAGGTATATAATCCTGTATTCTACGCCGTAATCAATGCCCCAACTGCGCCCCGATTTTCCCTGGCGCAACATCACAGATAACCCCACCAGCCCCGGTCGCATACCGGGGCTTTTTTTATTGGAGACTCCCCATGTCATTCGATTTTCTCAGACTCACCAAGCCCGTGGGCAACGGGATCGACAATTCCCGACGCGACATCCTCTCCGTCAAGAACGCCCTGAAAGGTTTTGGGCTTTATGAAACCCCGACCTACGGCATGGACGGATATATTGACCGCGAGATGGATGACGCCCTACGCCACTTCCAGAAAAAGACAGGACTGCGGGAGGACGGGCTCATGAATCCCGGCGGCCCCACGAAAAAAGCCATGAACAGACTTCTCTCCGCTTCCGGCGACACCACGCGGCGCGGCCTCGTCGCCCGGCAAGACCGCCGTCGTCTCCCCCGGAATATCTTCACCACCGTCGCCGAACCAGATGATGAAACGGCCGTTTTGCAGCGGGCCGGGCTCGAATATGTGCCCGACCCTCTGGGGCGGGTTAATTTCGGTCATTGGCTAGATAACAAGGGCCGGAAGGTGGGCAAGGACGAACGGAGCCGTCTCCTTGGGGCCGAGGCCGTGAAAACAAAGTTCGAATCCGCCGAAACGGCCAACACCCCGGACCCGGCCAAGCGGCGGCAACAACTCCGCAACGCACTCATGGCCGTGGCTAAAAAGAAGCTGGCCGAATCACAAAAGAATTCCCCGTCACCACGAACCTCGAGGAACAAGCCCCGGAAAGAACCCCGGGACGCGCCCATAAAGTGGAAAGAACTTCCCGACTACAGCCTGTCTGAAGGTAGAAGAACCCTCAAAACAAAGGGGCCCATCCGGGTGGATGCCATCAGCAATACCCTGGGTCCGGATGGAATCGACTATAATGTGGACTGGCACCCCCTCGATGCAAAAGGCAATGTCATTCCGGAATGGCGCAAACCCAATGACCGGCCTAAAAGGGAAGGGGGCCTTATTCCCCCGGGTTTATTCGCTCCGGGAAAAAAGCCCGACACCTTCAAACCACCCTACGACAATCCCCACGGCTGGGAGGTGAGAATTTCAATCCCGCCCCAATCCACCTATCATGGCAATTCCGCGGGGCCGTATCTGAATATCCATACCCCCCAAGGAACCGCGAGGGGCAACCGAAAGAAGGGCAGAGGGAAGTGACTCACCGGACGATTCTCGCGCTGTTTGTCGTCTTGGCCATCACCGCCACGGCCTATTTCTCTGGCGAGTCCGCACCCAAATTCTACCGCAAAGAATGCATCCTGCGTGTCGATTACACTTTCACAGGGGCGGATTCCGAAGATGCCAGAGGCATTCTTATTGATCTGTTCAGCCGTTACCTCCGCGCTCAGGAACCAAGAATTGCTGGCATCGGATATCAAAGCCCCCCCGGTTCCAAATGGGAAAATTCATTTTTCGTACAATTCGCAGACCAATGCGACCGGCGTTACGAGATCGGCCATGCCGTGGCTAACCATATAAACAATGAACGTCCCGACCTGTTCCGGATAACCGCCAGCGATGACCTGATCCTGCCCGGACCCGATACCATCGAGATGCATGGCGAAGAAATCTGGATTGACGGACGCCCCGAATAATCTCCAGAGCAATCTCCGGCCGCAAACAGACTAGCTGGTTTCCGCCTCGCCCATGGTGAGGAATTTCTCGTGGCGCTGGCGGCGTAGCGCGGCAGGGTCCAGTTCCATCAACTCTTTGAGCGCCTCTTCCACCGCATCGCCCAGCGCAGCGATGGCGGGAACGGGAAAACGGTGGGCGGCGCCCATGGGTTCGGGCACCACAACATCCGCCACGCCCAGCTCCAGCAAGTCCTGGGCCGTGAGCTTCATGGCCTCGGCGGCGTCCTGGGCCTGATCACCGCTGCGCCACAGGATCGAGGCGCAGCCCTCCGGTGAAATCACCGAATAGATGGCGTTTTCCAGCATCAGCACCTTGTTGGCGGCGGCCAGGGCAATGGCCCCGCCGGAGCCGCCCTCGCCGATCACGGCGCTGATGAGCGGCACCTTGAGCCCAAGACAGGTCTCGATGGAACAGGCGATGGCTTCGGCCTGGCCGCGCTCCTCGGCGCCGACGCCGGGATAGGCGCCCGGCGTATC
>CAYZWF010000032.1:0-23508 GCA_964482135.1 uncultured Rhodospirillaceae bacterium
CGGACCCGACACCGTGACCCGGGAATTCATTGAGGAAGTGGCCCGCACTGCGGTCAAGGAAATCGGATACGAACAAGAAGGTTTTCACTGGAAGACCGCAAAGGTGGAAAATCATATCCATGCCCAGTCCGCCGATATCGCCCAGGGGGTCGATGCCGCCGGCAACAAGGATGAAGGCGCCGGCGACCAAGGCATGATGTTCGGCTATGCCTGCCGCGAAACCGATGTCCTGATGCCCGCCCCTATCCATTACTCCCATCAGATTCTGAAATCCCTGGCCGAGGCCCGCCATTCGGGCGCGGCCCCCGGGATCGGCCCTGATTCCAAGAGTCAGGTCAGCCTGCAATATGAGAACGGTAAACCTGTCCGCGCCACGGCGGTGGTGGTGTCCACCCAGCACGCTGAAAATCTCGACCAGGATCAGGTGCGCGAGATCGTCCGTCCCCATGTGATCAATGTTCTGCCCGAGGGGTGGATGTGCGACGAGGAACACTTCTTCGTTAATCCCACCGGGCGTTTTGTTATTGGCGGTCCGGTCGGTGATTCTGGCCTGACCGGGCGCAAGATCATCGTCGATACCTATGGTGGCGCCGCGCCTCATGGTGGAGGCGCTTTCTCGGGCAAGGACCCGACCAAGGTGGACCGTTCGGCGGCCTATGCGGCGCGCTATCTGGCCAAGAACGTGGTCGCCGCGGAACTCGCCGATCGTTGTACCATCCAGCTCGCTTATGCCATCGGCGTCTCGCGCCCGATCTCGGTCTATGTGGATACCCACGGCACCGGCAAGGTGGACGAGGCCCGGTTGTCCGACGTCCTTCAGGAGATGGTGGACCTTTCGCCACGCGGCATCCGCGAGCATCTCAGCCTGTCCCGGCCAATTTATGCCCGCACCGCCGCCTATGGCCATTTCGGGCGGGCACCGGAAGAAGACGGGGGCTTTTCATGGGAACGCACCGATCTCGCGGATGGTTTGTCCTCCGCCCTCGGTTAGAGCCCGCGTTAGAACGTTCATCTCCGTAACCACACCGTAACCATATCGGGGGGGGTCGCAGGAACCCATGACCCGCAACGAACAACATCCATGTGACGCTTCTCCGGCGCAGGCCCGCACTTTTTATGGCCGCAGGCATGGACGTCCCTTGCGCCCGGGCCGCAGGGATCTGATCGAGACTCTCCTGCCGAAACTCTCCATTACCCTTCCCGACCAGGGGGTGTTCGATCCCGTGACGCTGTTCCCCGATCCACCCGCGGATATGTGGCTGGAAATCGGCTTTGGCGGCGGCGAGCATCTGGCGGCACAGGCCGGGAGTCACCCGGAAACCGGTTTCATCGGCTGTGAACCCTTCATCAACGGGATGGCGAGTCTTCTGGCGAAAACCAAAAAGGAAGGCCTGACCAATATCCGTGTTTTTTCCGATGACGCACGGAGTCTCATGGATTGTCTGGAGGAGGAATGCCTGGGGAGGGTTTTCATCCTTTTTCCCGATCCCTGGCCGAAGAAACGACACGCCAAGAGACGCCTGATTTCACCCCGCACCGTTGATGCCCTTGCCCGCACCATGAAGGATAATGCGGAGCTGCGTCTGGCCTCGGACGATCCGGAATATATCCGTTCGATGCTTGAACACCTTCGCCGCCACGAGGCCTTCCAATGGCTGGCCGAGCGTCCCGCCCACTGGCGCCAGCGAACCCCGGACTGGCCGGCCACCCGCTACGAGGCCAAGGCCTTGCAGGCGGGCCGTTCCTGCGCTTATCTGCGGTTCCGCCGCCGGCCCCGTTGAGTCGCGGAGAAATCCGGGAAACAACGCCGCGACCACGGCAAGGACGCTTTATCTTAAAAATGCTTGCAGACGCGGCAAAATAAGCTACATTCTCGGAACATTCTGTTTAGCCCGACCGGGCTTTTGCAGTGGGCCGATGGCCCACTCTTTTATTTTTGGCCCTACAGTTTTTGGACATGTCCCATGGGACAGAAAGACACCGACACTCTTGAGGGCCGGATTGAAGGCCTGATAACTCCGACGATGGAAGCCATGGGCTATGAGATGGTTTGTGTTCGTCTGCAGGGCCAAGGTGGCGGTCGGGTGCTTCAGATTATGGCCGAGCGTCAGGACGAACAGGGTATGACGGTGGAGGATTGTGCCGCCATCAGCCGCAATATATCCACCGTGCTCGATGTGGAAGACCCCGTCAAAGGCGCCTATAACCTGGAAGTATCTTCACCGGGGCTGGACCGTCCCCTTGTGCGGCAAAAGGATTTCGAGCGGTTTGTGGGATTCGAGGCAAAAATCGAAACCCATGAGTTAATTGAGGGAAGACGGCATTTCCGGGGGCGCCTTATGGGGCTTTCCGGCGACATGGTAAGGATCGCGCTGGATGACGGGGAATGGCAAGTTCCCTTGTCCGGCATCTGCAGCGCCAAACTTGTCATGAACGATGAATTGCTGGTGGCCCCCGGGAAATAGTCAGGCAAATAGTTTAAGAGAACGAGAAAATGTCAGAAAATATGGAAACGACGGCAACGGATACCGGACTGGCCGACCTGATTCAGGTCGCCGACGCGGTAGCACGTGAAAAAGGCATCGAACGTGAGGAAGTTCTCGAAGCCATGGAAATGGCAATCCAGAAAGCCGGGCGCTCGAAATACGGACACGAGTTTGATATCCGTGCCGAAGTCAACCGCGAAACCGGCGAAATTCAGCTCGCGCGTTATATAGAAGTGGTCGAGGAGGTGGAAAACGAAGCCACCCAGTTGACCCTTGAAGCCGCGCAACAGACCAAATCCGATGCGGAAGTAGGTGAATTTCTGGTGGATCCCCTGCCACCCATGGACTTTGGCCGCATTGCCGCCCAAACCGCCAAACAGGTAATCGTGCAAAGGGTGCGGGAAGCCGAACGCGCCCGCCAGTACAAGGAATACAAGGACCGTGTGGGCGAGATCGTCAACGGCGTGGTGAAGCGGGTGGAATTCGGCAACGTGATCGTGGATCTCGGCCGCGGCGAGGCGATCATCCGCCGCGAGGAATTGCTGGGCCGGGAAACCTTCCGCAGGACCGACCGGGTCCGGGCCTATATCTATGACGTGCGCGAGGAAACGCGTGGTCCGCAGATTTTCCTTTCGCGTGCGCATCCCCAGTTCATGGCCAAGCTGTTCGCCCAGGAAGTTCCCGAAATCTATGACGGGATCATCGAGATCAAATCGGTGGCCCGCGATCCCGGAAGCCGCGCCAAGATATCCGTCCATTCAAATGATTCCGGTATTGATCCCGTGGGCGCCTGTGTGGGTATGCGCGGAAGCCGCGTCCAGGCGGTGGTCAGTGAATTACAGGGCGAAAAGATCGACATCATTCCCTGGTCGCCCGATACGGCGACCTTCGTAGTCAATGCCCTGGCTCCGGCCGAGGTGATCAAGGTAGTCATCGATGAGGACACCCATCGTATAGAAATGGTGGTGCCCGACGACCAACTCAGCCTGGCCATCGGGCGGCGCGGCCAGAACGTGCGGCTGGCATCCATACTGACCAGTTGGGACATCGATATCCTGACCGAGGCGGAAGAATCCGAACGCCGTCAGGAAGAATTCCATGCCCTTTCACAGATGTTCATGGAGACGCTGGATGTGGATGACGTGATCGCCCACTTGCTGGTGACGGAAGGGTTCTCCACGGTGGAAGAGGTGGCCTTCGTGCCGGAGTCGAATCTGTTTGAGATCGAGGGATTCGATGAATCCATTGCCGAAGAACTGCGCGAACGTGCCCGCAATTACCTGAAGGAAAGAGACGAGAAGTTGAACAAAAAGCGTGATGACCTTGGTGTTTCCAACGAACTATTGGAAATGCCTCACATGACGCTTGAATATCTGGTGACGCTGGGAGAAGCCGGAGTGAAGTCTCTGGACGATCTCGGTGACCTTGCCAGCGATGAACTGCGCGAGATTCTCGGAGTCACCAAACTCAACGAAGAGCAGGCCAACGAGACCATCATGGGCGCTCGCTCTCACTGGTTCGATGACGAGCCCGAACCCGAGGAAGAGACGGCACAAGAAGGTGGCGCCGAGGGGGATGCAGACGAGAGCGCCGTCGCGGAAACTGAAGAAACTGCTGCAGAAAAGACAGAAAACACCGAAGATGCCGGAAAGAAAGATGCCGACTAACGCCATGGCTGAAACCGGAGTCGAGGCCGGTAATGACGTGTCCGTCTTGGAGTCCCGCCCGGCGGAAGGCGCATCGCTGCGTCGTTGTATCGTAACCGGCGAGGCTTTGCCTAAGTCCCGTATGGTGCGTTTTGTCGTTGCCCCTGATGACGTTGTTACCCCGGACACAAAGGGCAATCTTCCGGGCCGGGGTTTGTGGTTGACCGCGCGCCGGGATATAGTGGACAAAGCATGCGCCGAGGAATTGTTTTCCAAGGCGGCGCGGCGGCGGGTCACTTTAAGTGATGATTTGTCGGATCGTGTGGAAGCCCTGTTGGCGCATCGCTGTCTCGATCTTCTTGGAATTTCCAGGCGCGCGCGCTTGGCTGTGGCCGGCTATGACAAGGTGCATGCCGCCCTCGCCTCCCAAGCGGCGGGACAGGAAAAAGGTTTTTGGGTTCTGTTCGCCGCGTCTGACGGGTCCAAAAGCGGTTGCGAGCGATTGCGCGCCATGGTGCCGCAAGCGCCACATGTGGAACTTTTCACCGGCGCGGAGCTGGGTGCTATCTTTGGGCGTGAACGGGCAGTCCATGTCTTGGCCGGCCACCGTAAAAACGGAGCATTGGCCGAAAATCTGGCTGTTGAAACATCACGGCTGGGCGGCTTTCGCACCCCTTACCCGTCTTGAAGATAGGGAATAAGGAAGTATCGAACCGGAATTATGACTGAGAGCAACGACGATAAAAAAGAGAAACCCTCGCGTCTTTCTCGTCCGGGAACCCTGGAGCTGAAAAAGACGGTGGAAACCGGCCAGGTGAGGCAGAGCTTCTCCCATGGGCGATCGCGCGCGGTGACCGTGGAGGTCAAACGAAAGCGTGTTTATGCCGAGGATCAGGGCGGGACCATGTCCGAGATTCGGCAGGAACAGGAAGCGCCTCAGGAGGCCGGCACCACCACCAACGGACGTCTACGTGGCGCCACCGGACTTGGCCGTCTCACCGAAGAGGAAAAGGCCACCCGTTCCCGCGCATTGCAGGATGCCATGCAGGAAGATGTGGTGAGGCAGGCCGAGGAGGTCTTTGCCCCCAAGACTAGCGAGGAATCCGAACCCTCGCAGGAAGAGGGGGAAGCCGCGGAGGCTCAGTCCGGAGAAGAGGCGCAGCCGGAGGCATCCCCCGAATCCGCGCCCGGACCCGAAACTCCCCGTGAGGAAGAAAAAGCTTCGCCGTCCCCCGAAGAGATTGTTCCCGACGTTCCCCCGTCCGAAGCGGTGGCGGACCACAAGGGAAAACACAAGGAAAAGCCCCAAGACCGCGCCAAGCGGGACCAGGAGGCTCCCCGCAAGACGGGGCGCCGTTCCCAGTCGCGGCGGCGTGAAGGCAAGCTGACGATTAGTCAGGCTCTTGAGGACGATGGCGGACAGCGGGTCCGTTCCCTGGCTGCCGTGCGCCGTGCCCGTGAAAAGGAAAAGGAAAAACAGCGGGCCAAAAGCGCCAGCGCTGATCCAACCCAGAAATTCATTCGTGAAGTGGTTGTGCCGGATCACATTATTGTCTCCGACCTCGCCAACCGTATGGCCGAGCGCGCTAATGACGTGATCAAGGTCCTGATGAAAATGGATGTCATGGCCACCATCAACGAGCCCATTGACGGCGATACGGCGGAGCTTGTGGTTGCCGAATTCGGCCACAAGGTCAGGCGCGTCAGTGACGCTGACGTGGAAATCGGCATCAAGGGGGAAGAAGACACCGAGGAAAACCTTCAGCCTCGCCCGCCTGTGGTCACGGTGATGGGCCATGTGGATCATGGCAAGACATCGCTTCTCGACGCCCTGCGGGAGACCGATATTGCCGCCGGTGAGACGGGCGGCATCACCCAGCATATAGGCGCCTATCAGGTGGCGTTGAAATCGGGGGCACAGATCACCTTCCTCGATACGCCAGGCCACGAAGCTTTTACCGATATGCGTGCCCGCGGGGCCAATGTTACCGATATTGTCATTCTGGTAGTGGCTGCCGATGACGGCATCATGGATCAGACCCTTGAGGCCATCAATCACGCCACCGCCGCCGAAGTGCCCGTCATTATCGCCATTAACAAAATCGACGCCCCCGGCGCCGACCCCAATCGCGTACGCACCGAACTTCTCCAGCACGGCGTGGTGGTGGAGGAAATGGGCGGTGAAGTTCTCGCCATAGAGGTCTCGGCCAAGGAAAAGACTAATCTCGACAAGCTTGAAGAGACCATCCTGTTGCAAGCGGAGCTTCTCGAGCTTAAGGCCAATCCCGACCGCACCGCCGAAGGCGCCGTCGTCGAGGCCCGGGTCGAAAAAGGACGCGGCCCGGTGGCCACGGTTCTGGTTGAGCGTGGCACGCTTCATGTGGGTGATATTTTTGTCGCCGGAGCGGAATGGGGCAAGGTGCGGGCGCTGGTTGATGACAAGGGCAAGCGCATCAAAAACGCCGGGCCGGCGGCTCCGGTGGAAGTGTTGGGTCTGTCCGGGGCACCGATGGCTGGTGACCATTTCGCGGTTGTGGAAAGCGAGGCCCGCGCCCGCGAGGTGGTGGAATACCGCACCCGCCAGACTCGTCTCGTTAGTGCCGCCGATGATTCTCGCGGTTCCATCGAAGAAATGCTTGCAGAGCGCGCCGAGGGCGAGGTCCAGGAAGTGCCTGTCATTATAAAGGGCGATGTCCAGGGCTCGGTGGAGGCAATCGCCGCCAATTTGAACAAACTTGCCACCGATGAAGTCAAAGTCCGCGTGCTTCATTCCGGTGTTGCCGGGATTAATGAATCGGATGTGACCCTTGCCCATGCGTCCAATGCCCTGATCATCGGATTCAACGTCCGGGCCAATCCCCAGGCCCGCGATCTTGCCCGGCGCGATCACGTGGATATCCGTTATTATTCAATCATCTATAATGTAATTGACGACATCAAAGCGATGATGAGTGGCATGCTCTCGCCCACATTGAAGGAAAACTTCCTCGGCAATATCGAAATCCGGGAAGTTTTCTCCATCAGCAAGGTGGGCAAGGTGGCGGGCTGTATGGTGATCGAAGGCATGGCCAAGCGCGGCGCCAAAGTGCGCCTTCTTCGCGACCATGTGGTCATTCACGAAGGCGACCTGTCCAGCCTCCAGCGCTTCAAGGACGAGGTCAAGGAGGTCAAGGAAGGCACCGAATGCGGCCTTGCGCTGGCCAATTACCAGGATATCCAGGTCGGCGACGTGATTGAATGCTTCGAGACCGAGGAGATAGCGCGCGCCATCTGATGGCGCGTCTTGTTTCCGGGGCGCCATATGGGCCGTCTTATGTCTCGCCGGGAACTCCAGACCGGCCCGCCGCAAGGTAAAACGCCATGACCCGAAAACACAGCCGGGAGCCCGGTTCACGTCAGCTTCGCGTGGGGGAGGAAATCCGCCATGCCCTTGCCGATATATTCGAGCGCGGCGATATGCACGATCCCGATCTGCGGAACACCCGCGTTACTGTGACGGAGGTCCGCCTCAGCCCCGATCTAAAGAATGCCACGGCTTTCGTCACAAGGCTGGGCGGCGGCGGGACGGAGACGCTGATTACCGCGCTGGGCCGGGCGGCACCCTATTTTCGGCACCAGCTTGCCGAAAAGCTGCGCCTGCGTTTTACACCGAAGCTCCTTTTCAAGTTCGACACCACTTTCGATGACGCCGATCATCTTGATGATCTGTTGCGGCGCACGGCCGGGAAATCCGGGGGTAACGATGGTCCCGAGAGTGAAAATGGCCCCGGGAGTGAAGATGGCGAAGCATAAGGGAAAGCCCATTCACGGCTGGCTGGTGGTGGACAAGGCCCAGGGCGTGACATCGAGCCGGGTGGTGGCCCAGGTCAAGAAGCTCACCGGGGCGGCCAAGGTGGGCCATGCCGGAACCCTCGATCCCTTGGCCACGGGCATTCTTCCCATCGCCTTGGGCGAGGCCACCAAAACCGTCTCTTACGTGATGGACGGAGCCAAGGAATATTGTTTCACCATGGTTTGGGGCGAGGCCCGGGATAGCGATGACGCCGAAGGCAAGGTAATTGGAACAAGCCCGGTTCGCCCCGAGAAAAGTGATATTATAGAGGGGCTTAAGGAGTTTATTGGCGAAATAGAACAGATCCCTCCGGCCTTTTCCGCAGTCAAGATCGAGGGCCGCCGCGCCTATGATCTGGCGCGCTCGGACCAGGAGGTGGCGTTGTCTCCGCGCCGTGTTCATGTGAAAAATTTCGAGCTTTTGGAGATTCCTGATTGCGATCATGCAACATTCAGGGTGTCTTGCGGCAAAGGCACCTACATACGCAGTCTGGCGCGGGATTTGGCACAGCATCTGGGTACGCTGGGGCATGTTTCGGTTCTGCGCAGAACCCGGGTCGGCCCCTTTTGCGAAAGCGACGCGATTTCGCTGGATTCCCCGGAACTCCTAGGGCATATTGGCGCGTTTTCGGGGCATCTGCTCCCGGTTTTGACCGTGCTGGACGACATCCCGGCACTGGCCCTGACCGAGGACCAGGCACGATGTCTCAAAAATGGCCAGGCCGTACCCCTGTTCAAAGTCAAGGTCCGGTCCGCGTTATGCGGCCCGGAAAGCCCGTCGATCCTCTGTGAGGATCTTTCCCCGGATTTACTCGAAAAACTGGGTGGGGGTCATGCGGAGGCTTGTGCCCTGTGTGGCGGCAGGCTGGTGGCTCTGGTCCGATGCGAGGAAGGGCGAATTCGTCCTTTCCGGGTTTTTAATTTTTAACGTGAACGACAAGGAAACAAAACGATGTCGATTGCTGCCGAACGCAAGCAGGAGCTCATTGGTGAGTTCGCCACGGAAAAGGGCGATACCGGCTCTCCGGAAGTCCAGGTGTCCATCCTCTCCGAGCGCATCAAGAATCTCACCGAGCACCTTGCTCAACACAAGAAAGATCACCACTCGCGGCGGGGATTGCTGATTATGGTCGGCAAACGCCGCAGGCTCCTGGATTACCTCAAACGCAAGAGCCAGGAGCGTTACCTGACTTTAATCAAACGATTGGATTTGCGCCGCTAGGCGTGAGTGTGAATGTAAGGAACGGTTCTTGGAGAATGTTGGGGGGAATGTTTGCCCCCTGGACCCGTTCCGGCCATCCGTTGATGGCTGCATGGATGAGGTCGGATTAGGAAAACCAGAAACGAAAAATCCCGAAACCGGATGTGGTCTAGGGGCGTTGGTTGGTTGGAAACAGAAAAACTGTAGGTAGAAGGAAAAGAAAGTATGTTTGATGTAACGAAGAAAGAAATGGATTGGGGCGGCCGCAAGCTGACCCTCGAAACTGGCCGTATCGCCAGGCAGGCCGATGGGGCCGTGCTGGCTACTTATGGCGAAACCTCCGTGCTGTGCACAGTGGTGGGTGAAAGCAAGCCCCGCGAGGGTATCGATTTTTTCCCCCTTGCCGTCCACTATGTGGAAAAAGCCTATGCGGCAGGCAAGATTCCAGGCGGGTTTTTTAAGCGCGAAGGCCGTCCCGCCGAAAAGGAAACACTGACGTCGCGCCTTATTGACAGGCCCATCCGGCCCCTGTTTCACCCCGATTACAATTGTGAAACCCAGGTTATCTGCACGGTTCTCAGTCACGACATGGAGAACGATCCCGATATCGTTGCCATGGTCGGCACCTCTGCCGCGCTGTGCGTTTCCGGGCTGCCCTTCATGGGCCCCATCGCCGGCGCCCGCGTCGGTTACAAGGATGGCAATTATCTGCTCAACCCCCTGGTTGACGACATAGCCGAATCGGAACTCGATCTGGTGGTTGCAGGCACCCAAGAGGGCGTGCTGATGGTGGAATCCCAGGCCCGGGAACTGGCCGAGGACATCATGCTCGGCGCCGTCACCTTCGGCCACGAACAGATGCAGCCCGTGATTGACATGATTATCTCCATGGCCGAAGCCTGCGCCAAGCCGCCGCGGGAGCTTCCACCCCCGGCCGAAGGACTTGACGCGCAGAAGGAACGCATTGCCGCCGTGGCCGAAGCAGATTTGCGGGATGCCTACGGCGAAACCGTTAAACAGTCGCGCCAGGAAAGAATCGCCGCGGTCAAGTCGGCGACGGTCGCGACCCTTGCGGAGGAAGGCCACGATTCCGGAACCATCTCCGGCCTGTTCAAGGGGCTGGAAAAGGATATTGTCCGCGGCAACATCCTGAAAACCGGTCAGCGCATCGACGGCCGCGACACCAGCACCGTGCGTCCTATCTCCTGCGAGGTGGGTGTCCTGCCCCGCTCCCATGGCAGCGCCCTGTTTACGCGTGGCGAGACCCAGGCGCTGGTGGTGACCACGCTGGGCACCGGCCGTGATGAACAGATCATCGACGCGCTGGAAGGCGAATCCCGCGCCACCTTCATGCTTCACTACAATTTCCCGCCCTATTCGGTGGGCGAGGCGGGCCGTTTCGGTTTTACCGGCCGCCGCGAAGTGGGCCATGGAAAGCTGGCATGGCGCGCACTGCGGCCCCTTATGCCGGACAGCGAGGAATTCCCCTATACCATCCGCGTGGTTTCCGAGATCACCGAATCCAACGGCTCAAGCTCCATGGCTACGGTCTGTGGCGGTTCGCTGTCGCTGATGGATGCCGGTGTCACCCTGCCGCGTCCGGTGGCCGGTATCGCCATGGGACTGATCAAGGAAGGCGACGACTACGCCGTGCTGTCCGATATCCTCGGCGACGAGGACCATCTGGGTGACATGGACTTCAAGGTGGCGGGAACCGCACAAGGCATTACCTCGCTGCAGATGGATATCAAGATCACCAGCATCACCAAGGAAATCATGGAAAAAGCCCTGGCCCAGGCCAATGGCGGCCGGCTCCATATCCTCGGTGAGATGGAGAAAGCGCTGACCGGCGCCAGGGACGGCGTGAGCGATCATGCGCCGCGTATCGTTACCCTGACCGTCGCCAAGGAGAAAATCCGCGAAGTGATCGGCACCGGCGGCAAGGTGATCCGGGAAATCTGCGAGGTCTCCGGCGCCAAGGTGGATATTGATGACGACGGCACCATCAAGGTGGCGGCCGTGGATGCCACCTCCATCGACAAGGCCGTCGATATGATCAAGGCCATTACTGCCGAGCCCGAGGTAGGCGTGATCTATACCGGGAAGGTGGTGAAGGTGGTGGATTTCGGCGCCTTCGTGAACTTCCTTGGCCCCCGCGACGGCCTCGTCCATATCAGTGAGCTCAAGCCCGAACGGGTGGGTCAGGTCACCGATGTGGTGAACGAGGGCGATGAGGTGAAGGTCAAGGTACTGGGCATGGATGACCGTGGCAAGGTCAAGCTCAGCATGAAGTCCGTAAACCAGGAAACCGGCGAGGAAATCGCCAGTTAAGAGGGCCATGAGGGGGCGGGCGCCGGGAAAAGGCTTGCACTTTAATTCCAGGCTGGTCTTTATCTCTTTTGTGTATATATCGAAGAGATGCAGACCACCGGCGCCACCACGAGCCCCCTTTTGCCTTTCCCGCCCGCGGGGACAAGGCGGGGGCCACAGTGCCGTGAGATGCCCACGTGTTGTGTATTGGGGGCGGGTTTGGCAGGTGAAGGATGAGGCCGCGTGATTTCTCTTAAACCCCTGATGCTCGCCGGGCGCGAGGTTCTGCCCCTGATAGAGGGCGGCAAAGGCGTCGCCGTAACCAATGGCGAGTGTAGCGGGGCCTGGGCGGCGGCGGGCGGGGTCGGTACCTTCTCCGGGGTCAATGCCGATTATGTGGATGAAAAAGGCACCCTGATCCGGCAAATCTATCACGCCGCCACCCGGCGCGAACGTCAGAGAGAGCTGGTGGATTACGCCGTCAAGGGCGCCCTCTATCAGGCCCGCATGGCTCATGAAACGGCGGGTGGCGAGGGCCGTATCAATATCAACATCCTGTGGGAAATGGGCGCGTCGGAGGAAATCCTCACTCGCGTTCTCGAAAGCGCCAAGGGGTTGATCCACGGCGTCACCTGTGGCGCCGGTATGCCGTACAAGCTCTCCGAGATCAGCGCCCGTTTTGGCGTCCATTACTATCCCATTATCTCCTCGGCCCGCGCCTTCCGGGCGCTGTGGAAACGGGCCTACCACAAATGCCAGGAATGGCTTGGTGCGGTGGTCTATGAAGATCCCTGGCGCGCCGGCGGCCATAACGGGCTCTCTAACAGCGAAGACCCGCAAACCCCCGAAGACCCCTTTCCCAGGGTGCGGGAGCTGCGCGGCATGATGAATGAATGCGGCCTTGAGCAGACCCCCATCATCATGGCTGGCGGAGTGTGGTTCCTGCGCGAATGGGAAGAATGGCTCGATAATCCCGAAATCGGCCCCATCGCCTTCCAGTTTGGCACGCGGGCGCTATTGACCAAGGAAAGCCCCATCTCGGAGGTATGGAAACAAAGGCTCCTTACCCTCAAGGAAGGCGACATTTCACTTCATCAGTTCAGCCCCACGGGCTTTTATTCTTCCGCCGTGCACAATAATTTTCTGAAGGAATTAGAGGAGCGTTCCCATCACCAGGTGGCCTATTCCCTGGAAGACGTGGGCGAACACGATACCCCTTATGGAATCGGAGTGCGCAATCGCACGGTTTACCTGACGGCGAGCGATCGCGATCTGGCCGAAAAATGGAAGGCGCAGGGTTTTGTTGAGACCATGCGCACGCCAGATTCCACCCTTATTTTCGTGACTCCGGACAAGGCCCAGGAAATCCGTGTTGATCAAGTCAACTGCATGGGCTGTCTCTCCTCCTGCCGCTTCAGCAACTGGGCCCAGAACGAGGCCGGAACCACCGGCAAAAAGGCCGATCCCCGCTCGTTCTGTATCCAGAAGACGCTGCAGGACATTGCCCATGGGAGCCCAGTGGATAACGAACTGATGTTTGCCGGCCACAATGCTTACCGTTTCGCCCAAGACCCCTTTTATTCCAATAATTTTGTCCCCACCGTGCGCCAGCTTGTGGACCGCATCGCCACTGGTGATTAAACCCACCGGCGGCTGAATCCACCGGTTTCCCGCCGTTTCTCTGGCGTTTCCCGTTTTTTGGTTTTCCCGGTTTTGGCCGGGCGCCGCGCCAGCCCGTTAATAGGACTTGTAACGGCGCCCTTTTTTACGGGCGCCGGGGGGCAGCCCCACCACGGCGACCACCTGGACGGTGCCGGAATGTTTGAACGACAGGGTCAGAGGAATCTTGTCGCCGTCCTTCAAGGGCTTGGAAAGCCCGATCAGCATCACATGACGCCCCCCCGGTTTGAGGGCGACGGTCTGGCCGGTGGGGATGGCGATTCCCAGAACCGGCGCCATCTGCATCACATTTCCCACCATGCGATGGGCGTGCAGGGCCACGTTCTGGGCGATGGGGGAAGTGACGGAAAGCAGGTAATCGGCCTTGGGGCCGCCATTGGCCATGGTGAAATAGGCGGCCCCGGTCTTGGCCACACGAGGCGTTTCCGCCGCCCAGGCGCGGCCGATCACCATATGGCCGGTGGTGTAGGTTTTCTCACCTGCCTGTGCACCCGTGACGAGGACACCGCCGCTGAAAATGGCGGCGAACAACAGCAAAACGGGAGATATAGACTTCATGCGCATCGATCCCAACCCACCCCAGTTTATAGCAGGCTATTCTTGGACTCCATTTAAGGCGAAGATAAGGCACGGGAACCGTAACCCAGAAGGGAAACCATGCCTAGCGGCGACGAAAAACAGGATGGGAAGGCCCAGGATATAGAGACCATGACCGTCCAGGCGCGGCGCATGATCCGCGCCGCCGACCGCGCCTCGCTGGCGACGGTATTGCGGGAATCGTCAGGTGCCTCCGAAGACCCCAACACTTCCGAAAACAAGGGATGGCCTTATGTTTCCTTTGTATTGAGCGCCTGCGACCATGACGGCGCGCCCCTGTTGCTGCTTTCCGATCTTGCCGATCACAGCCGCAATATCCGGGAGGACAACCGGGTATCGCTGCTTTTTTCTCCCGAGGGGGAGCCCGGAAATAATAAAGGGGGGGAGGCCGGAGATAATAGTGAGGCTGCGAAGGATAGGAATGAGGAAGACTCCAGAGATGACCCGCTTGCCCATCCCCGGCTCAGCCTTCTCGGGCGGCTGGAGGAAGGCCCCGCGCCCCATTTGAGGGAGCGTTTCCTGGCCCGTCATCCGGCCTCCGTGGACTATGCCGGGTTCGGCGATTTTCGCATATACCGTCTGGATATCTCACGTGGGCGTCTGGTGGCCGGATTCGGGCGTGCGGTCTGGATCGCGGGCGATGGTCTGCTCTATGGCGGGGAATGCGGTGACTTGCGGGAGCGCGAAGCCGCCATAATCGCCCATATGAATGCCGATCATGGTGACGCCGTGCGCCATTACGCCGAAACGCTGTTGGGCCGGTCTCCGCTGTCTGCGGCGAAAAAAGGAGAACCGCCATGGCTCATGACCGGGGTTGACGTGGAGGGCTGTGACCTTCGGCGTGGCGGCGAGACGGCGCGGCTCGATTTTGCGCATTCCGTGGCCAGTGCGGAGGACATACGTGCCGAATTGGTGCGTTTGGCCGGAAAAATGGGGCCGTAAAGCCCTCTAACCGCGAGATTCAGGCAAAAATTCAGAAAAATTGTTGCCTGAGAGGCCTCTCCTGAGTATCTTGCGGCCAACCCAATTTTTAACCGGGATGTAATCCGCCGCAGAAAACCTCGCGGCGCCGGACGGACAACTTTGCGTCGCATAAAGGGGAACAAACCCCACCGCGGATAACGGACAGAGAGGGAGACGATAAAGGTGGAACAGCCAACACAGAATGCCAAACTTCTTGCCTGGGTGGATGAGATCGCCGCCATGTGCAAGCCCGCTGACATCCATTGGTGTGACGGCAGCCAAGAAGAATATGACCGCCTGTGCGGCGAAATGGTGGAGGCCGGCACCATGATCCGCCTCAACCCGGAAAAACGCCCGAACTCTTACTATTGCCGCTCCCATCCCTCCGATGTGGCCCGCGTGGAAGACCGCACCTATATCTGTTCGAAGAAAGAGGAAGACGCCGGCCCCACCAATAACTGGACCGAGCCCGAAGAGATCAAAGCCACGCTCAAGGGCCTGTACGACGGCTGTATGGCCGGACGCACCATGTATGTGGTGCCCTTCTCCATGGGTCCGCTGGGTTCGCCCATCGCCCATATCGGCATCCAGATCACCGATTCGGCTTATGCCGCGGTGAATATGCGCATCATGACCCGCATGGGATCGAAGGTTCTCGATGTTCTGGGCGATGACGGCGAATTCGTGCCCTGTCTGCACTCGGTGGGCGCGCCGCTGGCCGAAGGCGAGGAAGACGTGGCCTGGCCCTGTAACGAAGAGAAATACATCGTTCATTTCCCCGAGGAGCGCACCATCTGGTCCTATGGTTCGGGCTATGGCGGCAATGCCCTGCTGGGCAAGAAATGCTTTGCCTTGAGGATTGCCTCCACCATGGCCCGCGACGAGGGCTGGCTCGCCGAGCATATGCTGATCCTCGGTCTGGAGAGCCCGGAGGGCGAGCGCACCTATGTGTCCGCCGCGTTCCCCAGCGCCTGTGGCAAGACCAATCTCGCCATGCTGATCCCGCCCGAAGGCTTCGACGGCTGGAAGGTAACCACGGTGGGTGACGACATCGCTTGGATCAAGCCCGACGAAAACGGCCAGCTTCGCGCCATCAATCCCGAGGCCGGCTATTTCGGCGTGGCGCCGGGCACCTCCATGGACTCCAACCCCTCGGCCATGGAGATGCTGGCCAAGAACTGTATCTTCACCAATGTAGCCTTGACCGATGACGGCGACGTGTGGTGGGAAGGCATGGACGGCGAGCCGCCGGCCCACGCCATCGACTGGAAGGGCAATGACTGGACGCCGGATTCGGATGTGCCGGCGGCCCATCCCAACGCCCGCTTTACCGCCCCGGCTTCGGAATGCCCCTGCCTCGATCCGGCCTGGGAAGACCCCGCCGGCGTGCCCATCTCCGCCTTTATCTTCGGTGGCAGGCTGTCGAAAACCTTCCCCCTGGTGTTCCAGTCCAATGACTGGAACCACGGCGTGTTCCTGGCCGCCACCATGGGTTCGGAGGCTACGGCGGCTGCCATCGGCCAGGCCGCCATCCGCCGCGATCCCATGGCCATGCTGCCCTTCTGCGGCTACAACATGGCCGATTACTGGCGCCACTGGATCGACATGGGCGCCAAGATCAGCAACCCGCCGGGTATTTTCCGCGTCAACTGGTTCCGCAAGGACGAAGACGGCAAGTTCATGTGGCCCGGATTCGGTGAGAACATGCGGGTGCTGAAATGGATCGTCGATCGCGTCAAGGGCAAGGCCGAGGGCGTGGAAAGCCCCTTCGGCATGATGCCCAAGCGTGAAGACCTGGTCTGGGAAGGCCTCGATTTCGACGCCGACACCTTCTATTCCATCATGGACATCGCCAAGGCCAACGGCTTGGCGGAAGCCGAGGAGCTGAAGGGCCATTTCGAACAGTTTGGCGACAAACTGCCGGGCGAACTGGAGGCCGAGCGCGAGAAACTGGCCGAACGGCTGGAAGGCGCTCCCGAGGTGTGGAAGCTCACCGACGCGGCATAGCCCGCGCTTCCTTTTCGGCACTCGAGAACAAAAGCCCCGGCCCATTTGGTGCCGGGGCTTTTTTCGTGTCTACTGGGGCCCTGATCTCCGGGTTTTTTAACGGACCGAGAAGGAGGCCATTCCATGGACCCCACCCTGATTCTCACCATCACGCCGGTTTACGCCGCCTTGCTGGCGATTTTCTATCTCCGGCTTTCCATCCGGGTTATCAAACAACGCCGGAGCGCAAAGGTTTCCGTCGGTGATGGCGGCAATCCCGACCTGACCCGGGCCATGCGCGTGCACGCCAATTTCGCCGAATACGCGCCGCTGGCTCTGTTGCTCATTGCCTTCAACGAGGCTCTGGGCGCGCCCGCCCTCACCGTGCACGTGCTCTGCCTGATGCTCCTAGCGGGGCGGGGCCTGCATTTTCTCGGCATCCGCAGCGCCGAGGCGCCCATGAAGTACCGCCGCAACGGCATGATGCTGACTTTCGGAACGTTGTTCCTCGGCGCGCTGGGCATCCTCGCCCTCACCGCCATGAGAATGGTGGGGTGAGACGGGGCTTTTTGCGGCCCTAATGGGCCTCGGCCCAGTTGTCGGCCACGCCGGTATCTGCCACCAGCGGCACCGAGAGGGTGAGCGCCGGGGCGCAGGCGCCTTCCATGATGTCGCGGGCCAGTTTGGTGGCGGCGTCCACTTCTTTCTCCGGCACCTCGAACAGCAATTCGTCATGGACCTGGAGCAGCATGCGCGTCTTGAGCTTGCTCTCGGCCAAGGCTGCGTGCATGCGGATCATGGCGCGTTTGATGATGTCGGCGGCGGCGCCCTGGAGCGGCGCGTTAATGGCGGCCCGTTCGGCGAAGTTGCGGCGCGCCGGATTCTTGCTGGCGATCTCGGGCATGTGGCATTTGCGGCCGAACAGCGTGGTGACGAAGCCATGCTCGCGGCAGAAACTTTTCATCTCCTCCATGTAGTCGCGGATGCCGGGGTAGCTCTCGAAATAGGCTTCCATATAGGTCTTGGCGTCGCCCAGGGTAATGCCGAGCTGGCGCGCCAGCCCGAAGGGGGAAATGCCGTAGATGATGCCGAAATTGATGGCCTTGGCGCGGCGCCGGGTCTCGCCGTCCATGTCCTCTAGCGCAACGCCGAAGACCTGGGAGGCGGTGAGTGCGTGGATGTCCACGCCCTCGGCGAAGGCTTGCTTGAGGGTGTCGATTCCCGCCACATGGGCGAGCAGCCGCAGTTCGATCTGGGAATAGTCCACCGACAGCAGCTTGCAGCCCGGCTCGGCCACGAAGGCGCGGCGGATATGGCGGCCTTCCTCGGTGCGGATGGGGATATTCTGAAGATTGGGGTCGCTGGAGGCGAGCCTGCCGGTGGAGGTGGCGGCCATGGAGAACGAGGTATGGACACGGCCCGTCTGGGAATCTATCTGGCGCACCAGGGCATCGGTATAGGTGCTCTTGAGCTTGGCCAGCTGGCGCCAGTTGAGAACCTTCTCCGGCAGGTCGTGGCCCAGGGCGGCCAGCTCTTCGAGAATATCGGCCCCGGTGGCGTAGGCCCCGCTCTTGCCCTTTTTACCGCCGGGCATGTCCATCTCGTCGAACAGCACCTCGCCCAGCTGTTTGGGTGAGCCCACCGCGAATTCACGCCCGGCCAGCTTGTGGATTTCCGTCTCCAGGGTTTCCAGCCGCGCCGCGAAATCCCGGCTCAGCCGTTCCAGCTCGTCGCGGTCCACGCGCACCCCTTCGCGCTCCATGGCCACCAGCACCGGGATCAGGGGGCGTTCCATGGTCTCGTACAGGGTCGCCATGTGTTCGGGAGTAAGCCGCGGCTTCAAAGCGTGGTGAAGCTGGAGCGTCACATCGGCGTCCTCGGCGGCGTAATCCCGCGCCGTCTCCAGTGGCACGAGGTCGAAGGTAATCTGGGACTTGCCGCTGCCCGCCACCTCCTTGAACTTGGTGGTGGTGAGTCCCAGCTCGAGCTCCGCCAGCTCGTCCATGCCGTGGCCGTGGAGGCCGCATTCCAGCACGTAGGAAAGCAACATGGTGTCGTCCACCGGACTCACCGTGATCCCGTACGTGGCGAGCACCGTTTGGTCGTATTTGAGGTTATGGCCGATCTTCAGGACCGAGGGATCCTGGAGTAGGGGGGCGAGCAGGGCCAGCGCCTTATCGCGGGAAATCTGGTCGGCCACCAGCCCGTCCTCGCCGCCTTTGCCGCTAGCGGCGGCGTTTTTTTCATTCTCCCCGGCCTCGCCGTCACCGAGATCGAGACTGCCCTTGGCCGCCGCGGCGCGGTGGGCGAGTGGCACGTAACAGGCCGCGCCGGGCTCGATGGCCAGCGACACCCCCACCAGCTCGGCGGTCATGGGATTGAGCGAGGTGGTCTCGGTATCCACGGCCACCTGACCGGCCTCGAAGGCGCGGGCGATCCAGTCCTTGAGCGCCGCCTCGTCGCGCACCAGCACATAGTCACGGGTTTTGTTGGCGGTTTTGGGAACGGTGGGGCGAGGCGCCTTTTTTATCGGGGCGGCGGCCGTCTCTTTCTCCAGCATTGGCGCGGGCTCTGTCTTGTTGTCCTCTTCGCTTTCGCCACCCTCGCCGCGGCCGTAAGTCCGTTCCACCCGGGCGATGATGCGGCGGAATTCCTGTTCCCGCAGGAAGGCCAGCAGCTTTCCCGGTTCCAGCGGATGAAAGGCCAGGTCTTCCAGGGGTTCCTCCAGCGGCACGTCGTCGCGCAGGGTCACCAGCTGGCGGGAGATACGGGCATCCTCGGCGTGGTCGGTGAGCTTTTCCCGCCGTTTGGGTTGTGTGATTTCCTGCGCCCGGGCCAGCAGGGTATCGAGGTCGCCATATTCGTTGATGAGCTGGGCCGCGGTCTTGACGCCGATGCCGGGCACGCCGGGCACGTTGTCGGAAGGGTCACCGGCCAGCGCCTGGACATCCACCACCCGCTCCGGCCCGACGCCGAATTTCTCGTGCACCTGGTCGGGGCCGATCTCGCGGTTCTTCATGGGATCGAACATGAGCACCGGCCCGCCCACCAGCTGCATCAGGTCCTTGTCCGAGGAAACGATGGTCACATCGAGGCCCTGTTCCACGGCCTGGCGGGCATAGGTGGCGATCAGGTCGTCGGCTTCAAAGCCCGGCATTTGCAGGCTCGGCAGATTGAAGGCGCGGGGCGCTTCCTTGATGATGTCGAACTGGGGAATCAGTTCCGGCGGCGGCGCGTCGCGGTTGGCTTTGTATTCAGGATATATGTCGTTGCGGAAGGTCTTGCGCGCGGCGTCGAAGATCACCGCCACCGCACAGCCGCCGCCGTTACGGGACTGGATATCCTCGACGGTGGAGAGCAGCATGTTGGTGAAGCCGAAAACGGCGTTGGTGGGGGTGCCGTCGGAGCGCGTGAAGCCGGCAACGGGAAGGGCGTGAAAGGCCCTGAAAATGAATCCCGAGCCGTCGATGAGAAAGAGGTGTTTGAGCTTGCCCAAGGCCAGAGCGATCCGCGTCCGGTTTAAGGTTGAGGTCTGTCGTCTTTCGACTCGTCCTCTTCCAGAATATAACGGCGGCCGCAATAGGGACAGTCCACATCGCCGGAATCGCCGATATCGAGATAAACCCGCGGATGGCCCAGCGAGGAACGGGAATCTCCTTCACAGAAGATTTTTCTTTGCTTTACTTTTATGGTGTCCACCGGTCCCATGGGGGCCTTGTTCCTTGCGCTAGACGGTCGGTTGGTTTTTGTCGGAGAAGTAATATTCCAGAGGGCTTAAGTCAGGACTCTGTTAAAAAATTTAACAAAGAAAAATAGACAGTCCCGGCAGCGCCCATATGGGAGACATATCCTTTCGTATGGTGGTTATAGAATCTTTCTAAAATTAAGCAATAACTTGTTTTACCATTTTCTAAATAAGTTGCGGCCATGAATTCTCCTGTCAGGACAGATTCTGGAAATTCCCCGTCGCCACACGCGGAGGAAGAAATGACAAGCGCTTCTGCCCGCGGCACGCTCACCCCGGAGCTTGCGGTGGAGACCGTGGGACTGTGCAAGACCTATGCGGCCTCGCCGCGCACTGTGCCAAGGCCGGCCCTCAGCGACGTGGATCTGGCCATTCCCCGGGGCTCTCTGTTCGGCCTCCTGGGCCCCAACGGCGCGGGCAAGTCCACCTTCATCAATATCCTGGCTGGGTTGACCCGGAAATCCTCGGGCCTCGTGAAGCTGTGGGGTATCGACATCGACCAGGACCATCGCCGCGCCCGGGCCGCCATCGGTGTGGTGCCCCAGGAACTCAATATAGATCCCTTTTTCACGCCCGTCGAATTGCTGGAAATCCACGCCGGGCTCTATGGCGTGCCGGCCTCGCGCCGCCGCACCTCGGAAATTCTCGAAGCGGTGGGCTTGCTGGACAAGGCGGAGGCTTACGCCCGCACCCTGTCGGGGGGCATGCGGCGGCGGCTGATGGTGGCCAAGGCGCTGGTGCACGCCCCCCCGGTGCTGGTTTTGGACGAGCCCACCGCGGGTGTGGATATCGACCTTAGGCGCCAGCTCTGGGCCCATGTGCGGGAGTTGAACGAGAGCGGTACCACCATCCTGCTCACCACCCATTATCTGGAAGAGGCGGAACAGCTCTGTGACCGTATCGCCATCATTCACCAGGGCCGTCTCGCCGCCTGTGACACCACCGAGGCTCTGTTGCGGCGCATCGGCGAAAAGGAGCTGGCGATTCTGCTCGATCGCGACTTGCGAGCGGTGCCGCCCGCCCTGGCCCAGGGGCCGGTGGGCGCGGCCTGCAAGATTTCCCTGCCGGCGCCACGGCGTCTGGTGTTCCGTTATCGTCCGGCCCAGACCTCGATTGCTGAAATTCTCGATGCGGTGGCGGCCGAGGGGCTGACCATCGCCGATCTGTCCACGGAGGAAACCGATCTCGAGGACATCTTCCTGCAGATCACCCACGCGCCCCTGGGTAATGGGGGGGATGAGGCGGAGGCCGGAGAAAACACCGGAGAAAATGCCGGAGGTGGCGGCCATGCGCCTGGCCTGGCTCCGTAAGACTGTTGTCCGGGGCGTGGTCGCGCGAGACCTGGCCGTTCCGCTGGTCATGCTGTTTCTGGCCGCATGCGCCACGCCGCATGTGGCGGCTCCGGGCGGGGAGGTTTCGGCCCCGGCCCTGGGGGAAGAATATTTCCTGACCCGTGACGGACGCCACCTGCCGCTGCGCAGGTGGCTGCCCCAAGAGGTGGACGCCGAGAAAGGCGGCCAGCCCACAGCCATCATAGGGGCGCTGCACGGCTTCAACGATTATTCCAATGCCTTCGAGACCACGGGAACCTTCCTCGCGCGGCGCGGTATCGCCACCTTTGCCTTCGACCAGCGCGGCTTCGGCGCCGGTCCGCAAGCCGGGCTGTGGGCGGGGGTGGCGGCCATGACAGGTGATGCCCGCGATTTCGCCCAAGCCTTGGGTGAGCGTTATCCCGGCGTGCCGCTGTTTCTGTTGGGCGAGAGCATGGGGGCGGCGGTGGTGATGACCGCCATGACGGAAAATACGCCGGGCGCGGTGGCGGCGGTGGAGGGGATTATCCTGCTGGCCCCGGCGGTATGGGCCCGCGAGACCATGAACCCGTTCCAGGTGGGGCTGTTGTGGCTGGCCGCCCATACCCTGCCGGGGGTGACGCTGACGGGACGGGGGTTGCGTATCCGCGCCTCCAACAACACCGCCATGCTGCGTGCGCTGACCGCCGATCCGCTGGTGATCAAGGAGACCCGGGTGGATGCCATGTACGGGCTCACCAATCTGATGGATGCGGCGCTGGCGTCGTCGTCATCCGTGGCGGAGATGGCGGCGTCATCAGTGGCGGAGAGAGGGGTGCCGGTGCTGATCCTTTATGGCCGCCGCGACGAGGTGATCCCCTCCGAACCGGTGACGGTGCTGCTGGAGCGCCTGCCTGGTATGGGCGGAGGGGATCGCCCCGGTGACAGTGATGGTGGCGGAAGCGGGATCACGCTGGGCGTTTACGACCGGGGCTTCCATATGCTGACCCGGGATCTGGAGGGCTGGCGGGTATTGGAAGACATGGCCGGGTGGATCGATGCTATAGGGGACCGCGCCGCGCCCCTGCCTTCGGGCGCCCATGTGGACGCCTGGGAGCGGTTGACCCAGGATGAATAGGCGGGTGACGAGGGGGTGTTTTTTGCCTAAGCACTTGATTTTGCATAATTTTGTCCCTCAGACCCCTCAAAACGTTAACATTTGTCATCATTTGTTAACATGCCTTGCCGCGGCGCAGCATCGCCTTGGGCTTCTTTATTTAGGGCCGACGTACTCTGGCCCGCACGGCGCCGCGCGGGGGAATTGTCTTCACTATGTCAAAGAGCTTTATTTCTTTCCCTCGACGCTGGGCGAGCGCGTCCGCGCTCTGTTGTCCGACTCGTGGGGCTACGCCGCGCTTCTTTTTTCGTGGTGGCGGCCCACAGCTTTCCATAACAGTCACGGGCTTCCGCATTCAAAACGGTAACACCATTTTGAATGACGGTTTCCCCCACCCGTAATTGGATGGGGAAAATATTCCTAGCATAAAGAGGGGCGGGAGTCAAGGAGCGCCAGAGTACGTCGGCGCTAAATAAAAAGCTCAGCTCTCCCTTCGCTGCTTGGCCTTGTCTTGCCTGGGGGGCGGGGGTGGCGTATCGTGCCGCCGTGGTCAGGGACGGATTTTGCTCATGGACCTTTTGCACCCGTAGCTCAGCTGGATAGAGCGCTGCCCTCCGAAGGCAGAGGTCGCGCGTTCGAATCGCGCCGGGTGCGCCA
>CAYZWF010000033.1:0-23161 GCA_964482135.1 uncultured Rhodospirillaceae bacterium
CTGCAATGGGCCAAAATGTGAATACTTCGAGCTTATCTATGTCAGCCCCTTATTATTTGTTAACTATTTAAGAAGCCTTCCGCCTCTCGATTCTCCCCATGGGGAAGCGGGAGAGGCGCGGTCCGTGGTTTTGCATGGTTTTCAGGAAGAACAATGGAAAAGACTGTTAAAGGAACCGGTCCATGAAGGCCCCCGTGATTCTGGCCTGGAGTGTTGTGGGACTCGCGGCGGTTGGCGCCAGCGCCAGCTTCCTCCAGGGCGTCAAAATGGACAAGACCGAGACGGCGGCGGTGACCACCACCGTTCCCGTGCGCGAGACGCCGTCTTCCGATTTCAAGGTGGTGGATATGGGACTCTTCAAGGTCCAGAAGGTGCGCGGCGGCAAGTCCGTACGCTATGAAATCTTCAAGGTGGAAATCGAAATCAACAAGGGCGCGAAAATAGAAAAACTGGCCAAGCTCTCGCCGCGCCTGCGCCAAGATTTCTACATGGTCCTGCGCAAGAAAATGACCCGGGTTCCCGATACCGGCGCCATTGCCCTCGATTCCCCGAAGCTGAAAAAGAAACTCATTTCCCTCGCCCGCAAACGCCTGGGGAAAGGCGTGGTGCACGACATCCAGGTCACTGACTACCAGAAAGCCGTGCGCGAGTATATGAAGGAGGTGCAGGGGAAGAAGAAGATAAAGAAAAAATCCCCCCGCGGAACATGGCTGGAAGGCGACAAGACCAGCCCCGCCCCCTGACCCGCCCCGGCTCCGACCCGTGATAGAGCGGCTCGGGGCTGACCCCCTTTACACTTCCGAAATCACTTCCGCGATTCCGTCATAGGCACGGGAAAGGTCGTCCTCGGCGATGCAATAGGGCGGCATCAGATAAACCACATTGCCCAGGGGACGCAGCAACAGACCGCGCGAAAGAAAATCCTCGCGCCGCTGCTGACTCCAGGCTGACCCATAGTCCTCATCGTCGCTCTCAAGGTCGAAGGCGGCGATGGAGCCCATGACCCTGGTGCGGCGTACGTTGGGCAGGCGCGCGAGATCGCGCATCCTCTGGCGGTGAAGGTCTTCCATAGCCGCCACCCGCCCCAGGGTGGAGTCGGTTTCGAAAAGATCGAGCGAGGCCAGGGCCGCCGCGCAGCCCAGCGGGTTGGCGGTGAAGGAATGGCCGTGGGCCAGCGCGCTCTCGAAATCATCGCCCACGAAAGCATCATGAATCTCGTCGCTGCAGATGGTGGCGGCCAGGGGCAGGAATCCGCTGGTGAGCCCCTTGGCGAGACAGATGATGTCGGGCGCAATCTGCGCCTTGTCACAGGCGAACATGTGTCCGGTGCGGCCGAATCCCGTCATCACCTCGTCGAAGATGATCAGCACTCCCGCCTCGCGCAGCCGTTCGCATAAGGCGCGCAGAAATTCCGGACGGCACATGCGCATACCGCCCGCCCCCTGCACCAGGGGTTCGATGATAACCGCGGCCACCTCGCCGCCGTGGGAATCGAGAACGGCGTCGATTTGCGCCAAGGCCTCGGCTTCCTTTTCCGGAGCGCCGTTATCGCCCTCCCAGGTGGCGGCGAAGGGCAGGAACGTCACCGGCAGCACCAGATCGTCGAAGGGCGTGTAGACCCCGGTGGACGCCCCCACCGACATGGCGCCCAGGGTGTCGCCGTGATAGCCACCGGAAACGGCGAGGAAACGCTTGCGCCCGGTCTCGCCCTTGTTGCGCCAGTACTGCCAGGCGATCTTCAGGGCCACTTCCACCGCCGTGGAACCGTTATCGGAATAAAATACCCGCGTCAGTTCCTGCGGCAACAACGCCGCCAGCCGTGCCGCCAGCCGCGCCGCCGGGGCATGGGTGAAGCCCGCGAACATCACCTGCTCGATTTGCTTGGCCTGCTGGGACACGGCCTCGGCGATGGCGGGATGGGCATGGCCGTGCAGCGTCACCCACCAGGAAGAAATGAGATCGAGAATGTCCCGGCCCTCGGCGGTGCGCAGCCACGCCCCTTCGCCGGAGACGATTTCCGGCGGCGGCGCGCCCGTACCCGCCTGGGTGAAGGGGTGCCACACATGGCGCAGATCGAGGCCGGGGATATCTTCTCGCTCAAACACGGGGTGTTCAGCCATGCCCGCCCTCCATAAAACAAGGCGGCGAATTCTTCGCCAGCTGCGCCACGGCGTCGGCGTCCAGGGGATCGAGAAGGGGAATTTCACCCACCACCGCCACCTCTCCGAACTGTTCCACGGCCTCACGGTTGGCGGAGCCGCCTGGACCACGGTTGGCGGCATCGGGCGCGCCGCAAAAGACCACCCCGGCGATGTCCAGCCCCCGCGCGCGCAGGGCCTCAAGGCTGAGCAGGGAATGATTGATGGTGCCCAGAGCCGTGCCCGCCACCACCACCACCGGCAGGCCCAGATGCCTCATCAGATCGGCCATCACCAGCCCCTCGCCCAGCGGCGCCAACACCCCGCCCGCCCCTTCCACCACCACAGGCCGAGAACTCCCAGGTAAGGAAAAATCGTCGAGCCCGATCACCACCCCTTCACGCCGCACCGCTTCTTGGGGTGAAAGAGCCGCCTGCAACTCATGAACCGGGGCGTGAAAACGCATCCCCGGCAGTCCACTCAGACGGCGCACGGTGGCGCTGTCGCCCTCCTCTTGCGCCAGCCCGGTCTGCACCGGTTTCCAATAGTCGCCGTCGAGGGCGCGCACCAGCCAGGCTGAAACCACGGTCTTGCCGATGCCGGTATCGGTGCCGGTGACGAACACCCCTTTCATCACAGCTCTTCGTCCCTGGTGAAGAAGCCATACAGCACCTCATAGGTGACGCTGAAGCCCTCCCCGTTCTTTCCTTCCCCGTTCGCGCCGTCGATCTCCCTCAGCAAGGCGCGCATCTCTCCCGGCGAGCGCGGCTCATGGTCGGGATCGGGGACGCGGGCGCCGATGGCCTTGAGCTCATGCAGGAAGTCCTGGGCCGACGCGTGGTGACGCACAATACGCGCCTGTTCCACCCGGCCGCTTCCGCCAATGGTCGCGGTGGGCCACATGCCATCCAGCTCCTGGGCCGAGGGAAAAGAGGGAACGCCGGTCTCCACGCCATGATCTTCACAAGCCGCACACCACTCGCCGAGGCTTCCCGCCCCCAGCATGGTAAAGGCGAGTCGTCCGCCGGGGAGAAGACAGCCCGCAAGTCTCTCGATGGCGGCGGGCAGATCGTCAAACCATTGTAAGACCAAGCTGGCGGCGACCAGGCCGTGCTGTTCCGTTGGTTCCGGAGTCTCGCCGTCCATGACGGCGAAACCGGCGTCTTCAAGTGTTCCCGAAAGACGGTCCCGGCATTTCTCGAGCATCCGCTGTGAAATATCCGTAAAGAGACAGGGCGTATCTTCCAGCCATTCTTCCAGGGCAGCGCCTAAAAACCCGGTGCCGCATCCGATTTCCAGATAAGAGGAAACACCCCCTCCCCCTGCGATTATTTTTTGCGCCAGATCATCCGCCACTTGGCGCTGCAAAACGGCATAGCGGTCATAGCTCCCGGCGGCCTCGCCGAAGGCGCGCGCCACTTCGCGCTTGCGCTCCATGGCATCATGACCGGAGACGGAGTCGGAGGCCGGAGACTTGCGGGCTACAGAGCCACTCATGACAGCTCGCCTATGAAAGTACGCAAATGATCGGCGCACCACTGGGCGTGGGTCTGGGGCAGCCCGTGATTGCCGCCGGGCGCGCCATGGAGCACCGTCCCCGGACGTCGCCCGTATATCTCCTGGGTCAGCGCCCAGGGCACGATCTCGTCCTCTTCGCCGCCCAGCGCCAACAGCGGAACCCTTTCGGCGGCCAGGGAGTCGCGCAGATCCCACTCGCCGAGCCAGTTCAGCCCCTCATTCAAGCGCGACTCATCCAGCCTCTTATCCTCCCCCTGCGGGGCCGCGCCGACGCCACAGCGTTTGCGAAAGTCATCCACGGTGGCTTGGGGCTCCCGCTTCATGCGCGCCGCCATGCGCTCGAGAATGCGCGGCGCCACACCCTGGGGATAATCCGCCGCGGCGGTAAAGCGCGGCATGCCGCAGACGCTCACCAGGGCATCCCAGGCAAAGGGGCGCTGCCGCAACAGCCACATAAAACCCAAAGAATGGCCCACCGCCACCACGGGTGCCCCGGTGATCGCGGTCCCTTCGGGACGGACCTCGGCCGGATGGCCGAAAAAGCCGAGATCGTGAACCAAGGTTGCCACATCTCCCGCCATGTCTCCCAGCGATTCGCGCAGGGAATTCCAGACTCCCGCATCGAATCCCCAGCCATGGACCAGAACCAGCTGTACCGCCATCACGACACGGCTCTTTTCGTGGCACGCTTTTTCTTATGCGAGCCCGAAGACTCACACCCCGCCAGCCGGACCACCGTTTCCGCCAGCCGCGCCAGATCATCCTCCCCGTGAGCGGCGGAAAGGGCGATGCGCAGGCGCGACGTGCCTTCGGGAACGGTGGGGGGGCGGATCGCCACGGCGAGGAATCCTTCCTCTTCCAGCGCACGGGAAAGGGCCAGCGCCGCCTCGTCATCACCCATAATCAAGGGCACGATCTGGGTCGTGGACGCGCCGCAATCGAGCCCCGCCCCGCGCCATCGCTCGCGCAACTCATCGGCCTTTCGCAACAGCCGCGCGCGCGCCTCCTCCATGGTTGGAATGAGGTCCAGCGCCGCATCCATAGTTCCCAGAACCGTCGGCGGCAGGGCCGTGGAATAGACCACGCCGCCACAGCGATTGACCAGATAGTCGCGCAATGCTCCCGAACAAGCGCAATAGGCCCCGAACCCGCCCAGCGCCTTGCCGAAGGTACCCATCACCAGATTGGCCGCGCCCGGATGATCGGCGCTCATCCCGAAACCGTCCTTGCCCAGAACCCCCGTGGCATGGGCCTCGTCGAGATAGAGGAAGGCGTTGAAGCGGCTTGCCAGCTCGCCCAGAGCGCCAATATGGGCGCGGTCGCCGTCCATGCTGAAAACCGTCTCCGAAAGAATAAACACGGGAACATTTTCCGCGGCTCCTTCTCCGCCGGGGATTTTCGCCGCCAGCAGTTCCTCAAGATGGCCCATATCGTTATGGCGGTATCGGATCTGGCGCACACCCGCGGCGTTGCACCCCGCATGAAGGCTGGCATGATTGAGACGGTCGGCGAAAACCAGCGGCTGCGCCCCATGCACCCGGACATCCAGCAAGGCCGGCAGGATCGAGGCATTGGCCTGATAGCCCGAAGCAAACAGCAATGCCGATTCCGTTCCCTTGCCGCGGGCGAGTTTCTGTTCCACCCGCGCGAAGGGCTCGAGATTACCGCTCACCAGCCGCGAGGCGCCGCTGCCCGCGCCCCAGCGCTCACCCCAAAGGGCTGCCCGCTCGATCAGTTGAGGATGGCGGGACAGCCCGAGATAGTCGTTGGAGGAGACATTCACCAGTTCGCGCCCGTCCACCATCACCATTCCGGGGGGCAGCGGCGATTCGCCGGAGTCGCCGGAGTCCTTGAGACCAACCTCGCGCAGAACCCGGCGCCGTCCCGAATTCTCCAGCCCGTTGCAAAAGGTAGCGAAGACACGCTCCGGCGTCACCGGCATCACTGGCACCTCTACGGCCCCGACCCGCTCCGAAAAAAGCCCGCTCCGAGAACAGCCCGCTCTGAGAAAAGAAAAGACCCCTTCTTTTCTTGCCTCAGGCCCGAGATGTCAATTACCGGGATAGATTCTGGAGGAATTCGCGGTCTCAAGCGGTTCGCGTGGAGAGAGAGGCGCTCAGTCCTCGTCGCCGGTACGGCGTTCCATGCCGCCCGGCGGTCCGGCCACGCCGCGTCCCGACGTGATCAGGGAATCGCTGAAGAAGCGGCCCAGGAAGATCAGCGATTCGAGAATTTTTTCGATGTCTTCCTTGGTGTGGTCCTTGTCCTTGAGGGCGGCGATCTGGCTGTTGAACATATCCACCATCACGTTCCTCAATTCCACCCCCTTTTCCGACAGGCGCACCCGCACCAAGCGGCGGTCACGGGGGGAACGCTCCTGAATCAGATAGCCGTTTTCCACCATCTTTTTGAGGTTATAGGAAACGTTGGAGCCCAGGTAATAGCCGCGATGGGTGAGTTCCCCCACCGTCACTTCCTCGCCGGCGATGTTATAGAGAATGATGGCCTGGATATTATTGATATCCTGAACACCCACGCGATCCAGTTCGCTCTTCACCACCTCGAGAAACTGGCGGTGCAGGCGCTCAATCAGATTAACCGCGTTAAGATAGGTTTCTTCCACGTAACCCCCGTTTTAAATTAATTGATCACAACGCATTCAAATTAATGAAAAATACCAGCAAGGCGGAGCGTCAATTTCCGGAGATTCCCCAGGAGAGTCCCCGGCGTCCCCGTTAACCCTGTTACGAATGAAACATACTTTAGAAAATTTTACGAAAGATCAATCCTTTCCGTCAGTTTCGCTTAATTCAACACTCTCCTGGCGAGTGCTCCCCCGGTAGTCCCCCGGTAGTCCCCCGATCATCCCGAATATCATCCCGGGCGCCATGGCCTGGTTGTCATATGGCTGAAAATAGGAAATATTTATATTGTATAGGATATACCTATAGTCCTATGGTGGTCCCCATGATATTGGAATAATGACCCTGATATGACTCTGAAATTATAACTCTGATATGACTCTGGGAAACCGTATCAAACAGGCGCGGGAACGGGCCGGACTCTCGCAGACCCGGCTCGCCGCCCTGATCGGACTGCGCCAGCCCACCGTCTCCGACTGGGAGCGCGACGAGGTGGAGCCCACACGGGCCAATCTGCGGGCCGCCGCCATCCAGCTCGGCGTCTCTCCCAACTGGCTCGCCTTCGGTGATGAGGAAACAGACGAGGCCCCGCAAGATAACGGCGAGGCCCCGGACGCACCCCGCCCTCCCCGCCCCGGCCACGCCTCCCACGGCCACAATCCAGGGGGCTTTCCCCGCAGCCGCATGCGCCGCAACCGCCGGACCCCCTGGCTGCGCGCCCTGGTGCGTGAAAACACCCTCGGCGCGGATGACCTGATCTGGCCGGTTTTCGTGCGCGAGGGCACAAACAAACGCACCCCCATCCCCTCCATGCCCGGCGTCGAGCGTCTTACCGTGGACCTGCTGGTGAAAGCCGCGGGCGAGGCCGCCGATCTCGGCATTCCCGCGCTCGCCCTGTTCCCGGTGGTGGATAAATCCCTCAAGAACGAAGAGGCGACGGAAGCGTTCAATCCCGAAAACCTGGTGTGCCGCGCCACCGCCGCGCTCAAGGCCGCCCATCCCGGCATCGGCGTCATCTGCGACGTGGCGCTGGACCCCTATACCTCTCACGGCCAGGACGGCCTGCTGCGCGGCGGCGAGGTGGTCAACGACGAAACCGTGGCGGTGCTGTGCCGCCAGGCGGTGGTCCAGGCCGGCGCCGGCTGCGACATCATCGCCCCTTCCGACATGATGGACGGCCGCGTGGGCGCCATCCGCGATGCCCTCGACCGCGCAGGATTCCAGAATACGGGCATTCTCCCCTACGCCGCCAAATACGCCTCCGGCTTCTATGGCCCCTTCCGTGACGCCGTGGGTTCGGCGGCGGCGCTGGGCGGCGGCGACAAGAAGACCTACCAGATGGACCCCGCCAACAGCGACGAGGCCCTGCGCGAGGTGGCCCTGGACATCGCCGAGGGCGCGGATATGGTCATGGTCAAGCCGGGCCTGCCCTATCTCGACATCATCCGCCGCGTCAAGGACGCCTTCGCGGTACCCACATTCGCCTATCAGGTGAGCGGTGAATACGCCATGCTCAAGGCGGCGGGGGAAAAGGGTTGGCTCGATTTTCCCACGGTCATGGCCGAAAGCCTCATGGCCTGCAAGCGGGCCGGGGCCGACGCCATCCTCACCTATGCCGCCCTGGAAATGGCCAAATCCCTTCGCAACCCTTAAGTTTTCTCCATCCAGTCACGGATCACCGCGATCTGGTCGGCCTTCATCAGCGACGGCGCATGGCCGATACCGGGAAATTCCACCACTTCCACCTGTTTGGGCCCGCGTTTTTGCATTTTAGCCGCCGTTTTCGCCGACAGGATAGGCGAGTCCGCCCCGCGCAGGATCAGCACCGGACAATTGATGGCGTCCCAGATATGCCACAGCCGCAAGGCGAAGGGCAGCATCCAGCGCATGGGCTTGGCGATGGCGGGATCGAAGGCGAGGCGATATCTCCCGTCCTCGAGCCGGACACTGGAAACCTCCGCCAGGGCCCGCCACTGGTTCGCTTCATGGGGACCGGCCCCGGCATAAATAGAGCGCAGATGGGCCTCCACCTCATCCATGTTGGCAAAACGCGGGTCGGCCCCCACATAGGCGCGCATATATTTCATGGGCTTGCGGGGGATCACCGCGCCCACATCGTTGAGAACAAGGCGGCGCAGCGGCGTCACCGCCTTGGCCGCCAGCATCATGCCCAGAACCCCGCCCATGGAGGTGCCGATGACGGTGATCTCGGTGGCCTTCAGATGGGAAATCAGCACCTCGAGATGGGCGAAATACCGCCTTACGTTATAATCCTTGGGCCGCGCCAGCCATGCACTCTTGCCGCGCCCCACCATATCGGGACAGACCACGCGGTACCCGGCGCCCGAGAGCGCCCGCGCCGGTTCATCGAAGAAACGCCCGTTACCGGTGAGCCCGTGCAGACACAGGACCAGCCCCGGCTTGGGAGTGCCCCCTTCCGCAACTTGCGGCGCCCAGTCCGTATAGGCCATGAGGCACGTCCCCTCATGCACGGGCACGGAAATATGTGATTCCTTCATGGTCATCCCCCGATGATAGACTATTCTCTCCGCCCCCGATCAAGTCCCAACCAAGTGAGACAACCCAAATGAGACAACCATGACCACCCCAGCCCCCCTCTCCGGAATCACCGTCATCGACCTTTCGCGCATCCTCGCCGGGCCGTACTGCACCATGGTGCTGGCCGAACTGGGCGCCCGCGTCATCAAGGTGGAAACCCCCGAAGGCGACGACGCGCGCCGTATCGGCCCCTTCATGGAGAACCGCTCGGCCTATTTCATGTCGCTCAACCGCGGCAAGGAGAGCATCGCGCTGGACCTGAAACGGGAAAGCGACCGCGATACCCTCCACAAGCTGCTGGAAAAGGCCGATGTGGTGGTGGAAAACTTCCGCCCCGGCACCATGGAAAAGCTGGGGCTGGGCTGGGAAACGCTGCATGCCCGCCATCCCCGCCTGATCTATGCCGCGGCCTCGGGATTCGGCCACTCCGGCCCCTACAGCGGGCGCGCGGCTTACGACATGGTGGTCCAGGCCATGGGCGGAATCATGAGCCTCACCGGCCATCCCGGAGGGCCGCCCACCCGGGTCGGCACCTCCATCGGTGATATCGCCGCCGGTCTGTTCACCGCCACCGGCATCAACGCCGCGCTTTTTCAGCGCGAAAGTTCGGGCCAGGGCGTGAAGATCGATGTGGCCATGCTCGACTGCCAGCTCGCCATCCTCGAAAACGCCATGGCCCGCCTTGCCGCAACCGGCGAGGTGCCCGGTCCCTTGGGCGCGCGCCATCCCTCCATCACTCCCTTCGACGCCTTCGCCACCGCCGACGGCCATATTGTCATCGCCGCCGGCAACGACCGCCTCTTCGAGCGCCTGTGCCAGGCTTTGGAACGCATGGATTTAGTCACCAACGACCTGTTCGCCGACAACCACCTGCGCACCTCCCACGCGGCGGCGCTGAAGGACGAACTGGAATCCGTTCTCACCACCAAGCCCACCGCCCACTGGCTCGCCCTGCTGGAGGCCGCCGGGGTGCCCTGCGGTCCCATCAACAACATGGCCCAGGTCATGGCGGACCCCCAGATCGCGGAGCGCAACATGGTGGTCACCTGCGACGACCCGGTGGCCGGAACCGTGCCCATGCCGGGCAATCCCATCAAGATTTCCGGGGTCGCCGATGCCGCCTCGCGGAACTGCGCGCCGGAGCTCGACCAGGACCGGGAAAAAATTCTCTCGGAACTTTAAAAGCCGTCTTTAATGGCTTGTTTTTGAATCGTTTATTTTAAATGCACTACAAGTGCAATCCGGTCCTTTCCCTTGATTTGAGAAGCGCCCTTTAACGGCGTCTTTTTCCCCCCACATAAGAAGGTAGGAAACTTGGGCATCTCCAGGCGTCATCCGTGATGTCCGGGGAAAGGAGGTGCAATCATGGTAAAGGAAAAAACACGCGAGGTGGTGGGCGTCTTCGATTCGGAAGAGGCTCTCCAGGGCGCAGTCGATGAACTGATGGTTTCCGGATTCAATCTGAGTAATTTGAGTCTTCTCGGGGCCATGGACCCGCTCTACGCCCATGATCACCAGTCCATTCGCGAAATTGAGGATGATCCGGAGGCTCCCCTGACCGCTTACGCCGACCCCGATTCACGATTCGAGGCGGAAAGCGTTATTGGTGGAGGCTTCATCTATCTCGGCGCCATGGTCGCGGCGCTGGCCGTCCTCTCCAGGGGTGGCGAAATGGCGAGCGCCATCCCCGGCGTTGTTATTGCCGTTATCATCGGTGGATTCTTAGGGTTCATCGTCAGCCGTATTCTCGAATGGAACCACAAGAGCCGCGTTCTGGATCAGCTCAAGCGGGGCGGCCTTCCGCTCTGGGTCAAAGTCACAGACATGGCGCATTACCAACGGGCCTGCAGGATTCTCATGAAGCACGATGCCAGGGACGTGCACCAGCACGAACTGCCCGACATCACATTCGATTTCTCGGGAGGTGTTTCCCGCAAGATGAGCTTCCTCAACAACCATTATATCCAGGCCTTTCTGCCCTCTCTTAAAGGCAAGGCCGTAAAAAGCGACTGACCCGCTCTCAATTCCCGCCCCGGCATGCCCGGTATGACAGTGCCGTACCGGGGCGGCGGATACGCTTGTGCCCCACACCATATGAATAGCGGCATGAACAGCGGCTGCTCAGGCGGATATCTTTTCCGCCGCCTTCTCCACGGAAGAAGTGTCCCGGTACCTGGCGGCAATCTCGCGAAACTCGCTCTCTACTTCAAGCAGGGCATCCACCACAACCGGATCAAAATGACTCCCCTTGTCCTCGACGATGATGCCGAGCGCCTTCTGGTGGGAAAAGGCTTCCTTGTATACCCGCTTGCTGATGAGGGCGTCATAAACGTCGGCCACGGCCATAAACCGGCCGGAAAGGGGGATATCCTCCCCCGAAAGCCCCTTGGGATAGCCTGGACCGTCCCATTTTTCATGGTGAGTGCCGGCGATTTCCCTGGCAAAACAGAGAAATGAACTGCCGCCTTTTTGCTCCTCGGCCACGCGCAGGGCCTCGGCTCCCAACACGGTGTGGGTTTTCATGATCTCGAACTCCCCCTCCGTCAAAGACGCCGGTTTGAGAAGGATGGAATCGGGAATTCCCACCTTGCCGATATCGTGGAGAGGCGCCGACTTGAACATGAGGTTGACGTTTTCGGGAGTCAGAACCGTCTTAAAACGCGGGTCTTTGGCCAGATGTTCGGCAAGGGCGCGCACATACCACTGGGTTCTGACGATATGGGCTCCGGTCTCGTTATCCCGGGTCTCGGCCAGGGACGCCAAGGCCATGATCGTCACATCCTGGGTCTCAACCAGTTCATTGGTGGTGAGAAGGAAGAAAACCACCAGGGTAAAAGCGATACCCACCGAAGCGAACATTCCCACCTTGCGTGATACGGGAAAGAACCGACCCTCGAAGGCCATCTGCTCCCCCGTGGCCCTGAAGTATTCAAGGATGCGCCGCTCATGCTCCAGGGAAAGGTCGATGGCCGCAAAGAATCCAAGCGCCATGAAACCGATGAGGAGTTTCAGGCCGCTTTCCGCCAAGGGAAAGTCATAGAGAGCGGCGTTATAGACGATCAAAAGTATACCGGCGCCCACGAAGAGGCCCCCCTCGAAATAAAAGACCCGCTTGGTCTGGACGCCAAAGGGAGCCATCGTGATAACCCGGCCCCAAAACAGAAAACGCAAGGCGAAGACCATCGAGAGAGCCGCCAGAATGGGAAAAACCTGCTCCGGTTTTGAAAGACTCTCCACAAGCGGGCACACTTCCGCCCCATAGACGGAGGTGGCGGCCATCGCCGCCACGTAATGGGCCAGTGCCCGGGCCTGGCCTTTGAGCGATTGCTTGCCCGCCAATGTATCCTCAACCACCAAGGCATCCATCCTTCTATCCTCCAAACCTTACAAATAACCGCTACGGGTCATTCGAACCTATAGGTTTCAGAGCCCCAAACAACCCCGTAAGCCACCGCCTCACGACCTTGTGATCCCCCGTTATCTCCCGCTTTCGGGGAACCCTGGCGAGGACGGAGAACCCGGCGTTACGCCAGGCCTGGAGGGCGCTCTAAACCCGCAAAATTAAAGGGGACATTGAGAGGATTGATTTAAGGGGGCGGCATCATTATGGTGCCCACTCCTTTTTCTGAGGTCGAATAATCCGACCCCACATTATCCGCGGAAACTCGCGGTATTCAGCACCCAGTCATTCCCAAATCATTCGTTGTGAAGAGGTAAGATTAATGTCCCGCAAGTACACAGGTCACTTCCACGCATATATTCCCGGCCCCACCAATATTCCGCCGCGGATCTTGAACGCCGCCCATGTCCCCACCGAGGACATGCGCAGCCCCACATTCCCCGAACTCACCTTGCCCCTGTTCGAGGACTTAAAGAAGGTCTTCAAGACCAAGGACGGCCAGGTATTCATCTTCCCCAGCTCCGGCACCGGGGCCTGGGAATCGGCCATCACCAACACCATGTCGCCGGGCGACAAGGTGCTGATCTATCGTTTCGGCCAGTTCAGCCTGCTGTGGGTGGATATGTTCGAAAGATTGGGCCTCGACGTGGATGTGCGCGACGTGGACTGGGGCACCGGCACCCCTCCCGAGGATGTGGAAGCCACCCTTAAGGCCGACAGCAACCACGAATACAAGGTGGTCTGCGTCACCCAGAACGAAACCGCCACCGGCGTCTCCTCCGACGTGGCCGCCGTGCGCAAGGCCATTGACGCCGCCAACCATCCGGCCATGCTCTTCGTGGACGGTGTCAGCTCCATCGCCAGCATCGATTTCCGCATGGACGAATGGGGCGTGGACTGCGCCATTTCCGGCTCCCAGAAAGGCTTCATGCTGCCCGCCGGCGTCGGTCTCGTCTGCGCCAGCCAGAAGGCCCTGGAGGCCCACGAATCGGCCACCCTGCCGCGCTGTTACTTCTCCTGGGAAGACATGATGAAGACCAACAAGGACGGCTATTTCCCTTACACGCCGCCCACCACCATGCTTCACGCAATGCGCGCCTCCATCGACATGCTCATGGAGGAAGGGCTCGACAACGTGTTTGCCCGCCATCACCGCATCGCCGAGGGCGTGCGCCGCGCCATCAAGGACGGCTGGGGGCTCAAGCTCTGCGCCAAGGAGGAAAAGTGGGAATCCGACACCGTCAGCGCCATCGTGGTGCCCGAGGACAAGGACGCCAAGGAAGTGATCGCCACCGCCTATAACAAGTACCATCTCTCTCTTGGTGCGGGTCTGACCCAGGTGGCCGGCAAGGTGTTCCGCATCGGCCATCTCGGCGATTTCAACGAACTGATGCTGGCCAGCGCCATCGTCGGCGCGGAAATGGCCATGCTCGATCACGGGTTCGATATCAAGCCCGGAAGCGGCATCGCCGCGGCCAGTGAATACTGGCGCAACAACTAGGCCGAGGGAACATTAATGAGTAAGCCCAAGGTTATTGTTACCCGCGCCTGGCCCAAGGCCGTCGAACAGAAGGTCTCGGAGCTTTTCGACGCCACCCTCAATACCGAGGACACGCCGCTCTCCGTGGCCGAGCTTCAGGACGCCCTGAAGACGGCCGACGCGGTGCTCTGCACCGTCACCGACAAAATGACGGCGGAAGTCCTCGGCGTTGACGGAAAACAAGCCAAAATGCTCGGCAATTTCGGGGTCGGATTTAACAATATCGACATCGAGGCGGCTAAGGCCGAAGGTCTGGTGGTCTCCAACACTCCCGAAGTGCTCACCGACTGTACCGCCGATATCGCCATGACTCTCCTGCTTTCGGTGGCGCGCCGCGCCGGCGAGGGCGAACGCCACCTGCGTGGCGGTCAGTGGACCGGCTGGCGCCCCACCCACATGATGGGGGCCAAGGTCACGGGCAAGAAACTGGGTATTATCGGCATGGGCCGCATCGCCCAGGCGGTGGCGAGAAAGGCCCATTTCGGCTTCGACATGAAGATCGCCTATTACGACCCCTATCTTGCCGATCCCGACACCGTCAACAAGACCCTGGACGCCGAAAGCCGCGCCTCCATCGAGGACGTGCTCGCCGACTCCGATTTCGTCTCCCTGCACTGCCCGGCGACGCCGGAAACCCGGCACCTGATGAACCCCGAACGTTTCAAGGCCATGCAGTCTTCCGCCTTTCTCATCAATACCGCGCGCGGTGACGTGGTGGACGAGGCGGCGCTGGTGGCGGCCTTGAGGGCGGGCGACATCGCCGGAGCCGGTCTCGACGTGTTCGAACGCGAACCCGACGTCACCAAGGAACTCACCGAGATGGAAAATGTGGTGCTTCTGCCCCATCTCGGCAGCGCCACCCTGGAGACCCGGGAAGGCATGGGATTTCGGGTCGTTACCAATGTGGAGGCCTTCTTCGCGGGCAAGGGGCCCCCTGACCGCGTCGCGTAGTCTCTAAAGACCGCGTCGCGTAGTCTCTAAAGACCGCGTCACGTGGTCATTAGGGCCCACCTCGTCTAAGCTGCAATTCCACGTCGCGCAACGCCCCCTGGAGTCCCCCCATGGCCTCACAGCCTTCCCCCGATTCCCTGAGACAAACGGCGGAATCCCTGTTCCGCGCGGGTGTGGATGCCGCCGATCCTGGACAGGCCGTGGCCCGCGTACTGCGGGCCGATAACGGCGCCCTCCACATCCTCGGTGATGACGGCGATCCCGAAAATTCACGCAGCGAACCGTGGAAACGGGTGTTCGTGGTTGCCTTCGGCAAGGCGGCGCTGGCCATGGCCGAGGCAGCGCGCGACGCCCTGCCGGCGGAGCTGTTTCAGAGCCCCGGCCTGGCCGTCACCAATTACGAAAACGCTGCCGACGCCACAGACACGGAAGGCTTCACCGTGATGGCCGCCGGCCATCCCCTGCCCGACGCCAATGGCGTGAAGGGCGCCCAGGCCGTGGCCGAAACCGTCGAGAACGCCGGCCGGGGCGATCTCGTTCTGGTGCTCATCAGCGGCGGCGGATCGGCGCTCATCCCCTACCCCGCCGAGGGTCTGACCCTGGAAGACAAGATCGCCGCCACCGACCTGATGCTGGGCAGTGGCGCCGATATCGGCGCCATGAACACGGTGCGCAAACATCTCTCGCGTTTGAAGGGCGGCGGTCTGGCCCGGATCGCCGCGCCCGCCCACCTCCACGCCCTGATTCTCTCCGATGTGCTGGGCGACGACCTTTCCACCATCGCCAGTGGCCCCACGGTACCTGATGCCACCACCTTCGCCGAGGCTAGAGATATCCTCAAGGCCTCCGGTTCCTGGGACACGGCCCCAGATGCCGTGCGCGCGCATATTGAAAAGGGCGTTTCCGGCGAGTGCCAAGAAACCCCCAAGCCCGGTGATCCCCTGTTCGCCGCCACCGCCAGCACCCTGGTGGGCAGCAACGGCGTCAGCCTGGCGGCGCTCGGCGAGGCGGCGCGGAATGCGGGATGCGAAGTACAAGTGTGGAACGAATGCCTCACCGGCGAGGCCCGCGAGGAGGCGGAGAAATGGGCCGCTGCCGCATTATCTGCCCGCCGCGAAACCCCGGACAAACCCCTGGCAATGGTGGCGGGGGGTGAAACCACGGTAACGCTCACCGGCTCGGGGCGTGGCGGACGCAACCAGGAAATGGCCCTGGCCTTCGCCATCGCCGCCGAAAAAGCCGGGCTCGCCGGGGACTGGGTTTTCCTCAGCGGCGGCACCGATGGCCGCGACGGTCCCACCGACGCCGCCGGCGGGATAGTAAACGGGGAAAGCTGTGAGCGTATACGTAAAGCCGGCATCGACCCGCAGGCCCACTTGGCCGACAATGATTCTTACGCGGCGTTGAAGGCGTCGGGCGATCTTCTGATGACCGGCGCCACCGGCACCAATGTGGCCGATCTCCAGATTCTGCTACTCGCCTGATCTCCCCGAAAGCACTCAAAAACCACGCAATGGGGAGACTTTTGAGGCCGAATTTCGTATAACCTGAACCACGCAAGGCATCGCGCCGCGATTGCCCCTTCCCTCCCATGACGGACTGAGTTTTAATACGCCCCCCTTTATTGCCACGAAAGAAACGCCTCAGCCCAAAGCGCCAATGATGATCCGGCTTTCACTCACCATGAATCACATTATCCCTAGGAAACGCCCATGCTCGCCATAGTCGGCGCCCTCATTGTGATCGCCTCGGTTTTTGGTGGCTATGCGCTCGCCGGGGGGCACCTGGAAATCCTCTGGCAGCCCTTCGAAGTCATCATTATCTGCGGCGCGGCGCTGGGCGCGTTCGTCATCTCCAATTCCATGAAGATCATCACCGGGGCCTTTACGGCGCCGATCAAGCTTCTCAAGGGCGAGAAGTTTAAAAAGGAAGGCTATCTCAAACTTCTGGGCCTCATGTTCACCATTTTCAAGCTGGCCAAGTCCAAGGGCATGCTGGCGCTGGAAACCCATGTGGAAAACCCCAAGGAAAGCGACATTTTCAAGAGCTTTCCCACCTTCGGCGAGGACCATCACGCGGTGGAATTCCTCTGCGACTATCTGCGCCTTCTGACGCTGGGCACCGATAACGCCAACGAGATCGAGGCCCTGATAGACCTCGAACTGGACACCCATCACGAGGAAATGGAAAAAGTCTCCGGCGCTATCCTGGCCGTGGGCGACGCCCTGCCGGCATTCGGCATTGTCGCCGCCGTTCTCGGCGTCATCCACACCATGGGCATCATCAGCGAGCCGCCCGAGATTCTCGGCCACGCCATTGGCGGCGCCCTGGTGGGAACCTTCCTGGGAATTTTCGTTTCCTACGGTTTCGTGAGTCCCATCGGCATAGCGGTGAAGGGCCTCGACGAGGCGGAACGAAATACTATTTCTGCATGAAGAGCGGGCTACTGGCCTATATCCAGGGCTACGCACCGGCCATCTGCGTGGAATTCGCCCGCAAGACCATCTACTCCAACAACCGCCCCACCTTTTACGAGGTGGAAGAGGCCATGGATAACCTGCCAACTCCGAGCAGCGGCGGGAGCTAGTTTTTCGTCATGTCCGACGAACAACCCATCATCATCAAGAAAATCGTCAAGGGGCATGGCGGCCACCATGGTGGCGCCTGGAAAATTGCCTATGCCGATTTCGTTACCGCCATGATGGCCTTTTTCCTGCTCATGTGGCTGCTCAACGCCACCACCGAGGACCAGCGCATGGGCCTGGCCGATTTCTTCTCTCCCACACCCGGCGCCATGCAGAGCACCACCGGCGGCGAGGGCATAGGCTCGGGCCAGTCGGTGGTCACCGAAGGTGTCTTCACCGAAGACAAGGCATCGCCCGGCGTCATGGTCATGATTGATCCCGTCGAGGCCGAGGAGGTCACCGAGGAAGAGGCCGAGGAGGTGATCGCCGAGCGCGAAGAGGAACAGTTCGAGGAAGCCGAGGACGCCATCCGCGAGGCCATGGAGGAAACGCCGGAATTGAAGGAACTGGCCAACAACCTGATTATCGACCAGACACCGGAAGGCCTGCGCATCCAGATCGTCGACCGGGAAGGCTCGGCCATGTTCAGGCGCGGCTCCACCTCGCTGACGCCCAAGGCCAAGACCATCATCGAACAGGTGGTCAGGGCTATCGCCGCCATGTCCAACAAGCTCACCATCACCGGCAATACCGACGCCAGCCAGTTCGCGCGCTACGGCTACGACAACTGGGATCTCTCCACCGACCGCGCCAATTCAAGCCGCCGCGCCATGCTGCATTCGGGCCTCGATAAAGAGCGCATCTTCCGCGTCACCGGGCGGGCTTCCGAAGACCTGCTGGACAAGGAGGACCCCACCGCCACCATCAACCGCCGCATCAGCATCGTCCTGCTGCGTGATTCCTATCTCAAGAAATTCGAAGAGGTAGAGGAAATCGAGGCCGGCGGTCTTGAGGTGGCGCCGGTGGAAGCCCCGCCCGGAGACGAAACCGGTGTCGAAGCAGGGGACGTGCCGCAAGACGATTCCATGCCCATTGAGACAGAACCCGAAACCATGCCCCTTGAATCCGAACCGGGGGCCATGGAAGCCGCGCCACAGGATGAAGCCGCGCCCATACTGGAAGAGGAAGCCGTTCCCGAGTCCGAAACCTTCGAGGCCGCGCCACAGGATGAGGCCGAGCCCGAAGCCGAGATCAAATTCAACGCCACCCCAGAATCAGCGACGGAATCCACCCTAGAATCCGCCACAGAACCCGAGGCCGAGTCCGGCTCGTCTCTCGGGGATTTCTTCCAAAATCTGATGCCGGACAGCGAAAAGAAACCGCAAATCCAGATCGACCTTAACTGAGCCGGAAAACCCCGCCCTCATGACCGATCACCCGCCGCCCGTTCCCGCCCCCACACCGGAATCTTCAGGATTCTCCGCCCAGTCTCAACCACGCTGGCGCGACATCCCGCCCGATCCGCTCGCCGAACAGACCCTTTACCAGGGCGTCATGTCACGGCGCGTGCTTGCTTATCTGGCCGATGTGGTGATCCTCGCCCTGATTCTCACCGGCGCCTGGATGGTGGCGGTCACCGCCGGGATCGCCACTTTGGGCCTGCTCTGGCCCCTGCTGTGGGCGGCCATCGCCTGCATCCCCTTCGCCTATCACACCTTGCTTATCGGCGGCGCGAAATCCGCCACCCTGGGCATGCGCCTGTTTGATATCGAGGTCCGGGACTGGGAGGGCGGCCGCCCCAACCTGCTACAGGCCGCCTTCATGACCGCCATTTTCTATGTCTCCGTGGGCATCACCGCCTGGCTGGTTCTGGTCATCGCGCCTTTCAACACCTATCATCGTACCCTGCATGATTTCGCCACCCGGCTGGTGGTGGTGCGCTCTCCGCCGCGCAGCGCCCTCGGAACTGACGCCGTAAATTAAGACGAAGAAGTTGGTATGACCCGGTTTCCTACGAGCCCGGAGGGCGGAGAACATAAGATGAGCCCGGAGGGCGGGAATCAAAAACCGAGACACCCACAGAGATTGCTATGACTCGCTTTCCCATAGATCTGTCACAGCCCTTCTACCGCACCTTTCCCCTGCCCTGCCCCTACATCGAGGGACGCATGGAACAGCGCGTCTTCACCGTGCTGGCGGGCGGCGATTCCAGCTCTCTCTTCGACCTCCTCTCGCGCGCCGGGTTCCGCCGCAGCCTCGATACGGTCTACCAGCCAAGCTGCCCCGAATGCGAAGCCTGCGTGCCGGTGCGCATCCTCGCCGCTGAGTTCACGCCGGGCCGCACTTTCCGCCGCGTACTGCGGGACAACCGCGATCTGCGCGCCGAACTGCTGCCCGCCCGCGCCACCCGGGAGCAGTACCAGCTGTTTTCGCGCTATCTCAAATCGCGCCACGGCGACGGTGAAATGGCCGCCATGAGCTGGGAGGACTACCTCTCCTTCGCCGAGGACACCCCCGCCGAAACCTTCATCGCCGAATTCCGCCTCCCCGCTTCGGGAAATGAAAGCCCAAAGAACGGGGAAGAGGGCGGCGAACTGCTGGCCGCCTGCATCGTCGACCGCCTCGGCGACGGCCTCTCCGCGGTCTACAGCTTCTTCGACCCGGACCAGGAAAGCCGTGGCCTGGGCAACTTCATGCTGCTGTGGCTGGTGGGCAAAGCCCGGGAGATGGGGCTTTCCCACGTCTATCCCGGCTACTGGATCGCCGACTGCCAGAAAATGTCCTACAAGACCCGGTTCCAGCCCCTGGAGCGCCTCGCCAAGGGCGGCTGGAAACCCTTCGACCCCGATGAAACAGCCCCCGAAGAAGCGCCTGATGAAGAAACGGAGGAAGAACCCTCATGACCAGCTTGTTTACCTCCCTCTCCTCTCTGTGGCGCGGTCTTCGCCACGCCACCGGCGACGATGCCTATGAGCGCTATCTCCAGCACTGGCATACAGACGATACTCATGACGAGGAAGAACCCCTCGACCGCAAGACCTTCCACGCCCGGCGCCTCGACGAGGACTGGAACCAGCCCCGCCGCTGCTGCTGATAGGGGCAGGGTACGTCGGCCCCCAACTAAAAGGAACCTCCATGGCCGCTTCCGGCACGGAAAATGACGCCAAACGCCCCCTGACCCCCAAAGAGAAACTCATCTGGACCGGGGTCGCCATCCTCGGCGCGGTGGCGCTGGGCGGCGTCGCCATCCATCGCGGCGAAACCATCAACAGCGCCTGGCTGGTGGTGGCCGCCGTCTGCGTCTACGCCCTGGGCTACCGCTTCTATTCCGCCTTCATCGCGGCCAAGGTGCTGGCGCTGGACATCAACCGCGCCACTCCCGCCGAACGCCTCGATAACGGCCGCGACTTCGTGCCCACCAATAAATGGATCGTCTTCGGCCATCACTTCGCCGCCATTTCCGGCCCCGGCCCCCTGATCGGCCCGACCCTGGCCGCCCAGTTCGGCTATCTCCCCGGCACCCTATGGATACTGGTGGGCGCGGTGCTGGGCGGCTGCGTCCAGGATTTCGTCATCCTCGCCTGTTCCCTGCGCCGCAACGGGCGCTCGCTGGGCCAGATGGCGCGCGACGAATTGGGCCCCATCGGCGGCGCCACCGCCCTGATCGGCGTCATGGTGATCATGATCATCCTCATTGCCGTGCTCGGCCTGGTGGTGGTCAAAGCCCTGGCCCACAGCCCCTGGGGGACGTTTACCGTGGGCATGACCATCCCCATCGCGCTCTTGATGGGTTTCTACATGCGCCATATCCGCCCCGGCCGGGTGCTGGAAATGACCCTGATCGGTGTGGTGCTGCTGCTGTTCTGCGTGCTTGCCGGGGGCTATGTGAACCACCATCCCGGCCTTCACGCCGCCTTCGATCTGGGGCCGGAGACCCTGGCCTGGATCATCATCGCCTACGGTTTCGCCTCGGCCACCCTGCCGGTATGGATGCTGTTGGCGCCGCGCGATTACCTCTCCACCTTCATGAAGCTGGGCACCATCTTCCTCTTGGCCATCGCCATCGTCACCCTGCGGCCCGAGATGCACATGCCCGCCGTCACGCCGTTTATAGACGGCACAGGGCCCATCTTCGGCGGCAAGGTCTTTCCCTTTGTGTTCATTACCATCGCCTGCGGCGCCATTTCCGGCTTCCATTCCCTGATCGCCAGCGGCACCACGCCCAAGCTGCTGACCAGCGAACCCGACGCCCGCATGATCGGCTATGGCGGCATGATGCTGGAATCCTTCGTCGCCGTCATGGCCATGATCGCCGCCTGCGTCATGGAGCCCGGCGTCTTCTTCGCCATCAACAGCCCCGGCGGCGTTGTCGGTTCCCTGCCTGCCGAAGCCGTTGCCACCATTTCCTCCTGGGGCTTCCCGGTGACCGTGGAGACCATGGACACGCTGGCCCGCGAGGTGGGCGAGACCACGCTGTTTGCCCGCACCGGCGGCGCGCCTTCGCTGGCCATCGGCATGGCGACTTTGTTCTCGGGGTTGTTCGGCGGCGCCTTCATCGCCGTGTGGTACCACTTCGCCATCATGTTCGAGGCCCTCTTCATCCTCACCACGTTGGACGCGGGCACCCGGGTGGGCCGTTTCATGTTGCAGGATTTACTCGGCAACGTGGTGCCGGCCCTGGGCCGCACCAGCTGGTATCCCGGCGTCTTCATAACCAGCGCGCTGGTGGTGGGCAGTTGGGGCTATTTCCTGTGGACCGGAGTCATGGACCCGCTGGGCGGCATCAATTCGCTGTGGCCGCTGTTCGGCATTTCCAACCAGATGCTGGCCGCCATCGCGCTCTGTGTGGCCACCACCATCATCGTCAAGCGCGGCGGCCTCCGCTATGCCTGGGTGACGGGCGCGCCCCTGGCCTGGCTCCTGACCGTCACCTCCACGGCAGCCCGGGAGAAACTTTTCAGCGACGAGTTCCGCATCGGTTTCCTCGCCAAGGCGCGCATCCTCGGCGACCAACTTGCCGCCGGGACGCTGTCGCCCGAATTGGCGGCAAAAGCGCCCCAGCTCATCTTCAACGCCAACCTCAACGCCGCGCTGACATTATTTTTCCTGATGGTGATCTGGGTCATGGCCGCCGACACGGCGCGTGTGTGCACTCGTGTGGTTACGGGCCGTCCCCACATACCTAGCAGCGAGACCGAGTTTAAGCCAACGCGCCTCGGCCCCGACCTCGCCGCCATCCCGGAGCCTACACAGTTGTAAACCCCACCGTTGAGTGACGGCCGAAGGACGCAGCGAAGCAAGACCGAGTTTGAGCCCACACGGCTTGGGCCGGACATGGCGGCGATCCCCGAACCGACGCAGCTTTAGGGGGGGGGTGGTAAGAGAGGAAAGTTCCCCCACGACGGTAGGTATCGTTCACTTGGTCTTCTTGTATCTTCGCCGCTCTAATTCTCTCCGCGCCTCTTCAAATACAGTGTAAAGGGACGGGAATCCAAACCAATCACCTATAATTTCCTGCTTTGACCAATCGGAAAACTTGTTTCTGAACATTCCGAAATCTAGCAAGTGCCATTGCCATTTATAGATTTGAGGAAGGGCTATCATTTCATACAAGCTTAACTCTATTTTTCCGTCCGTCACAACCAATGGAGCCGCCCCAATTCGCGCTGAGCATTTCCAATTTTTTGTGTCTCGAATTGCACAGTCCTTATAGCGCTGGATGCTCTCTGCCCCTTGGTCCAGCAGCCATGTTACAACCTCGGCCTGGTCAGGCTGAATCCGAAACTCCAATCTATCCCCTGCGAGATAGCCAACATCGCAAGATAAGCCGTCACTTGAAAGTTGGTCGCACTTTGCGCGGTATATTGTCCCTTCGTTAGAAAACGGACTCCAAGTGACCCTCCCCCTGTGAGTTGGTCCACCCTTATAGTTAGTTTAGGAGGATCAAG
>CAYZWF010000034.1:0-21580 GCA_964482135.1 uncultured Rhodospirillaceae bacterium
GAGCTGGCCGTCGAGCTTGGCATAATCCACCTGAAGTTCGCGCAGGGTGCTGAGTGTGGTGGTGCCCGATCCCATATCGTCGAGGGCGATGGTGTGGCCCATGTCGCGAAATTTCTGCAGCACCCCGTTCATACGCTCCATATCGGTGATGGCGTGGGTTTCGGTAACCTCGAACATCAGCTGATCGGCCTTTTCACCCAGCGTCCTGACGGTTTCTATCAGCTGGTCCACGAAGATGTCGCTGGCCAGGGAGCGCGCCGAAAGGTTGAGCGCGATACAGGGGTGCCACCCTATCTTGGCGTGGTTTTCGAGATCCTCCAGCACCATCTGCGCCACGGTAAGGTCGAAATCCTCGATCAGCCCCACCTGTTCGGTGAAGGTGATGAAGTCCTGCGGCGAGGCCACTCCCACCAGACGGGTCAGGGCCTCGAAATGATGGACCTTCTCGCCGTCGATGCCGACGATGGGCTGGAACACCAAGTCGAAGTCGCGCTCGGCAATGGTGGCGCGGACTTTTTCCACGCGTTTGGAAGTTTCCTCGAGCAGGACCTTGGCTCCGCTGCTCAGGGAATCGATGTCGAAATCATTGGCTTCTTCATCGGAGAACTTGCGGATGGAATAGACCAGGGCCTTGGTGGCGTCCATCTCGCTGATATCTCCCATCTCGAAGTCGAGGGTGAAACTCTTGGTTTTCGACTCCTTTTTGCCCTTCTTTCCCTTTTCGGGTTTTTCCATATGGGACTGGAGGATTTTCTCGATTCGCTTACGCACTTCCTCGCTGTCCACGTCGCTGTCGTGGACGAGACCGAATTTTCCCTCCTCCAGAATGCCGGCGGAATCGCCGCCGATGGAACTGGCCCGCAACACGGCGCTCAGTTCCGACATCACTTCCTCAATCTTCTCCGGCTCGGCCTGCTTACTCAGCTCCGCCAGCCCGTCGAGCATGAAAAAGGTCAGGTTATGGTCGAAATTCATGCGGCTGGCCGCCTGCATGCGCTCGGTGGCGGTGGCGGTGAAAGTCTCGTTGTCGAGCAGGCCCGAGGAATCGTCCCCTTTCTCCTTATGCTGAAGCTGAGGCGGCATGCTCAGGGACAGGAAGTGGTGGCCGGGCTTCGAGGGCAGGCTGATCCCCCCCATCAAGGCGTAAATGGTCTTGTTGCCATGAGAAAGCATACGCAGCCGCGCCTGTTCGATGCGTCCCGATTTCTTGAGGCGGCCGAACAGCTCCCCCACATAGCCGTGGTCGTCCTTGATCACCATATTCTTGAAGGATTTGCCGATCAGCTTCTCGGCGCCGTTCTTGCACAGGCCGCAGGACGCCCCGGAGCTGAACACGACTTTCCCCGCCGAGGTGACCTCGACCAGAAGATGGGCTCCGGCGAAGGAAAAGGCGACGAACTTGTCGCGCTCCTCTCGCAGGGAGGGGGCTTCCGCACTCTTTTTCTTTTCAGACATTTGCTCACCTTCCCTGACTGCGAGCCTGAAGAGAGTTTGTTAACTATAAGATAAAACTAGGAATTAATTTACAAAAAACTAATTTTTATTTTTATCGGCTTATGGGGGGGCAGACCTGAAATGCGTCAGGCGGCGTTTTCAACGCGCTTTCACAGGTCGATCTGCATGCGGTTCAAGGCCTTTTTCCATCTTCCGTCGCTTCCCGTTTCGGGGTCCGGGGCAAAGATGAAGGCCTCGTCCGCGGGGGCAACGGCCCAGTCCCGCCGTTGCAACTCCCCTTCGAGCTGGTCCGGTCCCCACCCGGCATAGCCGAGCATAAAGAGGGTATTGCGCGGCCCCCGGTCCTCGGCCATGGCCTTGAGAACCTCTACGCCGGCACTCATGGACAGATAATCGTTGATGGCGGTGGTGTCCTCGATGGCGAAATCGGGGGAGTGGAGGGAAAGACCCACGAATGGCTGTACCGGCCCACCGTAATTAATATCAATGGAATCGGCCCTGCCGGCGCCGTCCTCGCCGAAACCCGCCAACAGGTCGGCCACGGTGCTGGAGCCGATCAGCTTGTTGATAATAAGCCCCAGAGCCCCGGTATGGTCATGACGAACCACGACGATAACGGTTCTGGAAAACCGGGGGTCCGCCATTTCCGGCGCCGCCACCAGAAGCTGACCGGCGAGGGAATCGAACTCACTGGGGGATTGCCCAGGAGATTGAACAGAAGATTCGGCGGCGTCAGGGGAGGGTTTCGCGCCCAGGGAGCCAGGAGAACCCAGGGGCACGACGAGAAAGAGGATGGCCAGAGCCGCCCCCAAAATCGTCCGAAGAAAAATATTGCGCACAGACATGATCCCTACATCCCCAGGTTAACAAATATATGGTAATCCGCCAAAAGATAGACCAGAAGATAGATTGGCGGCCTTGTTTTGAATCAATGTATGATTTCTCACCATGGACGGAGATGATCCCCTAAAGGACAAGAAAAAACTTCGCCGCGCTGCTGTTGGAGATTTGCCCGTAAATCCCGTGGCTGGCGGCGGGTTGCTCCACCGGCGTTTGTTCCTGAAGTCGGGCGCGGCGCTGGGTTCCGCCGCGGCGCTGGGCGTTACCGGCACATTCGCCTTTGCCGCCTATGGCGAAGAAAGTGCCTTGGAACCCCCTGGAGAGATTCCCCCCATGCCGCCGGCAACGCCGCCCTGGATGAAAACGCCGGGCGGCCCGCTCACCAATTACGGCCAGCCTTCGCCCCATGAGAAAGAGGTCATCCGCTGGATCACCAGCAACCAGTCTTCGCCCGGCAACGGCGTGTCCTGGACCCCGCTCCAGGACCTGGAAGGCGCCATGACCCCCAACGGCCTCCACTTCGAGCGTCATCATAACGGGGTGCCGGCTATAATTCCCGAACAGCACCGCCTTCTGATCCACGGCCTGGTGGCGCGGCCACTGACCTTCACGGTGGACGACCTGTTGCGTTATCCCATGATGTCGCGGCTGTGTTTCGTGGAATGCGGAGGCAACAGCAACGCGGGCTGGAATCCGCGCCCGCTCCAGGCCCGGGCCGGGCATCTGCACGGTCTGGCCTCGTGCAGCGAATGGTCGGGGGTGCCGCTGTCGGTGCTTCTCGACGAAGCGGGCATAGACCGGGTCCAAGCCAAATGGCTCTATGCCGAAGGGGCCGACGCCGCCGCCGTGGGGGCCAGCATCCCCGTGGCCAAGGCCTTCGACGACGCCTTCGTGGCCCTCTACCAGAACGGCGAGCGTCTGCGCCCGGAAAACGGCTATCCCATGCGCCTGCTCATTCCCGGCTGGGAGGGCGTGACCAATATCAAATGGCTGCGCCGTTTGAAGGTGGTGGCGGAGCCCATGATGTCCCGCGACGAGACCTCCAAATATACCGAGTTGGTGCCCGACGGCACGGCGCGCCAGTTCACTTTCGTCATGGATGCCAAATCGCTGATTACCGCGCCCTCGCCGGGGAAGAAGATGCAGGGGCCGGGACTTTACCAGATCACCGGCCTGGCCTGGAGCGGGCGTGGCCGCATCGCCCGCGTCGAGGTCTCCGCCGATGGCGGCGCGAGCTGGGCCGAGGCGGAGCTTCAGGAGCCGGTCCTGCCCCACTGTTTCACCCGTTTCCGCATTCCCTGGGACTGGCAGGGCGCGCCGGCGGTGCTGCAAAGCCGCGCCATTGACGAGACCGGCTATGTACAGCCCACGCGGGAAACCCTGGTGGCGGCGCGCGGCACTCACGGCTATTTCCACTACAACGCCATCGTCAGCTGGCGGGTGTCGGACGAGGGCAAGGTGTCCCATGTCTACGGATAAAAACGTGTGGGTGGGGGCTTTTGTGCTGGTGGCGGTGGGCATTTTCCTTGTCCGTGGCGCAGGCCGAATCCCAGAGACAACGCCTTTGCGCGGCCCCGGCCTGGGCCACCAGGTATCCCTTGAAACCGCCGCCGCCTGGGATATAAGCATTCCCCCCGACGGCCATAACCTTCCCCAAGGACGCGGCACGGTGGCCGCTGGCGAGAAACTCTATCTCGCCAGATGCATTGACTGTCACGGCAAACGGGGGCGGGGGCTGAGCGCGGAGGAACTGGTGGGCGGCGTGGGCGGCCTTACGGGTGACTATCCCGAAAAGACCGTGGGCAGTTATTGGCCCTACGCCACTACACTGTTCGATTACATCCGCCGTGCCATGCCCCAGGACGCACCGCTCTCTCTCACCAGCGACGAGATATACGCGCTCTGCGCCTATCTTCTCTTTCTCAACGGGGTTATCGCCGAAGCCGACGAGATGAACGCGGCAACTCTGGCTGCGGTGGAGATGCCCAACCGCGAGGGTTTCGTGCGCATCAACCACATGGCGCGCTGAAACGTCTTTTTTCGCTCAGCGGGGGATCAGGGCTGGGCCCACGGGCTCGCGGGCCTGTGGATAGGCGCTTTGGTAACGGGAGATAACGGCCTGCGCATCATGGATATTTACGGCGCCGGCCACCGCCTCGGGCAAAAGACGCGCCCGTAATGTGACCACCGGCTGCAGCCAGATATTGGTGCGATAGGCGCCATAGCCAACCAGGATCATATAGTTCAAATCGCGGTGGTAGGTGAGATCGGGATCGCGGCCGACGATATGTTTCTCTGTCCGCGCCGTGGTTTCTTCCACGGCGAAATGGGTGAATTCGTTTTCCAGGGTGGCTTCGGCCACCCGCCAGAGGGCGAAATCATGAGTACGGCGTTCCAGTGCCTGTTTCGTTCGTTCCACGTAATCGAGATAGGGAATGGCGCTCTCGTCACGGCTGAGATAGGTGACCTCGATGCTATCGCCCGTGATTTCGGTCTCGCTGTAGCCGTAATTGTCGTAATAGGGCGTTTCCGGATCGAGTGGGGAATAGAGCGCCCGCTGTTTCTCCGCCGCGCAGGCGGCCAGCGCCATAAACAGAGCTGTCATCAGGAAGGCGGCGATTTTAGGCATATTGTTCAAGGCCCGGGTGAAACTTATAACGTTGCTGGAGAGCCAATGCAGACATGTGAGAAATTTTCCGGTGCTGGCTAGATGGCCTTCAGCTTGCGGAAGGCGAAGATCACCATGCGCACCAGCAACAGCCCATGGCGGAAACGGGAAATCTGGGTCTCGCCATAGGTGCGGTCGGCGTAACGTATGGGCAGTTCCACCACCTTGAGGTTCTGTTTGGCGGCGCCGAAGATAAGGTCGAAATCGCCGAAGGGATCGAACTCGCCGAAATAGTCGCGGCCGGCGGCGATCTTCTCGTAATTGGCCTTGGTCAGCACCTTGGTGCCGCACAGGGTGTCGGTGAAGCGCTGGTTGAGAAGCCAGGAGAAAATAAGGGAAAAGAGGTGGTTGGCGAGATAGTTGAGGGTCCGCATGGCCTGGCTTTCCATGGGATAGACCAGCCGCGTACCGTTGATGAACTCGCCCTTGCCGTTGACCAAGGCGCGATAGAATTTGGGGATGTCCTCGGGCGGCACCGTAAGGTCGGCATCGAGAATCATCAGCACCTCGCCCCGGGCCATGGCGAATCCCTTGCGCACCGCATCGCCCTTGCCCGACCCCTCCTGCTGCGCCGCCTTGATGTCGAAGTCGGGATAGGCCTCGATAACGCGCTGGATTTCGCGCCAGGTGCCGTCTTCGCTGCCGCCCTCCACAAACAGGATTTCCAGATCGTCGCAGAATCTGGGCAGGCGCTTCACCGCGGCCTCGATATTGCCGCGTTCGTTACGGCAGGGGACGAGAACGGTTGCCGAAAGGCCGGGCTGGATCGCATGGTTTAAGGACCGCGCCACCAGATAGTTGCGCAGGCCGAGCCGCTGCACACCCGGCAGCGTCCCCAGAGTGCGGTTAATCAGGCGTCCCAGTCCCAACAGCGGCTTGGGCATGAGCTGGCGCCATTCCTTTTTCACCACATCGAAATCGGCTAGATGCAACAGCCCCTCAAGGTCTTTCGCGGAGAGCCAGTTCTGTTCCTTTTGGGGGATTTTCAGCCCACAGGACTCGGCCAGATTCAACGCCGGCTCCCAGGCCTTGGAATAATAGGAAAGGATAATCCTGGTGTCGCGGGTGCACAGAGTTTGCAGTCCGGCCAGGGTGGTCTCGCAATCCTCAAGAAAACCGATGGTGTCGGAAAGGATGATGACGTCGAAAGGCCCTTTCAGGGTTTTAATGAATTCCGGGTTTTCGATATCACCCTGGTGAAAGGTGAAGTCGGGATGATTTTCCCCGGCGATTCGGATCATCTCGGCGCTTAAATCCACCCCCACGCCGCGCGCCGGGGCCAGCGCTTCAAGCAGGCGTCCAGTGCCGCAGCCGAGGTCGAGCACACTGCGTCCTTCACCCACCAGAAAGCGCAGATAGCGCCAGTGCTCCTGGTAATAGAAGGCGTTGCGGTCGATCCAGGCGTCGCGCTCCGGGGCCAGCCGGTCGGTGAGATCGCGATTGGCTTGTTTGCGCGGAGAAAGTTCGGGTTTGTTTTTCTTGTTCATGATGGGGGGAGATATAGACCGGATGGGGGCAAAGGGCTAGGGCGCGTTGTCTCCGCCGGGGGCCGCGAGACGGCCCTGACAGTCCACGCCCATGGTGAACACTTCCTCCTGGCGGGTGGAACAGGAGGTCTCGTATCCGGTTTCCGGGGCTTCCACCGCGAGAAAGGCGGCCATGGCCCCTCTGCGCGATCCCCGCAATACGGCGCAGGGATAGCCGGAAATCACCCCGGAGAGATCACGTTTGCCGGCCCAGTCGCGCAGCTCGCCGCTGGGTTTGTCAGCAGTGAAGATGTTGAGCCAGAAATCGTTTTCCGGCCGCAGCTCCTTCAACTGTTGCGAATAGGGAAATTTGCTCTGAAAGTTGCCGTTATAAAGGGCGTAGCTGGGGCTGGAGGCGGAATATCCATAGATGCGCGCACAGGCGTTGAAGCGCCTGTTATCCACGGCCAGCGCCGTCTCGCGCATGTCCTCGAACTTGCGGTCCAGCTTCGCCACGCCAAAGGCCTGAGCCACGGCGATGGCCGCCAGAAGAGCCGGAAAAACGCGGCCAAAACGCCGTCGCATTATGGTGCTGCCAAGGTCCAGCGCCGGGACGATGCGATACATCAGGACGCCGGACAGGGCGGTCAGCATATAGGCCGGGATCATGTAATGGGCGGACAGCTGTTTGGCCACCATCAGCACCATGGCCGTCTGTGCCAGAACCACGCCTTTAAGGGCTAGAAGTTCGGGTCCGGGAATATTTCCGCCACGCCGCCGCGCCGCCACCAGGGTTCCCACGGCCAAAATGAACGGGATGCCGAACAGGGGCCGGGTGAACAGGCGATAGATATTGCGGGGATAGCTCTCCGGGTTGATGACGGTGGCCGCCCCGCCGCCGTGATGCTCGCTGCCCAGGAACAGCCTGACGATCCAGTCGGTGAACTGTTCATAGGCGCCCAGCGCCGGCAGAGTAAAAAACAGAAAGGCGAAAAGGCCGGCAATGGCAAAGGTGAAAATGGCCTTGCGATCGCCAAGCAGGAAAAGCGGCAACAGGAAAAGCGGTGCGAAGGTGATTTTACAGGCCACGCCGAATCCTAATGTGGCGCCGAAGGCAAGTGCGAATCCCCGGCGGTTGGTCTCCATGGCCTTGGGGCGCAGCGCCAACAGGGTGACGGTCATCAGCGCCATCACCGAAAAAATCAACAGCGGCTCCGGCTTCAGGGCGATGCCGTGCCGCAAGATTTGCGTTGAGATGAAAGGCGCGGCCTGGATCATCAGCGCCGGGAGAATGTTCCCGAAGACGGCCAGCGCAGTTACTCCGGCGGCAAACAGAATCCCGGTATTGAGCCAGGCCATCACCAGAGTGATTCGGCGCATATGGGTCTCGGGATCGGCGAGCACGGTTTCGATGATATGAGCGCCGGAACTGGTGAGATAAGAGACCTTAAGCACCAGGGCGCCGAGCCATTGTGCCGGCGTTCCCGGATGGTCCACATGGCCCGGCGTGGTCAGGTTGAGAATTTTCAGGGAGCTGATGAGATAGGTGTAGTCGGGGTCGATGCTGTACCACATCCAGAACGGCCCGGCATTCTCTCTCAGGATCAGAACGGCAGCGAGAAAACAGGCGGGAAGCACGAGAAGGGCGGCTAGACTCTTGTTGCCATGAGAAGAGTCCAGAAGGGAAAAGAGCTTTGAAAAAACCGCAATAACCGATGTCATCTCTGGCCTTTGTCTGTGCCGGCTGTGTTCAGTTTTTCGCTTCGCTGTCGGGCATGGCGGGAACGGTCCGGTTGCGGCTGAAGAGCCAGATGAGGCCGCCGGGAAGCGCCGCGATCATCATGCCCAGCCCGAACAGGGCGGAAAGCACGAAGGCGCTTTCCTTGGGTACGCCCACCAGGCCCAGGGCGACAATCATGGCGCCTTCGCGCACGCCCCAGCCGGCGATGGAAATGGGCAAGGTCATGGCGAGAATCACCGGCGGCACCAGGAAAAAACAATCGAGAAAGGAAATCTCAATCTCCAGCCCTCCGGCCAGCACATAGACCACGAGAATACTGAGCACATGTACCAACAGCGATAATCCTGCCACCGGCAAAAAATTATCCATATGCAGGGACAGCCTGCGGGTGTCGGCGGCAAGATTGGCCAGCCCCTGCACCAGCCGCCAATACTGGATTCGCTGCGGCAACTGGTCGGCGTGGAGAAGGGCGGCGAACCCTGCCAGGGAAACCGCGATAAGCGTGGCATAGCTCCAGAAGGCGGCCTCGTCGGGAAGAAGCTCCGCAACATAAGGCAGACTGATGGCGATCAGAAACATCAGAGCCATCAGCGCCGCAATACGGTCGAGAAAGATGCTGTTAATGGATTTTCCCAGCGGGTTTCCTTCGCGCACCACGGTCCACAGACGGAAGGCATCGCCGCCCACACTGGAAATCAGAGTGGTGTTGAGGAAGGTGGCGGTCCACATGGTCCGGACGATTCGCGGAAAAGGGAAATTGTCGCCGACGCCCACCAGATGCATGATTCCGCCCCAGCGACGCGCCACAAGGACCATCTGGGCGAGAAAGATGGCGAGGGCGGCGACGACCGTTACCACATCCACCCGCCGCAGATCTTCCATGGCCGCGCCAAGGTCGACCTTGTCCAAGAGATACCAGATCAGCGCTCCCGAGAGGGCAATCTTCAGGGCCAACAGCCCCCAGGTCTTCATGGCCATGACCTTATCGCCCTTTATACAGCGGAGCTGGCCGGGGCGGGCTTGTCCATCTCGGGGCTGAGCGGAGAAAGGCCCAGTTCCTGTAACAAGCGGCGGTCTTCCTCACATTCGGCGTTGGCCGTGGTGAGCAGTGTTTCACCGTAAAAGATGGAATTGGCGCCGGCCAGGAAACATAAGACCTGGGCCTCGCGGCTCAACTGGCGGCGGCCCGCGCTCAACCGCACGCGGGACTCCGGCATTAAAATCCGAGCCGTGGCGCACATGCGCACCAGATCGAGCGGGTCCACCGGCGGCCTGTCCTCCAGCGGCGTTCCTGCTACCGCCACCAATGCGTTGATGGGCACGCTTTCGGGATGGGGGTCGAGGCGTGCGAGAATTTCCAGCATACGGGCGCGGTCGTGGTCGTTTTCACCCATGCCGATAATGCCGCCCACACACAGCGAGATTCCCGCCTTGCGCACATGAGACAAGGTTTCCATGCGGTCTTCGAAATCACGGGTGGAAATAATCTTGTCGTAATATTCGGGGCTGGTGTCGAGATTGTGGTTATAAGCGGTAAGTCCGGCCCCGGCCAGACGTCCGGCCTGATCTTCAGTCAACATGCCCAAAGTGACACAGGTTTCCATGCCCAGATCGCCCACATCCCGCACCATATCCAGAACCTGATCGAATTCGGTGCCGTCGCGCACCTGGCGCCAGGCCGCACCCATGCAAAAGCGCGAGGCCCCAAGTTCCTTGGCCTCGCGGGCGGCGGTAAGAACCTGTTCATGGGCCATAAGATCGCCGTTACCCACATCAGCGGGGTGATGGGCCGATTGCGGACAGTATTTGCAATCTTCCGAGCAACCGCCGGTTTTCACACTCAACAGGCTTGCCAGTTGAACCGAATCGTCGCCGTGATGATTGCCGTGAACGGTGCGGGCGCGTTCGATGAGCTCAAGAAGAGGCGATTGCAGGATCGCAAGAACCTCTTCGGTAGACCAGTCGTGAAGGAGGGCGTCGCTCATGACCTGGGAGGGGTGATTCCGTTGAAAACAGGGGTTGTAATGACCGTTGGCGGAAAGACACCGGGGCGTCTCCCCGCAGGGGGGGAATAGAGGGGCACCATATCTCTACCGCCCGGCTCCGGCAATCCATCATTACGGCCCTTTGTCTTTTTGCCTTTTGCGGTTGAAGAGAGGGCGATTCCCCGACACTATAGATTTAAATTCCAGATTGGATTTTTGAGACGGAAGCCCCGAATCATGGTGCAAAACGAGCCTCCCACAACCTGGCATGAACGGGCCTTGCAGGTTCTCCGCGAACTGGGATGGTCGCGGGCCGAGCTTGCCCGGCAGAGCGGCATCTCCAGGGAAAGCATCTACAAATATCTCGCCGGAAGCATCCACAAGCCGCGCGGCGATAATCTGCGCGCTATCTCCCAGGCGCTGGGGGTGAGCGAGGTCTGGCTCACCTTCGGCACCGGGGAAAAACAGGTGCGCCAGGCCGCCGCGCCAACCCGCGAAGACATCTCCCCCCGCGACGCGGCGGGCCAGTCGGTTCTGCTCTCGGTGGAGGAGATGTACCGGGCCGACGCCCTGGCCACGAAGGCCGGCATAGCGGGGCTGGAACTGATGGAGGCGGCGGGCGCCGCCATTGCCCGTGAAATTACCCAGCGCTGGCGCAAAATGCCGGTGCTGATCCTGTGCGGGCCGGGCAATAACGGTGGCGACGGATTCGTGGCCGCGCGCCTGCTCGAGGCCGAGGGCTGGCCCGTGCGGCTGGTGCTGTTGGGCGACAAAGAGAAACTCAGGGGCGATGCCGCCACCAATGCCGGGCGCTGGAAGGGGGCGGTGGACGGCCTCAACGAGGGTCTCTTCAAAAACGCGCCGCAAGGCGGTGAACTGGTGGTGGACGCCCTGTTCGGGGCCGGGTTGACGCGGCCCCTGGAGGGGGCGGCGGCCTGGGTGGTGGAGGAACTGGGGCGCCGTGACCTGCCCGTGGTGGCCGTGGACGCGCCGAGCGGCGTCCATGGCGATACTGGTCATGTTTTGGGCGGCGATGATCGGGGCGTGGCGGTGCGGGCTCAACTCACCGTCACCTTCTTCCGCCGCAAACCGGGCCACCTCCTGCTTCCCGGGCGCAGTCTGTGCGGCGAGGTGGCGGTAGGGGATATCGGCACTCCGGTAGGGGTTCTCGACGAGATCGTCCCCCAACAGTACGAAAATGGTCCCGCTTTGTGGCGCGAGATGTACCCGGTTCCAACCGCCGAGGACCACAAATACAGCCGTGGTCACGCCGTGGTCATGGGCGGCGCGGAGATGACCGGCGCGGCGCGGCTGGCGGCGCGGGCTTGTTTGCGCGCCGGGGCCGGTCTGGTGACTATTGCCTGCCCGGCCGAGGTCTGGCCGGTCTACGCCGCCACCACGCCCGGCGTTCTCGCGGTGCCGCTGGCGGGTCTCGATTCCCTCTCCGCTCTGTTGGCCGACGAGCGCAAGAATCTCTACCTCCTGGGTCCGGGCAACGGCATCAGCGGCGAGACCCGGGCGCGGGTGCTGGCGGTGCTGGGGGAGGGACGGGCCTGTGTTTTGGATGCCGACGCCCTCAGCGTGTTCGCGGACTCATCGGAAGTGCTGTTCGATTCCATCCGCTCGCCCTGTGTGCTGACCCCCCATGAGGGCGAGTTCCGGCGTCTCTTCGGTGATGTTGAAGGCGAGGGAAAGCTGGCGCGGGTGCGCGCGGCGGCGCGGCGCAGTGGCGCGGTGGTCCTCCTCAAGGGCGCCGATACGGTGATCGCCGACCCTCAGGGCAATGCCGTCATCAACGGCAATGCGCCGGCCACACTGGCCACGGCGGGGTCGGGAGACGTTCTCGCCGGGTTTATCGCCGGCCTCATGGCCCAGGATATGCCGCCCTTTGCCGCCGCTTGCGCCGGGGCCTGGATACACGGGGCGGCGGGCGCTGCTTTCGGTCCCGGCCTGATCGCCGAAGACCTTCCCGATCTCTTGCCCGGGATCCTGCGCGGGCTTTTTTCTGAGACCGTGGTTTAAGGATTTTCCACCCCTGTTTTGAACGTATAAAAAGCCATTTAAATTAGTGTGTTATGGCATGATTTCTCTTTATCCAAATCAAGTTATTTGCTATGAGGAGAGGGTGGCATACTTGGCGTTGAGTTTTTTCGGGTTTTCACCCGTCCTTCATTCCGGGAATCCGCCACGCAAAAAGACCCAGGCGAGAGGGAAATGACAATGCTGTTCGGTCGCGGGCTTTCGGGCCAGGACGTGACTCCGGGATCGGTGTTTTGCAAGAATAGCGCAGGCGATCTTGTGGAGACCGCGCGCGTTCTTTCCGTGGGAAAGGACGGCTACGGCATTCCCCACGTGCGTTTCGAGGTCAGCTTCAGGCATCCCTCTTTCAGCCGTGTCCACGATTCCCGCGTTCTCGCCCTTTCTTCCTTTGCCCGCCAGTATCCTGAGCGCATGTAAGTCAGGCCGTTCCGGGGCTTAGATTCTCTTGGAATGGCCCGCTTTCGTTCCGATTTCTCTTTCCCGATGATCCATGGTGTCGCCGCCTTTTTTTGCATCGGCGGGCGGCTGCTTGTGGCCCGGATTTCCACTGTGCTATAGAAGGTCCGCATTTTCCGAAGGTTCGTATTCTCTGAAGATTCGTATTCTTTGGGCTGATGAGCCACTGATGGACTCAGCTGTCGGTCGTAAATGCCGGTTGCGGGGGGTCGCGCGCCTCGGAGAGAGTTTGCCAACCGTTGGTATGTCCGGCGTTCATATGTTCGGGCCAACTTCGCGGGCGTGGCGGAACTGGTAGACGCGCTGGCTTTAGGTGCCAGTGGAGCAATCCTTGGGGGTTCGAGTCCCTCCGCCCGCACCAGGATTCTTCTTAGGAGTCGCCCATGTTTTGGGTTAATATTTTAGATTAGGTTCATTAGTTAATACTTTGATATTTCTCACATAAACATGAATAGAGACAAGGGTAAATGCAGATAACAGAAATCAAATCCGAGGGACTGTCCCGTGAATACAAGGTGGTGGTTCCCGCCTCGGAGCTGGACCGCCAGCTCGAGCTGCGTCTACAGGAAATAGGCAGAACGGCGAAGATACCCGGGTTCCGTCCCGGCAAAATACCCATGGACATGCTGAAACAGCGTTACACCTCGTCGGTCATGGGCGATATCCTTGAATCCACCGTCAACTCCAGTTCCCAGCGCGCCATGGAGGATAAGAGCCTGCGTCCGGCAAGCCAGCCCAAGATCGAGATTACCTCTTACGAAGAGGGCGCCGATCTGGAATACAAGATGGTGCTGGAAATCATGCCCGAGATTCCCGATCTCGATCTCGCCAAGCTCTCTCTCGAGCGTCTCTACGCCGAGCCCGACGAGGCCAAGGTGACGGAAGGGCTGGAAGAGCTGGTCAAGGTGCACAAGCGTTTCGAGCCGTCCAAGGCCTCCCACAAGGCCGAGATGGGCGACCAGGTCCTGTTCGACTATGTGGGCAAGATCGACGGCGTGGCCTTTGACGGCGGAACTGGCCAGGATGAAGAGATAGAACTCGGTTCGGGACGTTTCATTCCCGGCTACGAGGAACAGATGGTGGGCGCGTCCGCCGGTGACGAACTCGAGGTCAAGGTGACGTTTCCGGAAACCTACCATGCGCCGGAAGTGGCCGGAAAAGAGGCGGTTTTCGATGTCACCCTCAAGGAAGTGCGCATATCCGCTCCCATCGCCATTGACGATGCGCTGGCCAAGGACATGGAGCTGGAAAATCTCGAGGAACTCAAACAGATGGTGGCGGGCCGGCTTGAGCGTGAATACGGGGAAATCTCCCGTATCCGCCTGAAGAGGAGCATCTCCGACATCCTGCTGGAGAAATGCAAGATCGAGCTGCCCGGGGGCATGGTGGAGGACGAGTTCCAGTCTCTCTGGGAGAGGCAGGAAGAGGAACGCAAGGCCGGAAACGAACAGGACGCCGAGGCCACGGAAGAAGCCGAAAACAAGAAAGACGAAGAGGCCCGGCGCGCGGAGGTCCGTGGCGCCGCCGAACGGCGCATTCTGCTTGCCCTGGTTCTGGCCGAACTGGGCCACCGCAACAACGTCAAGGTGGAAGACGCGGAAGTCATGAAGGCCCTGCAGGCCGAGGCCGCCCGCTATCCCGGACAGGAACAGCAGGTGATCAGCTATTACCAGCAGAATCCCCAGATGATTCAGGGGTTCCAGGCCCAAATCTACGAAGAGAAGGTTCTTGACTTCATTGTCGAGATGGCCGAAGTGACGGAGCGCAAGGTGGATTTCGAGGAACTGATTGCCTTGCCCGAGGAATCGGCTCCGGCCACGTCTTCGTCGGGGTCCAAGCCGAAGAAAAAGAAAGCCGCCAAAGCCACTAAAGAAATCAAAAGAAATCAAAAGCAAGGCGGCCAAGAAAAATAACCGCGCCCGCCCCACAGGCCCATATCCCGGCCCATTTTCGGGAAGGGGGGGGCGTTTACGGAACCAGCGTCAGGGATCGAAGTCCATGAACGAAGCAAACAAATCAGGCGATTTTTATATGAACACCCTCGTTCCCATGGTGGTGGAACAGACCAACCGTGGCGAGCGCGCCTACGATATCTATTCCCGCCTTCTCAAGGAGCGGATCATCTTTCTCACCGGCGCCGTTTCCGATGGCGTGGCGAGCCTGGTTTGCGCCCAGCTGTTGTATCTGGAATCGGAGAACCCGAAAAAGGACATCTCCTTCTACATCAATTCCCCCGGCGGCGCGGTGACGTCGGGACTGGCCATCTACGACACCATGCAATACATCCGCCCCGACATCAGCACCGTATGTGTGGGCCAGGCGGCGTCCATGGGATCATTGCTGTTGGCGGCGGGCGCTTCGGAAAAGCGCTATTGCCTGCCGCACAGCCGCATCATGGTGCACCAGCCCTCGGGCGGGGTACAGGGCCAGGCCGCCGACATCGAGATCCACGCCAAGGAAATTCTCGATCTTCGCGCCCGGCTCAACCAGATCTACGTCACCCATACCGGCCAGACCCTCAAAGCCATCGAAGAGGCCATGGACCGTGACAAGTTCCTGTCGGCGGAAGAAGCCAAGAAATTCGGCCTCGTGGACGAGGTCGTGGACAAGCGCCCAGAACCCGCCGATAACGGGGAAAAAGACGAGGCGGAATAAACCCGGTCACGGGGCGGTAATGTATCCCGAATTCATTCCGGAGAAATTTTCCTGCTCCGGCGTTAACCATTTCTTGAGTCCTCCTGAACGAATCTTAGGACGCGGAATCTTTTTTCACGAATGGGAGACACATCTGGCGCTGTAAGAATGCGGATTCGATTTGCCCCAGCCCCCTCAATGTTTTCTGTCCGGCGGGAGAGGAGCCCAGGCGGTTTTGCCACATGTTTTTGGCCCCGGTTTTTGGCGTTGTATGGACGCCCCCTGACTGGGTAACATGTTGGTCAAGGACCGCAAGCGAATCCAAAACAAAGCGGTCTGTGTGGAGAGGACATGAACAAGTCCAGCGGCAGCGACCCCAAGAACACGCTCTATTGCTCTTTCTGCGGTAAAAGCCAGCACGAGGTGCGCAAGCTTATCGCCGGCCCGACGGTGTTCATCTGTGATGAATGCGTCGAGTTGTGCATGGACATCATCCGCGAGGAACACAAATCCACCCTGGTCAAGTCCGATGACGGCGTGCCCACGCCGGCCGAGGTGTGCAAGGTTCTCAACGACTATGTGATCGGCCAGGACCACGCCAAGCGCGTCCTCTCGGTGGCCGTCCATAATCACTACAAGCGTCTGGCGCAGGGCAGCAAGGCCAATGATGTGGAGCTGGCGAAATCCAACATCCTGCTGATCGGCCCCACCGGTTGCGGCAAGACCCTGTTGGCGGAAACCCTGGCCCGCATCATCGATGTGCCCTTCACCATGGCCGATGCCACCACCCTGACCGAGGCCGGCTACGTGGGCGAGGATGTGGAGAACATCATCCTCAAGCTGCTTCAGGCCGCCGATTACAATGTGGAACGGGCACAGCGCGGCATCGTCTATATCGACGAGGTGGACAAGATCAGCCGCAAGTCGGACAACCCCTCCATTACCCGCGATGTGTCGGGCGAGGGCGTGCAACAGGCGCTTCTCAAGATCATGGAAGGAACCGTCGCCAGCGTCCCGCCCCAGGGCGGCCGCAAGCATCCGCAACAGGAATTCCTCCAGGTGGACACCACCAATATCCTGTTTATCTGTGGCGGCGCCTTCGCCGGCCTGGAAAAAATCATCAACGCCCGCGGCAAGGGCTCTTCCATTGGCTTTGGCGCCGATGTCCAGAGCCCCGACGACCGCCAGACGGGTGAAGTCCTGCTCGGCGTGGAGCCCGAGGATTTGCTGAAATTCGGTCTTATTCCCGAATTCATCGGCCGCCTGCCGGTGGTCGCCACCCTGAGCGACCTCGACGAGGAGTCGCTGGTGGAGATTCTCACCCAGCCCAAGAACGCCCTGGTGAAACAGTACCAGCGCCTGTTCGAGATCGAAGGGGTCCACCTTGAATTTGCCGCCGACGCCCTGCGCGGTATTTCCGAAAAGGCCCTGGCGCGTAAAACCGGGGCCCGGGGTCTGCGTTCGATTCTGGAACATATTCTGCTCGACACCATGTTCGAGCTTCCCGGCCTTGCCGATGTGGAAGAGATCGTTATCAACCGCGAAGTGATAGAGGGGAACGCCAAGCCCCTCTATATCTACTCGGAAAGCCAGGAGGATATCGGGTCAAGCGCCTGATGTTCCGGTCCGTGCCGGGTCCCATGCCCGGTTTATATTCTGTTTAATGCTTTGGGCCCCTTGACCCCGGCGGTTTTGAATGCCACCTAGTGAGCAGGTTATGAGCGGTTGTGGCAGGACTCTTGCAAGGCTCGCGCAGGATGTTCCGCCACGCTGTTTGACGGCGATTTTGTCACTGACACCTGCCTGAGGAAAGAACCCCATGCTGCCAAACGATAACGAAGCAGACACCGATATGAACCCTCTCTATCCGGTACTCCCGCTTCGCGACATTGTGGTCTTTCCACATATGATCGTGCCCCTTTTCGTGGGACGCGAGAAATCTGTGCGCGCGCTCGAAGACGTGATGCAGGACGACAAACAGATCCTGCTGGTGGCCCAGAAGAACGCCGCCCAGGACGATCCCGAGCCCGAGGATATCTACACCGTGGGTACCGTGGGCACGGTGCTCCAGCTTCTTAAATTGCCTGACGGAACGGTAAAGGTTCTGGTCGAAGGCGGCGAGCGCGCCCGTATTACGGACTATGCCGACAGCGGGGAATTCTTCCAGGCCCATGCCGAGATTATCCCTGACCACGGCGATGACGACCAGGAAGTGGAGGCGCTGTCACGTACCGTCATCGCCCAGTTTGAACAGTACATAAAGCTCAACCGTAAAATCCCTCCCGAGGTCATGGTTTCCATCAACCAGATTGATGATTCCTGCAAGCTCGCCGATACGGTGGCTTCTCACCTGGCGCTGAAGATTCCCGAAAAACAACAGTTGCTGGAGACCGAAAAGGTCAGCGAACGGCTGGAAAAGGTCTATTCCTTCATGGAGGGAGAGATCGGCGTCCTCCAGGTGGAAAAACGCATTCGCAACCGGGTCAAGCGCCAGATGGACAAGACCCAGCGCGAGTACTACCTCAACGAGCAATTGAAGGCGATCCAGAAGGAACTGGGCGAAATCGACGAGGGCCGCGACGAAGTCACCGAGATCGAGGACAAGATAAAAGACACCAAGCTCAGCAAGGAAGCCCGGGAGAAGGCTCTTTCCGAGATCAAGAAACTGCGCTCCATGAGCCCCATGTCGGCCGAAGCCACGGTGGTGCGCAACTATCTCGACTGGATGCTTTCCCTGCCCTGGGGCAAACGCACCAGAAGCAACCGCGATCTCAAGAAAGCGGTGAAGATTCTCGATGACGATCACTATGGGCTGGAGAAGGTCAAGGAACGCATCATCGAATATCTCGCCGTCCAGCTGCGCATGAGAAAGCTCAAAGGCCCGATCCTGTGCCTGGTAGGTCCGCCGGGCGTGGGCAAGACCTCTCTGGGTAAATCCATCGCCAGGGCCACGGGACGAAAATTCGTGCGCATGTCCCTGGGCGGCGTGCGCGACGAATCCGAAATCCGCGGCCACCGCCGCACCTATATCGGATCGATGCCGGGCAAGATCATCCAGTCCATGAAAAAGGCCAAGTCCAGCAACCCCCTGTTCCTCCTCGACGAGGTGGACAAGCTGGGTTCCGATTGGCGCGGCGATCCTTCCTCGGCCCTGCTCGAGGTTCTCGACCCCGAACAGAACGTGGCCTTCAACGACCACTATCTCGAGGTCGATTACGATCTTTCCGACGTCATGTTCGTCACCACCGCCAATACCACCCGCATGCTCCAGCCCCTGCTCGACCGCATGGAAATCATTCGCCTGTCGGGATACACCGAGGACGAAAAGGTGGAGATCGCCACCCGTCACCTGATTCCCAAACAGATCAAGGAACACGGTCTGAAAAAAGGGGAGTGGGCGATTTCGGATTCCGCGATCCGCAATATCATCCGCTATTACACGCGCGAGGCGGGCGTACGTAACCTCGAACGCGAGATCGCCAACTTGACGCGCAAGGCCGTCAAGGACGTGCTCATGAGCGGTAAGAAAAAGGTCAACGTGAGCGCCCGCAATCTCGGCAAATACGCGGGCATCCGCCGCTATCGCTATGGCGAGGTGGAAGAGGAAAACCTGGTGGGCGTGACCACCGGGCTGGCATGGACCGAAGTGGGGGGCGAGCTGCTTTCCATCGAGGCCGTGGTCATGCCCGGCAAGGGAAATGTGGCGCATACCGGCAAGCTCGGCGATGTGATGAAGGAATCGGTCCAGGCGGCGCGGAGCTATGTGCGCTCGCGCTCGGTGGCCTTCGGCATCAAGCCCACGGTGTTCGAGAAAAAGGACATCCACGTCCACGTGCCCGAGGGCGCCACGCCCAAGGACGGGCCGTCGGCGGGCGTCGCCATGTGCACCTCTATTGTTTCGGCCTTGACCGGGATTCCCGTGCACAAGGACATCGCCATGACCGGGGAGATCACCCTTCGCGGCCGTATTCTTCCCATTGGCGGGCTCAAGGAAAAACTTCTTGCCGCCCTGCGTGGGGGAATCAAGACCGTGATTATTCCCCAGGAAAATGAAAAAGACCTTGCCGAAATTCCCGACAACGTGAAGCGCGGCATGGATATCATTCCCATGGCAACCGTGGACGAGGTGCTTGAAAAAGCACTGGCGTCACCGTTGGTTCCCATCGAATGGGTGGAGTCCGAGCAGCTTGCCGAGGGTGAAAAGGACGTATCCCAGGAAAGTGTCGTCACTCATTAGCCGGAAAATGTGCTGTTATTTCAACCGGTGACCGAAAAAGCTGTGGATAAGGCCACTTCCGTGATTGACGAGGCCGATTTCCCCGATCTACACTCCCTCCTGTCACAAAGGTTTACCAATCTCTAGGGTTGGCCGTTCCGTTGTTCCGGAACTCCATATTATCTCTTCACATCCAGTTCCATTCAGAGGGGGGCATAAAGTGAATAAAAATGATCTCATAGCGTCGGTTGCTTCAAGCACGGGTCTTTCCAAGGCAGATGCGGCCAAGGCCATCGATGCTACCCTGTCATCGGTTACTTCTTCCTTGAGCGGAGGCACCGAAGTGAGGCTTGTCGGTTTTGGCACATTCAGCGTCAGCAACCGCCGTGCGTCGCAGGGAAGAAACCCCCGCACTGGGGCCGTCATCCAGATTCCCGCTTGCAGGGTTCCGAAATTCAAGGCCGGCAAGGCGCTCAAGCAAGCCGTCAACTAGCCTTAGCTGAAATCTTCGGGGAGTTCCCCGAGGTTACTTTTAGATTGCCGGCCCTTTGGGGTCGGCAATCTTTTTTTGTTTCCTTGTTGCCAGAAGATGTTCCGGCGCTGTAAAGGTCAGGCATCGGTTACCGGGCATCTATTTTTGGGCGGTTAGCTCAGCTGGGAGAGCGCCACGTTTACACCGTGGATGTCGGCGGTTCGATCCCGTCACCGCCCACCATTTCCCTCCGTCGATATCTTTTTGTTGAGTCGGATGTTCCCACGGGGAGAGGCCGCTTGACACCCGCGAGGGGGTAACGTAGTAAGCCTTTCCCACATGTCCGCCACGTAAAAAGCCGATTTTACAAGGGGCTGAAGATTCTCTTCCGGCTCACAAGACGCGGCCCATAGGGGGTGTAGCTCAGTTGGTTAGAGCGCCGGCCTGTCACGCCGGAGGCCGCGGGTTCGAGTCCCGTCACTCCCGCCATTTTCCAATAATCTTTTCCAGACAATTTCCCCGTTGGTTCTCTGCTAGTCCCCTGGGCATCTCGTGTCCGGGGGGCGGCATGAAATGTCGGGGCTGTGCTTGCGAAAAAATGCCGCATTTCCCCGTTTTGGGGCGTGAAGCTGCTTTCAATCGCCAAACCCGCTTCCTATAATGCCCGCAAATCCGCGCTGTGGCGGGCGATGCGGTAACGATTCCGCAATGTTTTACATGGGATAGTCAACCAGAAGAGCCCACTTAAACTTTGTGGGGGCTTTCTGTGAGTTTCCTGTAAGCTTTCCGGGGCGCTCATCAGGGGAAGGGCCATCAGGGGATGGGGTATGTTTGACGCGATTCTCGACGAATATCTGCCGGTTCTGATCTTCTTCCTGATCGCCTTTGCCATTGCCGCCATTGCGGTGGTGGCGTCCTTGCTTGTGGCTCCCCAGCGTCCCGATTCCGAAAAGCTGTCTCCTTACGAATGCGGGTTCGAACCCTTCGATGATTCGCGCGGCCGTTTCGACGTGCGCTTTTATCTGGTGGCTCTGCTTTTCATCATCTTCGACCTGGAAGTGGCCTTTCTCTTCCCCTGGGCCGTTTCGCTGGGGGATATCGGGCTTTTCGGTTTCTGGTCCATGGTCTTTTTCCTGGTCATCCTGACCGTCGGATTTGTCTACGAATGGCGCAAGGGAGCCTTGGAATGGGAATAATCTCCACATCCTCCGGCGCCATAACCGACGCTGAGCAACAGGGCGTCCTGATGCTGGACGCGAGCATGGAGCTTTCCGAGAAGGGCTTCTTCGTCACCCAACTCGACCACCTCGTTAACTGGGCGCGTACCGGCTCCATGTGGCCCATGACCTTCGGCCTGGCCTGCTGTGCCGTGGAAATGATGCAATCCGCCGCCAGCCGTTACGATTACGACCGTTTCGGGATTGTCTTCAGGCCCAGTCCGCGCCAGTCCGATGTGATGATCGTGGCCGGTACGCTGACCAACAAAATGGCCCCGGCTCTGCGCAAGGTCTACGACCAGATGGCGGAGCCGCGCTGGGTCATTTCCATGGGCAGCTGCGCCAATGGCGGCGGCTATTACCATTATTCCTATTCCGTGGTGCGCGGCT
>CAYZWF010000035.1:0-20997 GCA_964482135.1 uncultured Rhodospirillaceae bacterium
AAGGCATCATGGCAAGGACAAAAACCACCGGGCCGACGAGCAAGAGACGGCGGAAAGCCTTCAACTGGAAAATGAACGGATACATTCAGCCGTCCTCAAGGTGCATGAGCATGGCAAGTCCCAAAAGAACGCTGATGCCAACAGGCGACCAGGCCGCGAGCATAACCGGAAGACTTGCCGAAAGACCAAGAGCATATACGACGTCGGAGAGAAAATAGAAAAGGAAACCAACAAAAATTCCACCGGCGACGATTAACGCCGTGCCTCCATGGCGCACCAGACGCAGAGAAAAGGTGGCGGCGATAAAAACCATGGCGCACAGAAGAAAAGGAAGCGCAAGGAGGGTATACCAGTGAAGGCGGTGCCTGAGGGCGGAAAACCCCGCATTTTCCATGACCCTGATAAAATCAGGGAGGCTCCAGAAAGACATGGTTTCCGGTGAGGCAAAACTTTCCTGAATCTTCTCGAAGGTGAGCTCGGTTGTTACGTGATAACCGGTTTTGAAACTTGGAGGGGTATTCGGGGCGGTTATCCAGGCATTGGCAAGCCGCCAGTTTCCATTATCGAGAGTCGCCGTCGATGCATCGATACGGCCGGCAAACCGGTCTTCGTCCTCGAACAGGAAAATAATGACATCCTGAAGCTGGAAGCTCTCGGGCAGGACACGTTGTGCATGAATGATGGATTGCCCTTTCCCATCCGACTGGCGCAACCACAATCCGGTGGATGACATGGCTAAAAGGCTTGATTTGCCACGTAAGTAACGGCTTTCAAGATGTTCGAAACGTGAGGTGGCAATGGAAGCGAAAGGGTTGAAAACCGTTATGCTGAAACAGCCGACTAGAAACGCGATTACCAGGGCGGGAAAGAGAAATTGCCATACGGAAACACCTGCCGCCCGCGCCACCACCAATTCATGGGCACGGGTGAGCCGCGAAAAAACAAGCATGCCGCCAAAGAGAATGGCAAAGGGAAGAATTTCCTGGGCCATCAGGGGAATTTTCAACAGCGCCATTTGGGCAATGATATCCAGGGTGGCCTGTTGCTTGGATGACGCACGGCGCATCAGTTCCACCAGATCGAGCATGAAGATGATGGTGGTCAAGGAAAGAAAGATGCCGCCACACCAGAAAAAAAACTGGCGCCCGATATAGGCTGAAAGTGTCATTGAAAGGCGCATACCACAGTTTCCGAAGAAGGATTACAGCCGTTCAGCTGGGGTTGGATGTTGCATCTGCATCGACGCCGGCGCCGGATGGCCGCTTTCTGCGGCTGAAGAGCACATAGCCTCCCCCGACCAAAGGAAGTATGGCATTAAGATAAACCAGAGGAACCATCCAGGGAAATCGGGCGGCCAGATTAGTAAATCCCAAAGCTCCCGCCTGAATGGCGATGATCAGGAGAATGGCCATGGTGATTCTCTTGCCCAGGCCGCGCCGGGTAAAACCACCCGAGAGCAAAGCGGCAAGCGCAATCACGGTGAAGGTCAGGGCATAAATCGGAAGGGTCAGCCGTTGATGCCCTTCAGCCCTTAATTTGGCTGCGTTGAACTGGTTGTTCACATCCGTCATGTCTGGATAAAAAAGTTCGCCAAGGAAACGCTCCTTAGGTTCACGCCATCTTTTTTCGAGGGTGCTGTCCACGGAACGTACATCCAGCGAATAGCGGTCAAAATAGAGCAATGAAAGCTTGCCTGAATCTTTCGATACTTCTTGCCGGTTGCCGTTGATCATGATGACCTGAGGACCTTCATCGGTCCGTACCAAGGCTCCGTTTTCCGCCATCATGGTCACGGGTTTTTCCGGGTTTCGTCCATCATGAACGAAGATGCCGAGAAGCTCTCCCTTGGCTCCGCGTTCGCGGACAAAAACAGTGACTCCCTTGGAAATCTCGGTGAACACGCCTTCCTGGAGAAGAACGGCGGAGAAATCGTTGCGGATAGTCACCTGTCTGTCCTTGAACTCGCGGAAAGACAGGGGCAGCAGATATAACGTCAGACTGTAGATGATGACAGTGACTATCCCTGCCAGCAGAAACGCCGGCTTAGACAGGCCGGTCTGGCTGATCCCCGCCACCCGCATGACCAGCAATTCACTATCCATGGTCAGCCGGTTATAGGCGAACAGCACGGCGGCAAACAGGGCAAGGGGAAGTATAAGCGCCAGGAAGGTCGGCATCATCAAGACGGACATATAGAGAAATATTGAAAGTGGCAGGCCACGGTTGACGATAAGGTCGATAAGCCGCAATGACTGCATCAGCCAGATTGCGCAGGCCAAGGATAAGGTTACAAAAAGAAGAGCAACAGTGGATCGGAGCAGAATATAGCTCGAGACTTTTTGCATAGATGGCTAACCCTGAAAGACGTGACCGCCCTTTACCTCTCCCAAAAATAGAAAGCAAAGGCCTCTGGGCACGTGAAGGACCGAGATTATCACATAAAACTCATTGATGTTGCGTAGGTTTTTCCCTGGTTTTCGGGGATTATTGCTTTCTTTGACCAGAGGTCAAGTTTGACTTCCCTTTGTCGGAGGGATGAGTAAAGTCATGGTCGATCCGGTCAAGCTGGGCTTTTTCGGAATACCCCCTTCCGCCCCTTATCCAGAAAATGGAAAATTCCTAATGAAAATCACCTTCTCCTCTCCTTCACAGTCTCGATCCGGAACGCTCGTTGTTGGTGTTCTCGAAGGAGGCCAGATGCTCCCTACGACCGCTGCCCTAGACAAAAAAAGTGGTGGTGCGGTGAGCCGGGCCATGAAGGCCAGCCGTTTTAAGGGCGAGAAAGGACAATGGCTGAGTCTTCTTGCGCCTTCCGGCCTGCCTTTAAGCAGGCTTGTTTTGCTTGGGATCGGCAAGGCCGAGGATATTGATGACAAACGGCTACAGGCGGCCGGAGGACGTATCGTTTCCGGGCTTGCCACAAAAGGAGAGAGCACGGTCCGTGTGGCGGTCGATGCCATAAAGGAATCGCCCATACGCACCAGTGATATGGCCGCGCAACTGGCTTTCGGGGCGCGGCTGCGGTCTTATCGTTTTGCAAAATACCGCACTAAAGAAAAGGCCAAGGACAAGCCCTCGCTTAAAACCTTGATGATTCAGGTCAGGGGACATGATGCGGCTCGCAAGGCCTACGCGCCCATGGAGAAAACTGCCGTGGGTGTTTTCTTTACCCGAGATCTGGTTTCGGAGCCCTCCAACGTGCTCTATCCGGAACCCCTGGCAAAACAGGCAAAGAGCTTGGAAAAGCTGGGCGTTAAGGTGGAAATTCTCAATCAGGCACGGCTGAAAAAACTGGGTATGGGAGCCCTGCTCGGCGTTGCTCAAGGCAGTGTGCGTCCTCCCTATGTGGTGGTGATGCAATGGAAGGGCGCCCCCAAGGCCAAGAACAGGCGTCCGGTGGCTTTCATTGGCAAGGGTGTGACATTCGATACTGGGGGCATCTCCATTAAACCATCCAACGGCATGGAAGATATGAAATGGGATATGGCCGGATCCGGGGTGGTCATTGGCCTGATGAAGGCCCTGGCCGGCCGCAAGGCGAAGGTCAATGCCGTAGGCGTGGTGGGTCTTGTGGAGAACATGCCCTCGGGCTCCGCCCAACGCCCGGGCGACATCGTCACCTCCATGTCGGGCCAGACCATCGAGGTTCTCAATACTGATGCCGAGGGCCGGCTGGTTCTGGCCGATGTTCTCTGGTACTGCCAGAAGCGGTTTAAACCCCGCCTCATGGTGGACCTGGCCACCCTCACAGGCGCCATTATCGTTGCCTTGGGCACCGAGATTGCGGGTCTTTTTTCCAATGATGATGACTTGGCGGAGCACTTAACCAAAGCCGGAGATGCGGTAGGGGAGCAGGTCTGGCGCTTTCCCATGAACGATTCATTCGACAAGCTCCTCAATTGCAATATTGCCGATATGAAAAATATCACCGGCACCCGCGGTGCCGGCAGTATCACGGCGGCGCAGTTCCTCCATAGATTCGTTAATAAGGTTCCCTGGGCCCATCTGGATATTGCCGGCGTTACCTGGTCGTCCAAGGACAAACCCACCGTTCCCAAGGGCGGGACCGGATTCGGTGTTCGTCTTCTCGACCGGTTCGTTGCCGATTATTGTGAAAAGGGATAAATCGGGCGAGGGAAAGATTGTGACAGAGGTGCGTTTCTATCAGTTAAAGAAGCATCCCTTGGAACGGGCGCTTCCTAAACTGATGGAAAAGGTGGTATCCAGCGGCGCCAAGGCGATAATTATGGCGGGGTCCAAAGAGCGTATCGCGGCACTGAATTCCATGATGTGGACTTACGAACCCGGGGCCTTTCTTGCCCATGGCAGTGCCGAGGACGGTTATGATTCCGAACAGCCTGTGTGGCTTACGACCTCGCCTGAGAACCCCAATGGGGCGAGCGTCCTCGTGCTGACCGATGGAGCTTCTCACGATGGTATGGACGGTTTCGAGAAATGCCTGGAAATTTTCGACGGCAATGACGAACAGGCCCTTACACAGGCTCGTGAGCGGTGGAAGACCTACGAGAAAGCCGGTTATCCACTGACTTACTACGAACAGACGGCTCAGGGCGGATGGCAAGTTCGGGAATAAGTTCCGATTTCACAATGTCACGCTTTTCTTGCCGAAGACGTTGGGTAGGGATATAAGGCCGCTTCTTCGGCAGTTCCTCCTGCTTTTTTTTATTAACAAGGTTTCGGGATTTTCAAAGACTATGGCTGTTGAACGCACTCTTTCCATTATTAAACCAGATGCTACGCGGAGAGGCCTGACCGGGAGAATCAATGCCAGATTCGAAGAGTCAGGCCTGCGCATTGTGGCGCAGAAGCGAATTAGGCTGACTCGCGAGATCGCGGAAAATTTTTACAACGTTCATAAAGACAGATCCTTTTTTGAGGATTTGTGCACATTTATGACGTCCGGGCCGGTTGTGGTGCAGGTTCTTGAGGGGGAGGACGCCATTGTTCGCAACCGTGAGATTATGGGCGCCACCAACCCTGCCAACGCCGAAGATAAAACCATTCGCAAGGACTTCGGGGAGAGCGTGGAAGCCAATTCGGTACATGGTTCCGACAGCCCGGAAACGGCGGCCATAGAGATATCCTTCTTTTTTTCCGAGGTGGAAATCGTTGGCTGATATTTATGTTCAGCCGGTTTTGCATTAAAAAAGGCCGCGCCCCAGGGCGCGGCCTTTTTAGTGAAACTTGCTAGGTTCAGCCGGGTGTACGCTCGGTCAAGAAAGCCGCCATCAGGATCAACGTAATAATAATAGTGGCAAGGCTGTATTTCATCAGCGAGACGAAATTTTCCCAATCTGTCTGGTGGCGCTGTATTTCACTGTCGGCAGGCATCTTCTGTCCCCTTTGGTTTAACGGCTAAATCAATGGCGAAATCTATAGCGCAATGTTCGGTTTAGGGGAAGGGGAAGATTCCAAAAGATGACCATACCGGCCAATGAAACCCATGCATCAGGATTCTTCGGTTGGATTAAACATGGCGTCGGCAGAAGCAATTGCGCCATCAATTTTCACTGTCTCCTCAACCACGCGCACCCGGCCCTCGGCGATCAGGCGTAAGGCCAGAGGGTAAGCGCGGTGTTCCGCAGCTAATACCCGGGCAGCCAGATTATCTACCGTATCGCCGCTGTGTACAGGAACCGCGGCCTGGGCGATGACGGGGCCGTCATCCATTTCCGGGCGTACAAAATGGATAGTACAGCCGGAAAAACTCACCCCTGACTGCAGGACCCGGGCATGGGTGTTCAGACCCTTGAAGGAGGGCAACAGCGAGGGGTGAATGTTGATGATGCGGTCGCGCCATTTATTGACAAATTCCTCGCTCAGGATGCGCATAAATCCGGCAAGGCAGACCAGTTCCACCTTGTGGTCGCTGAGCACCGAATCAAGAACCGCGTCAAATTCAGCACGTTTTGGAAACCCACTCTGGTCGATGACATGGGTAGCGAGACCGGCCTCTTTTGCGTATTCCAATCCGGGCGCATCTGGATTGTTGGAGAGCACAAGAACCACTTCGGCGGGGAATCCCGGCTTGTTACAGGCGGCGACCAGCGCCTCCATATTGCTTCCGCGCCCGGAAATCAGGATTGCAGCCTTCAGATTTGCCACGATTTTTCCATCCCCGACAGCTGGACACGGGCCGCGCCTTCCTGGCAGGTTATCACCCGCCCGATGGTCCAGACTGTCTCGCCGTCCGCGCTCAGAGCTTGGCTCACCTCGGCGGCATGGTCGGCGGCGACCATAACCACCATGCCAATACCGCAATTGAAAGTGCGGGCAATTTCCTCCACGGCAATTGGTCCGGTGGCCGCAAGCCAGGCAAAAACATCTCCGAAGGGCCATGCATTGGCATCTATGGCAACGCCGAGTCCCGCGGGCAGTACGCGTGGGATGTTTTCGGTAAACCCACCGCCGGTGATATGGGCCATAGCCTTGATCATGCCCTTACGGACAAGAGGAAGACAGCTTTTCACATAGATACGGGTGGGCGCCAGCAAGGCTTCGCCGAGTGTCTCTGTGGGCCGAAACGGGGCCGGGTCATCGTAGGAAAGACCGTTCTCCGACACCAGTTTCCGCACAAGGGAGAATCCGTTGGCATGAAGCCCGCTGGAGGCCATGCCCAGGACCACATCTCCTTCGGCCACGTCTTCCCCGGTCAGAATCTCCCCGCGTTCGGCCGCGCCTACGGAAAACCCCGCCAGATCATAGTCTCCCCCCGAATACATGCCGGGCATTTCCGCTGTTTCGCCGCCGATCAGGGCACAGCCGGCAAGATGGCAACCGTCGGCAATGCCGGCAACAACATCTTTTGCCACGCCCGCGTCGAGCCCGCCGCAGGCATAGTAGTCGAGAAAAAACAGAGGTTCGGCGCCCTGCACCAGCAGGTCGTTGACGCACATGGCGACGAGGTCAACACCCACGCCGCGATGACGGCCGGTTGCAATAGCCACCTGAAGCTTGGTGCCGACGCCATCAGTGGCGGCAACCAGGATAGGATCGTCGTAACCGGTGGCGGCAAGATCGAAGATGGCGCCAAATCCCCCCAGCTTTCCATCGGCGCCGGGCCGGGAGGTGGCCCGCACCAGGGGCTTGATGGCCTCTACCAAGGCATTTCCGGCGGTGATATCAACGCCTGCATCCTTATAAGTCTGGCTGCTTATGGTGTCCTCACGCGTGATAAAGTATAAGGCTAGGGTTTGTAGGGAACCTTGACGTTTGAACATACTTTATCCTTCGCGCTTTGCAATGATCCTGGCCCGCGGCCTGTCACGGGGACTCTGTCTCCCTTGGGTTAGCTCGCGTTTCCGCGTGGTGATCCTGGCGGTTCTTCTGTTCCCGGCAGCTCTTGCGGTTCCCGTGCATACGAGCGAAGCGCTGGCCTCGGATGTGTTCAGTCTCCGCGATGTGGCAGTTGACGTAACGGCGGGGTCCGCCACTCTTGCCCGCAAGGCTGCTCTTGCCAACGGTCAACGCAAGGCTTTTCGCACCTTACTGGAACGCCTGACGTTGCGAACCGACCATGGTGATCTTCCAGCTCTTGCCGATGCCCGTATCGCCGAACTCGTCAGCGGCATTGAGGTCAGCGATGAAAAGACATCTTCGGTTCGTTATCTGGCGAAAATCACTTATCGATTCAAACCTGACGCGATCCGGGAGCTCTTAAGCCAGGAAGGGCTCCCTTTTGCCGAGACAAGGAGCAAGCCAGTCTTGGTTATTCCCGTCTATCAACTGGCTGGAACACAGCTGTTGTGGGATGATCCAAACCCCTGGCGGGAGGCATGGGTCGGGTATCAGCACCGGGAATCCCTTATTCCGTTTATTGTTCCGAAGGGGGATCTGGCTGATGTGGCCGATATTGGTCCGGTTCAGGCCATGGCGGCGACACGCAAGCGGCTTGATACCATTGCCCGCCGCTATGGCGCCACGGATACGCTGGTGGCGGTGGCCACCCTGACCACGGATCCAGTGGCCGGCCGCTCCGGTCTCGATGTTTCCGTCAGCAGATTTGGCCCGGCGATCCAGGAATACACCAACATATTCAGTTTTACAGGCAGCCGCGGCGAAACCGTGGATACCCTGTTAAGCCGCGCGGTCAAAGGGGTGGCCATTCAGGTGGAGGAGAACTGGAAGCGCGATAACCTGATGCAGCTTGACAGTCGTCAGGAATCCCTGATTGTCTCGGTTCCCATAACCGGAATCAAATACTGGACGGATGTCAGAAAGCGTCTCGATTCCATCGCCTTTATTCGCAGGAAAGATGTGTTGTCCCTGACGCGAAGTGAAGTGATCGTGGGTCTGTATTTCGTGGGCTCCACGACCCAGTTGAAGCTGGCATTGGCCCAGAGTGATCTGAATTTGAGTCAGGGAGATACTTCCTGGATGCTTCGTCTGGAAAAATAATTCTCGACCGGATGGCTATTACATGCCCAGGCTGACCAATCTTCCCAATATCATCAGCATCGCGCGCCTGCTGTCGGTGCCTGTGGCGGTGTGGCTGATTGTTTCTGATCTGTATGCGGCGGCTTTCTGGCTGTTCATGATTGCCGGTTTATCCGATGCTGTAGACGGATTCCTTGCCCGTCTGTTCAATGCACAGACCCCGTTGGGGGCTTATATCGACCCTTTGGCGGACAAGATGCTGCTGGTGGGTGTTTATGTCACCCTTGGTCTCCAGGGCCTGCTTCCTGATTGGCTGGTAATTCTGGTGGTGTTCAGGGATCTGCTGATTATCGGTGGCGCGCTGTTGCTTTATACCATGTCGGATCAAAGCTTGAGCATGGCTCCGTTATGGGTCAGCAAGATCAATACCGTGGCCCAGATCGCCCTCGCGGGGATAGTCCTTGCCCGCGCGGCGTTGTTTTTCGATGATGGCGGAGGGACTGAAATCCTTATCTATGTGGTGGCGGCGACTACCTTTATTTCGGGGATGGGTTATCTGGGACGATGGACAAGGGGCGTGACGGTAGACACATGAACGAAAAAATAAATCGTCAACTTTGGTTTTGGTCCGGCGGCATTATTGCCCTTGGACTTTTCCTCTATCTTCTTGGTGATGTGCTTTTGCCTTTCGTGGTCGGCATGGCGGTGGCCTATTTCCTCGACCCCGTGGTCGACGCCCTTGAAGAGCGCGGCGTATCTCGGGGCCTCGCCGTTTTTGGCATCCTCGTCCTTTTCTTTGCGGTTGTTGTTTTAGGCCTAATTCTGCTTCTGCCGCTGTTGCAGGAACAATTCATCGCGTTTCTTGACCGGCTACCCCATTACGTTGCCGTTTTGCGTGAGATGGTGGCGCCCTATCTCGAAATTATGCGCGACCGCCTCAAGGACGTGGATATGGAACGTTTGGGGGGTGGCGCCGGTCTTGTGAAATGGGCGGGAGGCGTTGTCTCTAATTTGTGGAGCGGGGGGCTGGCGCTGCTCAACCTGCTGTCGCTTGTTTTTATTATGCCGGTTGCCGCTTTTTATCTGCTCCGCGACTGGGACATAATCGTCGCCCATATAGACAGCTGGCTGCCCCGCGACCATGTGGCCACGATCCGCACCCAGCTTGGGCTGATTGATGAAACCCTGTCGGGCTTTGTGCGCGGAGTTTTTCTGGTGTGTCTGGTTCTGGCGAGTTTCTACGGGTTCTTTCTGTCCCTCATCGGTCTTGAATTCGGACTTATGGTGGGAATCTTCAGCGGCCTTATTTCCTTTGTTCCCTACGTGGGGGCGGCTATCGGGTTTGTGATCGGCACGAGCATGGCCTTGATGCAGTTTTCTGAAATGCTGCCGGTGGTTCTGGTGGCCGCCACCTTCCTCACCGGCCAGACCGCGGAAAGTTACCTGCTTACGCCAAACCTCGTGGGTGACCGTATCGGCCTACATCCGGCCTGGATCCTCTTTGCCCTGTTGGCCTTCGGGGCGTTGTTCGGATTCGTAGGCGTCCTGCTGGCGGTTCCCCTGGCGGCGGTCATCGGCGTCTTGAGCCGGTTCGCCATCGACCGTTATCTGGAAAGCCCCTATTACCGGGGGGCGGGAAATGGAGGCGGGGGAGAGGCATGACGGCGTCCGGAATGTTAATGCGGGAGCAGTTGCCTCTGAATCTAGGTCATCGCCCGGCTCTGGGACAGGAGGATTTCCTCGTCGCTCCGTGTAACGAACAGGCCATAGCCTGGCTTGACCGCTGGCCGGAATGGGAGTCGCCGGGGCTCGTGATTCATGGTCCGGCAGGCTGCGGCAAGACCCATCTTGCCCACGTCTGGCAGGCGCGTAGCCAAGCAGTATTCCTTTCCCCGGAATCGTTGCAGGAAGATGAGCCGCCGGAACTTCTCCGCGATAGCAGCGCGGCCATTATCGAGAATGCCGACCGGGTTATGGGGTCTGCTGCTCGGGAAAGGACTCTGCTCCATCTCTACAATATATTGGGAGAACGCCAGGGAAGCCTGCTCCTGACGGCCGTGACGCCTGTTGCCGGGTGGCAGACGGAATTACCTGACCTGCGTTCCCGTATTGCCGCCTTGCCGGCGGTGGATGTGGGTGCGCCTGACGATCCTCTGATTGGCGCCGTTCTGGTGAAGATGTTCTCCGACCGTCAATTACGGGTGGGCCAGGATGTCATCGCCTATCTTTTGACACATATGGAAAGGTCTTTCTCGGCCGCGAGGCGTATTGTGGCCGCGCTCGATTCACGGGCGCTGGCGGCGAAACGGCGTATTACCGTGCCTTTCGTCGCCGAGGTTCTGGAGTCTTTCTGACCTGGATTAACCCGCTCCGATGGCATGTGGATTGGCGGTCCGCCAGGCGCGCCGCGCGGCGCGATGTGGGGCATCGGGCAAACGCTCCGCAAATCGCTCCTGCTCCAAGCCCAAATGCTCTCGGTCAGAGCGAGTCAATCTAGGTCAGAAAGACTCTAGACGGGCGTTAAGAGAGTTTGACCAGGGCGACCTGATTTTTACCCGCGGTGAGGGCCAGTTCTCCGCGTTTAAGCGCCAGCGCATCCTCGCCAAACAATTCTCTCCGCCAGCCATGCAGGGCGGGGACATCGGCCTGATCGTCGGCGGCGATCATCTCCAGGTCGGCGCTGTTGGCGATAAGTTTTTGGGCCACGCCATGAGCCTCGCTCTTGGTTTTGAGCAGAACCTTGAGGAGTTCCACCACCGGCTTCAGACCGGGAGGAAGGTGGTATTTTGAAGGCGCTTGGGGGCAGTCCTTGGGGTCGCGCGCCTTGCCCCGTGCCACGGCGGCGAGAACGGCCCGGCCCAGCGAGTTGCTGGCCTGTTTGCGGGGAAAGCCGCGTCCGTGATCCAGTTCCTGTTCGGTTTGCGGCGCCAGACTCGCCAGTTCCACAAGCACGTCATCGCGAAGCACATGGTTTCTCGGCACGTCCCGTGACCGGGCCTCTTTTTCACGCCACGCGGCCAGTTCCTGGAGGATGGCCAGGAACCTTGGCTTGGCGTTGCGAAATTTAAGCCGCCGCCAAGACTCCATCAGGTCAACCTCATAGGATCCCGGGTCCGTAATAACCGCCATTTCTTCTTCCACCCATTCCTCGCGTTCGTTCTCATGGAGGAGGGCGGCAATTTTCTCGTAGACTGGGCGTAAATGAATAACGTCGGCTAGGGCGTAGTCTATTTGTTTGCGCCTGAGAGGTCGGCGCGACCAGTCCGTAAAGCGCTGGGACTTGTCGACGCGCTCTCCGGCCAGTTTCGCAACGATGGACTCAAAGCCGACGGAATCTCCGAAACCGCAAACCATGGCCGCCACCTGGGTATCGAACAGGGGGGCCGGGATACAGTCCGAGAGATGAAAGAAAATCTCCACGTCCTGCCGCGCCGCGTGAAACACCTTCAGCACATTCGTATCGGCCATCAAGTCGTAGAGAGGCTCCAGATTCATACCCGGTGCCAGCGTATCGACGGCCACGGCCTGGTCCGCGGTGGCGATCTGGACAAGGCAAAGCCGGGAATAATAGGTTTTGTCCCGGATAAATTCGGTGTCGACGGCGATATAAGGCTCGTTCTTGGCGTCCTGGCAGAAAGCGGCCAGGGATTCAGTGGTTTCAAGTAAAGTCATGGCGGCGGATATACACGGCTTTGCCCGCCAGCGAAAGTATCCAGACGAGCCCCAGTAAAAGTGCCCGTCGAAAGCGCCAAGACTTTCCTGGAGGTTCGGAGCCTCCATACATGGCTTGACAAGGGGGCTGATCCATGTGCTTTTTCGCCCGCCTGCCCATTATCATTGAAGGCAGGCAGGAACAGTCCGAGACGAGCGTCGTGAACGATCCTTCCCAGCATCCCTACAGATCTCATACATGTGGTGAATTGCGCCCCGAGCATACGGGTTCGCATGCCCGCCTTTCGGGCTGGATTCACCGCAAGCGGGACCACGGCAATCTTCTTTTTGTCGATTTGCGCGACCATTATGGGCTGACCCAGTGCGTGATTGACGTTTCCAGCCCTCTGTTCGCGGCATCGGAACAGGTACGCCCGGAAAGCGTCGTCACCGTCACCGGCAAGGTGGTGGATCGCGATGCGGAGACCGTGAACCCCAATCTGCCCACCGGTCAGGTGGAATTACGCATCGAAGAGATGGAGGTCCTCAGCGCGGCCGACATGCTGCCTTTCCAGGTGGCCGTGGATGACAATGCTCCCGAAGATCTGCGGCTTCGCTACCGTTTCATCGACCTCAGGCGCGAGCAGATTCATGACAATATAGTGCTGCGCTCCCAGGTCATCTCCAGCATCCGGCGGCGGATGGTGGAACAGGGGTTCACCGAGTTCCAGACCCCGATCCTGACTGCCAGCTCACCGGAAGGCGCCCGTGATTATCTCGTGCCCTCGCGCCTTCATCCCGGAAAGTTTTATGCTCTCCCGCAGGCGCCACAACAGTTTAAACAGCTCCTCATGGTCGCCGGTTTCGACCGCTATTTCCAGATTTCCCCCTGTTTCCGGGACGAAGACGCCCGTGCCGACCGCTCTCCCGGCGAGTTCTATCAACTTGATCTGGAAATGTCTTTCGTCACCCAGGAGGATGTTTTCGCCGCCGTGGAACCGGTGATGACCGGGGTGTTCGAGGAATTCAGCGGCGGCCGGAGCGTCACCCAGGGCTCGTATCCGCGGATTCCCTTCGCCGAGTCCATACTCAAATACGGCAGCGATAAGCCCGATTTGCGCAATCCACTCATCATTTCGGATGTCACCGAATCCTTCCGTGAATCGGGATTCGGCATATTCGCCAAGGCTATCGAAAGCGGTGCGGTGGTGCGCGCCATACCCGCACCCGGCGCAGCCGCCCGGCCACGCAGCTATTTCGACAAGCTCAATGACTGGGCTCGGGAGGAAGGCCAGGCCGGGCTCGGCTATATCATCTTCGAAGGCGGCGGGGGTAAAGGACCCATTGCCAAGAATCTCGAGGCCGAGCGCGTATCGGCCATTGCCGAGACCACGGGGCTTGGAGATGGCGATGCCGTGTTCTTCGTCTGCGGCAAGGAAAATGAAGCGGCGCCCTTTGCCGGCGCCGTGCGCACTCAAGTTTGTGATGATCTTGACCTTCTGGAGAAGGATTGCTTCCGTTTTTGCTGGATCGTCGATTATCCCATGTATGAATTCGACGAGACCACGCGTAAGCTTGAATTCAGTCATAATCCCTTTTCAATGCCGCAAGGCGGGCTTGAGGCCCTGGAAAATGAGGATCCGCTGACAATCAAGGCGTGGCAGTACGATATCGTCTGTAACGGCGTGGAACTGTCCAGCGGGGCCATCCGTAACCATCTGCCCGAGGTCATGTATAAGGCGTTTTCCATCGCCGGGTACAGCCGTGAAGAGGTGGAAGAGCAGTTCGGAGGCTTACTTGCCGCCTTCAAATACGGCGCACCGCCCCATGGCGGTTCGGCTCCGGGGATAGACCGCATTGTCATGTTGCTGGCTGACGAGCCCAATATCCGGGAAGTCATCGCCTTCCCGATGAATCAACAGGCCCAGGATTTGCTGATGCAGGCCCCGGCGGAGGTGCCGATGGAGCGTCTGCGCGAACTCCATATCAAGCTCAATCTGCCTCCGGTGAAAAAAACCGGCAGAGAAAATGACGTTGTAGATGGCGGTGTAGATGGTGGTGGCGATCAATCCAAGGGCAATAAGGTGGAGGGTGACGGGAAGGAATAGTTCCTTTCCGGCAGGTTTATGCTTTCTAAAGCGGCTTTTTCTGGAGGGTTCTGAAGTTATCTCCATAGTGAAAAATCCCAATGGTTTTATATAGTTGCCTATAAAATTTGTTGTAATTTCTATGAAGTTTCACTATCTTAATTTTCAATTAACGCCTGATCCCACTGAAGTAAGTCAAAAAAGCTGGATCGGGAATTAGACAGCCGCCACAAAGGCGGAACATGGGGAAGAAGAGAGTGTTGTCTAGCCAGCCTATTTTTAAAGGGCTGTTCATAGCCGTGTTCCCCCTGCTGCTTGCGGGGTGTGCGCCTCCCGCTGTCCAGATTGCTTCTTGGGTGGTGGATGGGATTCTGTACGTCACCACCGGCAAAAGCGCGCCCGATCATGCTATTTCCGTTGCCATGAAAAAGGACTGCGCCATGTGGCGCGTGGTCAAGGGTGTAGAAATTTGTTCCGACCTTGCTCCGGCCGAAAGCGACGATATCCTGGTGGCGATGGGTGATGACGAAACCCTGTCCCAGGATGACCTGGACGCTATCGCCGAACGGCTCTCCACGATCGAGACGGCGGCAGGCGGTGAAATGGCCCCTGAATCCTCCCAAACACCTGAGTATCGTGGCGTTCAAACCGCTAGTCTTTCTTTTGGAAGAACCGTTCTTTCCCCCCGCAAGAAGCACTATGAGCTCTCTGCGGATGTAGAAGCCACGGCTACGGATACCACCACGGCGGAAGCTGTTGACGGTTTCCCCGTGCAAGCGGCCACTGAATCAGCTGACGATATCCAGGGTGATTTCGTATCCCCGATCGTTACAGCCGTCATGTCTTTCGGCAGGCCGGTGGCTTTCGCTGACGGGTTTATCCAGTCCCTGAGAAAGAGAAACAGGTTGGGGTCGACACCCATCCCGGCGACCCAGCCCTTTGGCCGTCCGGTACACAGTGATTTTTCAAAGCTTCCCGAGCCCGCGCCTGAACCTGCGGCCAGTCCTGTTCCCGAACGGGCCAAGCTGCCGGGTGTGAACACGTCTTTCCGTGATTCCTCTGATAACGGAGTTCGTCAGTTGGCGGCTTTATCCATCGCCGACGATTCCCTGTTCTCCGTTACCAGCATTACCAAAAAGCCCCCCGCCGTTTCTCCAAAGATTTCAACGGTGGTCCCTGCTATCAAGCCGGCCCCCGCTGCCCTGTCCCGATATCTTGTTCTCGGCAGTTTCCGAAGCCGGGACAATGCCGATGCCTTTTCTAAGAAACTTGGGGCATTCAAGGCATTTGTCTCTCCCGCCCAACTGCCGAGCGGCACCCATTACCGTGTTCTGGCGGCTCCGTCCTCTGGGGAAAGCCTTGAGGGCCTGAAGAGCCGTTACAACCAGACCACTGGAGTAAAGGGCTGGGTAGTGACGCTCTCGGGGTCCGTGTCACCCAAAACGGCGGCTTTACGCTAGCTGATTACCGGTTTTTTCGTTTTCTTCCGTCCGGGTGGTTGTAAGACTGCCCGGTGGTGTTTTGTTGTGGCATGATGTCACCTATCGCATTAGGAAAAATCATGTTTTTGTACCGAGTAATTTTGGGTCTGTTTATGGCCCTGACCTGTTTTCTGGTTTCCCGTCCGTCGGCGCAAGCCGCGAACCTTCCTTCCTATCGGGCGGTCTACACTCTTGCCCTCGATAGGGCCTCGGCTCAGAGCGGCCTTGTGGGCGCGCCGGGTTCCATGACTATCGAATGGCAGGACGTCTGCGATGGCTGGAGCGCCACCCAACATGTGACCATAAATCTGAATGAAGGTTCAGGAAATACTATGGAAACCGATTCACGTTTTGCCAGTTGGGAATCCAAGGACGGTCTTGTCTTCCGATTCGACGTAAGGAATTCCCGGGACGGTCGTCTCTACGAGCAATTCAACGGTCGCGCGACCCTTTCCGACCAAGGCGGCCCAGGTCATGTGGTGTATTCGGTGCCAGAGGGTAAAACCCTCGATATTCCCAAGGGGGCGGTTTTTCCCTCCGAGCATCTGTTCGTTCTTGTGGATGCGGCAAAGAAAGGAGAGAAAATCCTCTCCCGTATTGTTTTTGACGGCGCCAGCGATGAGGGAATGTTCGAAATCAATGCCGTCATTGGTGCGTTAACTCCGGTTGCAACACCAAATGCTGAACTGGATTCCTCGCTTAATACGAAATACTGGCCCATGCGTTTAGCCTTTTTTTCCATGAAAGTTGGCGTTGATCTCCCTGAATATGAAACTACGGTCCATCTTCTGGAAAACGGGATTGCCCGGGAACTTCTCCTCGATTATGGGAACTTTAAAATAAGGGGCACCCTGGATACGGTGGAATTTCCTCCCGAGCCGTCTTGTTAACATGATTTATATTCATTCCAGATAGACTGGAGTTTTCCTGCCCCTCATGGGGGGAGAGACGGGGGTTCTTTTCCCCTGTAAGTACCGAGCCCGGGAAAGGAGCGTGTCTTGTGAGTGAAATTGTTGTGATAATTAGCTAGTGACGGAAAGAAGCGACCTTTTTCTTTCCGCGCCGAAGTTTTCAGGGCATCAAGACCATTAGTTAAAACCAGATAGCATGGGTGTTTCGTGTCAAAGACCATTCTTATTGTTGAAGACAACGAATTGAACATGAAGCTGTTCCATGACCTTCTCGACGCCCACGGCTATGCGACGGTTCAAACCATGGATGGCACCGAAGTTATGGATTTGGCAAGACAGCACCATCCCGACCTGATTCTCATGGATATTCAGTTGCCCGAGGTGTCCGGCCTTGAGGTGGCGAAATGGATCAAGGATGATGAAGAGTTGAAATCCATCCCTATTGTCGCTGTCACCGCCTTTGCCATGAAGGGGGATGAAGAGAAAATTCTTGAAGGGGGCTGCGAAGCCTATATCGCCAAGCCTATCTCGGTGGCTCATTTCCTCGAGACCGTTGAAAAGTTCCTGAACTGACCCCCATGACAGCTCGTGTTCTCATCGTTGATGATTTGCTTCCCAACGTAAAGTTGCTTGAGGCAAAGCTTACGAATGAGTATTTCGACGTTATTACGGCTTTCAACGGCCAGGAAGCCCTTGATGCGGCGGCGAGCCAGTCTCCGGATATCATGCTTCTCGACGTGATGATGCCTGGCATGGATGGATACGAAGTCTGCCGGCGTATGAAGGCCGACCCCCAGCTGATGCATATTCCCGTGGTTATGGTTACGGCATTGAGTGAGGTCAGCGACCGGGTTGCCGGGCTTGAATGTGGCGCCGACGATTTTCTTACCAAGCCGGTTAACGATGTGGCCCTTGTGGCGCGGGTTAAATCGCTGGTGCGTCTCAAGATGACTATAGATGAATGGCGCCGCCGCGAGGAAACTTGTGATCAATTCGGGGTGATCCCCGCCGATGAAAGCGCCGCCGGTATGGAAGCCACCGGCGCCAGGGTTCTGGTCGTTGACAAACAAGAGATAATCGGAGCCAAAATCAAGGATGTGCTCGCTGCCGACAAGCACGAGTTTTTCCTTTCAACCGGTCAGGAAGAAGCTCTTGGCTTGGCATTGGAGAATCCTTTTGATCTCATCATCGTTGGCGCCATTCCGGAATCGGAAGGTGGCGATTCCTTACGCTTGTGTTCCATGTTGCGGTCCCGGGACGAGACCAGGAACGTGCCTATACTGATTCTTATCGAAGATGACGACATGGATTTTCTCGCCAAGGCTTTGGAACTGGGGGTCAATAATTATCTCGTCAAGCCTGTGGAGCCGAGCGAACTTTTAGCGCGCAGCCGCGGCCAGATTCGCCGCAAGCGGTATCAGGACTGTTTACGTGATAACTACGAGCGCAGCCTTTCCATGGCCCTGACCGACAGTCTGACCGGACTCTATAATCGTCGTTACGCCAACGCCCATCTCAGTACCACTCTTCAGAGGTCCAAGGAGGATGGCCGTCCTATCGCCATTCTTATGATCGATATAGATCATTTTAAGCAGGTTAACGATACCCATGGGCATGCCGTAGGAGATGAAGTGCTGCGCGAAATTTCCAGTCGCATTATCCATTGCGTACGTAGTTTTGACATGGTGGCGCGCATGGGGGGGGAGGAATTCATTGTTGTTCTTCCCGATGCGCCTACGGAAATCGTCCTTTCGGTGGCTGAACGCTTGCGTAGCGTAATGGCCGACAATCCATTTAAAATCTCCGATCCTAAAATCGGTGAATTGACCGTTACCATCAGTATCGGCGCAGTTCTGGCGCGTCCTGGAGAGGATACGCCGGAAGATCTTATGAGGTTCGCCGACGAAGTTCTCTATGCGGCCAAGGGAGAAGGCCGCAACCGCGTTGTTTCCGCGTTTGAATCAGAATTTAGGCCAGCGGGAAAAAGCGCCGCCGGTTAATCGCTGTTTTGGCGAAGAAAGAGCCTGGAAAAGACAGTTTGTGGCCGCCCGCAGGGATGGCCTTAGTCCTCGGACAGGCGTTTTCAGTTTTACCTAAATGTCGATGGGGAAGGGAGGGGGCTGCCCCTACTTGATCTTTTCTTCCTTGAATTTTACATGCTTGCGCACCACCGGATCGTATTTGCGGAACGAGAGCTTCTCAGCTTTCTGCTTGGGGTTCCGCTTGGCGACATAGAAATATCCGGTGTCGGCCGTGCTGGTCATTTTGACAACAATGGAATTTGGTTTGGCCATGTTTCTTCCGTGACTCTAAAGATCAGACTTGAAAGCGAGAACATACCCGCCTTCGACAGACTGTCAAGTGTGAGTTGGGGATTAAGCCTATCGGTTAGCGATGGCCGGAAAAGAAAGAATCATGGCACGGCTATAGATCGTCTGATCGGAAAGAATCTGTTTCGCCACATCGATGTCTTGATCCGATGTCTTTTTGCGCGATGGACAGATAGCGCGCAGTTTTTCGACGGATTCCTCGCTGGGAAGTTCTTCGGCCCGCCACTGGGAAAAAACGGTTTCCGAAACAACAACGCCGGCATGAAGTTTTTTCAGGCGACGGACAAATTCGGCATTTTCCTTTCCGGCGCTATCAATGTTTTCCCTGCTGGTACAGATAGTAGGTAATACACCAAGATTATGCAGGGTGTAGCCGGAGGGGGCGTGGAAACGGGACCATGTAAGGGTCAGTTCACCGTCATTGGGAAGGGTGATAACGTTCTGAACCGTGCCCTTACCATAAGAATTGGATCCCACTACGACGGCCCGGCCGTGGTCCTGAAGAGCCGCGGCGACGATCTCGGCGGCTGATGCCGTATTGCCGTTGGTAAGCACCGCCAGGGGAAGATTCTGTGTCTTGTCGTCTTCGCTGGCGGAAAAACTTTGATTGCTATCGGGGTGCCGACCGTTGGTAGAGACGATCTTTCCTTCGGTCAGAAACAGGTTTGAGACTTCCACCGCCTGGTCAAGAAGCCCCCCCGGGTTGGACCGAAGATCAAGGATAATTCCCTTTATTTCTCCTGATTGGATAGCAGGCTCCATTTCCGCCAAAATGTTTTCAAGGCCCTTGCTGGTGCGCTTGTTAAACGAGGTAATGCGGATATAGCCCAGATCATCCATCATTTTGTGGGTTACGGTGACGCCGACAATTAATCTGCGCGACAGGGTTACGGACAGGGGGTCGTCGCTGTCGTCGCGCCTAATGGTAACGGTAACGTCGGAGCCTATTTTCCCACGCAGCCGCTCAACCACTTCACGGATGGTCAGCCCGGCAACCGATTCGTCATCAATATGAGTGATGCGGTCATTGTCCTGAAGCCCCATTTTTTCGGCGGGGGTATCAGGTAGAACAGACACCACACGGATTTCATCGCCATCCACAAGAATTTGCACGCCGATACCGCCAAAGCCATCACGAGTGGCCCGGTTGCGGCGGGCGTCGAGGGCGCTGGCATAGCGTGAAAAGCCGTCGAGCTCCGCAACCATGCTTTGGAAGATGCTGGCATAAATATTCTCGGCCTCTGTCTCCAGAAGGGGGGTGGAGGCGATGCGTCCGTTTTCGATCATTTCCACCGTCAGATCAGCCCAGGCCTTTGTATCGTTGTCCTCCGGGGCGGGCATGGAGCCGAGAAAGCTGTCGCCGAGGGAAAGGTCCACATGGTCGCCATTTCTGGAGACATCCAATTGCGGATCAATGGCCGCCAGTCCTTCCAGGCCACTCACGGTCAATTCGCCAATGTTCACATCCTCGATGAATCGTTCGGAGATATAGTCGTAACCGGCAGAAAATACCGGGGTGGCATCTCTCTCGGTAAAGTGAGGTGAAGACTCCTCAACGGGAAGAAAGGCGCAGGCGGATGAAGCCAGCGCCAGCACCAACGCAGCGCTGAAGCCCTTCAGCGACCCTGGAAAAGGTATGGCAGCTCGTAAATGTCTCTCTATCAACCGCATGAATTGCGCCTATCCCTTGATTCTCAGCAACCAGAGCAAAGCAAGAACCATGCCTTTGATCCGCGGCAAAAGATACAACGTCAGTACCAGGGTGAGGGGGAGCCATATGGCTGCTTGTATCCATATGGCCGGTGACACCATGCGTTCAGGGATCAGGACTCCCGGCACACACAGATGGCCGACAATGAAGACGGTGAAATAAGCCGGCACATCATCCGAGCGATATTGTGACAGCGGAATACTACAGGAGGAACATTCCTCCTCGACGTTTATATAGCCAGCGAACACTCTACCCCCGCCGCAGGCCGGACAGCACCGGGCGAACCCCCGGAGAAGGGCGGCGATTTTGAACTTCATGGAAGTTCCCGGAATGTGGGAATTGGGCTGGGTCATTACCTGATGGTTATTTGGACCTGTCATCGCAATATGTTTGTAATCCTCCGGCTGAAAAAGCGCCATATATAATCAT
>CAYZWF010000036.1:0-6003 GCA_964482135.1 uncultured Rhodospirillaceae bacterium
CTCTTGCTAACCATCTGACATTCATAAGGAAAATTCCTTATCTATGTCAGCCCCTATTTTTTTCTTCTGCGTTTCTGCCGCCCGGATGCGCCCGCTCCACGCTTTTTCATGACCCGTCTTTTTTTTCCGGGTGCGGTTGAAGCGGGTTTCCCTTCGCGCCCCCCTTCGAGAATTTCGAACTGCATACCGCCGGTCACGGGATTGGCTTCCGTCAGTTGCACAATTACCGGATCGCCCAGGGTGAAAGTCTTCCCCGTGGCGCGTCCACACAGGCAATGGCGGGATTCATCGTGATCGAAGAATTCCGTGCCCAGGCTTCGCACCGGCGCCAGACCGTCGGCGCCTGTTTCGTCCAGGGTCACAAACAGGCCAAACCGGGTGACACCGTTGATGCGGCCGGAGAACCGCGCCCCTATCCGATCGCTGAGGAAGGCCACGGTATAACGGTCAAAGGCATCCCGCTCCGCCGCTTCGCCACGGCGCTCGGTATCGGAGATATGTTCGGCGATGTCGCTAAATCGCTTGATTGAATCAGCACTCAAGCCGTGTTCACCAAGTTTCAAGGCATCGATCAGGGAGCGATGAACAAGAAGGTCCGAATAGCGCCGGATGGGTGAGGTGAAATGGGCATACTGGCTCAGCGCCAAGCCAAAGTGTCCAAGGTTATCCGGGCTATAGACCGCCTTTGACTGGGTGCGCAGGATGATCTCGGAGATCAGAGGGGAATGATCGCTTGTGGCGGCCTGATGCAGGATATGGCTGAAGTTCCGGGGCCGTAACATCTGTCCGCGGGGCAGGGAATAGCCGAGACCTTTCAGGAAGTCGCGCAGGGCATCCACCTTTGACGGATCGGGCGGTTCATGAACCCGGAACATGCAGGGCCGTTTGCGGCGCGAGAGGGTTTCGGCGGCGGCCACGTTGGCGGTGATCATGAATTCCTCGATCAGGCGATGACTGTCGAGCCGGTCCCGGGCCTCGATACCCGTCAGGTTCCCCGATTCATCCAGCGTCACCCGGCGCTCGGGAAGATCAAGATCGAGTACGCCGCGCTCGTCGCGCGCCTTGGAAAGAGCGGCAAATGCGCCATAGAGGGGATTGATGACGGTATCGAGAAGGGCTGTCGTGGTGTCATCGCCACCGCCGTCTTTTGCATCCTGCACTTGTGAATAGGTGAGGCGGGCGGCCGAGCGCATGAGGCCCCTGACGAAACGATGACGCCGCAAGCCGCCGTCCCGGTCAAGCCACAGATGGACCGCGAGACAGGGGCGGTCTTCGTCGGGACGCAGCGAGCACAGCCCGTTGGACAGGGCCTCGGGCAGCATGGGCACGACCCGGTCGGGAAAGTAGACGGAATTGCCCCGGCTTTCGGCGCAACGGTCCAAGGCATCGCCGGGACGCACGTAATGGGCCACGTCGGCAATGGCGACCACCAGGTGCCAGCCGCCCTTGTTTTCCGGTTCGGGGTCGGATTCCGCCCATACCGCATCGTCGAAGTCACGGGCATCCGCCCCGTCAATTGTCACCAGAGGCAGTTGGCGAAGATCTTCCCGCTCGTCCAGTGTGGCGGGACGCGCCGCTTCGGCCTGGGCGATGGCTTCATCGGGGAATTCCGTGGGGATATCATGGCTGTGGATACAGACCAGACTTATGGCGCCCGGGGCGTCGGTATGGCCCAGCCGCTCCGTCACGCGGGCCGTGGGCAGGCCGCGATGGCGGCCGGGCAGAACTTCCCCCAGCACCAGTTCTCCGGTTTTTGCCCCGCCGCCGTCTTGTCCCAGAACCGCGAACTCGCTCTTGTGGCGGCGATCCGTGGATTCGATTCGGCTTTCTCTCGCAAGCTTGCTGAACAGGCCCAGCACCTTGCGCGGACGGCCGGCGATGACGCGGATGGTGCGGGCCTCATAGCTGGTTTTGTCGATGCGTTTGAGGCGGGCCAGAACTCGTTCGCCGGCACCAAGCGCGGGCCGTCCACGGTGCTCGGGCACAATATAAATCACCGGTGGCGGCTTTTCGTCATGCCAGACGGTGGGACGCCCCGTGAGCTCGCCGTCGGCATCGGGGCCGATAATTTCTATGACGGCCACGGGGGGCAGGCCGCTGTCAGCCGTTACCCGTTGTTCTTTCCCCGGGGGCTTCTCGCGGTCGGCGTTAATCAACCCTTCCTCCTTCATCTCTTTGAGGAGTTTTTTAAAGGGAATGCGCTCGGCGCCCTTGATGCGGAAGGCGCGGCCGATTTCACGCTTGCCCACGCGGCCGGGGTTTTCCTTGATGAAGTCAAGGATCTCCTGCTTGCTGGGAAGAGGGGGTTTTCGGGTCTTGGTCAAGAAACGACAGAAAAATTCAGCCGGCAGCCGAGGATTTAGACTTTGCCTTGGCTGACTTCTTGGGTTTGGCCGCCTTTTTCTTTCTTCCGCTTCCCGCCGGCTTGCCCTTGGCGGCAAGAAGGGACACGGCTTCCTCCAGGGTTATGGTGTCGCTGGAGGAGTCCTTCGGCAGGGAAGCGTTGATGCGTCCGTGGGAAACGTAGGGGCCGTAGCGGCCGCTCTTCAGGACCACCTTCTTGCCGTCATCGGGGTGCGCGCCCAGTTCCTTGCCGGTGCTGTTTCCGCCTTTACGTGAGTTGGCAATAAGATCCACGGCGCGGTTGATACCCACGGTCAAAACATCGTCATCATCCCCTTTCAGGGAAGTATAGGCCCCATCATGTTTGAGATAGGGGCCGTAGGGGCCGATATCGGCGGTGATGGTCTTGCCACTTTCGGGATGAGCGCCAACGGTTCGGGGCAGCGCGAGCAGGGCCTGCGCCGCGGCCAGATCAACGGTATCGGGGGAAAGGGTGCGGGGCAGGGATTTACGTTTCGGTTTCTTGCCTTTTTCACCCTCACCAAGCTGTACATAAAATCCATAGGGGCCTTTGCACAGACTGATTTCCTGACCGCTTTGTTCATCGGCGCCCAGGCTTCGCGGTCCGTTTTCGGCACCGCCTTCGCCGCCATTGCCCACAGCCAAGGACCGGGTATAGGTGCAGTCGGGATAATTGGAACAGCCGATGAAGCCACCGGTCTTGCTGAGTTTCAATCCAAGACGGCCATCGGCGCAGGTGGGACAGGCACGCGGGTCCGTGCCATCGGTATTTTCGGGAAAGAAATGGGGGCCGAGCTCTTCATCCAGGGCATCAATGACCTGGCGCACGGTGTACCCGCTGGCGTCTTCCACGGCCTTGGTGAAGGCGGACCAGAAGTTTTCCAGCACTTTTTTCCAATCGGCCCGCCCTCCGGAGACGTCGTCGAGCTGGTTTTCCAGATCGGCGGTAAAGGTGTATTGGACGTAGCGCTGGAAAAAATTTTCCAGAAAGGCGGTGACGATGCGCCCCCGGTCTTCGGGAACAAAGCGCTTCTTTTCCAGATTGACGTAGTTACGGGCCTGAAGCACGTCGATGATACTGGCATAGGTGGAAGGCCGGCCGATCCCCAGCTCCTCGAGTTTCTTGACCAGGCTGGCCTCGCTGTAACGGGGCGGTGGTTTGGTGAAATGCTGTTCCCACACGGCTTCCACAAGATCGTGGGCCTCGCCTTCTGCCATCGCGGGCAGGATACGCCCGTCGGCGTCCTCGTCGGGCGTATCATCCCGCCCTTCCTGATAGAGCTTGAGGAAGCCGTCGAAGAGAATGACCGAGCCCGTGGCCCGGAAACGGGTTTTCTGATCGCCGCTGCTGAGGTCCACGCCTACTTTTTCAATATTGGCGGTGGCCATCTGGCTGGCGATGGTGCGTTTCCATATCAGTTCATAGAGCCGGTGCTGGTCCTGGTCGAGATGGCCCGCCACATCCTGAGGCGTACGGGTCGGGTCCGTGGGACGGATGGCCTCATGGGCTTCCTGGGCGTTCTTAGCCTTGGTCTTGTACATGCGGGGCGAATCGGGAAGATACTCCCCGCCAAAGCGGCCTCCGATCAATTTACGGCAGCCGGCCACGGCTTCACCGGCAAGAGTGACGCTGTCGGTTCTCATATAGGTAATCAAACCCTGCGCTTCGCCGTCGATGGTGACGCCTTCATAGAGTTTCTGGGCGAGACTCATGGTGCGTGAGGCTCCGAACCCCAGTTTCCGAGAGGCTTCCTGTTGCAGGGTGGACGTGGTGAAGGGAGCATAGGGATTGCGCTTGACTGTTTTACGCTCCACCGAGGCCACCGAATAGGTTTCCGCCTTGGCTGTGGCTTCGGCTTTTTCAGCCGTTTCGGCGTTGGAGAGCGAGAACTTATCGAGTTTTTCACCATCCAAATGGGTCAGGTTAGCCGAGAATTGTGCCCCGGAAGGCGTGCGGAAGGCACCTTCAACCGTCCAGTATTCCTGTGGCTTGAAACATTCAATCTCGGCTTCGCGTTCGGAAATCAGACGCAACGCCACCGATTGCACACGTCCGGCCGAACGGCTGCCGGGAAGTTTGCGCCATAACACGGGCGAGAGAGTGAACCCGAAGAGATAATCAAGGGTGCGCCGGGCGAGATAGGCCTCCACAAGGGCGTGGTCGAGTTCACGCGGATGGGCCATGGCTTCGAGAATGGCGTTGCGGGTGATTTCGTGAAATACCACGCGGCTGACTTTGACGTTTTCGAGCCCCCTGCGTTGTTTGAGAACCTCGGCGATATGCCAGGAAATAGCTTCTCCCTCGCGGTCGGGGTCGGTGGCAAGGTAGAGATTTTCAGCCCCTTTAAGGGCCTTGGCGATAGTATCGAGATGCTTTTTTGCCTTGCCGTCCACCTCCCAAGTCATGGCGAAATCCTGGTCCGGCTTCACCGATCCATCCTTTGAGGGAAGATCGCGTACATGGCCATAGCTGGCGAGCACGGTGAAATCGTCACCGAGATATTTATTGATGGTTTTCGCCTTGGCAGGAGACTCGACAACAACGACGTTCATGGGGCGGTCCGTATATAAAACCCGGTTCAGGAGGGGCGGCGGCTCCCGCACATAACAGAAGCGCCACCAGTTGTTGGTGACAATTGGCACCGCAAAAGGGATTCGTCAACCGTCAGCCGACCTGGCGTGTTATTTTTGTTAACGATGGGATGCGCCCATACCGGTTGATTGCACGCGTGATTCCGAGCTTTCCGGCCATGCCGTCATCGCAATGCTCCATAACGGTTTACGGCTTGAGTCCCCCCATGTCTCTGGGCTTTAATTCCATTTACATCATGCGCTGAGGGCAATGAAGAGCCCGAGCCTCAAGGAGTCCTTGGTCACATCCATGAGCTTTGAAGTCCAAACATACAGAAACGGCAACTGGGATATCACCAAGGTTCTGGAGGACAAAAACTCGGCCATAGCCGAAGCACAGAAGATGCTTGAGGGAAAAATTCACTTTTCGGTCGAGGTGGTGGAGGAAATCCACGACGAGGCAACCGACCAATACCGTTCCAAGGTGGTCTTCCGCAAAGAAAAAAAAGTAAAGAGCAAGGAAGAGGAGAAAAAGGCAAAGCCCGCCGGAGCCGCCGAGCGGCAATCCCAGGAGGAAGAAGCAGCAGAAGAGGGCGATGAAGACGAAGACGAGGAAGGGGCTGCCGCAGCCGTACCTAAGAAGAAGATCGGTTTTGAAAAAATATTCATCCGCGGCCTCTTTACGGTCCTGCTGCTTTTGGGTGGCGCCGCCAGTTATTGGCAATCACAACAACCAGACCCCGAACCGGAAATCGAGGGGCCTCCAAAGACGTCACTAGAGGCGGAAATGCTGAAAAATCTTCTGTCGGAATCCGACGATGAAAAACTCGCTGAGGCAAGGGAGGCTGCCGCCCGGAAACTGTCGGAGGAGCCCGGATCGACTTCCTTTGGAGAATGGAATTCCGTTTCGGGGGCAGCGCAAAAGGGCTTTACAGAGGAGCTCAAATCCTCTGGAGCCGGGCTCTCCGGAGTCTCTGAAGGAGAGGGCTCCGGCGAGGACGTCGGTGGAGAGGGCGGCGGCGGAGAGGAAGGCGGCGGAGAGGAAGTCCCGGGCGATATCACTTTCGG
>CAYZWF010000036.1:6103-20646 GCA_964482135.1 uncultured Rhodospirillaceae bacterium
GCGGCGGCGGAGAGGAAGGCGGCGGAGAGGAAGTCCCGGGCGATATCACTTTCGGTTCTGGCCCGGCGGAAGAATGGTCGTCGGTTTCGGGAGCGGCGCAAAAGGGCTTTACGGAGAAACGCAAAGCTACCAGAGGCGGGCAATACGGGACTTCTGGAGGAGGGGGCTCCGGCGAGGGCGGCGGCGGAGAGAGCGTCGGAGAGGAAGTTCCGGGCGATATCACTTTCGGCTCCGGTCCGGCGGGGGAATGGTCGTCGGTTGCCGAATCGGTGCGAAAGGGCTTTGCGGGACAACGCAGTGCTTCAAGATCGGGCGTTGGCGCTGAATCTGGTGTTAGCGGCGAATCAGGTGTAGGCGGCGGGTCGCAAGAGGAAGAGCTGGCGGCCTTGACGCCCCTCGGTCCGCCGATTTTTTTTCCTCTTCCGGTGTTTGAATATTTGGATGTGAGAAATAAGAGGCTGGAACGCGCGGTTGTGCTTCAGGTGACTCTTGACGTGCTCGGCGATGAGGGGCTGGAGAGGGTGGAGGAAAAGGCCGATGACCTTCATACGGCCCTGAACAAGGAACTCTCCCGGATTGTTTCCAAGGCGGAAAAAGACAAAGATTCCTTCACCGTTTCTTTCCTTAAAAAACGCTTCCTGGTGGTCTGCGCCCGGGAACTTGGAAAGGGAGTCGTCCGCGAGGTGTTGATCCAGGATTCCAGGGAGGCCCGCTCCTCAAGATAGGAACATGGGCGCCGGGCACGGCGTTCTGACTGGTTTCAGGCACCCGACACCTGGTTGCCGGGGTGCCGGGTCAGGGTGCCGGCAAGTTCCATTTCAAGCAGGATTGTGGCGACCATGGAAGGGTCGAGGCGGCTTTGCCGGACCAGGTCGTCAACGGTTACGGCCGTGGGGCCAAGCATTTCCCTTATTCTGATGCGGGCCTGGACCATATGGTTTTCTCCTGTTCCGGAATCATCTTCACGCTCGGTGGCAGGGCTTATTTTCGCTTCGAATGGCTCTTGGACGAGGGAGCGCAATTGCTCCTCGAGGGCCTCTATAATATCGGAAGTGTATTCCGTCAGACATGCGCCCTTGCGGATAAGTTCATTGGTTCCGCGGCATCGTGGATCGAGAGGCGATCCGGGTACGGCAAATACCTCCCGGCCCTGTTCTCCGGCCAGACGCGCCGTGATGAGCGAACCCGAGCGCATTGCCGCCTCCACCACCAGAACGCCCCGCGAGAGTCCGGAAACCAGCCTGTTGCGGCGCGGGAAATGGCGTGCCTGGGGAACCAGCCCCAGGGGCTCTTCGGAAATCAACAAGCCCTGTTCCGCAATTCGCTCATGGAGAGACGTATTTTCCCTGGGATAGATGTTGTCCACGCCTCCGGCGAGAACGGCGATGGTGCCGGTTTCAAGCGCGCCTTCATGGGCCGCGGTGTCGATTCCACGCGCCATCCCGGAAACGATGACAAATCCTTCCTGGCCCAGCTCGAAGGCGATCCTACGGGCAAATTTCTTCCCCGCGGCAGAGGCATTTCGTGCGCCGACGATGGCAAAATCCCGACCTTGCAAAAGATGCGCATGTCCCTGAACCGTGATCAGGGGCGGCGCGTCGGGTAAGGCGGCCAAGGGTTCCGGATAGTCGGGTTCGCCCAGTCCGATCAGCCGCGCTCCGTGTTCCGCGATGGCCTCTATTTCCCGCAAGGCGGCGGCCCTGGAGTAAACAGTAGTGGACTTTCCCCCACCCCCCATCCGCACCAGTTCGGGCAGAGCTTCCAGCGCCGCCTCAGCCGTTCTGCACCGTGCAAGGAGCCTACGGAATGTTATAGGGCCCACGTTTTTGCTGCGGATAAGCCGTAGCCGGTCACACCGTTCCTGGTCGGATAGGGGCCGGGAGGTCTGGTTTTGGTGAAGCATATGATGACTTTGCTGCTGTGACTTATAATTGCCAAAGCTGAAATTAATACATCTGTTTATATAGGCAAAGAATATAACTCTCTTATATTTGTAAGAGGGGCGTTGCTTCTGATGTGTTGTCCTCCGGTCTTTTTGGGGGCCGACGTACCCTGGCCCTTATGGAGGGCGGATTTCTCCGTTTTGGCACAGCGTAGGGCTGGCAACTGGAGACATGGGGTAATTTATGTTACACTGGAAAGACTTAGTAAGAACGGACCGGATTCCTTTTGTGTTTGATCACTGAGGCGGGTGCGACCATGAAACGGCTGCAGAGCATAGCGTGCACAGTCCTTATATTGGGGATGGGAATCTTTGTGTTTCCTTCGTCTCCGGCTGTCTGCAAGCAGATTTTCTCTGCGCAAACGGAGGCGCCTGTTTCCGGCGCTGCCATCCGGCTTAGTCAAAATCTGGATATGCGGCAAATTATTCAGCAACAACAAATCCGGCAGCAGCAACAGAATCAGAAACTGCAACATGAGCAGAGACAGCGCCGCAAGAGGTTGGAAATTCTCCAGTAAAAAAGCCCTCACTAAACAGAAAGCCCTCAACGAACAGAAGGTGGATGACCAGGAGTGTGCTCTGCGGGACCAGGAGATACAGCAACAGCTTCAACTCAACCGCCAGCGGGCCCAGGCCGACAGGGAACTCAGGGATTTACGTAATGCCCAGCGGGTTCAGGAACAGGACAGGATCGACCTCCTCAGAACCCAGAGGACCATTCTCGACAAGCCCGAGCGGGATCTGAGGACCCGGCTTTAGGAACAGGACCTCCGTCAACGCTTTCTCGAGAAAAAACAGGCCCGTTTCCAGCGGCTTCTGGAGGAGGACCGGGAACAACAGGTCCGGGTGCAGAAACGTTCCGTCGAACAGCAGCTCCAGCGTCAGCTTCTTACCGAACAGCTCCGTAACAAGCCGGTGATCAGCCAGCCCGCTCCGCGCTGATTCCGCTTCTTATTCTGGGAATCAATCTGCGTCGATCTTTGTTTCCTCGCCGCTGAAAAGACGGCGCATGTTCCCGGTATGCCGCAACCAGACAAGGATGGCCGCCATCGCCGCATAGGTGGCCATGGAGGGATCATCCCGCCACAGGGCATAGAGAGGCGCTGCCGCCATCGCCGCCAGGGCGGCTAGCGACGAATAGCGGAACAGAAAACCCACCACGAGCCAAGTGACGCAGGCCAGCAGCCCCACCAGCCAATTGAGGGCGAGCAGAGTCCCCAGGGCGGTGGCAACTCCCTTGCCGCCCTTAAATTTCAGCCATAGTGGAAAAATGTGACCGGTCAGGCTGCCCGCCGCCGCCGCCAGGGCCGCGTCCCGTCCCCACAGTGCGAGGACCAGCACGGCCAGCGCGCCCTTGCCGCCATCCAGCAACAGGGTCAGGGCGGCAAGGCTCTTGCTGCCGGTTCTCAACACATTGGTGGCGCCGATATTACCCGAACCCATGGCGCGGATATCGCCCTTGCCCGCCAGCCGGGTCAGAATCAGGCCGAAAGGGATGGTGCCGAGAAGATAACCGCCGAGCGCCGCCATGAAGAGCGTCAGTAGGTCTCCCTGGGCTGTTTCCATCCCCATCACCGGTCAGGGCTTTGAGGCATCAAGGTCGGGGTCATGGAAGACGGTGCGGCCGGAAATCACGGTGCGGATCACGCGGCCCTGGGCGAGCTTGCCGTCGAAGGGGGTGTTCTTCGATTTGCTGAGCAGTTGGTCGGCATTGATCTTCCAGGGTGCGTCCGGGTCGAAGACGACCATGTCCGCCGCCCCACCCTTTTTCAGCCTGCCGGTGTCGAGACCCAGGATATCCGCAGGCCCGCAGGTGAGTTTTCCCAGCATATCAGGGAGCGACAATGATCCCTCGCGGGTCAGATCGAGAGCTATGGCCAGCAGGGTCTCCAAACCAACGGCCCCGCTTTCGGCCTGGGCAAAAGGCTGGCGCTTGCTGTCCTGGTGGTGGGGCGCGTGATCGCTGACGATGGCGTCAATGGTGCCGTCCTCGATTCCTTCCACCACGGCGCGACGGTCTTCCTCGCGGCGCAGGGGCGGGGAGAGCCGGGCAAAGGTGCGGTAATCGCCCACGGCGATCTCGTTGAGGGCGAAATAGGGCGGCGCCGTATCGCAGGTGACGTTCAATCCGCGCGCCTTGGCACGGCGTACCACATCCACCGAATCCGCCGTTGAGAGGAGCGAAGCGTGATAGCGGCCCCCCGTCAGTTCCAGCAGCCGGATGTCGCGTTCCAGACGGATGACCTCGGCGGCGTTGGGGATGCCGGCGAGCCCCAGACGGGTGGCGATTTCGCCTTCGTTCATGACGCCGTCACTGGCGAGGTTGCTGTCCTCCGGGCGCTGGACGATGAGGAGGCCGAAGCTGCGGGCGTAGCTGAGCGCCCTGCGCATGACCAGGCTGTCATCGATAGAGGCCGCGCCGTCGCCAAAGGCCACGGCCCCGGCCCCGGCCAGCAGCCCCATTTCGGTGATTTCTCCGCCTTCCAGCCCCTGGCTCAATGCCGCCATGGGGTGGATGTTGATGAGCCCGGCCTCGCCGGTGCGCCGCCCGATGAATTCCACCAGGGCGACACTGTCGATGACGGGATCGGTGTTGGGCAGGACAATGATGGTGGTAATTCCGCCCGCCGCCGCCGAGACCGTGGCATCCGCATGCTCGTGGCCGGGATCGCGGAGCCGCACCCGCATATCCACCAGTCCCGGCGCCAGGATACGTCCCCGGCAGTCTATGGTTTCGGCGTTCTCCGGTGCGCCGTCGGTGAAGAGGCCGGGCCCGAAATCGGCGATCCGTCCACCCTCACTGAGGAGGTCGCCCGGCGTATCGAGGCCGCTGGCGGGATCGATGAGGCGGGCATTCACATAAGCGGTTCTGGTGGCGGTTGTGGCGGTCGTTTTGGGGCCCGCCGCGGCTTTCGTCTTCACCGTCCTGGTTTTTTTAGCGCTCTTCGCCATCAGGTTTCTCCCCCGCTTTGCGGAAGGGCGCCGGTAAGCGTCTCGAGACAGGCCATGCGCACCGCCACTCCCATTTCCACCTGTTCGCGGATGGCGCTGCGGTCGATGTCGTCGGCCAGTTCACCGTCGATCTCCACGCCCCGGTTCATGGGTCCGGGGTGCATGATCAGGGCGTCTGGTTTGGCCGCCTCCAGCTTGGCGTAGTCGAGCCCGTAGAAGCGGAAATATTCGCGCACCGAAGGCACGAAGGAGCCGTTCATGCGCTCCAGCTGCAGGCGCAGCATCATGACGATGTCACAGTCTTTCAAGCCTTCTTCCATGTGGTGGAAGGCCTCCACGCCGAGCTTATCGATCTCGGCGGGCAGCAGGGTGGGCGGGGCCACAACCCGTACCCGCGCCCCCATGATGGAGAGCAGGCGGATGTTGGAGCGGGCCACCCGGGAATGCATGATATCGCCGCAAATGGCCACCCGCAGCCCTGAGAGCTTGCCCTTGCGGCGGCGGATGGTGAGCGCGTCGAGAAGCGCCTGGGTGGGATGTTCGTGGCGCCCGTCGCCGCCGTTGATGACGGCGCAGTTGACTTTTTCCGAGAGCAGCTGGACCGCGCCCGAGTCGGGATGGCGCACCACCAGCACGTCCGGGTGCATGGCGTTCAGCGTCATGGCGGTGTCGATAAGGGTCTCGCCCTTTTTGATGGAGCTGGTGGAGACCGACATGTTGATGACGTCGGCGCCGAGCCGCTTTCCCGCCAGCTCGAAGGAGGTACGGGTGCGGGTGGAATTTTCAAAGAAGAGGTTGATACAGGTGCGCCCGCGAAGCGTGGTGCGCTTCTTGTCGGTCTGGCGATTCTGTTCAACGTGGGATTCGGAAAGGTCGAGGAGGCCGGAAATCTCGTCCGGCGAAAGCCCCTCGATACCGAGAAGATGTCGGTGAGGAAAGCTGATCTTCGGCGTAACAATGGTCATTAAAGGCGGACTATAAGCACACCTAGGGTAAACCTGCAAGTAGTGGCGGAAAATGGCGTTTTAGATGACGCCCTTTTCATGGAGCGCCGCTATCTCCTGTTCGCTCATCCCCAGCAGTTCCTCCAGCACTTCGGCTGTGTGCTCCCCCAGTTGCGGCGGCGCCTGGCGATAGGAAACGGGGGAGCGCGAGAGGCGCAGGGGGCTGGCGATGAGGTCCATGGTCTCCCCCGAGATGTGAGGGTGGGGCATGGCGATTTTCATGTCCCGGGCCACCACCTGAGGATCGGCGAAAACCTGGTCGATGGTGTTGATGGGGCTGCACGGCACGTTAACCTCCACCAGCCCCTCCACCCAGTGGGAAATGGGCTTGCTGGCCATGATATCGGCGAGGATGGGGGTCAGGCTGCCGCGGTTTTTCACCCGTGCGGCGTTGGTGGTGTAGCGTTCGTCGGCGGCCAGGTCGGGGCAGTCCGCGAAGGTGCAGAAACGCTCGAACTGGGCGTCGTTGCCCACGGCCAGCACCAGCAACCCGTCGCTGGCGCGGAATACCTGATAGGGCACGATATTGGGATGATGGCTGCCCAGTTTCTGCGGCACCTCGCCCGACACCAGGTAATTTTCGCCCACATAGCTGAGCCAGGCGACCTGGGAATCGAGCAGGGCCATGTCGATATGCTGGCCTTCGCCGGTGCTCTCGCGGTGGCGCAGGGCGGCCTGGATGGCGATTACCGCATACATGCCGGTGATGATGTCGGAGACGCCGACGCCGACCTTTTCGGGTGGGCCGTCGGGTTGGCCGGTGACGCTCATGATGCCGCCCATGCCTTGGACCAGATAGTCGTAGCCGCCACGTTCGGCATAGGGTCCGGTCTGGCCGAACCCGGTGATGGAACAATAGATGAGGGCGGGGAGTTCCTCTTTGAGCTGGTCATAGGCGAGGCCGTACTGGGCCAGGGCGCCGGTACGGAAGTTCTCCACCACCACGTCGCATTTGCCGATCATGCGCCGCGCCAGTTCCTGTCCCTCGGGCGAGGTGAGGTTGAGGGTGACGGAGCGTTTGTTGCGGTTGACGCTGAGGAAGTAGGCGCTTTCCTGGCTGTCCTTGCCTTGCGCGTCGGCAAGATAGGGCGGCCCCATGCCCCGGGAATCGTCGCCCCGTCCGGGCCGCTCCACCTTGATCACCTCGGCCCCCAGGTCACCCAGTATCTGGGTACAGGTGGGACCGGCCAGCACTCGCGTCATATCGAAGACGCGGAGTCCCGAAAGGGGGCCAGCCGCGTGACCGCCTTTTGCCTTGTCTGAGGGAGAGCCGGTCATGGGTGAATCCTGTTTAGCGGGGATTACCAGGGAGATGAGTTTTTATAGGCGAGCCTGTGCCGCACGGCAAGGAAGGTGGGGAAGGAGTCCGCCCCGGCCGGGGTCACCCCCCATGCCTTTTACACTAAGTCATTGATTTAAAACAAATTAGTTCCGAGGGGGGCGCAAAATGTTAACATTTGTCATCATTTGTTAACATCCACCGCCGCAATGCAGCATTGCGGGTGTTCATCCGCTGTGGAAACGGCGGTCAATGCCGGCATCCGCAGCCGTTGAGATGCCCGCGGAGAAGGGGGCCTATTTCCAGGCGCCCAAGGTTTCTAAATACCGGGGCTTCTAAGCGCCCAGAGCCAGCGCGAGAATGGCATTGAGGTTGGGAAGGAAGAGAAGCGCCAGGGTTATAGGCTCGGCAAGAACGCCACCGCCGCTACCGACGCCCCCGGCACGGCTGCCGGTTTCGCGGGCGAGGCGGGAGGCGGCGAGCCACAGCGCCATGGCTCCGGCCGCCACCCAGAACCAGTAGCCGATGAGAAGCGGGAACTCCTCGGGGATGAAGGCGATCTGCCAGGAGATCATGATACCCAGGGAGAAGGCGAAGGCCCGCATGGCGAGGCGGGGCCATTTGCGCACCACCACCACGCCGAGCACGAAGAGCTCGTTGGCCAGCCAGCCCACGGCAAAGAAGACCATCTGGAAAAACTCGGCTGTGGTGTCGAGGGGATGGTCCTTGGTGAAAAGATTCCAGAATTCCTCATGGGCGATACGGGCGCCGTCGACTCCAATATGGTTATTCAGGATCGGCAGCATCCAGCAAGAGACATAGAGCGCCAAGGTGGCGGCCCAGGCCAGCTTCTCGTGTTTTCGTTCCGTTGCCGTCTGTTCCGTCATGGCCGGTTTCCGTTTCTCACTATTATTCTTCACACTGTCAAAGAGCTAAGAAAATATTCCTAGCATAAAGGGGGAGGGAAGTCAAGGAAACATGTTTTGAAACGGGTCACGGAGATGGTGGGCCAAGGCCAGGGTCTCCCTTCGCTTCGCGGCTTCGGGAGATAAATACGTCGGTTTTCAACAAAATCACCCCTCACGTGAGCAGGATCAGACAAGCGGGCAGGGTGCAGGTGGCGGCCAGGGTTTCCACCGTGATGATGCGCGCCATCAGGGAATGATCGCCGCCCAGCTGGCGCGCCATGACGTAAGCCGTGGCCGAGGTGGGGAGCGCCGCAAACAAAATGGCCACCGCCGCGGTCATGCCCTGGACCTCGAAGAGATGGAGGAAGGCGGCGGTGAGCACGGGCAAGAGAACCAGTTTCGCGGTGCAGGAGATGCCCAGGGCGTAGAGGGGAGAGCCTTCGTCGCTGCGCCCGGCCATGGGGAACAGCCCTGCCCCCACCGAAAGCAGACCCAGGGTCAGCGCCGCCCGCCCCAGGGTATCGAACAGGGGCGCGGCGACGCCGGGCAGGCCGATGCCGCCGAAATTGAGGGCGATACCGGCCAGCGAGGCGAGGATCAGGGGATTGGTGACGATGAGGAGAATCTGTGCCCTGGCCCCGGCATATTCATTGGCGGCGTGGCGCGCCAGGGTTGAGGCCGAGAGCAGATTGACCATGGGCGTCAACACCACCACCGCCACCGCGGCCAGGGTCAGCCCGGCCTCGCCATAGAGGGCGGCGGCGGCGGCGAGACCGACGAAGGTGTTGGGGCGGATGGCGCCCTGGAACAGGGAGGTGTACGCGGGGCCGTCATGGCCCCGGGACTGGAAATAGGGTCGCGCCAGGCCGAGGCTCATGGCGATGAGGAGCACGGGAATGGCTAGCGCCAGCGCCATGCCGGAGATGGCGAGATTGGCGAGATCGGCGCGCGCCAGGGTATGGATGATGAGGGCGGGAAACAGCACGAAATAGGTGAGGCGGTCGGCGCCCTCCCAGAAGCCTTCGGAAAGGAAGCGTTTCCGGCGCAGGGCATAGCCCAGCACGATCAACAGGAAGACTGGGGCCAGGGATTCGATCATGGGCGTCATGGGCGGGGCTGTTCCTGTCTTTCGGGCTGAATTTTGTGTAAACTGTGCATGTTTTTATTGTAGTGCAATTTTTGGGGGGAAACCCATGCCCAAATCAGAGATCAAGAAGACCAAGAGCGAGGATTTGATGGAGCTTAGCGACGAGGCTCTGGACCGGGCCGAAAACACACTATGCTGTCCGGGCTCCGGTTCCTGCCCATTGCCCGCTGAGTAGCCCCGCGCCGCAAATTGGTGTATACTGCGTCTGTTCGTTGATTCCATAGTTGAGGGAGAAACCCATGCCCAAGACCGACATCAAGAAAATCGAGAACGAGGACATAGCCGAACTCAGCGACGAGTCCCTGGATCGGGACGGAAACGAGACGATGTGTTTTTCTTCCGGCCATACCATCGCATGCACTTCTCCCACCGACTGAGGCCATATCATATGGAGTCTCGTGAAAAGACCCCGTGGCTGTTTACTCAGTCTGCGGGGTTTTTTGTGGCGGCCTTCATGCGGTCCAGCGCGCCTTGCAGGATGTAGGAAGCGGCCATCTTGTCCACCACTTCGGCGCGGCGCTTGCGCGACATATCGGCCTCCAAGAGCGTGCGTGTGACGGCTACGGTGGAGAGTCGCTCATCCCAGAAGGCGATGGAGATATCCATTTTTCCCAGAAGATTGTCGGCGAACTGGCGCACCGATTGACAGCGCGGACCTTCGCTGCCGTCCATATTGAGGGGCAGGCCGATGACTAAAGCGCCGACGCCGTGTTCATCCATGAGCGCGCACAGGGTTTCCATATCCGATGAAAAGCGGGTGCGGGATAAGGTCTCCATCGGCGAGGCGATGGTCAGGCTGGGGTCGGAGAGGGCCAGGCCGATGGTCTTTTCGCCCAGGTCCAGGCCCAGCAATCGCCGGCCTTTTTCGAGCATTTTCGGCAGTTCGGTAGGGTTGCAGATGGTCATGCCGGGTGTTAGATTCCGCCTCCGTTTTCCAGCCCTTAAAGGGCGGTTTTTCCCCGGTTTCCAGGTGTTTTCCTGAGTGGTCGGGAGAAGATCATGGAGAGCATAGCTTTTTTTCGCACAAGTTAAAGGGTTCCGCAGATGTCGCTCGATAAAGCCACCGTGGCGCGAATCGCCACCCTTGCCCGTATCCGGGTTCCCGAAGCGGAGCTGGAGGGTCTGGCCGCCGAGATGGAGAAGATCATCGGCTGGGTGGAACAGCTCGACGAAGTGAACACCGACGAGGTGCCGCCCATGGCCAGCGTGGTGGATGTGGATCTGCCCTGGCGCGGCGACAAGGTGAGCGACGGCGATTGCCGCGACAAGGTTCTCGCCAATGCGCCGGAAAAGGCGGAAGGGTTCTTCGCCGTACCCAAAGTGATTGAATAGGGGGCGGGAGTTATGAGCGAACTCAATCGTCTGACCATGGCCCAGGCCCGCGACGGACTGACCCAGGGCGAGTTTACTTCCGCTGAACTGACCCAGGCCCATATTGACGCCCTGGAATCGAGCCGCGAACTGAACGCCTTCGTCACCGAGACCCCGGACCAGGCCCTGGCGGCGGCCAAGGACTCCGACGCCCGGCGTAGTAAAGGCGAGGCGGGGGCCATGGAAGGCCTGCCCATCGCCATCAAGGATTTGTTCTGTACCGAAGGCGTGCTGACCACGGCTTCGTCCCATATTCTCGACGGGTTTACGCCGCAATATGAATCCACGGTGACGGTCAATCTGTGGCGCGCCGGGGCGGTGATGCTGGGCAAGACCAATCTCGACGAATTCGCCATGGGCTCGGCCACCGTGAACAGCTATTACGGCCCCACGGTCAATCCCTGGCAGCGTGATGGTGATGACAAGCCGCTGGTTCCCGGCGGCTCCTCGGGTGGCTCGGCATCGGCGGTGGCGGCGCGTCTGGCGCTGGGCGCCACCGGCACCGATACCGGCGGTTCCATCCGCCAGCCCGCCTCGTTCTGCGGCATCGTCGGGGTCAAGCCCACCTATGGCCGCTGTTCGCGCTGGGGCATCGTCGCCTTTGCCTCGTCGCTGGACCAGGCCGGACCCATGACCCGCACCGTGCGCGACGGCGCCATCATGCTGGGCGCCATGGCCGGACATGATGCCAAGGATTCCACCTCCGCCGACAGAGACGTGCCCGATTTCGAGGCCGCCCTGGAGAAAGGCGTGAAGGGGCTGAAAGTGGGTATTCCCGAGGAATATCAGATAGAGGGCATGAGCGCCGAATTGCTGGCGCTGTGGGATAAGGGCAAGGAATGGCTGACGGCGGCCGGAGCCGAGATGGTGCCGGTATCGCTGCCCCATACCAAATACGCGCTGCCCACCTATTACATCGTCGCCCCGGCCGAGGCTTCGTCCAATCTGGCGCGCTATGACGGGGTGCGCTATGGCCTCCGCGTGGAAGGCGAGACCCTGCAGGAGATGTACGAGAATACCCGGGGGGAAGGGTTCGGCGACGAGGTGACGCGGCGGATATTGATCGGCACCTATGTGCTGTCGGCGGGCTATTACGACGCCTATTATTTAAAAGCCCAGAAGCTGCGCACGCTTATCTCACGAGATTTCAAGGCTGCCTTCGATAAGGTGGACGTGCTCTTGACGCCCACTGCGCCGAGCCCGGCCTTTGCCATCGGCGAGAAGATGGACGACCCCATCGCCATGTATCTCAACGACGTGTTCACGGTGCCCGCCAGTCTGGCCGGTCTGCCGGGGGTTTCCGTTCCCTCCGGGCTTTGCGGCAGCGGCCTGCCCGAAGGGTTACAATTGATCGCCCGGCCCTTCGACGAGGAAACCATGTTCGCCGCCGCCCGCGCCCTGGAGGATGCCGCCGGGTTCGACGCCGAGCCGGCTCTTATTGCGGGGGGCAGGTCATGAGCAATCTGCTGAAGGGAAATACCGGCGACTGGGAGATGGTGATCGGGCTTGAGGTCCACGCCCAGGTCATTTCCCAGGCCAAGCTGTTCTCGGGCGCGGCCACCGCTTTCGGCGCCGAGCCCAACACCCAGGTGTCACTGGTGGATGCGGCCATGCCGGGCATGCTGCCGGTGATCAACGAGGTGGCGGTGGAACAGGCGGTGCGTACCGGGCTTGGCCTCAAGGCGCAGATCAACCTAGTTTCCGTGTTCGACCGCAAGAATTATTTCTATGCCGATCTGCCCCAGGGCTATCAGATTTCCCAGTTCTCGCAGCCCATCGTCGGCGAGGGCACCATCATCCTCGACCTGGCCGGGGGCGAAAGCCGCGAGGTGGGCATCACGCGCATCCATCTGGAACAGGATGCGGGCAAGAGTCTGCACGACCAGCATCCCTCCAATACCTTTATCGATCTCAACCGTTCCGGGGTGACGCTGATGGAGATCGTCTCCGAGCCCGACATGCGTTCGCCCGAGGAGGCCGGGGCCTATCTGCGCAAGCTGCGTTCCATCATGCGCTATCTCGGCACCTGTGACGGCAATATGGAACAGGGCAGCCTGCGCTGTGACGCCAATATATCGGTGCGCCATCCCGGTGATGAACTGGGCACGCGCTGTGAGATCAAGAACGTGAACTCCATCCGTTTCGTGCAGCAGGCCATCGAATACGAGGCGCGGCGCCAGATCGAGTTGATCGAGGAAGGCGGCACGGTGGACCAGGAAACCCGGCTCTTCGATTCCGGCAACGGCACCACCCGCACCATGCGCAGCAAGGAAGAGGCCCACGATTACCGCTATTTCCCAGATCCCGATTTGCTGCCGCTGGAAATCACCCAGGACTTCGTGGATGGCATCCGCGCCGGCCTGCCCGAGCTGCCCGACGCCAAGAAGGAACGGTTTATCTCCGATTACGGTCTGGCGGTGGAGGATGCGGGGCTGTTGGCGGCGGAACGGGTGACGGCGGATTTCTACGAAGAGGTGGCCAAGGGCCGCGATTCCAAGCTGGCCTGTCACTGGGTCACGGGAGAGTTGTTCGGGGTCTTGAACAAGAGCGGCAAGAGCATCGGGGAGTCTCCGGTGAGCGCGGCGACGCTGGGCAGACTCATTGATTTGATTGGCGACGGCACGTTGTCGGGGCGGCTCGCCAAGGACGTGTTCGAGGCCATGGTGGAGAGCGGCAAGGAAGCCGCCGTGGTGGTGGAGGAAAAGGGCCTGAAACAGGTTTCCGACTCCGGCGCCATCGAGGCCGAAGTGGACAAGGTGCTGGAAGCCAACGGCGACAAGGTGGCGGAATACAAGGCAGGCAAGGACAAGCTGTTCGGCTTCTTCGTCGGTCAGGTGATGAAGGCCACCGGCGGCAAGGCCAATCCCGGCGTGGTCAACGAGGTCTTGAAGAAGAAGCTGGGCGGTTAACGGGGTGGAAGGAGGATCTTTTTAAGGCCCGACGTATTCTGGGCCTTTATTGGGCCCGACGTAATCTGGCGCACCCTGGTTCCTGGGCCTCTTTATTTTAGGGCCGACATACCTTGGCCCTTGCCGTCGTTGACAGGGTTCCCGGCGGTTTGTAGAACCGTCAGCAGAAGCGCGCGGCGCATATGTATTCCCGTGCGGCGCGGATCATGACGGAGGGGTGGCCGAGTGGCTGAAGGCGACGGTTTGCTAAACCGTTATACGGTTTAACTCCGTATCGAGGGTTCGAATCCCTTCCCCTCCGCCAATACCAAGAGCCCCCGGTTTAGCGCCGGGGGTTTTTGCGTGGGGGGCCTGGATCATCCTGCAATTTCCGGGGCTTGGCGGTAATCGAGGATGGTTATCCGGCCATCAGAGACCGTTTGCTCCGGGAACCTGTGCTCTCGGGACGCAATTATCTCTGTTGCCCTGTTTTACGGTCCCACTTTGGCTCATTCGCGATGGTTTTTTTACCGGATTTGCCGAGGCCCTCTAATAGACATAAGCGGGCATCAACTGAAGGGTGTCAGTCTATGCCCACTCCCTGATGCCCTTCAATCTGAGCGCGAAATCCAGAAAGAAGTTTTTTGAGTGTCTGGTCGCCTGGTAAGGCGGGGTTTAGTTCTTCCTCGATCTCAAAAATATTATTGCGTAATTCAGTCCATGAAATTGCTGCCAATGTCATGCGGTCAAGCGTGGAACGAAACAATGAGGCATCATTCTTCAATAGTTCCTGCACCCGCTTAGGCAACTTATTGGTATCAAGAATCTCCATGAAATTGCCGTCGATTTCCGGACCGTCCAGACCGCAGTTTTGCCAGTGATGACCAAGGTGTCCTTTCTGAACGATGTACAGTAACCCGACGTTCTTGCGGGTTTCATACATCTGTTCTTCCCATGCGATTAGGGCGGCATATTTTGCAATTTGTTCGGGCCATGTCTGACCCTCCCCCTGTGAGTTGGTCCACCCTTATAGTTAGTTTAGGAGGATCAAG
>CAYZWF010000037.1:0-19946 GCA_964482135.1 uncultured Rhodospirillaceae bacterium
CAGTATTTTGTCTATTTTTTTTACAGCCCCCGCCGGAAGAAATCCCCGGCCATTCAGAATCGTGAGGGGCGGTCTTGAAAAGGCTTCCCCATATACGCATGATCGCCCCCATGACTCCTCCCCCCACCGTCCAGAACGACCCGGCCCGCTCCCGGCCCAAGCTCCTCTATCTCGTCACCGAGGACTGGTATTTCTGCTCCCATCGCATTGCCCATGCCCGCGCCGCCCGCGAGGCTGGATTCGAGGTGGTGGTGGCGGCTCATGTGAATGATTCCCCTACCGATGACGGCGCCGTAAATGGCGAGACCGCGGCCGCGCAAATCAGCGCCGCGGCCACACAAATAAGAGCCGAAGGCTTCCGCCTGGTGCCGCTCGCCCTCCACCGCCGCAGCCGCAACCCCCTGCGCGAGCTGGCCAGCATCGCCGAACTGGTGCGCCTCTACGCCCGCGAGCGCCCCGACCTGGCCCAGCACGTGGCCCTGAAACCAGCCCTTTACGGCTCCATCGCCGCCCGCCTCACGGGGGTTCCCGCTTATGTCAATTCCATCGCCGGGCTGGGCTATGTATTCATCTCCCGCGACTTCCTGGCGTACCTGCTGCGGCCCTTCATCCGCTTCACCCTGCGTCTCTTGCTCAATCACAAACGCGGCCATGTGATCGTCCAGAACCCCGACGACATGGAGATGCTGGAAATCGCCGGTATCGCCCGCTGCGGACATATCAGCCTGATCCCCGGCTCGGGCGTGGACACGGACGCCTTCGCCCCCTCGCCGCCAGCCACGGACAAGAATCTGGCCGCCGACGAGACCTCTCCGCCACTGGCGGTACTGGCCTCACGTATGTTGTGGGACAAGGGCGTGGGTGAACTGGTGGCCGCCGCGCGCATCCTCAAACGGGAGGGCACCAAGCTGCGGGTGGTACTGGTGGGCGAACCCGACCCCGCCAATCCGGCCAGTATCCCGCTCGCGACCCTGGAAGAATGGCAACGCGAGGGCGCCGTGGAATGGTGGGGACATCGAGAGGACATGGCGGAGATCCTGAAATCCGCCCAAATGGCGGTGCTGCCCTCCTACCGCGAGGGCCTGCCCCTGAGCCTGCTCGAGGCCGCCGCCTGCGCGCTGCCGCTGATCGCCAGCAACGTGCCCGGCTGCCGCGAGATCGTACGCCACGGAGAAAGCGGCCTGCTGGTGCCCGCCCGCGACGCCGAAGCGCTGGCCACGGCACTTGCCCGGCTTGCACAGGATCCCCATATGCGGGAAAAGATGGGGGGCGAGGCCCGCCGGATGGTGGAGGAACACTTCGCGCAACCTCTCATCACCGCCCAGACCGTGGATCTCTATAAAGACCTTGTGACGCGCGCCCCGTCCTGACCACCGGAAAGCCCCATGCTCTCACCCGAAATCCTCGCCAAATACGACCAGCCGGTACCGCGCTATACCAGCTATCCCACCGCGCCCCACTTCACCGAGGCCGTGGACGCCGCGACCCATGCCCGCTGGCTCGCGGAAATTCCCGAAGGCGAATCCCTTTCCCTCTATATACACATCCCCTTCTGCGACACCATGTGCTGGTTCTGCGGCTGTCACACCAAGATCGTCAACCGCTATGAACCCATCACCACCTATCTCGACCATATGACGGTCGAGGTGGAACGGGTGGCCGAGACATTGGGAAAACGCCATCGCGCCTCTCACGTGCATTGGGGCGGCGGCACCCCCACCAGCCTCACGCCGGCGGATATTCTGCGCCTGTCCGATTCCCTGCACGGTCATTTCGATTTCGACGAGAGGAGCGAATTCGCCGTCGAGATCGACCCCCGCGGCGTCGGCGAAGACACCATCGCCGCCTTGGGAAAGGCCGGTGTCACCCGGGCCAGTCTTGGCGTCCAGGATTTCAGCCCCAAGGTGCAACAGGCCGTCAACCGCATCCAGCCCTTCGATGAAACCAAGCGGGTGATCGACGGACTGCGCGGCGTGGGCATCGCCGAGATCAACGTGGACCTTATGTACGGCCTGCCCCACCAGGGCACCGAAGAAGTTCTGGCCACGGCGGAGAAGGTTCTGGAACTGGAACCCGCGCGCCTCGCCCTGTTCGGCTATGCCCATGTGCCGTGGATGAAGGTCCACCAGAAGATGATCGACGAGGACGCCCTGCCCGGCACCGAGGAACGCTGGCAACAGGCCGGGGCCGCCGGGGCCTATCTCGAAGACCACGGTTTCGTCACCATCGGCCTCGACCATTTCGCCCGCGCCGACGACCCCATGGCGGTGGCGCTGAAGGCGGGTGCGCTGCACCGCAATTTCCAGGGCTATACCACCGACCGCGCGGACACCCTGGTGGGTTTCGGCGCGTCGAGCATCTCCTCCCTCCCCGCCGGCTACGTCCAGAACTTCCCCCAACTCAACCTCTACCGCCGCGCCCTCGACGAGGGCCGGCTGCCCACCGCGCGCGGCGTCGAGCTGAGCACCGACGACCGGTTGCGGCGGGGGGTGATCGAGCGCCTCATGTGCGATCTCGAAATTGACCTTGGGGAAATTTGCGCCGAGTACGGCGCGCCCCCCGACGCCCTTGCCGATTCCCGGCCCAAGCTCGAGAAACTGGCCGCCGACGGGCTCATCGAACTCGACGGCGACCGCGTCACCGTCACCCCCGATGGCCGCCTGCTGGTGCGCTGCGTCGGCGCCGCCTTCGACGCCTATTTCACGGAACAGCCCGCCCGCCATTCAAAAGCGGTCTAGGGCTCCTTACAGAGATCGAGGCCGAGCCCGATGATGGGGGCGAGGCTCATTTTCTTACCGCCGCCACCATGGGGGTCGTCGCGCAGGATGGGATCGGCGGAGGGAAAATGTTTGCCCGGCCGTCTCAGACTGTTCACGGCATAGGCGGTGCCCGCCACCTCGAACACCACCTGGCCCGGCGGGATACAGCGCAACAGGCCATGATCCACGGTGAACGGCCATTTATCGCCGAAGTCCTGCTTCGAGATTTCCTTCTTGTCCACGCTCTCCGAACAGGCCGCCACCAACAGAAACGCACACAGTGCGGCAAAACGCGCGGTTCTTCCTTTGGCTATTGCTTTGGGCGTTGCGATCATGGCTTCCTCCCTTGAAAATAACCATACCTCCCTGTCATCCTTGACTCCACACTCTCTTGATTTCACTCCCAACCGGAAACCCGTAAGCGGAATCTTGCACGAAACGACGAAACACAAACCCGTGGCCGGCGATGTCCCTGTCCTCTGGGAGGCGGGAGTCCCCTGCCTCGACCTGCGCGACATCCACACTCCGCCCAAGCCCCTGGTGGCCATCCTCGAACTCCTCGAGCGCAACCATACCGGCGACACGGTGCGTGTCCTGATGGCGCGCGATCCCGTGAACCTGTACCCCGAACTGGTGGAGCGCGGCTGGTCCTGGACCAAGGAACCCCCTGACGCCGCTGGTGAGGGCGAGCTATGCCTGACCCTCACCCGCGCACAACTCCCGGAATCCGGATCATGAACTTTCCCGGAAGCATCCTCATGGGGGCCCAGTCACAGCTTCTCGACCCCACCATCCCCTACCGCTATTTCGCCGCCGCGCTGTTCTTCCACATCCTGTTATGGGCGCTGATCGCGGCCTTCCCCGGCGACATAGCCTCTTTCGCGGGCGGTCCCGGACCGGCGCTGGCGGCGCTGCACAGCCTGACACTGGGGGTACTGGCCATGACCGCCATGGGGGTTTCCTTCCAGATGCTGCCGGTGGCGACGGGAATATCACTGCACTGCACCACGGCGCCGCGCGCCGCTTCCTGGTTTTTCATCCCCGGCACCGTCGGCCTGGTGTGGGGCATGGCGGTGGGTGAACACATGGCCATGGCCGTGGGCGGGCTCGGCGTGGCGCTGGGACTCGCCATCTACATGGTGCTGGTGGCCGGGCTGCTGTGGCGGATTCTGCGCCGCGCGGTTACCTTCGAACCCCTGAGCGGCTTCGGTCTGGCCGCGCTGGCGGCGCTGGCGGCCGCCCTGGCGCTGGGGCCTGTCCTCATCATTGATGGCGGCCACGGCTTTCTCCATGACCGCGCGGGCATCATCGCCCTTCACTTCGTGGCCGCCGGGTTCGGCTTCATGGGAATGCTGGCGCTCGGCTTCAGCCACATCCTGGTGCCGCTTTTCGCCCTGTCCGAAGGCGTACCGGTGGGCGAAACCCGCACCGTTTTCGCACTCGCCCTGTTTGCTCTGGTGGTGGCGCTGGCCGGTATTTTCCTCGGAATTCCTCTGCTGACGGCGGCGGGCGCGCTGGCCGGACTTCTTGGCCTGGCCGTGCATTTTCGCGGCATGAGGCGCTGTCTGGCCACCGGCATGCGCCGCAAGCTGGGTATTTCGGTGCTGCTCATGCGCGCGGGCTGGTTTTTCCTGGCGCTGAGCCTGATGCTGGGTCTGGCCACGGCGCTCGATCTTGCCGGGGCACAGGGTTTCGCCCTGTTCGTCTTTGCCGCGCTTTTCGGCTGGCTCCTCACCTTTCTTCTCGGCGTCCTGCAACGCGTCCTGCCCTTTCTCGGCGCCATGAACGCCACCAGCGCCGGGGCCACGCCGCCATTGATGAGCGAGCTGGCGCCCGAAGGCCCGCGCCGCGCCCATGCGCTCTGTCATGTCCTCGCCCTGCTCCTGGTGGCGGCGGGCATAGCCCTGGAAGCGCCCCTGCCGGTGCGCCTGGGAGGCCTTGCCGGACTCCTCGGCGCCTTGATATACACCGCCTTCGCGTTGCGCGTCCTGTGGCTGATCCGCGGCTGTCTGCTCGCCGCAAAGAAGACAACAGACAAGGCCGGAGAAATATCGGAAATATCACAAACAACGGAAACAAACGGATAAGGAAAAGCCCTGATGTTCAATCTGAGCCTCGAAATTCTGCGTAACCTTCATGAAGAACACGCCGCCATGCTGGCGCTGCTGGAACGTCTTGAAAAACTGATGGCCGCCCACGGCCCCGAAGACCCCCCCGACGCGGCCGACGGGGACACCGCCGCCCTGCTCGAGGAGCTGGCCACCACGCTGGGCGAGGACGTCACCTACCATTACGCCTTCGAGGAAACCCACCTTTTCCCCCGTTTCGGCCAGGCCTTCGACCCCGGAATCCCCGAAATGCTGCGCCAGGAACACGAACTCATCCGGCCCCTGGCCGGGCGTCTGGTGGCTGCCGCCACCGCCGCCAAAGAGGGCGGCTTCAGTGCCGAAAGCTGGGGCCAGTTCCACACCGCCGGGCGCGAGCTGGTGGAACGCGAGGTGTTCCACATCCAGAAAGAGGAAATGGGTTTTCTGCCCGGCCTCGACCGCATCCTGAGCCCCGAGGACGACGCCCCCCTGCTCGCCGCCTATGCGGAAATAAAAGCCGGGTGAGAAACTGGCTGGGCGCGCCAACGCGCCTCTCATCTTCTGCCTTGAATAGGATTTTATTCTTGACATAGGGCATATATTCATGGTATGTTCTCTTCTTTCATTCTTACAGAGAGAATTCCCCCATGTTTCCTTTTTCATTGAACGACACCATCGGCAGCAGCTATCCCGCCGATCCCGATGGTGTGTTGCGTACCAAGAAAGGCCTCAACCGCCTCGGCTTTTATGCCGTGCCCAAGGAATACGGCATGGACCCCTGGACCGATGATGAGCTGTTCGAAGGTTTAAAGAATTTCCAGAGAGATAATGAACTCGCCGTGGACGGCATCATGAAGCCGGGCGGGCCGACCCACTCACTGCTCGGGCGGCGTCTCTCCGGCCACAAGGATGAACGCGACCTGATGCCCAAGTCCTTTGCTCCGCGTTCCGGGCTGGGTAAAGGCGAGAAAAACAGGGAAGAAGACGTGCTGGGCCTGCGCCGGGGGCTGGCCGGTCTGGGCCTCATGCCGGGTTCCGAGGCGGCATCGAAGAATACCCTGTTCGATTCGCCACTGGAGAAGGCCATAAAGGCTCTGCAAGGCAACCACGGGCTTAAGGAGGACGGCATTATCCGGCCCAAGGGGCCGACTCTGGACATCTTTGGGAAGCTGCTGGCAAAGCGCGGGAACGAGTCCCCCGCCAAGCCTCATGTGTTCTCCACCGTTCCGGTGGATAAAAAGGGCGACAGGGATGAGCCAGCCCCCAACCTGCTCCAATTGGCCCAGGCGGTGAAGGCGGAGGCGGAGGACGCCGGTGAAAGCGACAGGAAGTCCGGTCAGAAACCGCCTATCAAGGCTCCGCAAAAATCGGCTAATGACCCGGAAGCTCCGGAAGAGTCATCCGCCGAGGAAACGCCGATCCCCAAACTCACCTCTCCCGTTGCCAATCCGAAAATCCGCAACGATAAATCCGGCCTGGGCCATTACGGCGCGGATAGATGGGACAAAAAACTAAGACATACCGGCGTCATCCCGGCGTGGATATTCTCGCGGATGCGGGCTCGGATGCCATAAGCACCACCCCGGGCACCGTGAGCAAGCTCGGATGGGTTTACGACAAAGACGGCAAACGCCATTACCGCTATGTGGAGGTAACAAAGAAAAACGGTGACCGTGTACGCCACTTCTATGTGAAACCGGGAGTCGAAGTAGGCACGAAGGTGGAGGCGGGGAAAACCGTCCTTGGCAAGATGCAGGACATCGCCATAAGCGATAAGAAAAAGGAAATGCAGAACCACCTGCATCTGGAGATCATCAGGAAAGGCAGCGAAGAGGCGGGGGAGAAGAAGTTCATTGACCCCACACCTCTCATGCCCTGGCTGAACAAGTAGGGGGCGGATAGTGGTTTAGGGCTGGATCACTCCCAGTACTCGTCCATATCGGCGGGGTCGCTGCAAGCCCGTGATATCACAACCCACTTGCCGTCCGTGAGGTCGAGTCTGTAGCCGCAGGGAAATACGAACTCGCCTTCACAGGGAAATTCCTCCACAAAGCAGCTCCTTTCCTGTGTGCCGACAACGGCGGTATCGAGGTCATAGCGAACGATATCGATGATATATTCAGAAACGAGGGGTTTTTCGATTCCTCCCCGCTTGTCGAAGAAACGGCGGATATCCTCTTCGGGTTCCACCAACTCGCATAACGCACGTTGGTCCCGCGTCCAGCAGGCCAAATCCGTTTCCACGGCGCATTGTGGGGTCTTGGGATTGCCGATACAGTCGCTGTCGGCACGGTCGGGCCAGATGCGGCGGATGTCCTGGCGATGGGTATCCCAATAGCTGGGAGGACGGTCCTTCCCACCGTCGGGGCCGCCATCCGAAGAGGTGTCTTCCCCAACCGCGTGGAAGGGAACAAAAAACAGGACACTCAGAACGGGAATAAACAGGCGCTTCATGAACGCAGTATGACATGGCGGATTGAGTGGTGGAACGGTCATGGCCGGTCTGGGCCTCCTGTTCCGCCGCATCTCTCCGGGGCGTATCTTCGGCCGGACCAGCCGCGCGCCCTATTCGAGGTCGTTCTCGCGTCTAAAGGCCTCAAGGTCCTCCTCCAGTGAGAACTGGTCATCCTCCTCGAGGTTGAATTCCAGGGCCAGGCCGTCCTCCCAGCGCCGCACAATTGCGCCTTCGAACTCGCCGAAATCATCGATCGACACTTCCACCTCTTTCCCGTCCCGCTCACCGGGGGTGAGCCTCATGGAAGTGCCCCCCACGGAGAGATCATTGACCACCCCCACATAGGGAACGCCTTTGATCCTCACCTCCGCGGAAACCTGAACGGCGAGTCTCGGCCAGCGCCTGTCGTCACGCCCGTTGTCAGACATGTTCTTCTCCTTGCCTGCAAGCATTCGACGTCTATGTCCTATCTGGTCATTCTCTCCCCATTTACAAGAAAAACGGGAGAAACAAACCCTTAGAGCGGTTCAAGGTTGATAGGAACTATTTGACCGGGATGATTTTGTCCCGTGGCAAGGCGCGCTTCGAAATGCGATGCCTGCGCATCGGATGAGAAGCGTAACAATGCCACGGGGCAAAAGAACCCGGCCGAAGGTGGGACGGATCGGCCCCCCGGGAGCGTTGCGGCGCTTGCCCGATGGTTCCGCATCGCGCCGCGCGCCGCGCCTACCCGAATGAACCGATTCGTTTCCATCAAATTGCTCCTCATCAGCCCTGACCCGCTCTAGAACAGCCCGAAGATGAGGCCGTCATCGCCCACGCCCACGGCTTCCGCCGCCGGTACGCTGGGCAGGCCCGGCATGGTCATGATGTCGCCGGTCAGCACCACCACGAACTCGGCCCCCGACGACAGCCTCACCTCGCGCACCGGCACGATGAAGCCCTCGGGCGCGCATTTGAGACTGGGATCGGTGGAAAAGCTGTACTGGGTCTTGGCCATGCACACCGGGTAATGGCCGAAACCGAGCTTCTCGATCTCGGCGAAGCGGGCCGCCATCGCCTTGTCCACGGAGATATCATCGGCGCGGTAAATCTCCTTGGCGATGGTGCGCACTTTATCCTCAAGCCCCATCTCGTCGGGATAGAGGAACTTGAAATCGGCCTTGCCGGTCTCCACCGTATTGATCACCTCCTTGGCCAGGTCTTCGGCGCCCTCGCCGCCCCGTGCCCAGTGATCGGCGAGCACGGCGTTGACGCCCACCTTCTCGCAGGACGACTGCACCAACGCCACCTCGGCGTCTGAATCGGTGGGGAAGCGGTTGATGGCCACCACCGTGGGCAGGCCGTATTTACCGATATTCTCCACATGGCGCAGCAGGTTGGGAATACCCTTCTCCAGGGCGCCCAGGTCTTCCGGCCCCAGATTCTTGGCGTCGGCCCCGCCGTGCAGCTTCAGCGCCCGCACGGTGGCGACGATAACCACCGCGGCGGGCGACAGCCCGGCCTTGCGACATTTGATGTCGAGGAACTTCTCGGCCCCCAGATCGGCTCCGAATCCGGCTTCGGTAATCACATAATCGGCCAGTTTCAGCGCCGTCTTGGTGGCCAGCACGGTGTTACAGCCATGGGCGATATTGGCGAAAGGCCCGCCATGGATAAAGGCCGGGTTGTTCTCCAGGGTCTGCACCAGATTGGGCTGCAGGGCGTCCTTCAACAGCGCCGTCATGGCCCCTTCGGCCTTGATGTCCTTGGCGTAGACCGGTTCGCGGTCGCGGGTCTGGCCGACGATGATATTACCCAGCCGGTTGTTGAGATCGTCAATATCGGTGGCCAGGCACAGGATCGCCATGATCTCCGAGGCCACGGTGATGTCGAATCCGTTTTCGCGCGGGAAGCCGTTGGGCACCCCGCCTAAGGAACAGACGATGGAACGCAGGGCGCGGTCGTTCATATCCACCACCCGGCGCCAGGTGATGCGGCGCGCGTCGAGATGGGGCTCCTTGTTCCAATAGAGATGGTTGTCGGTCATGGCCGACAACAGATTATGGGCGGCGCTGATGGCGTGGAAATCGCCGGTGAAATGGAGGTTGATGTCATCCATGGGCACCACCTGGGCATAACCGCCGCCGGCGGCCCCGCCCTTCATGCCGAAGACCGGACCCAGGCTGGGCTCGCGCAGGGCGACGATGGTTTGCTTGCCGATGCGGTTGAGGCCGTCGGCCAGCCCCACCGAGGTGGTGGTCTTGCCCTCGCCGGCGGTGGTGGGCGTCATGGCGGTGACCAAAATCAGCGTGCCATCGGGCTTGTCGGCCAGGCTGTCCACATAGCTCAATGGCACCTTGGCCTTGTCGTGGCCGTAGGGCAGCAGATTTTCAGGGGCAATGCCCAGCTTTTCCTGCGCCAATTCCAGTATGGGCCGGATGGTGGCGGCGCGCGCAATATCAATATCGGCCAGGGGGCCGTCGCCAGCTTTGGACATGATTTCCTCCCTCTTGTCCCATGCGCTTTATTGAACAGCCGCGCATATCAACGTCTTTTATCCTTGCCGAGAACTATACTTACCGGGGACGCGCTCGAAAACCCCTTCTTGGCCGCACCACCGCTTCAAGAACCATTTGTCACACCCCCCTCTTTACCGCTAAACAGAACACGTCTTCCAGGGAACCCTTTCATGACCGCCCAGCCCATACGCAAATGCACCAGCCCCCGCAATTCGGCCCAGGCCACGGCCCACCTGCTGCTGAAGATCGGCGCCGTCAACGCGCGGCCCCAGGAGCCCTATAAGCTGACCTCGGGACGGCTGAGTCCGGTCTATGTGGACTGCCGCCGGATCATCTCCTTTCCCGCCGAGCGCGACGAGATCATGGACCGCGCCGTGAAGCTCATCGAACACGCGGTGGAACCGGGCAGCATCCATATGGTGGCGGGCGGCGAAACCGCGGGCATTCCCTTCGCCGCCTGGATCGCCGAGCGCATGAACCTGCCCATGCTCTATGTGCGCAAGGAACCCAAGGGCTTCGGGCGCATGGCCCAGATCGAGGGCCATATGGAGGAAGGGGCGCGGGTGCTGCTGGTGGAAGACTTGGCCACCGACGGCGGCAGCAAGATCCATTTCGTCAACGCCCTGCGCGATGCCGGGGCGCAAGTTACCGACGCCTTCGTGGTGTTTCATTACGGCATCTTCCCCGAAAGCACCGAAAGCCTGTTGCAGATGGGCGTGCGCCTGCTGGGGCTCACCACCTGGTGGGACGTGCTCGAGGCGGCCCAGGAAACCGGCGCCTTCGACGAGGCCACGGCAACCGAAGTGCGGGCCTTCCTCGAAGACCCCCAGGGCTGGTCCCAGAAGCGCGAATAGAGTCGTGAACAGGGATAACCGGGACGCGCCAAACGGCCTCTTTCATGGTATAATTTCCCCTTGTTCATCCCCTGCCGGAGACACACCGGAGATTTATCCATGCCGCGCCGCTTTTTGTTCTCTCTCTCCGCCCTGATGGCCGCCGCCTTTCTTTGTGCTCTACCCGCCATCGCCGAGGAGGCTGACGAGGATGACCTCGACTGGCGCAGCAGCTCACCCGAGACCGAGGAAGACCGGACTAAACGCATCGAACAAAAGCGCGAGCGCATGCGCCGGCTGCGCGAAGAACGCAGGCGCGAGGATGAGAGACGCCGCAGCGAGGGTCTTGAAGAAACGCCCCCCGGTGATCCTCCCGGCGAACCACCCCCCCGTGATCCGCCTCCCCGCGATATATCTCAAGATGATAGCCCCCCGGGGAGACCTCAAGACCGGGCGCGGGAGCGCCGCCGTGGTGGCGATAATTTATGGGACGACGTGGACCGTGTCATGACCGTGGACGAGGCCAAGGCCGCCTTCGCCAAGCGCCTCGAGCAACGCGGCAACAAGCGCCTCAAGGTGGGGCCAGTGACCGAGCAGGACGAAAATGTTCTCTTCATCGACGTGGTCACCGTGGACGATTCCCTGGTAGAGCGCTTCACCGTCGACCGTAAGAGCGGCCACCTACAACGTATTGACTTACCCTGACCAAACCACAACCTATTGGCTGACCCCAACCAAGCCACAAGGGGAGCCCCCCAAAGGAGAGACATCATGAAAAAATTTATCCGTATTTTCCTGTTCCTGGCCTGCGCCTTTGCCTTCTCCCAAAGTTCCTGGGCCGACCAGCATAAGGGCGGCAAGGGCAAGGCCCTGGGCAAGGGCACCGGCGAATGCATGCAGAAGGCCGGCGACGCCAAAAAGGAATGCCTCGAGGAACAGATGGAACACCGTGACGAGATGAAGAAAGGCAAGGGCAAGAAGGACAAGAAAGCGAAGAAGAAGAAGGATAAAAAGGACAAGAAGGCTAAAAAAGAGAAAAAGAAGGGCAAGAAAGATAAGGACGACGACGAAGACGACGACTAACCCCGGTCTATCGCCCTCAGCCCTTCTCGATTGCGGAAATCCGCCCCTCCATGACGGTGGAGGCCTTGGCGTAGAGACGGCGCGGGATACGGCCCGAAAGAAAGGCCAGCCGCCCGGCTTCCACCGCCTTGCCCATGGCCGCCGCCATGTTCACGGGATCGCGGGCGCGGGCCACGGCGGAATTCATGAGCACCCCGTCACAGCCCAGCTCCATGGCCACCGAGGCGTCGGAAGCGGTGCCCACCCCGGCGTCCACAATGACGGGAACCGAACATTCGTCGCGGATAATCTCTATGTTATAGGGGTTGCGGATACCCATGCCCGAGCCGATGGGCGCGCCCAGCGGCATCACCGCGGCGCAGCCGATATCCTCCAGTTTCTTCGCCGTGATGGGATCATCATTGCAATAGGGCAGGACTGTGAAACCATCGGCCACCAGTTCGCGGGCCGCCACCAAGAGCTGTTCCACGTCGGGGAACAGAGTCTCGTCGTCGCCGATCACCTCAAGCTTGATCCAGTCGGTCTCCAGCGCCTCACGGGCCAGCTTGGCGGTCAGCACCGCGTCACGTGCCGTGTAGCATCCGGCCGTATTGGGCAGAAGGTGGTAGCGCCCGCCGAGAACGTCGAACAGGCTCTCGCCGCCGCCTCCGGTGCTGACCCGGCGCATGGCCATGGTCGCCACCTGGGCGCCGCTGGCGGCGAGCGAATCCAGCATCACCTGTTGATTGGGATAGCTCGAAGTGCCGAGAAAAAGACGCGAGGAAAACTCCACCCCGGCGATCACCAGCGGGTCCGAAGATTGTTGGTCCGTTGTTATCTTGGTCATGTCCTCATCCTCCCGCCAGGGGCTGCACGATTTCCACCTTGTCGCCGGGCTTTACCGGCGTTTGCCGCCACGCCTCACGGGGCACCACCTCATCATTAAGCGCACAAGCCAGACCGCGGCGCGCCGGGTCGAGACCGTATTCCACCACCAGCGCCAACAGATCACCGGCCACATATTCCCCGGCCTCGCCGTTAATGCGCAGGGGGATGGCCTTCTCTGAACTCATGCTCATACTCTCTCCTCAGGCCGCGAACCGGTCCGGGGCGAAGGGCGCGAAGGCGTCGCCCATGCGGCCGTTGAGAACGTAGTCGCTGATGGCCTTGGCGGTCACCGGAGCGAGCAGGATTCCGGCGCGGTGATGGCCGGTGGCCATGACCAGACCATCCACGCCATGATCGCCGGTGACCGGCCCCAGGATGGGAGCATCGTCACGGCTGGTGGGGCGCAGCCCGGCCCATACTTCCTCCAGCGGCAGGTCATAGATACCGGGCAGGGTCTCCCAGGCATGGCGCAGCATGTCGAGCACCCCGCCCGCGGTCATGTTCACGTCGAACTCCATCTCTTCCATGGTTCCGCCGATGATCAGCAAACCGTCGCGGCGCGGCACCATATAGGTGCCCGGCCCCCACACCACATGGGAAAGCAGCGGCGCCTCGGGCGGCATGCGCAGAGAAAGCATCTGTCCCTTCACCGGACGCACCGGCGGACGCACGGGATCGGGCAGACCCGGCAAATTGCGCGACCAGGCCCCGGCGGCGATGATCACGGTATCGGCCTGGATTTCCTCATCCCCGGCCACGAGGCCCTTCACCGCACCCTGGCTCACCAGAATTTCCGAAACTTCCGTATGTTCGTGCAGGGTGCCGCCGGCCGCCGTAAAGGCCGCCTTCAGGGCCAGCATGGCCTGGCGGTTGTCTACCTGATGATCGAGCGGGGAATAGACTCCGGCCACCACGCCGGGCGCCAGATGGGGCTCCTTCTCCTGCGCCTGTTCTCCCGTCAGCCATTCCATATCCAGCCCCAAGGAACGATGATAGTCGTAATCGAAGCGCAGGCTTTCGGCGTCGTCACGGTCGAGCGCCACCACCAGCGTCCCTTCGTCGCGATAGTCCACCGGCAGGCCCGAGTCAGCGGCCAGATCGCGGGCGAATTTCTCCCACATGGCGCGGCCTTCGAGAAGCAGCGGCAACAGACCTTCCTCGCCCTTCTCGGCCTCCACCTGGGCCGCCAGCATGCCCGCCGCGGCCCAGCTCGCCTCGTGCCCCGCCTCGCCGCGCTCGAAGACACTCACCTGCTGCCCGGCGCGGGCCAGATACCAGCCAATGGCGAGACCACAGATTCCACCGCCCACAATAGCAATCATGACGCACCCCTTTTTCCCGCCCGAATGCGGGCACGGTGACGCTAGGGGAGAGTAAAAACAGGAGCGTGAGGGAAAAATCCCACGTGGCGCTCCCTCCGCTGGCATCACCCAGTTCAGGTTCATGGGTATAATCTCAGACCCGGCCTTACTGCCGGGACACCCCAGTCCTCGTGTGGTCCCACGATGGGCCCGCGGGAGCGCGGAGTCAAGCCGCCGCAGAGACATCACCAAACCACCACCAATGCGCCAACCGTGCGGGGATGCTATAAAGCCCACCGGACCTCCGTTGTACCGGGCAATGTTCCATGGACGCCATCCGCCACGCCGCTCTCGGCCTGATCGTTCTCCTGTTCCCGCTGATGGCGTCGGGCCATGAGGCGAGCGCGCAAGACGAACGCTCCCACCGCACGCTGGCCATCGGCATGACCCAGTTCCCCTCCACCTTCCACCCCAGCATCGACAGCATGATGGCCAAGTCCTACGTGCTGGCCATGACCCTGCGCCCCTTCACCGTCTTCGATCCGCAATGGAAACTCATCTGCATGCTCTGCACCGAACTGCCGACGCTGGAAAACGGCGGCGCCGTGCGCGAGACCACCCCAGAGGGCAAGGAAGGAATTGCCGTCACCTACACCATTCACGGTCGCGCCATCTGGGGCGACGGCACCCCGGTGACCACAAAAGACGTGACCTTCACCTGGAAGGTGGGCCGCCATCCCCTGTCCGGACTCGCCAGCGCCGAACTCTACAAGCGCATCCTTTCCGTCGAGGTGGCGGACGCCAAGACCTTTACCCTTCACTTCGACAGGCTGGCCTTCGATTACAACGCCATCAACGACTTCAACCTGCTGCCCGCCCATCTCGACACAGATGCCTTCGCCGAGCCCGCCAGCTACCGCCACCGCACCCTCTACGACACCGACACCACCAATCCCGGCCTCTATTTCGGTCCTTACCGCATTACCGGTGTGGAGCCGGGCTCTCATGTGGTGCTGGAACCCAACAAAAGCTGGTGGGGACGCAAGCCCTTCTTTACCCGCATCGTGGTTTATGTGATCGGTAACACCGCCGCCCTGGAAGCCAACCTGCTGGCCGGGGCCATCGACATGATCCCCGGCGAGCTGGGGCTGACCCTGGACCAGGCGCTTGCCTTCGCGGAGCGTCACGGCGACGCCTTCCACACCATTTTCCAGCCGGGGCTGGTCTATGAACATATCGACCTCAATCTCGATAACCCCATCCTCGCCGACCGCCGGGTGCGCCGGGCGCTGCTCCACGGCATCGACAGAAAGGCCATCTCGGACCAGCTTTTCGCCGCCAAACAACCGGTGGCCACGGGGCCGGTCTCGCCCCTGGACACCGTCTATGACGGTCACGTTCCCGACTACCCTTACGATCCCGGCAAGGCCGCCGCCCTGCTCGACGAGGCCGGGTGGAAACGGGTCAATGGCGGGGTGCGGCGCAACGCCGAGGGCAAGCGTCTGCACCTGACCCTGATGACCACCGCCGGCAACCACACCCGCGAGATGATCGAACAGGTGTTGCAAAGCCAATGGCGCAGACTCGGCATCGAGGCGCGCATCCATAACCAACCGGCGCGGGTCTTCTTCGGCCGTACCGTCACCATGCGCAAATTCCCCAGCCTCGCCATGTTCGCCTGGATCAGCGCACCCGACAGCGTTCCCCGCTCCACCCTCCATTCATCGCAGATTCCAACACAAGAGAACAACTTCGCGGGCCAGAACTATATGGGCTTCTCCGACCCGGATATGGATACCCTCATTGATGAGATCGAGGTGGAATTGGACGCGGACAAGCGCCGGGATATGTGGCGGCGGATTCAACAGATTTACGCCGAAGAACTGCCCGCCCTGCCCCTCTATTACCGTTCCCAGCCCTTCATCCTGCCGCCCTGGCTGACGGGGCTGGTGCCCACCGGCCACCAATACCCGAGCACGCTTTGGATTGAGAATTGGGGGGTGGAAAACCGGGGTTCTGAAAACGGGGAGATTACGCCATGACCGCCCAGCCCCTCATCGAGGTGGAAGGACTCTCCATCGCCTTCAGCGGCGAAGACAACGACGCGGTCCTCAGCGCCGCCGAAGGCCTCTCCTTCTCCATCGCCCCGGGAAAGACGCTGGGCCTGGTGGGCGAAAGCGGCTGCGGCAAATCGGTGACGGCACTCTCGCTCATGCGCCTGTTGCCGCCCAACGGACGCATCACGGGCGGGCGCATCCGTTTCGACGGGCGCGAGATTCTGTCCCTGCCCGAAGCCGGAGCGGCGGGGATGGAGGGCATCCGCGGCCGTCACATGGCCATGATCTTCCAGGACCCGGGCAGCGCCCTTAACCCGGTGGCGACCGTGGGCGACCAGATCGCCGAGGTGTTCGAGATTCACTACCGCCTTGCCCGCGACGCGGCCCGCCAGAGCGCCGTGAAGATGCTGGCCAGGGTGGGCATTCCCGATCCCGAACTGCGGGCGCGCAGCTATCCCCACCAGCTTTCCGGCGGCATGAAACAGCGCGCCATGATCGCCATGGCGCTGGCCTGCCGGCCCTCGCTGCTCATCGCCGACGAGCCCACCACGGCGCTGGATGTCACTGTCCAGTCCCAGATTCTCGACCTCGTGGTGGAACTCCAGAACGAGATGGACATGGCCGTGCTCTTCATCAGCCATAACCTCGCCGTGGTGGCGCAGGTGGCCGACGAGGTGGCGGTGATGTACGCCGGGCGCATGGTCGAACGCGCGCCCGCCCACGATCTGTTCGCCATGCCCCGCCATCCCTATACTCAGGCCCTGATCGCCACCCTGCCGCGGCTGGGCCATCCCCAGAGCCGCTTTCCCGCCATCCCCGGAACCGTGCCCGACGCCAGGGTGCGGGGCGAGGGATGCGGTTTCGCCGAACGCTGCCCCCTGGCCGACGCCGCCTGCCGCGACTCAGAGCCCGCGCTGATTACAGATGATGAGGGCCGCGCCGTGGCCTGTTTCAAGCCCCTCGAGACGAGTGCGCTGTCATGAGCGGGGCTCCGCTGATCGAGGCGCGCGGTCTGACCAAGGAATTTCCCCTTGGCGGCGGGCTGTTGGCGAAATCCAAAAGCCTGGTGCGCGCGATCAGCGATGTGAGCTTTCGCCTCGAGCCTGGAAAGACCCTGGCCCTGGTGGGTGAAAGCGGCTGCGGCAAGACCACGCTGGCGCGCATGGCCGCCCTGCTGACGCCGGCTTCGGGCGGTTCGGTCCTCTACAGAGGCGAGGAGGTGACAGGGGGCTCACGGAGCGCGCTGAAATCCTTCCGCCGCCACATGGGGCTGGTCTTCCAAGACCCTTACGCCTCGCTCAATCCGCGCATGACGGCGGCCCGCACCATCGCCGAGCCCATGCTGATCCACGGCGCGGGAAACCGCCTGGAGCGCCGCTACCGTGTCCAGTCCCTGCTCGAACATGTGGGGCTCTCGCCACGGGACGGCGAACGCTATCCCCATACCTTTTCCGGCGGCCAGCGCCAGCGCATCGCCCTGGCCCGCGCCCTGGCCCTGGAACCGGAACTGGTCATCGCCGATGAGCCGCTCTCGGCGCTGGATGTGTCGATCCAGAGCCAGATGCTGAACCTGATGCGCGACCTTCAGGACGAGATGGGTCTGGCCTTCCTTTTTATCAGTCATGATCTGGCGGTGGTGGAATCCTTCGCCCACCATGTGGCCGTCCTCTATCTCGGCCGCATCGTCGAGAGCACCGATACCGCAACCCTGTTCCACAGCCCCGCTCACCCCTATACCCGCGCCCTGATGGCCGCGGTGCCACGCATCGGCGAAGGCAGACGTCACGGTGGCGCAACAGCCGCGCCCGGTGAACCGCCCAGCCCGGTAGCGCCACCGCCCGGCTGCGCCTTCCACCCGCGCTGTCCCAAGGCGCAGGCCCTGTGCCGCGATCAGCGCCCGCAGCTGGAAAACATTGGTGGTGATGGCGACGACGACGCGCATACCTGCGCCTGCCATTTTCCCGAAACCGGGAGCGTCCGGCCATGACCGCCCTGATCTCCAGCCCGCTTGCGCGCCATATCATGGGCCGGCTCGGTGAAACCTGCGTGGTGATCGTGATCATGTCCTTTGTGGTATACGGCCTGATCGGACTGATGCCGGGCGATCCCATCGATCTCATGATCTCCGCCGATCCCCATCTCACCTCCGCCGATGCGGCACGGCTACGCGCCGTCTATGGCCTCGACCGCCCCCTCATGGAGCGCTATGGGGCATGGCTGACGGACGTGCTGCAGGGTGATTTCGGATATTCACGGGCCTTTTCACGGCCGGTCCTGGACATCCTCACCCCCCATCTCGGCAACAGCCTCATCCTCATGGGGCTGTCCTTCGTGCTGGCCGTGGCCATTGCCCTGCCGGCGGGTATGGTGGCCGCCCTGAATCCCCGCTCGCGAACCGATCATCTCATTAATCTGCTCAGTTTCGCCGGTATTTCCATTCCCACCTTCTGGCTCGCCCTGCTTCTTATTATCCTGTTTTCCGTAACCCTGGGCTGGTTGCCCCCGGGCGGCATGGCCACCGTGGGCGTGGACACAATCGGCGACCGCGCCCGCCATCTGGTGCTGCCGGTGGTAACCCTGACCGTGACCCAGATTGGCGCCTATGCCCGCTTCATGCGCGCCGCCATGATCGAGACCCTGCGCGCCGACTTCATCCGCACCGCCCGCGCCAAGGGGGCCAACACCCGACGCATCATCATTCGCCATGCCCTGCGCAATGCCCTGATCCCGGTGGTGACCATCCTCGCCCTGTCCTTCGGCACCCTGTTTTCCGGGGCGCTCATCACCGAGACCATGTTCGCCTATCCCGGTATGGGAAAACTCATCTTCGATTCCATCATGGGCAATGACTTCAACCTGGCTTTGGCGGGGCTGCTGTTCGCCACCCTGGTGACGCTGCTCGGCAATCTCGGGGCCGACCTTGCCTATGCCTGGCTCGATCCGCGCATCTCCTACGCCACACGGAGGGGCGGACCATGAGCGATCTGGCGGCGCCCATGAGAGGGATTAGAGAGACGCGGGGGATGCAAACACTCCAGCTATTGCGGCGGCTGAGCCAGCACCGCCCGGCCTTTTACAGCCTCATCCTCCTCGCTCTGTTCGCCGCCTTGGCGCTGTTGGCCCCGGCGCTGGCGGCGCTGATGGGGCTCGACCCGGCCGATGTGGACCTCTACCAGCGGCTGCAGCCGGCCGGTTCCGGACATATCCTGGGTACCGACGAATTGGGGCGCGACGTGTTCCTGCGCCTGCTGTATGGCGGCCGGGTCTCGCTGGCCGTAGCCCTGGCGGCGGCGGCAGCGGCGGCACTGATTGGCACCGCCATCGGCCTGGTGGCAGGTTATTTCGGCGGACGCACCGACAGCCTGCTGATGCGCTTTACCGACGGCGTCATCGCCCTGCCCCTGCTGCCGCTTCTGATCGTGCTGGCGGCGGTGGATTACAGCAAGCTGGGGCTGGGCGCCGCCTTCCTCGATTCGGACCTGGCCAGCCTCTATCGCATCATTCTCATCATCACCCTGGTGGGCTGGACCACGGTGGCGCGGCTGGTGCGCGGCGCCGCCTTGAGCCTTCGCGAACGGGAATTCGTCCTCGCCGCCAGTGCCCAGGGAGCGAGTCCGTTGCGCATCATCGTTAGCCATATCCTACCCAATGCGGTGACACCCATCATCGTCGCCACCACCCTTTCGGTGGGCAATATCATCCTCTTCGAATCGGTATTGAGTTTTCTCGGTCTGGGTATTCAGCCCCCCGTTTCGAGCTGGGGCAATATGCTGAGCAATGCCCAGGAGTTGATCTGGACGGCGCCGGGGCTTTCAATTTGGCCGGGGATGGCGATCTTTCTCACCGTCATCGCCTTTAACTTTCTCGGCGACGGCCTGCAGGAAGCGCTCGATCCCAAAAGCACACGGGACTAGACGGCGGTTCTGATAACAGCGCGCTGAATCCCGGTGCGTGATCCGTTCAGGCGGCGGTGGGTTTTTCCTGCAAATTAAATATAAAAAAA
>CAYZWF010000038.1:0-19781 GCA_964482135.1 uncultured Rhodospirillaceae bacterium
TTGATCCTCCTAAACTAACTATAAGGGTGGACCAACTCACAGGGGGAGGGTCAGCACTCTTTTAAAATCAGGGAAGGGTATCATGGTGGTTCGGGACGTTGGCTGGATTGACCGGGAATACAACCAAGAGAAATGGCCGGAGCTTCTGGAAATGGCTGAGGGCCTTGTGGCCGCAGGTGAACGCTCCATGCCGCGGCTTCTCTCGCTTCTCGAGCTGCAGCAGCACAAGAATTCTCGCTATCTTATCGACGGTCACATCAGATACTTTCAGCCAAAATTGGGAAGTTCTGACAAAGATGTCGGCAACAGGGACGAACATTCCCCTGCCGAAACCTATTCAGCTCCCCTTGAAAGCGCCGCTTATGCTCAACGGGTGGATATTCCTTTCGCGGCGGCCTTCGAGGGCTTCGCTGGTATGGTTGCGAGAACGATTTGTAGTATTTGCCGTCCGGAAACCGGCTGCGTGGTGGAACTGGGCAGCGGCTATGGCCGTTTCCTGTTTCGCGTCTGGCTTTCCGGCGGGCCCGTCGATGCACCCTATTTTGCCTTGGAATTCACCGAGTCCGGCAGGCGGTGCACACAGGCCATAGGAAATCTGGAGCCTGGTATGGACCTTAATGTTCATCCTTTTGATTACAACAATCCGGATTATTCCGTGCTGCCATCGGAACTGGACCATGCCGTTGTTTTTTCCTGCCAGAGCGTTGAACAGGTGCCGGTGCTGAAAAAAGAGGCGCTGACCGGCCTCTTCGGTGTGGCCCGCGAGGTAACCTGCCTCCATTTCGAGCCGGTGGGGTGGCAGCTTGATGAAAAAGACAGGAAGCCGGGCGCGGGCGCTTCAAGCGAAGCCTATGCCAGGGAACACGATTACAACCGCAATCTCTGGCCATTGCTGAAAGAATTACAGAACGAAGACCGGATCAGGATAGACAGGGTGGAAGCGGAAGTCTTTGGTATAGTACCGGAGAATTGCGTTTCTATCATTGGTTGGACGAAAACAGGCTGATCTGGGCTAGAATCCTCGAACTTTCTCCAATAGAGAAATCAATTTTTTTTGGAATAATCATGGAATGCTTGGCAATTATTCCTGCCCGCGGTGGGTCCAAGGGAATTCCCCGTAAAAACCTGAAAACGGTGGAGGGCGTCCCGTTAGTAACACGTGCCGTGCGCTCGGCGTTTGCTGCGGACAGTATCACGCGTACGGTGGTTTCCACCGACGATGAAGCCATCGCCCAAGTGGCTCGGGAAGCCGGCGCTGAAATCATCATGCGGCCGGATTCCCTTTCGGGTGACGAAGCGCCGACGGAACCGGCTCTTCTACATGTTCTGGAAACCTTGTCCGCCGATGGGGGGTATCAGCCCGACCTCACCTGCTTTATCCAGTGCACCTCTCCTCTCACCACGCCGGATGACCTAGACCAGGGCATCGAAGTACTCCAAGCGCAAAAGGCAGACTGTCTGGTAACGGTTGTTCCAACTCATGATTTCTTGTGGCGTAGAATGGCGGATGGTTCGGCGCAAGCCATCAACCACGATTCGAGCGTCATCCGTAAAGGACGGCAAGAGCTTGAGCCCCAGTACCGGGAAACCGGGGCTTTTTATGTGTTGCGTACGGAGGGATTTATCGCCGCCCGCAACCGCTTTTTCGGCCGGGTGGTGTTGTTTGAGATGCCCCTTGAACGGGCGGTTGATATTGATGATCTACTAGATTTAGAACTGGCGGAATTTCTAGCCGCCCGAAATGTAAGGCACTCAGAGTGAGGCAATGAGTGGCAAGACATTTCATTTTGGAATTATTCCTGATCAGAGTCGGCTTTCTTCTTGCGTAGGGAAAATATTTTGCTCTGTTTTTGGCAGACGATAGGGGTTCTCCAGATTCTGCCTCGTATGATGCTTCCAACAGCCAGCGCAGAATTTGCGTCAGGTTTATAAGAAAAACGGAAATAAAAAAGGATTTGGTCTCCTAAAAGGAATAATTGGTGATTGGCGTAATTTCTTTTGTGATGAACTAAAGGATATTTTAAGGCAGGTAATGGGCGGGGAACTGATTGCTCTGGATTATTAAGGAGTTATCTGGCTGATGAGAGCTATCCTCCACGTTGCAGACAGTAAAAATTCAAAACCGGACAACGAACCGGTTCATATATTTGATCATTTCGGGGGAATAAACGTCACCTTACCGAATTGACATGGCATCAATGAAATCTGGAAGGCGACCGCTTCCTTCTTCGTAACTTTCAACCTCCGGATTATGGGGAAACTGGGTGTAAAGCACGAAGAGCGCCAGCCGGGCGTTATCGACAGGTTTTAGTCCCTTGTGAAAGCCACGGACGTTTGCAAGAAAAGTAGAACCGGCTGGCCCGGTCAGGGGAGTGATGTTTTCAGGGCCGTAATATCCCTCGATTTCAGCATCTGATTTACGATTTCCATAACCCTCTCCCCAAAGGATCAGATTTTCAATTTCTTTCCAACGATTCGGGTCGTCTTTCAGAATCTGTTGTCTGTTCTCCCAAAGGCGCCAGTTAATTCTGTCGGAATTATTGACATAGACGAAGGGGCCGGAATTAATATCAATGTCATTTAAGTATATGATGAGTTTTACAAACTGCCCCGGGCCAGGATCTATATGAAAATGTTGTGGTCCAGAGGGGCTGGCTCGGCCAGGAAGAGACCAACTGGCAATGAGATATTCTATCGTGGGAAGAACGCCCAGGTAATTGCTCACTGCGGATATAATTTTGGGATGATTTGCTAGATAAATCAGGTGCGGGGCTTCCACGCTGATACCCCCATGAAAATGAGCATGCTCAACGGAAGAAGGAGGATCTAAGGGGGAGAAATACCCTTCCTCCGGTTTGTAGTTATCTCTCGCCTCCTTATCTGAAAAATACTCTCTAATTTCCTTGACCTGCCCCTCATCCAGCATGTTTCCAAGCGCATGAGCTCCTTTCATGCGAAGGTCATTGATTATTTTAGAACTATTGCCGTGGGAACCGCGAACGGGGAGAGGCTTAAAGCCCGTCTTGAGACGGTGGTATTTGGCCATCAGGCTTCCATACTCGTTCCAGCTTGCTTTGTTTAAGTCATAGCAAACGAAATCAAACTCTTTTTCGTAGTTTTTATTCCACGGAACAATGGTCTGATCGGAGGGATCGTCGTCCCAGCAAGGAGAGATAGAGGATAGCCTTTGGCGGAATTTTTTCTGATTGCGTTTATTTTCAAGGTAACGGGAGAGAAATTTCTTGCAGCCCATAAAATATTGCGAAGGCTCATTTCTTCCAATTTCATCAAGAGTTTTTTGCAGAGGGTGATACTTCATCGGTGATGTCCCAGAGGCACAGTTTCAGCATCATTAAGGTATTTATGATCGCACTAATTTGTTTTCACAAGCCAATCCCGCCGGGATGAAATTTCTGTGTAGAGACTTGTTTTTAGGCGGCAGGTGGGGGCAAATGGTTTGAGCACAGTAAACTCATAATTTATAAAACCGTTTATATGCCCTTTACCACTGCCCTTTCCACGTTAGAGGGTCGCCAGCCAACCCTTGGAATGTCTTTTCCTAGCTCATTGCAATAAACTATCGGGCTACCAAGAATTGATTCTACTCAACCTCTCTTTCATTTCAAAATCGGAAAATCTAGTTCACCGGGCTCAATGTTCACGTCTCTCAAAAATAACCTTCATCTCATCTATATGACCTGCGTTCTGGCTTTTCTGCTGAGGGGGAAGGGGGGCATTTCTGAAAATAAATACTTCCAGAAGCTTTATATTCATCAGCTTTCGCCCTCATGGAAATGGGTGGGCGCGTTACAGGCCGCGATAATCAGGAGATATGGAATAAGCCCCAGTAGAACGAGTCTTCTGCTGGGCGAGGGGGCTTGCCTCACGGATGATTCACATCCTTTGATTTGGGACTTTGCCGCACAATCCCGGGAATGGTTTCGGGTATTGAAAAATGCGGGACATCCGGGTTTGAAAATTGCCGAGGGGAAAAATAGCCGCCGAATAGCCATTCTTGCGGCGTACCCTTCCGCTATCGCTCTGTATACGGCTATAGCCGTTGTTCTGGTCGGGTTGGGCCATAAAGTCCGCTTGTTGTTGGTTGCTAATGGGACGTCGGACGGAGGCCCCGGTAATAGCTGGGAACAAGCCCTCATTGAGAACGAGTTAGAGGGATTTATGAAGCTTGAATTCCCCGAGGGACTGGATTGCGTAATTTTGGATGACCGGGTGGAAGAAAAGGATTTCTCCCCGAGTGTGGGTGAAGTTGTTGAACAACAGTCTAAGGTGGACACCTGTATCGGCTTCCACGATTCAAACATCAATATCCAGTCGGGGGCCGGGAGAGATTTCTATGAATACAAGTTTGCGGGCAATACCTCTTTCGCGAAACGTTTTTTTCATTTCGCCAGCCACAATGAGTTCGATCGTTGGATTATAGATTGCGGCTCATGGTCCGAGTATGGCGTTGCCTTCAAAGTCCTGGCGGAGTTGGAGCAGCCCATAGTATGTCCGGCATTCCCGGTGGAGCGAAACAAGGTGTTATTTTCCATGAACGTACCGTTTCCTTCAACGGATACGGAGAATGCATGGGCTAGAGCGAAAAAGAAGCACTGGGGCCGTGAGGAGCAAGACGCAATTAATGACTACGCGGCTTTGTCGGAAAACCCTGAATATTACAAAGATAGAACCCATCTTAGGATTCACAAAAACACAAAACTTCCAGAAAAGGAACTAAAGCAAAAGCTGGGGATTGATAACGGGAACCCGATCGTCCTGCTGATGCCCAATCTTTCTTGGGACACTACTTTGCTTATAGAGAGGCCCCATGTGGCGTTTCAGAGTCATAGCCAGTGGTTGATTGAGACGATTGAATACTTTGTTGATCATCCTTCCATACAGCTGATTGTTCGCCCCCATCCCGCGGATGGCATCTTCAAGAGCCAGGATTCCTGTGAAGCGCTCGTACGCAAGAATTTTCCAGACCTTCCCGGGAATGTCGTGCTTTTGCCGCCTGATACCGACATCAATACCTATGGCTTGATGGAGATCAGCCGGCTAGGCCTTGCCTACACCTCGGATGTGGGATGGGAGATGGTCCTCCGGGGCAAGCCGGTTATCTGTGGGGGGCGTGGGCACTATTTTGGAAAAGAAATAACCTATGACGCCATATCTCCTGAATCCTATTTCTCGTATTTGGAAGACGCCGCTTCGTTCCAGGTTAGTGAAGACCGTAAGGAAAGAGCGATGAAGTATGGATATATGTACATGAAAGACAGAATGAAGTCATTCCCGTGGATGCCTGGGTTGCTGTGGGAGGATATGAAGACCTATCCCATGGAACGGGTTTTGACGCCCCCGTTCTACGATCAGTTTCATGAGGCGTTCGAACTTCTTTCAGGAGATATTGAAGCATATGATGGGACAGTGGGATGGATTAATCCCTCTGATTCCGGCTCTTGATGTAAAAGGTCCCGGGCAAAAAATCAGGTTGTGACCTGTAGACCGTTGGCGGAAAGAGGATGTGCCCTCTATATATCACCGGTTATTATTTTCTAAGCGACGAGGAAATGCCGTCGTAAGGTGCAAGCTATGGCTAAAGAAATTTTATTGGGCGGCCATGAAATTGGGCCGGATCGACCAGTCTATATCGTGGCCGAGGTCGGGATCAATCATAATGGTGAGCTTTCTGTTGCCAAAAAACTGATCGATCTGGCTGCAGTGGCCGGTTGTTCGGCCGTCAAGTTTCAGAAACGCACGCCGGAACTGTGCGTGCCGCAGGCGGAGCGCGATAAAATCCGCGAAACGCCCTGGGGTCCGATGACCTATCTGGAGTACCGCAAGCGGATCGAATTTGGCGAGGCCGAATACCGGGAAATCGATGCCTATTGCAAAGAACGGGATATCACGTGGTTTGCCTCCCCCTGGGACGTGGAGTCCGTGGATTTTCTCGAGGCGTTTTCGCCCCCCTGCCACAAGGTGGCCTCGGCCTGTCTGACCGATGATGTGCTTCTCAACCACCTCGCGGCGACGGGCCGGCCGGTTATTCTGTCCACCGGCATGTCGTCCATGGATGAAATCCGCCATGCCGTTTCGCTGCTGGGAACGGAACGGCTGATTATTACTCACAGTACCAGCGGCTATCCCTGCCCACCCGAGGAACTCAATCTCAATATGATCACGACCCTAAGAGACGCTTTCGACTGTCCGGTGGGTTATTCCGGCCATGAAACTGGTTTGCAGACAACATACGCCGCGGTGGTCTTGGGCGCCTGTCTGGTGGAGCGGCATATCACTCTGGACCGCAACATGTGGGGGGGCGACCAGAACGCTTCCGTCGAGGCCACGGGCCTGTTCCGTCTGGTGCGGGATATCAGGGTCATTGAAACAGCCATGGGGGATGGCGTGAAACGGATTTACGAAACGGAACTTCTTGCACGCAACAGGCTGCGGCGTGTGAAATAGCCCTCCCGCCCTCCCGCCCTCCCGCCTAGGGTTTCTCGATGAAGGGAATGGAGAAGGCAAGGGGGAGTTTCTGGATAGCGACCCCCTTGTCCTCGAAATAATCATCCGCCGCCTTGGTGGCGCCGGGAAATGCGCCATAGTCATCGAGGATCACAATGCCCCCGGACACCACCCTGGGATAGAGATGTTCCAGGCAGACGCGGGTGGGCTCCAACAGATCCACATCTATATTCAGAAGGGAAATCCCCAGCTCCGGATGATCGGCGCAGAACGCGGGCACGGTTTCAATGATGTCGCCTTCAACCAGTTCCAGATTCTCATTGAGTCCGAGCTTGTCAAAAAGACCAAGAAGCTGCCGCCGGCTGATGCTTGTGCTTCCTGCCTGTGAAACGAACTCTTCCCGCTTCTGTTCGTCCATGGGGTCGTCCGCCGGGGGGAAGGCGCCGAAGGTATCAAAGCCATGGATTTTACGGCTGGCGGGGGTTTCGAAGAGGGAGCGGAACTTGACGAAACGGCTGAGGGAGGCTCCCTTGAAAACACCGCATTCCACGATGTCGCCAGCCAGTTCCAAAGATCTGCGGAACATCTCAAGATGGGAAGCAAATTTGCCCATACGCTGTACCGAAGCAGTCAGGTAAAAGCCGTTCTCATAATCGAACGCCTTGGAAAGATCAAAATCCATTTTCAGGAGCCCAGGAAAGACGAAGAACGCCGTAAGACTATATGGAGAAGCTTGCTCCGGGAAGGTTTTCGATGTTCACGCTCAATCCGGTGGGACTCCTGGGTTGAGTCTGGATTGTTTCCCCCTCGTCACACGACTCAAGTGCATCCTTGAAAAAGAGACCGGCCAAAAAATCACGATGTTCTCTGCCAATATCCTCCAGGGTAAACGGCTCACCGCTGTGCTGACGGGAAATCAGGAGCTCGGCGATGGCGGTGGGGATGGTAATCACATTGCCCCACCGGATACTGAAAAGATAAAACCCGTCTTCCTTCCTGAACCGCAATCTTTTAGGGACCGAAAAAGCCATTCCCGAATCCATGGCATCAAGAATGTCCGTATTGCCGGTCACCTTGAAATGCCTGGTGATTCCTTGGGGGCCGACGAAAAGCGGGTCCTTTTCCTTGTGGCTACCGTAATGGCCCAGCGCCATCATGCTGCAGCCGGATTCGCAGACCTCCATATATTCACAGCCCCGGCAGCCCTCGTAATAAAAGCACTGATCGTGCCATTTGCGCATCCGGGTCTGGTAAATTTCCGCCAGCGGACTTTCGAAGATGTTTCCATAGCCTTCGTCCTCGTGAACGCAGGCGTGGATGTCGCCGGTGGCGTTAATGCTCATCCTGTGGCCGGATTGCGAGGGGCAGCCGCGACCAACGAAATCCGCGTATTTCTCCAAATCTCCCAGAAAACACAAGGGGTAGCTGACAAGGGAGCCCACCTGGATGCCGAAATCGGCCTTGGCCTGGAGCGCCGCATCAAGGGCGTCTTTCATCTCTTCGGGTCCGATATCCAGGTCCGCGCCGGGCTCTGACTGAGAAACCGGCGGTACTGAGCGTGTGAAAAACAGTTTCTGCGCTCCAAGCTGTGAGAGCAACTCGGCGGTTTGATACACCTGACCCAGATTGCTGCGCATGAGCACCATATTGGCGCTGACCCGGATGCCGCCGGCGACGGTTTCCTTAATACCCTTGACCACCTTCTCGAAGGCGCCCACCTGGTTCATGATATGGTCGCAGGTGGCGGGGTCGCCGGAGGGAAGACTGGTAAGAATGTGATCGAGTCCGGCCGCGGCGAGGCGCTCGATCCTGTCTTCCGAGGTCAGCATCAGATTGCTGTTGCAGCTGACCGAGATATTGTTGTGCAACAGCGCGCCAACGGCGTATTCCAGCACCTCGAATTTGGCGAAAGGCTCCCCTCCGGAAAGAATGACATGAAAAATACCGGCCTCACGGAATTTTTCCACGAGCCGGTCTATCTTTTCCCTGTCGAGGGAGATGGTGCCCATGCCGTCCTCGCGCCAGAAATTATAGCAATGGCGGCAGGCGATATTACAGATTTCGGTCAATTCAAGATTGACTGCGGTTGGAGCTGAGAAAAGGCGCTTCATTTTATGTTTCTGTAACTTAACAAAACGAGGAATCTGGGAAATTTTTCAAATGGTTTAAAGATTCTTATTCTTGGTCACAGGGGGCCCTGTTTTGGCATCAGATCCAAAAACATATCCGTCGATAACCCTATACTGGCTTAACATTTTCTATGTCCGGGATATAATTTCCTGCCTGGTTTGCTTCAGGACCATAGGATCCCAACTGTCTAGTGTAATATGCGGCTTTTTCTTCTGTGTCTTTGAATATTATTAAAGGAGAAAGAAAATATTTCTTTCCCTTAATTGGAATATCCGCGGCTTAGTAGGGATGCGAGGCCTTGTCTGTGAAAAAAGTGTAGGCCGATTTAGCAAATTTATAAATCTTCGTTTCAAGCGGCGGAGTGACTTGCGGCGCCAGCCATAAAAGGGGTTTCCCAACGCCATCGGGGAACAGGGCGGCCATCATCTCCGGCGTGATGTCCGTCACCAAGGCCACATCGAAATCCAACCCCTTAACGTCCTCGGGAGCGTATCTGGGAAGGTGGAAGAACAGCCGCTCACCCGAGCCTGAATGTTCCTCGATGCCGCTCATTTCTTCCTCAATCGTGCGCTCGTCCACAAAGCCGATGACCTTGTCCTCGCCTATTTTAAAAATGTCATAGAAATAGAAACTGTCGGCGTTTTTACCCCTTCCAAAGACCAGGATTTTGTCGGAATCGCGAAGGGTCTCCTCCAGCGAATCATAGTGGTCCTTGAAGATCGGGTCTTTGGTCAGATCGAAGAAATTACGGGTAAAACAGTTGGCGCATATATCGGACAATTCGATGAGGTTCACATCCTCGTCCATATTTAACGATGTGCTTACGGGGGTTCCGCAGGAAAGACACTCTCCGTTTATGTCTATGATCTGATTGCCCATCGCCGCTTCCCCGGAGTGGGGCTGGTGTGAGAATTCCACATTCTGGGTCTGGAATTCATGAAACTGGTAAGAGAGATAGCGCCGGGATTCGCGTCCGATTGACTCGAACAAACGGTCGTCGGGGATATTGCTTATATTCATGTAGGGAAACTCGGCGATGTTATAGGTTCGCCAATACCGTCCACTCATCACGTTTTGCATATACTCCAGCTCGTCTTCAACCTGGCCTCTCTTTTTCGCTTTGTTGAATATGGAGGTGCCGGGATAGGCGCTGACAATGCTGAAGTTCGCCTGGACCTTGTTATCGATCAGAAAATCGAAGGTCTTCCTGAGGTCTGCCTCCGTCTCGTTTTCATTCCCGACCATGAAAGAGCTTTCAACGGCAATTCCGGCGGAGCGGGCGGCATCAAGATTTTCCTTGAATCCGGCCACGGTGCATCCGGCCTTGAGTTTCGCCAGGATGGGATCGGACCCGCTTTCAAGGCCCATATTGATGCCGAAACACCCCGCTTCGCGCATGGCCGGGAAAACCGCAGGAGTAATATGGGGATGGATCATGCAGTACCAGGGCTTCTGGATTTCCAAGGTTTTGTAGGCATCACAGAAATCAAAAATCTGCTTGTCGTCCTGGAAAAAAATTTCTGTGACGAAGCCAAAGGATTCGAAATCATAGTGTTCGTTCAGATATTCGATCTCGCGCATGGTGTCTTCATAGGGCCGGGCCATGAACTTGCCAACGGTGGGGGAGCAAAAACTGCATCCGCCCGTGCATCCGCGCCCCGTCATCGTGAACATCATGCGGCCGGCTTTATGGAATATGTGATGCTTGAAGGTATCGATATAAAAAGGGATATCCATCAGGTGATAGGCGGGCATGAGAAAATCGGCCGACAGGTCGACCCTGCCCCCCGGGTTTTTCTTTATTTCTCCGGATTTATCATCTCTGTAACAGACTCCGGAGATGTCCTCGAGGGACGGCGCCCCTGTCGCCAGGTGCTTGATGAGTTCCGGGAAGGAAACCTCCACCTCGCCCTTATAGATGTAGTCTGCTTTTACCGCATCGAACAGAATGTCTATTTTCACATTACGGGTGATATTGCCGCCAAGGATGAAGGGTGTCTCGGGGGAAAGGGATTTGCTCTTTGCCGATATTTCGATGAAGAAATTCAGGTTGTAGACGTAGCCGCCCGTGGCCACCGCCAGGTATTCATTATTCTCGATCCTGCCGAGATAATATTCTTCGGGGTTTTCGGGCCGCAGCGTATCCCAGAAATCGAAGGGGATATCCGCCCGCTCAAGGCAGGAAAGGACATATCCGATGCCAAGGGGCACGAAATTATAGGGCGGCTTTATGATGAGTATTTTTTTCATATAAATTATACAGGTGCGCTCATTATCAATTCACAACGACCGGGAATTAAATGTCGGACCGTTGTTCTGAGGTAAAAAACTCACTTTCCAGAACGCCATATTAAAAACCTAGTAATTGTAACATTTCGGTTCAAGGCATGTCTTTGTGATGCCGTAGGCGCAATCGCTGGGTATCGGGGGGTTACGCCAACAACTCGCCGTATTTGGCGTAAACCTCATCCAGGTCGCCTATCAACTCGATCTTGCCGTTATGCATCAGTACGCCGCGGGTACAGAACTGCCGCATCAGTTGTTCCGAATGGGTGGTGAGGACGAAAATACTGGATTCGGACAAGAACCGGTCGAGACGTTCCTGGGTTTTCTTTTGAAAGGCGGTGTCCCCCGCCCCCATGGCCTCGTCGATGAGGACAATCTCGGCGGGTCGTGCCGTGGCGATGCCGAAGGCCAGCCGCATGAGCATGCCCGAAGAATAGGTGCGCACCGGCAAAGTCAGATAATCGCCCAGTTCGCTGAACTCCTCGATATCGGGAATCGTCGCGGTGATCTCATCGTTTGTCAGGCCCAGAAGACGGCCCATCATATGAATGTTTTCATATCCCGTGGCATCCATCTCCATACCCAGGGAAATGTTGAATATGGGTGTCACCCGGCCGGAGGCTTCCACCGTGCCGTCGGTGGGGGGATAGATTCCTGACAGCACCCGAAGCAAGGTGGTCTTGCCGGCGCCGTTATGGCCCACCAGACCCAGCCGGTCGCCTTGCTCGATATCGAGTGAAATATCATGCAGGGCCGAAACCACGACCCGCGAATCGCTATCCACTTTCATGGCGCCACCGATGCGACGCAGCAAAACTTCCTTGCTGATAAGGCGCCGGCTTCGTGCGTCATAAACGGGAATGTCCACGTTCACATTGCGAAGTCTGATATGGGCCATCTCCGGGTTTCGTCCCTTCGCCTAGAGCCAGTATTTGAGGCGTTTGAAGAAATGCCGGTGGAACAGCCATGTGGTGACGATCCCCAGAATCGTCACGGTGGCAACGACTCCCCAGTTGGTGGCGGAGGGATAGTGGCCGAGCAGGGGCTGGCGCACGATCTCAAGGAAATGGAACAGGGGGTTGTAGGTGGTGATGAAGACTCTTTCACCGAGCATTTCCGGCTTCCAGAAAATAGGCGTGATGAAAAAGATCAGTTGGACCAGATTGGTGATGACCTGGGGCACGTCACGGAAACGGGCGCAGATCATGCCGAAGAGGATGCCGAACCAGATACCGGTCACCAGATAAAGCAACAGGCCCAGCGCGGCCAGGGGCGTGGCGGGGGAAAGATCGACACCGAAGACCAGAACCACCAGTAGAAAAATGAGAATGTTGTGCAGGAAAATGATGAATTGCCTGAACACCATCCTCAGGACACAGGTGGTGGCAGAAAGATTGATTTGGGTCAGAAGATTTTCGCTGTTGATGAAGACAATGGCACCTTCGTTGATGAGGCTGGTGATCAGACCCCAGGTGATCATCCCGGTGCAGATATAGGGTAGAAAATCCCCTAGGGTCATCCCCCACAGCGTGCTGAAGACAACGCCCATTCCCAATATGGTGGCGCCGACGCTGATGGTGATCCACAGCGGCCCGATGACGGACCGGCGGTATTTCAGTTTCGTGTCCATCCACGCCCAATGCAGGGCGAGCCGCCAGGATTGGAGACCGGCGCGGATATCTTGTGAGGGAGAGTGCATTATCTGGTGATCACTGTTCTGGACGTGGAGGAAAAATAATCATAGCCGGGTATTATTGCCGTTGCCCATAGTCGGGGAAAAACAAAGGTATTACGCCGCCTGAATGGCCGAGATCATCGGTTGTGCCGTGAACAGGCGCAAGGCCAAAATAATCCCGTCTGGAGCCGTATGTATGCCCATAGGGCCATTAAAATGGCACTTGCCATTTAAGAGGGTGATCTGCGCAGTTTTAAAACCGCCCCGGACAAAGTAAATTGCCGGTTGTTCTAAAAATAATTTTTCACACGTGAATAGAGAATCCGCGGTTTTTTTATGAAATATCTTTTTTCCATGGTGATCTGGGGCGAGGAATACGCACAGGAATTCCTCGAACTCTCCCTGCCGTCCCAACTCGCCGAAGGTAATATTGACGGCTCCGCCTGGCATGAGGGTTCCGAATATCTGATCCTGACCACCCGGAAAGATGCCGAGATCATCAAGGCGCATCCGGCCTTTCACCTGTTACAGAAACGGCTCAAGGTCCGCTTCGCCATAATCAAACGGCGTCCCTTATCCGAGATGTACAAACTGGCCTCCCAATGCCAGATGGAAGCCATCCGCGTGGGCGAAAGCTTTGACGCCGTTTTCTTCTCCTATCCCGACTTCATCTGGTCCCAGGGTGGTATGGGTAATGTGGCGGCGCGCATCGACGAAGGTTATGACGCCGTGCTCAGCCCCGTGCCTCGGGCGATCACCGAAGACATGGCGGGAATTCTCCCAAAACTGAGAACCCCGGCGCCTGGTTCACCAGCCCCATCCATCCTCAACCTTTCCTCCCGGGATCTGGTTCGAATTTCCCTGGAGAACCTGCATCCCATGATGAATGATTTCCGCTGGGACGCGGAGAAGTTCTCGGTCTTTCCTTCCACGGTCATGTGGAAGATACCCGATCAGGGGGTGCTCATGCGCTGTTATCACCTCCACCCCCTGGTGATCCGCAGCCAGCCTGCAAACATCGATTATTACGTAAAGTTTTCGGTCAGCCTCGACGAGGAATACATGCCCATTCTCTTCAAGGGTGACGACACCATCCATTACGTGGAGGATTCGGACGAATGCGCCGTTATCAGCCTATCCTCGCGCGATACCGTGTTTTCACCCGCCCGGGATCGTCCCCCCGCCAGCGTACCGGTTTTGGCGCGCTGGGCGGAGGAGTATGCCTCGGTTCTGCACCGGTCTTGTGCGAAACATTCCCTGCGATGGCATCATGCATCCATGGAGGAAAGCCTCTGGGAGGCCGCTGAACGGCAGGCCGGGGAAGTGGTTTCAGCGGTGGCGGAAAGACTTTCCACTCCCGGAGAAATCCTCCGCTTCGAGGATATACCGGCTTCCGCCGCGCGGGAACGCCGCATCAGGCGGTTTTCTCACTGGCGTAAACCTAAATATTCCATTCTTTTTTTCCTGACAGAATTAAGCGTGACCGAGCTGGTAAAGGTGATTAGTTTGCAGTCCGTAAAAACGGTCATCCATTATCTCCGGGAAGTGTGCCTGGGCTGGCCAGCGCTTTATCGCCTGATCAGTAATATCCTTAAATCACCCGTTTTCAGGTGGATTGGAGGGATATGGGTGCTGTTGATCAAAAGATTTAAAGGTGAACTCGTCGCCGAGAAAATTCTTCGATTTCCCCTTTCCGTTTATTTCCATGCCCTGCTGCTCAAGTCCACGATTCTAAGCAGGCTTTTCCTGCCATTCACCATCACGTTTATTCACGATGATTCCGATTAGGCGGATTGTGTGAGCGCCTCCGGCACAGAGACTTCCGGGATGGGTCCCTCCTCCCTCCCCACCCTGTCCGTGGTGGTGGCCAATTACAACCACGCCCATTATCTCTCCAACACGCTTGAGGAACTGGAAAATCAGAGCCTGCGGCCGTTGGAGGTGATCGTCGTCGATGACGCTTCCACCGACGACAGCCGCGCGGTGGTGGAAGACTTCGCCGCCGGTCATCCTTATGTGCGGCTGGTGCGGCAGGCGGAAAATCTCGGGGTCAACGCCACCTTCAACCGGGGCCTTAAAGAAGCAAAAGGCGACTACGTCTATTTCTTCGCCGCCGACGATCACGTAACGCCGGATTTTGCCGAAACCTATCTCTCCTTTCTGGCGCGGCACCCCCGGGCGGCCTTTTGTTTCTCCGATCCCGCTGAAATTATTGGCGAGGGCGGGAAACGCCGCGATTTCTCCCTCTTTATCGCCACAGCGCCGCGTGCCTTTTCAGGCTCCGAAATGGCGCAACTTCTGGCCCGCGGCTTCTTCACCTTCACCTCCAACTCGGTGGTGTACCGGCGTGATGCGCTCATGGAGACGGGCGGTCACCCCGAGGCCCTGGACTGGCAGGCCGACTGGTTCGTCAATCATGCTCTCGCCTTTCGTCACGGCGCCTGTTATCTGCCCGGCGTCTATTGCCCCACCCGTATGCTCGGCGGCTCTTTTTCTGCGCGGGGGCTTGCCGATACCCATGAACAAAAAATACGTGTCCTGCGGGCGCTCGACCTGTTGCGCCAGGAGGCGTTCGCCGACGTGGCTCCCGCCTTTCGGCAGGCGGGCGTGTTGCCGGAGATGTCGCTGCGCGCCGTGGCATGGGCCGCCACGTCACCGGAGCATCGCGGTTATCTGAGTCCAAAACTGGTATGGCGTGCATGCGCCTTCTCCCTATGGTCCCTTTTCAGGCCCCTGATCCCCCACCCGGCGCGGCGTTTCGCGCGCTGGCTTTTCGGCGGCCTTACCTGTCGTTGGCGCGCGGGGTAAGGCAGGGGCCCCGGTTCCTCCCGCAAATCCTGATGGACTCTTTATTCCACCCCTGATCCATGGTGTATTGACGCCGCAATGACAAAATCAGCCCCCGATCTCCATGAAGACTTAAGCCGCGGTCATGTGGCCGAACAGGGCTCGCCGCGCGGTTTCGGTATTGTCTTTGCCGTTGTCTTCGCCGTCATCGGTTTGTGGCCGTTGATGGATGGGGAGGGCGCGCGGGTCTGGGCGCTTGTGGTCGCAGGTGTGTTCCTGGTCCTGGCACTTCTCCGTCCTTCGCTGCTTGCGCCCTTCAACCGTATTTGGCTCGGTCTAGGGGCGGTGCTTCACCGCATCGTTAATCCCCTGGTTATGGGGTTCATGTTCTTCGCCGTCATCACGCCCACGGCGCTTCTCTTGCGGCTCATGGGCAAGGACCTGCTGCGTCGCCGTTTCGCGCCCAATGAGAAGAGCTACTGGATCCCGCGCGAGCCGCCGGGACCGGACCCCCAATCCATGCGCAACCAGTTCTAGAGGTATCCATGCTGTCCCTTCTTTCCGAACTCTGGACCTTTCTCAGGGTGCGCAAGAAATTCTGGCTCTTTCCCATCGTCTTCATGATGGTGGTGTTCGGCGCCCTGGTGGTTCTCTCCCAGGGCAGCGCCGTGGCGCCCTTCATCTACACTCTGTTCTAGAGCGGGTTTCCACACCATGCGTATTCTGGGTGTTTCCGCCTTCTATCACGACAGCGCCACGGCCTTGGTTGAGGATGGCCGTATCGTGGCCGCCGCCCAGGAGGAACGCTTCACCCGCAAGAAGCATGATTCGCGCTTTCCCGTTCATGCCATCGGTTACTGCCTCGAAGAGGCCGGCACCGGTCTCGACGGGGTGGATTTCGTCGCCTTCTACGACAAGCCGTTCCTCAAATTCGAGCGCCTGCTGGAGACCTATCTCGCCTTCGCGCCGCGCGGCTTCACCTCTTTTCGCATGGCCATGCCGCTATGGCTGCGCGAGAAGCTGTTCCAGAAGGATCTGCTGTCCAAGGAACTGAAACGCTTCGACCCCGGCTATGACTGGGCCAACCGGCTGCTTTTCGCCGAACACCACCAGAGTCACGCGGCCTCGGCTTTTTTCCCCTCACCCTTCGAAGAGGCGGTGGTGCTGACCATGGACGGGGTGGGCGAATGGGCCACCACCTCGGCGGCCATCGGCCGTGGCAATACCCTCGAGGTGATCAAGGAAATCCACTTCCCCCATTCCCTGGGCCTGCTTTATTCCGCCTTCACCTATTACACGGGGTTCCGGGTCAATTCCGGAGAATACAAGCTCATGGGGCTGGCCCCCTATGGCGAGCCGAAATACACCGACTTGATCCTCGAACACCTCATGGACCTCAAGGAAGACGGCTCCTTCCGCCTCGATCTCGATTATTTCGACTATTGCACGGGGCTGCGCATGACCAGCGAGCGTTTTCATGCCCTGTTCGGGGGCGCGCCGCGCCAGCCCGAGGAACTGCTTACCCAGCATCACATGGACCTGGCGGCTTCGATCCAGAAGGTGACCGAAGAGGTGATGCTGCGCCTGACGCGGTCTTTGGCGCGGGAAACGGGAATGGATAATCTCTGCCTTGCGGGCGGGGTGGCGCTCAACTGCGTGGCCAACGGCAAGCTGCTGCGCGACGGTGCATTCAAGAACATCTGGATACAGCCGGCGGCGGGTGATGCCGGCGGCGCGCTGGGGGCGGCCCTCACCGCCCATCACCTCTTTCAGGGCCAGCCGCGCAAGGTGGAGCCCGACCGCGACGCCATGGGCGGGAGCTATCTCGGCCCCGCCTTCTCACAGGACGACATAGAACGTGGGCTGCTTGAGTCCGGCGCCGTATACAAGACCCTGGACGAAGCGGAACTCATCGCCGCGGTGGCCCAGGCCCTGGCCGACGGCAAGGCCGTGGGCTGGTTCCAGGGGCGCATGGAATTCGGCCCCCGCGCCTTGGGCGGGCGCTCTATCCTCGGTGATCCGCGCTCGCCGGAGATGCAGAAGATGCTTAACCTAAAGGTGAAATACCGGGAATCCTTCCGCCCCTTCGCGCCTTCGGTACTGGGCGAGGCGGTGGGCGACTGGTTCGATCTCAATCACGACAGCCCCTATATGCTGCTGGTGGCCGATGTTCAGGCCAAGCGGCGACGCGAGATGAGCGAGGCCGAACAGGCGCTTTTCGGCATTGAAAAGCTCAACGTGCCGCGCTCCGAGATTCCCGCCGTCACCCATGTGGACTATTCCGCCCGTGTGCAGACGGTTCATGCCGACACCAATCCGCGCTATCACGCGCTGATCGCCCGTTTTCACGAATTGACCGGCTGTCCGGTGGTGGTGAATACCAGCTTTAACGTGCGTGGCGAGCCCATCGTCTGTACGCCCACCGACGCTTTCCACTGTTTCATGGGTACCGAGATCGAAGTGCTGGCCGTGGGCGACTGCCTGCTGCGCAAGGAAGACCAGGACCCCTCCCTGAAACGGGATTACAAAGACGCCTTCGAACTGGACTAGCCCGCATTGCCCGTATAGACACGTCTTTCGCCGCGCCTGTGCGTCGGCGTACATTAGTGAAGATTGGAGCCCAAGGCCGTGAGCAATGAACGAGACGGTATTTTCCAGTTGGCGGAAGTGCCACTGACGGCGGATTCGCGCCGCGAGATTTGGCGCTGGTCGGCTCTTGCCGTGGGGGCGCTGGCGGTCGCCGGTATGTTCGCGGTGCTGGTCGCGGCATCGAGGGTGCCGGGGGTGGAAGACAGCGGTTTATGGCCGCTCGATTTCTTCGACAAGGGTCTGGTGACCCATGTGGTGTTCTCCTTCGTGGCCTGGTTTTTCGCCGTCTTCGGGATTTTGTTGCTGTTCGCGGCCCATGCCGCCTCGCCGGCGCGGATACGTCTGGCGGTTCTCGGTAACCTTGGTGTGTTGTGCGTGGCGGCCTCGTTTCCATGCCTGTTCGTGCCGGCTTTTCTCGGCGGCGAGGCCTCGCTCAATAACTATGTCCCGGTGATTATCACCCCCGCCTACTATGCGGGCCTTGTCCTGTTATTCGCCGGAGTGGCGCTGCCCGCCGTGCGGTTGCTCGCCAACCTGCCCCTTGGCGGGCCTTCGTGGCCGCCCTTTGTCGCCGGGATGGCGGCGGCGGCGGCGGTATATCTCCTGGTGCTTGCCGCCATCGCTCTGGCGCTCCTGGATTTGCAGGCGTTTCCGCTCTCGACGGCGTTTAACGAAGATTTGTTCTGGGGTAGCGGGCATGGGCTCCAGTTCCTCAATGTCCTGATGATATTCGCGGCCTGGTTCCTGCTTTCGGGGGTCGTGACGGGGGACTCCGGGGCGCCGTTGGTGAACGGGAATCTCTACCGCTTCGCGGCCGTCCTTGTGTTGCTGTTTTCCCTGGCGGTCCCCGGGTTTTATTTCGTCTTCGAGCCCTTCTCGGTGGAGCAGACCGAGGCTTTTACCGATCTCCAGTACGCCTTTGGGCCGGCGGCCTTGATCCTGATTGCCGGCCTGGTCATCGGGATATTGCGGATGAAGGCCTCGCGGTCGCCCCTGCCCTGGGGGAACCCGGCGTTTCTGTGCCTCGTTCTGTCGCCCTCCCTGTTTGTCGTCGGCGGCTTTTTTGGTCTGTTCGTGGATGGCGCCGATACCCGCACCCCGGCGCATTATCACGGTGTCATCGCCGCCATCAACGTTGCCTTCATGGGAATCTTCCTGACCCTGATTCTGCCCCTGTTGGACCGCGCCGTAGCCTTTGGCAGGCTGGTGTCGGCGCAGATATGGTGTTTCGGAGGAGGACAGCTTTTCGCTTGTATAGGGCTGTTTCTGGCCGGTGGTTACGGGGCGCCACGCAAGACCGCGGGGGCGGCCCAGGGTCTCTCCGAGATCGGCGCCGTTGCGGGGCTTTACATGAACGGGGTCGGGGCGCTGGTGGCGGTGATCGGTGGTATCCTGTTTATCTGGACGGTCGCTAGCGCCCTCTTGAGGCCCGCCCGGCGGTAAACATCGCCTCAACCATAGCCTTCGCTGTCACTGTCACAAAATCTGATATCTCACCCTTGGGTGAGACGCCTTTGAAATTAAAGCCAAAATCGTGTATACTGGGTGCCGTTTGAAATCCCCGGCCCCGGAGGAACCCTATGCGTAAGTCAGTTGTACCCCCCATGCTCGCGGCATCGCTCGTGGGTTGTACCAATTATCTTGAGAACACCCCCAAGGGGACAACCAGCGCCCTGCTTGGTGCAGTTGCCGGCGGAGCCGCCGGTTATTTCATCGGCAACGGGTCGGGTCAGTTTCTTGCCATTGCCCTGGGAACGGTCTTTGGCGGCAGCGCCGGCTTTCCGAGCCACCTGGGCTGACCAGCCCCTCTTGAGTGGTCCAGTTCGAATGTTAGTGCATGACCGGTTCT
>CAYZWF010000039.1:0-18246 GCA_964482135.1 uncultured Rhodospirillaceae bacterium
TGATCCTCCTAAACTAACTATAAGGGTGGACCAACTCACAGGGGGAGGGTCACTTTCGCCGTACCTGAACCTGCCATTTCTCACTGCGTTTCCTGAAAGTAGCCATAACAAATCTCCTGTCACTGTGACGTAGTTGTGACAACTCGATCTGCGATGGTTTTTGTGAGGAACGCCTCAAAAGCTAAGGCATTGCGTCTCAAAGAAAAAAATGGTCGGAGCGAGAGGATTTGAACCTCCGACCCCTTCACCCCCAGTGAAGTGCGCTACCAGACTGCGCTACGCTCCGAAAAATACCCCCGACAATTCAAAAACGGTCTCAACATGGCTGTTGGTGCCGGAAGCGGGCGCACTATACCACCCGAACCGGGCCGCGCAAGAGGCCGCCATACCTATTCCCACATCCCGGAAAGGCATACCCGAAGACCTATGGGGATTATATCTTGTCGAGCAGGCCGCGCAGGGCTTCCAGCTCTTTCAACAACTCCCGCAGCTCGGTTTGGACATCGGCACTGGCGGCGCTGGATGCGCCGGGTGCGGCCTTGGCCGGGGCAGAGGACGCGGACGCCAGTTCCCGGTCATCGAGCAGGGATTTCGCTCCGCCCTCGCGCAACAGGCGCTGTACGCCCTTGATGGTATAGCCGTCGTGATAAAGCAAATCGCGGATACTGCGCAGCAACCCAATATCCTCGGGCCGGTAATAGCGCCGGCCGCCACCCCGCTTCATGGGTTTGATCTGGTTGAACTTGGATTCCCAGAACCGCAGCACGTGCTGAGGAACGCTCAGCTCATTGGCCACCTCACTGATGGTGCGGAATGCAGAGGCCGATTTCTCCCCGCCCCGGGGCGACGACTGGGCAGCCGAAGACTGTGGAGCGCCGGCCACCATAATCAGGTGGCGCGCCTGGTCACGGCCTCGCCAAGAGATGAATTGATGCGGTTTTTAAGAACATGGGAGGGACGAAATACCACCACCCGCCGCGGCGTAATAATGACTTCCTCTCCGGTCTTGGGATTGCGGCCGATACGCTCCCCCTTCATGCGCACGCCGAAACTGCCGAAGGAGGATATCTTGACCCCTTCGCCGCCCGATAATGTGGATGAGATTTTCTCCAGAACGGATTCAACCAGGTCCGCGGACTCATTGCGGGAAAGGCCCACCTCTTGATAAACGGCCTCGGTTAAATGTGCACGCGTGACGGTGCGGTCTGCCATTGATCTCCCCCCCCCTAAAATCCGTTACGGAACCCTAACGTCCACGGCAATATCCGTCAATTGCAAAGGTATAGGAGATTTATTTCTCATATACCTTAAAAACCCGAATGGCCCTCCGGAACGACCTCTTCAGCCCCTTTTACCGGCCCACACTACCAACGAACAATGGCCGACCCCCAGGTCAGCCCGCCACCGATGGCCTCCAGCAAAAGCAGATGCCCGGGCTGGATTTTTCCCTCGCGACGGCCCCAGTCCAGGGCCAACGGGATAGAGGCAGCCGACGTATTGGCGTGGCGGTCTATGGTGACGATCAGCTTTTCCTCTCCGAAACCGAGTTTCTTGGCCATTCCCTTCATGATCCGCAAATTCGCCTGATGGGGAACCATCCAGTCTATGTCTCCGCCTTCCAGCCCGTGGGCAGCCAGGGCCTCCCCAGCTACCGCGGCGAGACGCACCACCGCTTTTTTAAAAATCTCCTGACCCTGCATCTTCACCACGCCCACCGTGCCGGTGCTGGACGGGCCGCCATCCACATAGAGACAGTCGTGATCGCGCCCGTCGCAATGGAGGTGGGTGGACAGCACCCCACGATCACTGACCTCACCGCTTCCCTCCCCTGCCTGAAGCACCAGCGCCCCGGCGCCGTCGCCGAACAGGACACAGGTGGCGCGGTCATTCCAGTCGAGGATGCGTGAAAAGGTTTCGGCGCCGATCACCAGGACGTTACGCGCCTGGCCGCAACGGATGAAATTATCGGCCACCGCCAGGGCGTAGACGAAACCGGTACAGACCGCCTGAACATCGAAAGCCGCCGCGCCCGTGGCCCCGAGACCGGCCTGAATCCGTGACGCCGTGGAGGGAAAGGTCTCGTCGGGAGTGGAGGTGGCGAGCACGATAATATCCAGCTCGCCGGCCTCGATCCCGGCATCGTCAAGGGCGGCTTGTGCCGCTGCGATCCCCAGATGCGAGGTAAATTCACCTTGCGCCGCGACATGACGCTCCTCAATGCCCGAGCGCTCGCGAATCCATTCGTCGCTGGTATCCACCGTGCGCGACAGTTCCTCATTGGTCACGACACGCTCGGGAAGATAGGATCCGCAACCGATGATCTGGGAACGTGGCGTCATGTCAGGCCGCTACGTTTCATGAAGGAAAAACCGGACATGTTAGAGGACAAGGCCGTCGGAATCCTGGTCCGGCTCCAGGTTGAGGGTCCTGAATTCTTCCTTGATGATGTCGTTGAAGCCGTTGTTGATCATGTCCACGGCGACGCCGATGGCGTTTGCGAATCCCACCGCGTCGGCACCGCCGTGACTCTTGACCACAATCCCGTTAAGCCCGAGCAGCATGGCGCCGTTATAAACCCGTGGATCAAGCCGCGACTTCAAACGCTGCAGCGCGCCCCGGCTCAACAGATATCCCAGCTTCGAAACCAGGGTGGCGCGATAGGCCCTCTTGAGATAGTTGGTATAGAGATGGACGATGCCCTCGGCGGTCTTCAGCGCGATGTTGCCGGAAAACCCGTCAGTGACGATCACGTCCACGGTGCCGGCGGCGATGTCGTCGCCTTCCACGAAGCCGTGAAACTGTATGGGCAGGTGGCTGTTGCTCAGGATATCGCTGGCGCGGCGCACGGAATCGTGCCCCTTGCGCTGTTCCGATCCCACGTTGAGAAGCCCGATGGAGGGCTTGTCGAGCCCCAGGACGGTGCGGACGAACACTTCCCCCATCACCGCGAACTGCACCAGATTGTCGGAATCGCATTCCACATTGGCCCCCAGATCCAGCATCAGGGTTTCGCCCTTCTGGGTGGGGAAAAACGAGGCGATGGCGGGGCGGTCTATACCGGGCAGGGTTTTGAGAACGAATTTGGCGATGGCCATGAGCGCGCCCGTATTGCCCGCCGAAACCACGCCTTCGGCGAGGCCGTCGCGCACCGAATTAATGGCGATGCGCATGCTCGATTCCCGGCCGCCACGCAGCGCCTGAGACGGTTTCGCCTCGGCGCTCACCACATCGTCGGTATGGTGTACCGAACAGCTCTTGTGAAGCGCCGGCGTTTCATCCAGCAACGCCTCAAGGCGCTTGGAATCTCCAAACAGCAGAAAATGGATGCCGGGGAACCGCTCGTGAGCGATTTCGAGGCCCTCGATCACCATCTCCGGCGCTTGATCCCCGCCCATGGCGTCCAGCGCGATGATATGGCCTTTGCTCACTGCCGGAATCCCCGCGGACAGTTATGAAAATTTATATGCCCGCGGCCTCGGCCACTTCGCGATCGCGGTAGGTGCCGCAAGACTCGCAGACATGATGGGGCAGCTTATATTCACCGCAGCTGGGGCATTCCACATAACCCGCGGCCTTCAGGGAATCGTGCGATCGGCGCATATTGCGTTTCGACGTGGATATTTTTCTCTTGGGTACAGCCATGCTCTTACTCTCACATTCTTCAGGTAACGATTCTGGGGCACATTCTGGGGTAACTATTGGTAATTTATTCGCACTATGTTCGTAATCTATCCGTGGCGATCTGCCGGAAAGTCTGCTTACTTAACGAAAAACTCGGGCCTGGGCAACCGCAATGGGTAACTAATTGAGTTAACTCCTATTTTTTAAGTCCCGAAGAACCGAAAAAGGGCTTTCCCGGGTTTCCGTCTGGCCTGTGGATTCCCCTGTTAATTGCTCTCTCAATTCCTGTGGCACCTGTTCGCCGGGCAAACGGGGATAGGGATCAAGGGCCAGACTCAGATACTGGGCGATACATTCCCCCATATCCAGTTCCTCGCCCTCAAGGGGTTCGGCCTCTTCCATCCCGGGGGAAAGCACCAGTTCCTCCCCCGAATCTCCTGAATCCCCCGGCTCCTCCTCTCTCTTAGGCTCGAACAGCCAGTTGAAAGATTCCTTCACATGGCTGGTCACCGGCTCCTGGGTGACCACGGAGCGTTGCACCACATGGGCCTCGAAAGAGCCGGTCAGCCTTATATTTCCGCGCTTGCCCGACGGCCGGACCGTCACCTCGGCACACAGCCCCTCCAGGGAGACAAAATCGAAACGCCGGGCCAGGCCCGCGCATTCTTGCGCCGTGGCCTCCAGGCGGTGTTCTTCGCCTTCCTTGCCCAGCCGGGTCAGGTCGAGGATTCTGGAAAATTCAGCTTGTACCGCTTCTGAGGTCATATCTTCATGGTCCTTGCCGCTGGATACATATGGGTTGTCCGGGGACCGGTCAACGCCTTTTGGCCGCTCCCTTTTTCGCCCCCCTTTTTCATTCCCCTTTTACCTTGAGGGGGGATCAGGGAGGCGGAGAACCGAATCGGCATTGGCCTTCCAGGAGCGCACTGAAAGGCTGGACGGCAAGGGATCCGATTTCGCGCCGCATATAATCCACCATCTTGCCCAGATGCGCCTTCTCCACCTTCACCGAACCGTACAGGTTGCGATCCAGCGCCGCTTCCAGACGCTCCTTCCCGGCCTCCTCCCCATTGATCTCCTCGTGAACCTCGAGGGCGGCGTCATAGGCCGCCACACGCCCGAGAAGGGAACGCGCCATGCGTTTTACTTCCGCCCCCACGGAAACGTCGCCCACACCCATTTCCCGCACGTTGTCGTCCATATCCTCAAACATCACATCGAACAGGGCCTGGGCCAGATCGGCGCCCTCCTCGTCCTCGCTCTTGAGGCGGTGAAGCACAAGAAAACAATGCAGGGCGATGGATTCAAAGCGGCCGTCAACGGTATCGGGAACGCCGCAACGGCGATAGAAGGCCTCTTTGCGGGCCTGTTCCACGATTCGTTGGTATAGGTTTTTTGCAATATCTGGATGTTTGGACATGGCGCTGATGAATAATTGCGATGCAGGAATGGGGCCAGAAGAGGAAAAACCATAATTTCCAAAGGGAATAAAGGCCCCAATGAAAATACAGGTCATTCACGAACATCCCGTTGACTATATCGGAGGCAATTTCAATCTTTTCAATCCACCGATCACATGGATTGCGGTATCCTAGGCGCTTCTCGTATATTCACTCTGTAGCATGACCCTCTCTTGTGAAAAGCGCCCTCTCATGACCGTCCTGCGCCGTTTTACGGCGCTGGGAGCCCTGCTGTTCGCCTTGGCCGCCTGCGCCGCGTCGGAGCATGCGGACGGCCAGCTGCCCAACCCCGAAAAACTCGCCGCCGTGGAGATTGGCGTCCATACCCGCGACGACGTGGCCAAGCTCATCGGCTCGCCCTCCACCACCCCGCCCTTCGACGACGACAGCTGGTACTACATCAAACGCGTCACCCAACAGGTGGCTTTCTTCGAGCCGGTGCTCATGGACCAGAAAATCGTCGCCATCATTTTTAATAAAGAAGGAACGGTGGCCGACATCGTCCTCTATCACGAGGAAGACGGGCACGAGATCGCCATGGTGGAACGCATCACCCCGACCCAAGGGCGCAAGCTCTCGGTATGGGAACAGCTCCTGAGCAACTTCGGACGGCTGCCCGGCGCCACCGGAGACGGCTCCGGCAGTGGCGTCGGCGGACAACGCCTCCCCTAGCGGCAAAAATCTGAAAAAACCCAGAAAAAACCCCGGAGAGCGTTTCTCCGGGGTTTTTCCTTGAAATATATGGCTGTCTAGGCCGCCAGCAGAGCCAACAGCAGAATAGCCACGATATTGGTGATCTTGATCATGGGGTTGATGGCGGGTCCGGCGGTATCCTTGTAGGGATCGCCGACGGTATCGCCGGTCACCGCGGCATGATGGGCGTCCGAGCCCTTGCCGCCGTGATGGCCGTCCTCGATGAACTTCTTGGCGTTGTCCCAGGCGCCGCCGCCCGAGGTCATGGAAATGGCCACGAACAGGCCGGTGACGATGGTGCCCAACAGCATGGCTCCCACCGTGACCAGCGCCGCTTCCTGTCCGGCAACGGTATTGATCACCGCGTAAACCACCACCGGCGCCAGCACCGGCAGCAGGGACGGCACGATCATCTCCTTGATCGCCGCCTTGGTCAGCAGGTCCACGGCGCGGCCGTATTCGGGCTTCGCCGTGCCTTCCATGATGCCCTTGATCTCCTTGAACTGGCGCCGCACTTCCACCACCACGGCGCCCGCCGCGCGGCCCACCGCCATCATACCCATGGAGGCGAACAGATAAGGCAGCAGCCCGCCCAGGAAGAGGCCGATCACCACATAGGGGTTCTGCAACTGGAAGACGACGTTAAGACCGGGGAAATAATGATGGATGTCCTCGGTATAGGCGGCGAACAGCACCAGCGCCGCCAGCGCCGCCGAACCGATGGCATAGCCCTTGGTCACCGCCTTGGTGGTGTTGCCCACGGCATCCAGCGCATCGGTGATGTTGCGCACGTCTTCGGGCAGGTCCGCCATCTCGGCGATGCCACCGGCGTTGTCGGTGACGGGGCCATAGGCGTCCAGCGCCACCACCATTCCCGCCAGCGCCAGCATGGTGGTGGCGGCGATGGCGATGCCGAACAGTCCGGCATTGAGATAGGAGGTGATGATTCCGGCACAGATCACCAGCACCGGAAGGGCCGTGGATTCAAGAGAAACCGCCAGACCCTGGATGATGTTGGTGGCGTGTCCCGTGTTCGAGGCGCTGGCCACGCTCTGCACGGGACGGAAATGGGTGCCGGTGTAGTATTCGGTGATCCACACGATCAGCCCGGTCACAGCCAACCCGATAAGGGCGCTGTAGAAAAGATGACGGCCCTCGAAAGCAAGGCCGTCGATGTAGTAATTCGAGGTCATGCCGAGCATATGCCCGGTGACGAAATAGATCAGCACGGCGGAAACAACCGCGGTGACGATGAAGCCCTTATAGAGGGACTTCATGATCTTGCGGTCCTCGCCAAGGCGCACGAAAAAGGTGCCCAGCACCGAGGCGGCGATACAGACCGCGCCGATGGCCAGGGGATAGAGCATCATGTACCACTGGGCGTCACCGGTGAAAAAGATCGACGCCAGCAACATGGTGGCCACCACCGTCACCGCATAGGTCTCGAACAAATCGGCGGCCATGCCGGCGCAATCACCCACATTATCGCCCACATTATCGGCGATGACCGCGGCGTTGCGGGGGTCGTCCTCGGGGATTCCGGCCTCGATCTTGCCCACCAGATCGGCGCCCACATCGGCGCCCTTGGTGAAGATACCGCCGCCAAGACGGGCGAAAATGGAAATCAGGGACGCGCCGAAGCTCAAGGCCACCAGGGCCTCGATGATGTGGCGCATATCATCGGGATTGCCACGGTCGAATATCTGCATGAGATAGCCGTAATAGACGGAAACCCCCAACAGCCCCAGCCCCACCACCAGCATGCCGGTGACGGCGCCCGACTTGAAGGCCACGCCATGGGCTTCCTGCAACCCGCCGCTGCGGGCTGCCTCGGCGGTGCGCACATTGGCCCGCACCGACACATTCATACCGATATAACCGGCCAGTCCCGAAAGCACGGCGCCGATGAAATATCCCACGGCCACATGGGAGCCCAGCCGCCAGCCCAACAGCACCCCGATCACCACGCCCACCAGGGCGATGGCGCGGTATTGACGGTTGAGGTAGGCGTTGGCGCCTTCCTGAATGGCTCCGGCGATTTCCTGCATGCGCTCGGTTCCGGCGCTCGAAGAAAGCACTGAACGTCCCGCATAGACGCCATACACCAGCGCCAAAGCGCCACAAGAAATCACTAACCAGTAAGTCCCAGACATGAATGTCCACCCCTAAAGAATTTGTGGAAAGAAACTATTCGGCGCCCGCCGCCGGGTAAAAATCGCCGAGAACATGCCAGATTAAGACCATTCCCGCAACAGGGCTTTATCGGTCCCTCAAAAATGCGTGTAGCCCGGATGGTTAAGAACAATCTCGCCGCCCTGTCCGTCCTCAACGGCCACTCCCTCACCCTCCAAGATGGTGCCCACAGCCGTCAATTGCAGGCCTATTTCACCCCCCAGAGCCATTATTTCCGGTTCGCGCTCGGGGGCCGCGGTAAAGACAAGCTCGTAATCGTCGCCGCCGCCGAGAATGACTTTCATCAGGGAGGGATCGGCGTCAAGGGCGGCTCGCGCGGCTGGCGAGAGGGGCGTCCGCGAGGCGTCAAGACGCGCGCCAACGCCCGAGACCTCACAGATGTGACCCAAATCCGCCGCCAGACCGTCCGAGATATCCACGCCTGTGCGCGCCACTCCGCGCAGCCGCCTTCCCAGTTCCAGCCGGGGCTCCGGCAAGCGATAGCGCGCGCACAGAAAATCGGCCGCTTCCCTGTCCGGCCCCGTCAACTCTCCTTTGAGAACCTTCAACCCCAGCGCGGCGTCGCCAATGGTTCCCGACACAAACACCACGTCCCCGGCTCGCGCCCCGGAACGGACCATGACGCCCTGTTCTCCGGCTTCCCCCAACAGGGTCAGCGACAGCGTCAACGGGCCTGGGGTAGCCACCATATCGCCGCCGATCAGGGTCACGCCGAAGTTCTCCTGATCCTCCTTCAACCCGGCGGAAAAAGCCTCCAGCCAGTCATCATCCACTTGCCCCGGCAAAGCGAGAACCAGAAGGTAGGCGCGGGGAACCGCGCCCATGGCCGCCAGGTCAGAGAGATTGACCCGCAACAGTTTCCTGGCGATGAGCGCGGGCGATTCGTCTTCCGGGAAATGCACGCCCGCCACCAGGGCGTCCGCCGTCACCACCGTGCCGCGTCCGCCCCCGGTTTCGAACAGGGCGGCGTCGTCGGTGAGCCCCATGGCGCCGTCGCTGGCTGCGGCCAGGGGGGCGAAAAAACGGGCGATACGGTCGAATTCGCCGCCGTCAGCCTTGTGACTCATGATCTTGGCTCTCCCAGCCATCCTCGCGCAGCACATGGGCCAGGCGGTCGAGAACGGCATTGACGAAGGCGGGTTCCCGGCCTTCAAAAAAGGCATGGGCGATATCCACGTATTCGGTAATGACCACACGTGGCGGCACCTCTCCACGAGCCAGAAGCTCGAAAGTCCCGGCCCGCAAAACCGCAAGCAATATGGGCTGTATGCGTTCCATTTTCCAATCCTCGGCGAGGTTGGCGGCGATCATGGAATCGAGCTCCTCACCGCGCGCGGCCACCCCTTCCACCAGGGTCACGAACAAGCCGCGATCGGCCCCGGCAATGGGTTCCTCGCCCTCGCTACCCAGGCGATGGCGGACAAATTCCTCGATCACCGTTTGTGCTGAGCCGTCGGCGAGCGCGATCTGATAGAGCGCCTGCACCGCCGCGAGACGGGCCGCGCTGAGCACCGTGGCCGGGGAATCGCCCGACCCGGCGGCGTCATCCTTATGGCCGCTGGAAGAACCCGAGGCGGGAGTCATCTCGGATACAGCTGAAAGTCGCGCTTGAGATGGATCATGTGGAGACAGGCGCGGGCGGCGCGGGCTCCCTGGTCGCCCTTGTCCACCGCCGCGCGGGCCCAGGCCTGATCGCGGTTCTCCACGGTCAACAGCCCGAATCCCACGGCCAGGGTAAACTCCTGGGCCAGGTCCATGACGCCGCGCGAACATTCACCGCAGACGATATCGTAATGGCTGGTTTCGCCGCGGATGACACAACCCAGCACCACGAATCCGTCAACGGCCTTCCCCTCCCCCGAAGCACTCTCCGAATCTCCCCGAGCCTCCACGGCGTAGCGAATGGCGGCGGGAATCTCCAGCGCGCCGGGAACCGTAATGCTCTCATGAGTGGCCCCCGCCGCTTCCAGGGCGGCCACCGCGCCACGATGCATCTCGTCGCCGATATCCTCGTAGAACCGGGCCTCCACGATCAGCACATGAGGCGGATTTTGGGGCGGGGTGGTCTTTTCGGTCATAATTATCCGGTTTCCTGAATTTTCGGGGCGCAGGACGCCAGGGGCCGCTGTTCGACAATACTCAGGCCATAGCCGTCAAGCCCGACAATGCTGTGTTGGGTGTTGGAGAGCAGAATCATGTCTTTGAGACCGAGATCGAGCAGTATCTGCGCTCCCACCCCATAGTCTCTTAATTCAACGGGAGGCGTGTCCGATTTCTTGCCCGGCTCCTTACCCGACTCATCGCCCGAATCAGAAAGCCGGGCCTTCATGCGGTCGAGCAGGCTGGTGGGGCGGGGTTCGCGGATCAGCACCACCACGCCGCGGCCGGCCTCGGCAACCATGGTCATGGCGGTGTGCAGCGCCGCGCCGTGGCCGCCATGGAGGTCGCCCAGCACATCTTCGAGCACGTTCATGGCATGCATACGCACCAGAACCGGCTCCGGCGTGGAAATATCCCCCTTCACCAGGGCGATGTGTTCGGCGTATTCCACCTCGTTGACGTAGACGATCATGCGGAAGCTGCCGCCATAGAGGCTGTCCAGTTCGGTTTCCTGGACCCGCCGCACCACCTTTTCGGTGCGCCGCCGATAGGAAATGAGGTCGGAAATGGTGGCGATCTTCAGTTCATGGGTGGCGGCGAACTCAATAAGGTCCGGCATACGCGCCATGGAGCCGTCATCGTTCATGATTTCACAGATCACCCCGGAAGGATCGAGACCGGCGAGGCGGGAAATATCCACCGCCGCTTCGGTATGCCCGGCGCGCACCAGAACCCCGCCGTCACGGGCCACCAGCGGGAACACATGGCCCGGTGAAACGATGTCCCTGGCGTCCGATTTGCCGTCAATAGCCACGGCCACGGTGCGCGCCCTGTCGGCGGCGGAAATGCCGGTGGTGACGCCCTCGCGGGCCTCGATGGAGACGGTAAAGGCGGTCTGGTGGCGCGAGGCGTTCTCCGGCGACATGAGCCCCAGCCCCAGACGCTCCACCCGTTCCGGGGTCAGCGAAAGACAGATCAGCCCGCGCCCATGCTTGGCCATGAAATTGATGGACTCGGCGCTCGCCTTTTCGGCGGGGATAATCAGGTCACCCTCGTTTTCGCGGTTTTCGTCATCCACCAGGATAAACATGCGCCCGGCCCTGGCCTCGGCGATCACGTCTTCGATGGAGACAAGATGTTCGCGGTCGGACACGGCTATTCCTTTTCCATCAGGCGGGCCACATAGCGGGCAAGCATGTCGATCTCCAGATTGAGGCGGTCGCCGGGCCGCAGAGAACCAAACGTGGTACAGTCCTGAGTATGGGCAATAATATTGACCCCGAAGCGGTCCTCTTCAACCCAGTTTACCGTCAGCGACACCCCATCCAGCGCCACCGATCCCTTGGCCGCCATATAGGCCATGAGATCATCCCCGGCCTCGAAGGTATAGAGCAGAGAATCGCCCTGCGGCGATATGTCCGCCACCCGCGCCACGCCGTCCACATGGCCCGAGACAATATGCCCGCCCATCTCGTCGCCCATCCTCAGTGATCGCTCGAGGTTAACGGCTGTGCCTTCCTTCCAGTCGCCCAGAATAGTACAGGACAGGGTTTCATCGGACACATTCACCGCGAACCAGTTACCGTCCTTATCGGCGCCCTTCTCCACCACCGTGAGACAGACCCCGGAACAGGCGATGGAGGCGCCGATGTCGATTGTCGCGGCGTCATAGGCCGTGTCCAGCACGAAGCGGGTGTCGCCGTCGCGCCGCAGCGAACGCACGCGTCCCTTATCGGTGATGATTCCCGTGAACATGGCGTGTTTTAACGCACTATCCCGGCAAATGGGAACACTTTGCCGTATCCCCTCATGCCTTACTGGGCCTTGCGGCCGTAAATTTCCACAATATCCTCGCCCGAGGCGCGCACCGCCAGCCGCGTGAAGTCGGCGGTCATGGACAATTCGTCCACCCCTAAGGGAGCCACCGCGGCCAGGCCGTCACCGCCCATGACGCGCGGCGCGCGGAACCATACCAGCCGGTCCACCAGCCCCCGCCCCAAAAGAGCCGACGCCAGAGAGCCGCCGCCTTCCACCAGAACCCGCGTCACGCCGCGCTTGGCCAGCGCCTCCAGGGCCTCCAGCGGGTCGAGATAACCGTCCCTGTCACAGCCGCTCTTCATCACCTCGACGCCGCAATTGCCATAGGCCTCGAGCCGCGACTTATCGCCGTCGGAGCGGGTCACGAGCCAGGTGGGAACCTGCTCGGCATGGCGCACCAGCCGGCTGGTCAGGGGCAGACGCAGACGCGCATCCATCACCACACGCACCGGCGAGGCCGCTTCGAGCCCCGGCAGGCGGCAGGTCAAGTCGGGATCGTCCGCCTGTGCCGTGCCGCTGCCCACCATCACCGCGTCATGGCGCAGACGCAGACCGTGCACCGCCTGGCGCGATGTCTCTCCGGTAATCCAGCGGCTCTCGCCGCGATGGGTGGCGATACGTCCGTCCAGGGTGGTGGCCAGTTTCAGCGTCACCAGCGGGCGGCCTTCCCTGACCCGCATCAGGAACCCGGCATTGACCTCCTCGGCCTGGTGGCCGCACAACCCCACATCCACGGCAATTCCGGCTTTTTTGAGTGCGGCGATGCCCTTTCCCGAGACCCGCGGGTCGGGGTCCTCCAGCGCCACCACGGCGCGGGAAATACCGGCCTCGATCAGGGCCCCCGCGCAGGGCGGCGTTTCCCCGGTATGGGCACAGGGTTCGAGGGAAATATAGGCGGTGGCGCCCTTGGCCTGGGAACCGGCACGATCCAGGGCCTGGGTCTCGGCGTGGGGACGTCCTCCGGGCTGGGTCCACCCCCGGCCGACAATGCGGGGGCGGCCGTCATTACCACAAGCTCCATTATTTCCGGGCACCGTCAGCACACAGCCCACGGCGGGATTGGGCCATACCCGGCCCAGCCCGCGGCGCGCCAGGCCGAGGGCCGTTTCCATGAAAGCAAGGTCGCCAGAATCGATTCCTGAAGAATCGCGGGAATCGGCACCCGGCCCGTTTCCCGCCGAATCAGTCTTCGGTTCAGTCCTGGGCGGGCTGTTCGGGCTCGTCTTCGTCACTGATCTGCCCCACGAAGTCCTCGAAGTCCTTCGCCTCGCGGAAGTTCCGATAAACGGACGCAAACCGCACATAGGCCACCTGATCGAGGGCGGCCAGGGCATCCATCACCATCTCGCCAATGGTCTCGGTGGGAATCTCGCTCTCACCGGAACTCTCAAGCCGCCGCTGGATACTGTTGGCGATGCGCTCGATGCGATCGGCGTCCACCGGCCGCTTGCGGCAGGAAATGCTCATGGAACGGATCAGCTTGTCGCGGTCGAAAGGCGCGCGCCGTCCATTGCGCTTGAGCACCGTAAGATCGCGCAGCTGGATGCGTTCAAAGGTGGTGAACCGCGAACCACAGGCCGCGCACATGCGTCTGCGGCGGATCGCCGAATTGTCTTCGGTGGGACGTGAGTCCTTCACCTGAGTGTCGTCATGACCGCAAAACGGACAGCGCATTTCCCCCCTCCTCTATTGGTTAAAGCGCCTCTTTGTATATCGGGAACTTCCCGCACAACTCCAGAACCCTGGCATGCACTTCCCCTTCGACCTTGCTGTTGTCGTCGGGATTGGCGGCAAGACCGTCGAGAACGTCGCCGATCATGTTCCCCACCTCGGTGAATTCCGCCACGCCGAAGCCGCGGCTGGTAGCCGCGGGAGTCCCCAGACGCACGCCGGATGTCACCATGGGCTTTTCGGGGTCGAAAGGCACCCCGTTCTTGTTACAGGTGATGGCGGCATTTTCCATGCTCGCCTCGGCAGCCTTGCCGGTGAGTTTCTTGGGCCGCAGATCCACCAGCATCAAATGGGTGTCGGTGCCGCCGGAAACGATGTCGAGTCCGCGATCCACCATGACCTGGGCCAGGGTGCTGGCATTTTCACAAACGGCCTCGATATAGGTCTTGAATTCAGGCTTCAGAGCCTCGCCGAAGGCCACCGCCTTGGCGGCGATGATATGCATCAGCGGACCGCCCTGAAGGCCGGGGAAAATGGCGGAATTGATTTTCTTGCCGATATCGGCGTCCCTTGAGAGAACCATGCCGCCGCGCGGACCGCGCAGGGTCTTGTGGGTGGTGGTGGTTACGATATCGGCGATGGGCAGCGGGCTGGGATGCAGCCCCGTCGCCACGAGCCCCGCGAAATGGGCCATGTCCACCATCAGATAGGCGCCCACCTTGTCGGCGATATCGCGGAATTTCTGGAAATCTATGGTGCGCGGATAGGCCGAGCCGCCGGCGATGATGAGCTTGGGCTTGTGCTCGGTGGCCAGTTGCTCCACCTCGTCGAAATCAATCAGGTGGTCGTCGCGCTTGACGCCATACTGGACGGCGTTGAACCATTTTCCCGATTCATTGGGCGGCGCGCCGTGGGTGAGATGCCCGCCGGCGGCCAGCGACATGCCGAGAATGGTGTCGCCGGGCTTGATCAGGGCGAGAAAGACGGCCTGGTTGGCCTGGGAGCCGGAATGGGCCTGGACGTTGACGAATTCACAGTCGAACAGCTTCTTGGCGCGTTCGATGGCCAGACTCTCGGCCACGTCCACGAACTCGCAACCGCCATAATAGCGGCGGCCGGGATAGCCTTCGGCATATTTGTTGGTCATCAAGTTGCCCACGGCGTCGAGAACGGCCCTGGAAACGATATTTTCCGAAGCAATCAGTTCGATCTGGTCGCGCTGCCGTCCGTATTCATCCTCGATGGCCTTGAGCACATCGGGGTCGGTCTCGGCCAGTCGCGAGCCAAAGAAAACGTCAGTCGTCATGGTTGTAAGTTCCCTTCCAATTCTAATGTCCCAGCATCTCCCCGCGCTGTTCGCCGGGGGGGGTTATTCTATCTTGGCGACGCGGCGCGCATGCCGTCCGCCCTCAAATTCCGTCTCCAGAAACGCCTTCAGGCATTCCCTGGCTACATCCATGCCAATAATGCGCTCGCCCAGGGCAAGAACATTGGCGTCGTTATGCTGGCGCGACAGGCGCGCCGTTTCGGCGTTGTGACACAGGGCGGCGCGAATGCCGGAATGCCTGTTGGCGGCAATGCTGACGCCGATTCCGCTGCCACAAACCAAAACACCCCGCCCCGCCTTGCCTTGGGTCACTGCCTCGGCAAGGGCATGAGCGAAATCCGGATAATCCACTGACTCGGGACTATCTGTTCCAAGGTCTAGCACAGCATAACCGAGGCTGGAAAGTTCCTCCTTAAGGGCCGTTTTCATCTCATAGCCGCCATGGTCCGAGGCGATGGCCACCACCTGCTTATCCTTATCCTCTGACATGGCCCCGCTTGCGCCCCTTCCGCCGCTCTCAGACCCCCCGCAATCCGGCGCTGGTCAAAGCGCCCGAAGGGAAGGATGTATATCATCCGAAACGCCAAATGAACACCAAATATCGAATAAAAACGCCGCCGCGCCACAAAATCTATCATCGAAGGCGGCCGCCTCCCGATCCCGCTATTTTTGAATGATATCAACTAATAACAAAATGCGAATAGTGCGAATATAGGGGTTTACTAGAAATTGACAGCAATCGACATGTAGTATCCATTTTATTTGACACTAATTATCCCATATGTAATGAAGAGATACTCGTATTAATTGATTTATTTTAGGAACAAAAAAAATGAGTTCTGAGAAAGCGGACGGCCTGTCCAATGGCGAGACTCTCAAAATGACAGCCGATGTGGTGTCCGCCTATGTGGGTAACAACGTGGTGCCCCCGGGCCAGCTTGCCGGAGTCATCGGCGCGGTCCATACCACCCTTTTAAACTTGGACAAGAACGGCGGCGGCGGGGACAGCCAACAGACACCCGCCGTGCCGATCCGCAAGTCGGTCACGCCGGGCTTCATCATCTGCCTCGAGGACGGCAAGAAGCTGAAGATGCTCAAGCGCCACCTACGGCATGACTCCCGACGAATACCGTACGAAATGGGGCCTGCCCGTGGATTATCCCATGGTGGCCCCCAACTACGCCAAACAGCGTTCCGAATTCGCCAAGAAAATCGGCCTCGGACTGGGCTCCAAGGGCCGCAGAAAAAAGACTTAGGCCCGAAGCCCGCTGCCGCCCCCAGGCCCCTGGACGCGCGCCTCACGATGCGCTGTCGGCCTCCTTCTTCTTCGCCCAATACTCCTTAAGATCCCGCTTTATGCCCCCGGCGAGGATGAACATGCCGATGCCGTTGGGCAGCGCCATGGCGAAGATCATGGCGTCGGAAAAACCGATTACCTTGCCCAGCTCCATGGAGGCGCCAATGACGGTGAAAGTACAGAACAAGAGCTTGAAAATATGGTCCGAGGCGAGGGTTTCCCCGAACAGGTAAGTCCAGGCCTTGAGCCCGTAATAGGACCAGGTGATGATGGTGGAAAAGGCGAACAGGGTCACCGCCACAGCCAGAAGATAGGGGAACCAGTCAAAGGCGGAGGCAAAGGCGGCCGACGTCATTTCCACCCCGCGCAGACCCTCGCCGTCCAGATACACCCCTGAAATCACGATCACCAGCGCCGTCATGGAGCAAATGATCACGGTGTCGATAAAGGGCTCCAGCAACGACACAAAACCCACCGAAAGCGGCTCGTCGGTCTGCACCGCCGAATAGGCGATGGGCGCCGATCCGATACCCGCCTCGTTGGAAAAGGTGGCCCTCTGGAATCCCCACATGAGGACTCCGATCAATCCCCCATAACCGGCCTCGGGCGTGAAGGCGCCGACGAAAATGGCGCCTATGGCCTCGGGCACCTGTTCGGCATGGATGAACAGAATGACGACGGAGGAAAGAATGTAAAACAGGCCCATGAAGGGCACCACGAACTCGGTCACATGGGCGATACTCTTGATGCCGCCGATAATCACCAAGGCGACGATGCCCGCCAGAATAAGGCCGAACAGCCAGCCGCTTTCATTGAAGAATCCCGCCGCCCCGCCGGTGGCCGCCGAGACCTGCTGAAAGGCCTGATTGGCCTGGAACATATTGCCCGCGCCCAGCGCCCCGCCCACGCACATGATGGCGAAAAAGGCGGCCAGCACCTTGCCCAGCTTGGGCAGGCCGTGCTCGGCCAAGCCGCGGCTGAGGTAATACATGGCGCCGCCGGAAACCGTGCCGTCCTCGTGCACCACGCGGTATTTAGCGCCCAGCGAACATTCCAGGAATTTCGACGCCATGCCGAAAAAGGCGGCGATGATCATCCACAATGTGGCGCCCGGCCCACCCAGTGCGATGGCAGCCGCCACGCCGGCGATATTACCCAGCCCCACCGTGCCCGAGAGCGCCGCCGTTAAGGCCTGGAAGTGGGTGACCTCACCGGCTTCGGCGCGGCGGTGGCGGTGCCCCCGCACCACCGTAAAGGCGTGGGCGAAACCCCAGAAATTGATGAAACGGAAATAGATGGAAAAGATGATGGCGGTGAGGATGAGCCACACCACGATTACCGGAAACCGCGACTCGCCCACCGACACGGTATAGAAAACAAACCCGGTCACGGCATCGGAAATGGGGGCGATGGCCTCGTTGAGGCGCTGGTCGAAGCTCATTTCGGCCATCTCCGTCATCTCGGCCGCCACATCCCCTATAACCTCCGCCCCTTCCGCCTGTGCCAGCGCGCGGGACGCCGGCAGGGTCAGAGCCGCCAGCAACAGAACCAAAATCAAAAGAATGCGGAGATACGGCCGTTTCATGAGTCCCCCAAATGATCTCCCCCCCTCAAGGGTGCCTCCTTCAATTTCCGCCACGCCCACGGACGCCCCTGCCCGCGACAAACACCTAAACCAGGTCCGATCGTTTCTTGCGCCTGCGTTCCTTGTTCCGCTTCATCACATAGAACAGCTTCTTCATGGCCATCTTCTCCAGGGTTTCCTGCCCCACGGCGGGATCGGCCACCATGGAAACCTCCGTCAGAGTCACCGGATCCACGGCGGTGACCTTCAGATGTTTCCCAACCTGCCAGAACTCGAACAGAATCTCGCCGGAAATTCTGGCACCTTTACCCCTGGTATTTCGCCTGACCATGATTATCTAATTTCATATCACGGCGTGAAAATCAATTTCATCCTGGAATCAATGTCTTGATCTTCTGTGACGGCTATCACAGACTGCGCCGTGCCGGGGTTGTTAATTATTGGGGCTGACATAGATAAGGAATTTTCCTTATGAATGTCA
>CAYZWF010000040.1:0-17390 GCA_964482135.1 uncultured Rhodospirillaceae bacterium
AGCTGCGCCAATGGCGGCGGCTATTACCATTATTCCTATTCCGTGGTGCGCGGCTGTGACCGCATCGTGCCGGTGGATATATATGTCCCCGGCTGTCCGCCCACGGCGGAAGCTCTCTTGTATGGCATTCTTCAGCTGCAGAAGAAGATTCGCCGCACCGGCACCATCCTTAGATAGTTTTGTCCTCAACAGGGGCGGCACGGGCTCATATGCCGCAAAGGCCGAAAAGAACCACAGCACGATGATGGAACAGGCGCTTCAGGATTTTTGTGACCATGTGACGGCGGCCATGTCCGACCATGTGCTGTCCGCGCGCGAGGAAAAGGGCGAGCTCATCCTCACCGTTAACCGGGAGTCTATCGTCCGGGTTCTGAATTTCCTGCGCGACGACAGCAGCTGCCGGTTCAAGGTGTTGATCGATATTTGCGGAGTCGATTTCCCCGACCGCGATCCCCGTTTCGAAGTGGTCTACCAGCTTCTCAGCCCGACCCAGAACCAGCGTCTCATGGTCAAGGTGAACGCCAATGCTGACACTCCGGTTCCTTCCGCCACGGGTATTTTCTCGGCCGCCGGATGGTTCGAAAGGGAAGTCTGGGACATGTTCGGCATTTCCTTTTCCGACCATCCCGATCTGCGCCGCATCCTTACCGATTACGGTTTCGAGGGCCATCCCCTGCGCAAGGACTTTCCCCTCACCGGCTATGTGGAGGTGCGCTACGACGACGAACAGAAGCGCGTGGTCTACGAGCCCGTGAAACTGACCCAGGAATTCCGCAGCTTCGATTTCTTGAGCCCCTGGGAAGGCGTACAGGAACTTCTGCCCGGCGATGAAAAAGCCGGGAACGGCGAAGATGCCGATAATGAAGCTGGGGCCGGAGAGTCTTAAAGATCATGGCGGAACGCCAGATACGCAACTATTCCATGAATTTCGGGCCCCAGCATCCGGCGGCCCATGGCGTGCTGCGTCTGGTGCTTGAGCTCGACGGCGAGATCGTCGACCGCGCCGACCCCCATATCGGTCTGCTTCACCGGGGCACCGAAAAACTCATCGAGCACAAGACCTATCTTCAGGCCGTGCCCTATTTCGACCGCCTCGATTACGTGGCGCCCATGAACCAGGAGCACGCCTTCGCCCTGGCCGTGGAAAAGCTTCTCGGTATCGAGGCGCCGCCGCGGGCGCAGTATATCCGCGTCCTCTACAGCGAGATCGGGCGCATTCTCAACCACCTGCTCAACATCTCCACCTACGCGCTGGACGTGGGAGCCATGACACCGTTCCTGTGGTTGTTCGAGGAGCGGGAAGTGCTAATGGAGTTCTACGAGAGGGTGTCGGGCGCCCGCATGCATGCCGCCTATTTCCGTCCCGGTGGCGTCTATCGGGACATGCCGGCGGGGTTGGCCGAGGACATCCTCGCCTTCGTGGAGCGTTTTCCTCAGGTCATCGACGATACCGAGACCCTGCTCACCGAGAATCGCATCTTCCGCCAGCGCACCGTGGATATCGGCGTCATCACCGGAGAACAGGCGCTTGATTTGGGATTTTCCGGCTCCTGTTTGCGGGCTTCGGGTCTGCCCTGGGACTTGCGCAGGTCACGGCCCTATGACGCCTATGCCGAGATGGATTTCGACGTGCCCATAGGCAAAAACGGGGACTGTTTCGACCGTTATCTGGTGCGTATGGAGGAAATGCGCCAGAGCCTGTCCATCATCCGCCAGGCGCTTGACCGCATGCCCGAGGGTCGGGTGATGGTGGAGGACAACAAGATTGCTCCGCCCCGGCGCGGGGAAATGAAGAACTCCATGGAATCGCTGATCCACCATTTCAAACTTTTCACCGAGGGCTATCACGTGCCCCCGGGCGAAACCTATACCGCGGTGGAGGCGCCCAAGGGCGAATTCGGCGTCTATCTGGTGTCCGACGGCTCCAACAAGCCCTATCGCTGTAAAATAAGAGCGCCTGGATTCGCCTTTCTCCAGGCCCTGGATTTCCTCTCCAGGGGGCATATGCTGGCCGACGTGGTGGCGGTGATCGGCAGTCTCGATATCGTCTTCGGAGAAATTGACCGATGAGCGGGACAACCAAAAATCCACCCGGCAAGGGGAAAGCCAAGAATACGAAGCCAAAAACCTTCAAGTTTTCGCCTGAAAACACGGCGAGTATTCCCGATATTCTCGATCTTTATCCGGCGGGCCGTCAGGAAAGCGCCGTCATGCCGCTATTGACCCTGGCCCAGCGCCAGATCGGCGGCTGGCTGACCCGTGCGGCCATGGACCGGGTGGCGGAGATTCTCGGCATGGCGCCGATCCGGGTCTACGAGGTGGCCACCTTCTATTCCATGTATAACCACGCGCCGGTGGGCAAAAACCATATACAAATCTGTACCACCACACCGTGCTGGCTGCGCGGTTCCGACGAGGTGTTGGCTTCCTGCCGCAAGATTCTCGGTATTGGTCTGGGCGAGACTTCCGAGGACGGCGAATTCACCCTGGGCGAGGTGGAATGTCTCGGCGCTTGCGTCAATGCGCCGCTGCTCAAGATCAATGATGATTATTTCGAGGATCTCGACCCGGCCCGGGTGGAGGCCATCCTCACCCTGCTCAAACGCGGCGATAAGCCCCATCCCGGTTCCCAGTCCAACCGTCATGGCGCGGCGCCGGCCAGCGGCCCGACCACGCTTCTCGAGGTGCCGCCACGCGATAGCGGAAACGTCGGGAGAAAAAGCTGATGCTGCACGATTCGGAACGCATCTTTACCAATCTCTACGGGCTTTCCGACTGGCGTCTGCGCGGCGCCCGCAAACGCGGCGACTGGGACGGCACCAAGGCCATCCTCGAAAAGGGGCGGGACTGGATTATCGAAGAGGTCAAGGAATCGGGCCTGCGCGGGCGTGGCGGCGCTGGTTTCCCCGCTGGCATGAAATGGTCCTTCATGCCCAAGGAATCGGATGGCCGGCCCCATTACCTGGTCATCAATGCCGATGAAGGCGAGCCCGGCACCTGCAAGGACCGCGAGATCATCCGCCATGATCCCCACAAGCTGCTGGAAGGGGCGCTGCTTGCTGGTTTCGCCATGGGCGCCAACACCGCCTATATCTATATCCGCGGGGAATTCCATGCCGAGGCCCAGCGCCTTCAGGTGGCCGTCGACGAAGCCCGCAAGGCCGGATTGATCGGCAAAAACGCCTGTAAATCGGGATGGGATTTCGAAGTTTATCTTCATCGCGGGGCCGGCGCCTATATCTGTGGCGAGGAAACGGCCCTGCTGGAGAGCCTCGAGGGCAATAAGGGCCAGCCCCGCATGAAGCCTCCGTTCCCGGCCAATGCCGGTCTCTACGGCTGTCCCACCACGGTAACCAATGTGGAAACCGTCGCCGTGGCGCCGGAGATTCTGCGCCGCGGGTCCGACTGGTTTGCGTCATTGGGGCGGCCCAGGAATACGGGCACCAAGCTGTTTTGCATCTCCGGCCATGTGAACCTGCCCTGCACCGTCGAGGAAGAGATGGGCGTTCCCCTGCGGGAACTCATTGAAAAACACGCCGGTGGCGTGCGCGGCGGGTGGGACAATCTGATGGCGGTGATCCCCGGCGGTTCCTCGACCCCGCTTATTCCCAAATCCGTCTGCGACCATGTTCTCATGGATTTTGATTCCCTGAGCGAGGCCCAGTCGGGTCTGGGTACCGCGGGGGTGATCGTCATGGACAAGTCCACCGACATCGTTCGCGCCATCACCCGGCTGTCCAAGTTCTACAAGCACGAATCCTGTGGCCAGTGCACGCCCTGCCGCGAGGGTACGGGCTGGCTGTGGCGGATGATGGAAAAACTGGTGGAAGGTGATGCCAGGATCGAGGACATCGACATGATCGAGGAGGTGACCCGCCAGATCGAGGGCCATACCATCTGCGCCCTGGGCGATGCGGCGGCGTGGCCGGTCCAGGGCCTGATCCGTCATTTCCGGCCCGAGCTGGAGCGCCGTATCGGCGTCCATGATCTGGCCATCACCGCGCCTGCCGGTGGTTATGACGAAGACATCCCGGAAGCGGTCTGAGGAAGGGATTATGCCCAAGATCACCGTCAACCATATTGAGATCGAAGTGGATTCCGGACTCACCGTGCTTCAGGCCTGCGAGGCGGCGGGCATCGAGATTCCCCGCTTTTGTTATCACGAACGCCTGTCGATCTCCGGCAACTGCCGCATGTGCCTTGTGGAAATGGAGCCTTCGCCCCGGCCCGTCGCCTCCTGCGCCATGCCGGTTGCCGACGGCATGGTGGTTTACACCAATACGCCGATGGTGGAAAAGGCGCGCAAGAGCGCCCTGGAATTCCTGCTCATCAACCATCCCCTGGACTGCCCCATCTGCGACCAGGGCGGTGAATGTGATCTCCAGGACATCACCATGGCCTATGGCGCCGATCAAAGCCGCTTCCAGGAAAACAAACGGGCGGTCGCGGAAAAGGACCTGGGCCCCCTGGTAGCCACCGCCATGACCCGCTGTATTCACTGCACACGCTGTGTGCGCTTTTCCACCGAGGTGGCCGGCGTCGAGGAAATGGGAGCCACGGGGCGCGGCGAAAACACCGAAGTGGGCACCTATGTGCAGATGGCCGTGAGTTCGGAGTTGTCGGGCAACATGATCGACCTCTGTCCGGTGGGGGCGCTGACCTCGAAACCCTATGCCTTCACCGCCCGCGCCTGGGAGTTGCGCCACACCGAGACCGTGGATGTGCTGGATGCGGTGGGCAGCAATATCCGGGTCGATTCCCGCGGCAACGAAGTCATGCGAGTTCTTCCCCGCCTCAACGAGGACATCAACGAGGAATGGATTTCCGACAAGACGCGGTTTTCCTATGACGGGCTCAAGCGCCAGCGTCTCGACCGCCCCTATGTTCGCGAGGACGGGCGGCTGCGCGAAGCAAGCTGGGAGGAAGCCTTTGCCGCCATCGCCGGGCGCATCGGCGCCATCAAGGGAGCCAAGGGCCAGAAGATCGCCGCCATCGCCGGTGACCTGGCCTGCTGCGAATCCATACAGGCGCTGAAAGACATTATGGATGCCTTCAAGTCACCCCATATGGACTGCCGCCAGGACGGCGCCATGCTCGATCCCGCGGCCCGCGCCGGCTATCTCTTTAATACCAGCATCTCGGGCATCGAGCACGCCGATCTGTGCCTTTTGATCGGCGTCAATCCCCGCATCGAAGCGCCCCTCATCAACGCCCGCCTGCGCAAACGCTTTCTCATGGGCGGCTTCTCCGTGGCCCTTGTGGGGGCCAAGGTCGATCTCACCTACACTTACGAATATCTCGGTTCCGGCCCCCGTACCCTGGAACAGATTCTTTCCCGCTCCCATATGTTCGCGGAACTCATGGATGCCGCGAACAGGCCCATGCTGATCCTGGGACAGGGGGCGCTGGCCCGTGCCGACGGCGCCGCGGTTCTCGCCGCCGCCCACGATCTGGCGGACCAGTTCGCCATGGTGAGCCACGACCGCAACGGGTTCAACGTTCTGCACAAAGCCGCCGCGCGGGTCGGCGCCATGGACCTGGGATTCGTTCCCGGCGAAGGCGGGCGCGACGTTGCCGGCATTCTCGATGGCGCGGCAAGTGGCGAGCTGGAAGTGGTCTATCTGCTCGGCGCCGACGAGATCGATACCACCTTCCTCGACCCCGCCTTCGTGATCTATCAGGGGCATCACGGTGATGCCGGGGCCGCCGCCGCCGGCGTGGTGCTCCCCGGCGCCGCCTATACGGAAAAGGACGCCACCTACGTTAATACCGAGGGCCGGGTGCAACAGAGCCGCCTTGCGGTGCATCCACCGGGCCAGGCCCGTCCCGACTGGATGGTGTTGCGCGCCCTGTCACAGGCCCTGGGCCAGAAGACGGGCTATGACACCCTTGAAGAACTGCGCGCCCAGATGATCCGCAGCAATGCCGTTTTCGCCGAGCTCGACGTGGCCGCCGCCGACCGCACGGCAAAAACCAGGTGGGCCGCCTTCGGCGTTTCCGGCAAGATGGGCGGCTCGCCCTTCGCCGATACGATGGAAAATTTCTACATGACCGACCCCATCAGCCGCGCCTCGCAAACCATGGCGCGCTGCACCGACACCTTCATTGTTCCTCACCTCAAAATCACGGGCACCAATGGTTGAACTCTGGCAAGAATATCTGCTGCCGCTAATCATCATTGTGGCCAAGATCGTGGCCATTGTGCTGCCGTTGCTGCTCTGCGTGGCCTATCTCACCTATGCCGAGCGCAAGGTGATCGGCGCCATGCAGCTGCGAAAAGGGCCCAACGTTGTGGGGCCTTTCGGCCTGTTACAGCCCATCGCCGACGGCTTGAAACTGTTCCTGAAGGAAACCGTGGTGCCGAGCAGCGCCAATCCGGCGGTCTTCATCTTCGCGCCCATGCTCACCTTTGGCCTGGGGCTGGTGGCCTGGGCGGTGATTCCCTTCGACCAGGGGCTGGTCCTGGCCGACATCAATGTGGGCATTCTCTACCTCTTCGCCATTTCCTCGCTGGGTGTCTACGGCGTCATCATGGCGGGCTGGGCGAGCAATTCAAAATACGCCTTTCTCGGCGCCCTGCGCTCGGCGGCCCAGATGGTCTCCTACGAGGTCTCCATCGGCTTCATCATCATCACGGTGCTGCTCTGCGTGGGTTCTCTCAATCTCACCGCCATCGTCCTGGCCCAGGAAACGGTGTGGTTCGTGATCCCGTTGCTGCCCATGTTCGTGGTGTTTTTTATCTCCGCACTGGCCGAAACCAACCGCGCGCCTTTCGATCTGCCCGAGGCCGAGGCCGAGCTGGTGGCCGGATATAATGTGGAATATTCGGCCATGACCTTCGCGCTCTTCTTCCTTGGCGAATACGCCAACATGATCCTGATGAGCGCCATGACCGTGATCCTGTTCCTCGGCGGCTGGCTGCCGCCCTTCGACGTGGCGCCCTTTAACCTGATTCCCGGACCGCTGTGGTTCCTGATCAAGATCGCGGGCGTGCTGTTCGGTTTTCTGTGGGTGCGCGCCACCTTCCCGCGCTACCGCTATGACCAGCTCATGCGTCTGGGGTGGAAGGTGTTCCTGCCCCTGTCCATGGCATGGGTGGTGTTGACGGCCGGGGTTCTGATTGCCACGGGATGGCTGCCCCCGGCGGGAGGCGCCTTATGACCTTTCTCGAACGCTCCGTCCGGTCGGTCCTTCTTTACGAACTGCTGTCGGGGATGTGGCTGACCCTGGTCTATTTCTTCCGGCCCAAGGTGACCCTCAACTATCCCCTCGAGAAGGGGCCGCTGTCTCCGCGCTTTCGTGGCGAACACGCCCTGCGGCGCTATGAATCGGGCGAGGAACGCTGCATCGCCTGCAAGCTGTGCGAGGCCATCTGTCCGGCCCAGGCCATCACCATCGAGGCCGAGCCGCGGCCCGACGGCAGCCGCCGCACCACCCGTTACGACCTGGATATGACCAAGTGCATCTATTGCGGATTCTGCCAGGAGGCCTGTCCGGTGGACGCCATCGTCGAAGGGCCGAACTTCGAGTTCGCCACCGAAACCCGGGCCGAGCTCATGTACAACAAGGACAAGCTGCTGGCCAACGGCGACCGCTGGGAATCCGAGATCGCCGCCAATATCGAACGCGACGCGCCCTATCGCTAGAAAAGGAATCCGAAGGAAAGCCATGACTGTGGAAGCCAAAAAAAGAGGAGGAGAACGTGCCTGAAGCCGGTCTCGTGGTCTCGGGTCTGGCCTTCTATCTGTTCTCCGGCTGGCTGTTGGCCGCCGGCGTGATGGTGATTGCCGCCCGTAATCCGGTGCATTCGGTGCTGTTCCTGATTCTCGCCTTCTTCAACGCGGCGGGGTTGTTCCTGCTGTTGGGGGCGGAGTTCCTGGCCATGATTCTGGTGGTGGTCTATGTGGGCGCGGTGGCGGTGCTGTTCCTGTTCGTGGTGATGATGCTCAACATCAATTTCGTCACCATGCGCGAGGGCTTCCTGCAATATCTTCCGGTGGGCGGCCTGGTGGGCCTCATCCTGCTGGTGGAGCTGGCCTTCGTGGCCGGAGGCTGGGCCTTCGCGCCCGAGGTGAGCGCGGCGGCGGGCGGCGCCTCGACCCTGATCGCCCCCTCGGGGCTGATGACCAATACCCGGGCCCTGGGCGACGTTCTCTATACCCAGTATTTCTATCTCTTCCAGGCCGCCGGGCTGGTGCTCCTGGTGGCCATGATCGGCGCCATCACCCTGACCCACCGTTCGCGGACGGGTCTGCGCCGCCAGGACATTTCGCGGCAGGTATCGCGGTCGCGCGAGGAGTCCGTGGAAATCCGCAAAATGCCCATAGGGGGAGGGATCTAAAGCCATGCTGACCATCACCCTGGGACATTACCTCAGCGTCGCCGCGATCCTGTTTTCGCTGGGTATTTTCGGCATTTTCCTCAACCGCAAGAACGTGATCATCATCCTCATGTCGGTGGAACTGATGCTGTTGGCGGTGAACCTCAATCTGGTGGCTTTTTCCAGCTTCCTGCATGACCTGACGGGACAGGTCTTCGCCATGTTCGTGCTCACCGTGGCCGCCGCCGAGGCCGCCATCGGGCTCGCCATCATGATTGTTTTCTTCCGCAACCGCGGTTCCATCGAGGTGGAAGACGTGAACGTGATGAAGGGATAGCCCGTGCTCTATGTGGCCACCATATTCCTGCCCCTGATCGGGGCCATTATCGCCGGGCTCTACGGGCGCTGGACCGGCGACCGTGGCGCCCAGATCATCACCTGTGGCTTGATGGTGCTCTCGGGTCTGTTCTCGATCATCATTTTCCGCGATGTGGCGCTGGACGGCAACGAACGGGTGATCGAATTGTTCACCTGGATACGTTCGGGCGGGTTCGAAGCCTCCTGGGCCCTGAAATTCGATACCCTGAGCGCGGTCATGGTGTTCGTGGTGTCGGTGGTTTCGGCCCTGATCCATATCTATTCCATCGGCTATATGGCGAAAGACCCGTCCATACCCCGGTTCTTCTCCTATCTCAGCCTCTTTACCTTCTTCATGCTGATGCTGGTGAGCGCCGACAACCTGGTCCAGCTCTTCTTCGGCTGGGAGGGCGTGGGCCTGTCTTCGTATCTGTTGATCGGGTTCTGGTATGACCGCGACTCGACCAACGCCGCGGCGATCAAGGCCTTCGTGGTCAACCGGATCGGCGATTTCGGCTTCGCGCTGGGTATTTTCGCCATCTTCTACCTGTTCGGTTCCGTGAACTTCGAGACCATCTTCGCCGCCGCTCCGGCCCAGGCCGGGACCTCGTTTGAATTTTTGGGACTTGAGGTGCACGCGCTCTCCCTCATCTGTCTGCTGCTGTTTATCGGCGCCATGGGCAAATCGGCGCAGATCGGCCTGCATGTGTGGCTGCCCGACGCCATGGAAGGCCCGACTCCGGTTTCGGCGCTGATTCATGCCGCCACCATGGTCACCGCCGGAATCTTCATGGTGGTGCGGCTGTCGCCCCTGTTCGAACTCGCCCCGTCCATACTTGCCCTGGTGGCGGTGATCGGGGCGCTGACCGCTTTCATGGCGGGCACCATCGCCCTGGCCCAGAACGACATCAAGCGCGTGATCGCCTATTCCACCTGCAGCCAATTGGGCTACATGTTCTTCGCCATCGGGGTCTCGGCCTATGGCGCCGCCATCTTCCACCTCATGACCCATGCCTTCTTCAAGTCGCTGCTGTTCCTGGGCTCGGGATCGGTGATCCACGCCATGTCCGACGAACAGGACATGCGCAAAATGGGCGGCATCTGGCGCAAGATTCCCCTGACCTATACGGTGATGTGGGTGGGCAGTCTGGCGCTTGTGGGGATTCCCTTCTTCGCCGGCTATTATTCCAAGGACATCATTATCGAATCGGCCTGGGGCGCGCATAGTCTGGTGGGCAATTTCGCCTATGTCATTGGCGTGGTGGTGGCCTTCCTCACGGCCTTTTACAGCTGCCGCCTGCTGTTCATGACCTTCCACGGAGAGCCCCGCGCCGACGAAAAGGTGATGGCCCACGTCCACGAATCACCCAAGGTGATGACGGTGCCGCTGGTGTTGCTGGCGGTGGGCGCTATTTTCTCAGGCTCCCTGGGCTATGACCTGTTCGTGGGCGATGGCGGGGAAGGGTTCTGGCGCGCCTCGATCCTGGTGCTGCCCGGTCATGACGCCCTGGCCAATGCCCATCATGCGCCCTGGTATATCAAGCTGACGCCGCTGGTCCTGGCGGTTCTGGGCATGGGGCTGGCCTTCGTGGTTTATTTCATGTTTCCGGGGCTTGCCGGCCACGCGGCGGAACGTTTCCCCCGCACCTACGCCTTCCTCTACAACAAGTGGTATTTCGACGAAATTTATGACCGCCTCTTGGTACGCCCGGCGCTGGCTCTGGGGCGCGGTCTCTGGAAGTCGGGCGACGGCGAGCTCATCGACGGCATCGGCCCCGACGGCATCGCGGCCTCGGTGATGCGCATGGGGCGGCGCGCGGCGGCGCTGCAGAGCGGATATGTCTACCATTACGCCTTCGCCATGATCATCGGCGTGGTCGGGTTTATCAGCTGGTATCTCTACGGGTTAATGGGGGGTTGACGAACTAGAGCCATGGTTGTGCATCTTCCCATACTCTCGTTGGTCACCTTCCTGCCGTTCGTCGGCGCGCTCTTCATCTTCATGATCAAGGGCGACGAGGAAACGGTAGCCCGCAACTCGCGCCAACTCGCTTTGTGGGCCTCGTTCGTCACCTTCGTCCTGTCGCTGATGCTGATCGTCCGCTTCGATTCCAGCGTCGCGGGGTTCCAGTTCGTGGAGACCGAACAGTGGATCAGCGGGCTCGGCATTCAGTACCGCATGGGCGTGGACGGCATCTCGGTCTGGTTCGTGCTGCTCTCCACTTTTTTAACGCCGCTTTGCATCCTCGCCAGCTGGGAGTCCATCCGCAACAACGTCAAGGAATACATGATCGCCTTCCTGGTGCTGGAAACCATGATGGTGGGCATGTTCTGCGCCCTGGATTTCGTCATCTTCTATCTCTTCTTCGAGGGCGTTCTGATCCCCATGTTCCTGATTATCGGCGTCTGGGGCGGGCCGCGGCGCATCTATGCGGCTTTCAAGTTCTTTCTCTATACGCTGGCCGGCTCGGTGCTGATGCTGATCGCGGTGCTCACCCTCTACGTGGTGGTGGGCACCACCGACATTCCCACCCTGATGCAGGCCGAGATCAATCCCACCCTGCAATACTGGTTGTGGCTCGCCTTCTTCGCCTCCTTCGCGGTCAAGGTGCCCATGTGGCCGGTGCATACCTGGCTGCCCGACGCCCATGTGGAGGCACCCACGGCGGGCTCGGTAATTCTCGCCGGGGTGCTGCTGAAAATGGGAGCCTACGGCTTCCTGCGCTTCTCGTTGCCCATGCTGCCCGAGGCCAGCATGTTCTTCCAGCCGTTGATCTTCTCCTTGAGCGTGGTGGCCATCATCTACACCTCGCTGGTGGCCCTGGCCCAAGAGGACATGAAAAAGCTCATCGCCTATTCCTCGGTGGCGCATATGGGATTCGTCACCATCGGTATTTTCACCGTCAGCGCCCAGGGCGTGGAGGGGGCGCTGTTCCAGATGCTCAGCCACGGCATCATTTCCTCGGCCCTGTTCCTGTGCGTGGGCGTGGTCTACGACCGCATCCACAGCCGCGATATCTCCCGCTATGGCGGGCTGGTTCATCGCATGCCGGCCTATGCCCTGGTGTTCATGGTATTTACCCTGGGGGCGCTGGGTCTGCCCGGCACCAGCGGCTTCATCGGCGAATTTTTAAGTCTCCTCGCCGCCTATCAGGTCAATCACCTGTTGGCGGTGCTGGCCTCCACCGGGGTGGTGCTGGGCGCGGTTTACATGCTGTGGCTCTATCGCAGGGTGGTGCTGGGGGTGCTCGACAAAGAAGAGCTTAAAACCATCCTCGACCTCAATCGCCGGGAAGTGGCTATCTTTACGCCGCTGGTGGTGCTTGTGCTGTGGATGGGGATCTATCCCGAATTTTTCCTCGGCCTGATGCATGCCTCGGCCGATAACCTGGTTGAGAATTTCGAGATTGCGCGCGCCTTTCAGATGGCCGCCGCGGCGCCGTAGGAGCGAAGAAGAAAACATGACCGAACTGCCTGATTTTCATCCCGCCCTGCCCGAGATCGCGCTCGCCCTCAGCGGCCTGCTGTTGCTGATGTACGGCGCGCTGCGCAAAGATGCTCCGTCGCGCTTCGTGGGCTATATCACGGTTCTCGTCTTGCTTACGGTCCAGGTTCTGGAAATGACCGTGGCGCCGGGGGAGGGCGTCACCTTTTCCGACCTCTTCATTTCCGACCGCTATGCCGTTTTCATGAAATCACTGGTGTTGCTGGGCTCGGCGCTGGCGGTGCTGCTTTCCTTCGACTATCACGATCACGAAAAACAGGAACGCATCGAATATCCCATCCTCATCCTGTTCGCCACCCTGGGCATGATGATGATGATTTCCGCCAACAGCCTGCTCTCCCTCTATCTCGGCCTGGAACTCCAGAGCCTGTGCCTTTACGTGCTTGCCGCCATCCGCCGCGATACGCTGAAATCCACCGAGGCCGGGCTCAAATATTTCATCCTCGGGGCGCTGTCCTCGGGACTGTTGCTCTATGGTATGTCGCTGATTTACGGATTCGCCGGCAGCACGGAATTCCCGGTATTGGCCGAAATCCTCCTCGCCACCGATTCACACGTTCCCGTGGGCGTCATTGTCGGCTTGGTGTTCATGATGTCCGGGCTGGCGTTCAAAATCTCCGCGGTTCCTTTCCATATGTGGACGCCCGATGTTTACGAGGGCGCGCCCACCCCGGTCACCGCCTTTTTCGCCGTGGCCCCCAAGATCGCCGCCATCGCCCTTTTCATGCGGGTTCTGGTGGACCCCCTGGGCGGGCTGGTGGAGGAATGGCGGCAAGTGGTGGTGGCGGTATCGCTGGCTTCCATGATCCTCGGCAGTTTCGCCGCCCTGGCCCAGACCAATATCAAGCGCCTCATGGCCTACAGTTCCATCGGCCATGTGGGATACGCCCTGGTGGGTCTGGCGGCGGGTACGCCGGCCGGGGTCCAGGGCGTGCTGATCTACATGACGGTCTATCTCTTCATGGTGGTGGGCACCTTTGCCGTCATCCTCTGTATGCGCCGGCACGACCGCATGGTGGAAGACATCGAGGATCTGGCCGGGCTTTCCAAAACCCATCCCATGATTGCCCTGGCGATGGCCGTTTTCATGTTTTCCATGGCGGGAATTCCCCCGCTCGCCGGATTCTTCGGCAAGCTCTATGTGTTCCTGGCGGCCATCGAATCCGGCCTCTATACCCTGGCCATTATCGGCATCCTCACCAGCGTGGTGGGGGCCTTCTATTACATGCGTATTATCAAGTTCATGTATTTCGATGACTCACATGAACCCCTGGACAAGTGGATTGGCCGCGATATCGCCGTGATTCTGGCCGTTACCGGGGTCTTCACCATGTTCTTCTTTGTCTATCCCGAGCCCATCCTCTCGGCGGCCACGGTGGCGGCGGCGTCTCTCTTTCCCGGCGGTTAGACAACAGGGCGTTTAATTTCCTAAGGTTGTGTCCTTAAAACCCTCCCTCTTTGGGTTTCAGCCACGGTTCCCTGTGTTTTTCTTTGAAAAAGTGTATGGAAGATTTATCCCAACTAGACGAGCTCTATCATCTTCTTGAGCTTGATGTGGTGGACAGCACCAACGAGGAAGCTGCATCCCTGGCCCGCGATGGGGCGCCCGCGGGCACGCTTGTCTGGTCCAAATCGCAACTCGAAGGCAAGGGGCGGCGCGGCCGGGAGTGGATTTCACCCTCCGGTAATCTTTATCTGTCGCTCCTCCTGCGGCCCGATATTCAGCTTGCCCAGGCGCCGCAAATCAGCTTCGTCGCCGCCATCGCCGTCTTTGATACACTGTGTTTCATGCTTCCCCAGACGGCCAAAATTCATTTGAAATGGCCCAATGATATTCTTGTGGACGGGAAAAAAGTCGCCGGTATCCTCCTCGAATCCTCGGCCAGCAGTACTATGCTTGATTGGTTGGTGGTGGGAGTCGGCGTCAACGTGGCCTCTTCGCCCGGCAAGGTTTCGTTTCCGGCCACCAGCCTGCACGAGAGCGGCGCGCCCCATGCCAACGTCGAAAGCGTGTTGAAACACTTTACCGACAGCTTCAAACGGGTCATGGAAGAATGGTCGAAGAAGGGATTAGCTCCGGTGCGAAAAAGATGGCTCAAATATGCCTGGTGTCTGGGCGAGGAAATAGAAGTGAAGGCGGAGGGAGAGCTTTTACGGGGCCGCTTTGCCGATCTTGACGCTTCCGGCGCTCTGATCCTTGAGTTGGGCGATGGTGAGAAACGGGTTCTTACTGCCGCCGACGTTATTATGGGCTTTCCCACCTAGGGTTTCACATTTCTGAGGACTTACATGCTGCTGGCTATCGATTCAGGAAATACCAATGTGATTTTCGCCATCTTCGACGGCGAGAACTTGCGCGCCCGCTGGCGCAGTTCCAACGACCTGCATCGCACCGCCGATGAATACGCGGTGTGGCTGACCCAGCTGATGACGCTGGAAGACCTGGCGCTGGGGGATATCAAGGCGGTGGCTATCGCTAATGTGGTGCCCGCTTCCCAGCACTATCTCTCCGCCCTGTGCCACCGCTATTTCAAATGCGATCCGCTGGTGGTGGGCGAGGCCGGCGTTGACCTTGGGGTCGGGGTGCTTACCGAGCGTCCCTCCGAGGTGGGAGCCGATCGCCTGGTGAACGCGGTGGCCGTCCATGATCGCTACAAGGGCCCCGCCATCGTCCTTGATTTCGGCACCGCCACCACCTTCGACGTGGTGGACGCCAAGGGCAATTATACCGGCGGCGTGATCGCGCCGGGCATCAACCTGTCGCTGGAAGCCCTCTATATGGAGGCGGCCAAGCTGCCCCGCATCGCCGTGGAGAAACCTGCGAAAATCATCGGCACGGGAACCGTCAGCGCCATGCAGTCGGGCATCTTCTGGGGCTATGTGAGTATGATCGAAGGCATGGTGGCGCGCATCGCGGAGGAATTCGGGGAGCCCATGACGGTGGTGGCCACCGGCGGCCTGGCCGCTCTGTTTGCCGATTCCACCGACGCTATCGGGCACCATGATCCCGAACTGACCCTGCGCGGATTATTGAAAATCCACCAGATCAACAGCCCCTGATGAGCTCTCCCAATAAAGACACCGACGAGGCGCTGTTGCCCGGGGGCGATCCGGTGCCGGGCGAGGAATTGCTGTTCCTTCCGCTTGGCGGGTCGGGCGAGATCGGCATGAATCTCAACCTCTACGGCAGCGAGGGGGAATGGATCATCGTCGATTTCGGCGTTACCTTCGGCGACGATTCCATGCCCTGGGTGGATATCATCACCCCCGACCCCGCCTTCATCGAGAGCCAGCGCGACCGCCTGGCGGGCATCGTTCTCACCCATGCCCACGAGGACCATATCGGCGCCGTGCCTTATCTGTGGCGGCGGTTGCGTTGCCCCATCTACGCCACCGCGTTTACCGCTTCCATCCTGCGCCGAAAACTGCGCGAGACGGGGCTGGAAAAAGAAGCCGTGATCACGGAAATCCCGCTCAGCGGCTCCTTCGAGGTCGGCCCCTTCAGCATTGAGCTCATCACCTTGACCCATTCCATCCCCGAGCCCAACGCCGTGGTTATCCATTCGGCCCACGGCACCGTTCTTCATACCGGAGACTGGAAGCTCGACCCCGATCCCCTGGTGGGCGAGGTCACCGACGAGGCGGCGCTCCGCGAACTGGGCGAGGGCGGGGTGCTGGCCATGGTCTGCGATTCCACCAATGTCTTTACCGAGGGCGCGTCTGAGTCCGAGGGCGCTTTGCGGGAAAGCCTCGAGGAACTGGTGGGCCGGTATGAGAGCGGCCGTATCGCCGTGGGCTGTTTCGCCTCCAACATCGCCCGCCTCGAGACCCTGGCCCGGGTGGCTGCCGCCAATGGCCGCCACGCCGCTCTGATCGGCCGCTCCCTGTGGTCCTTTTACGAGAGCGCCAAGGAAAACGGATACCTCACGGATATCCCCGAATTCTTGACCGAATACGATGTGGAGCGCCTGCCCCGAGAGAAAATTCTGCTGATTTGTACCGGCAGCCAAGGGGAGCCCCGCGCCGCTTTCGCCCGCATCGCCTTTGACAATCATCCCCGGGTGGAACTGGAAAAGGGCGATGCCGCTATCTTTTCCTCGCGCATCATTCCCGGCAACGAAAAATCCATCGCCCGGCTCCAGAACCGCCTGGTGGCGCTGGGCGTTGAGGTGGTGACCGAGAAAGACCATTTCATCCATGTGTCGGGCCACCCCGCACGCGATGAACTGACCCAGATGTATCAATGGGTCAATCCGGGCGTGGTGGTGCCGGTCCACGGCGAGACCCGCCATCTCCACGAACAGGCGAAGCTGGCGCGGTCCTGCCAGATACCCCAGGCGGTGGAAATCGAGAACGGCCTGGTGTTGCGTCTCGCCCCCGGCGACGCGGAAATCATCGGCCGGGTCCATAGCGGCCGGTTGACCCTGGACGGCAATCGCATGGTGCCGCTGGGGAGCTCCATGATGGCGACCCGCAAGCGCATGATGTTCAACGGCTCGCTGGCGGTTACCGTGGTTGTGGGCGGCGACGGCGACCTGCTCTCCGATCCCGTCATCAGCGGCCCCGGCCATTTCGCACCGGAAAGTGAGCAAGGCGAGCAAGGCGGAAAAGGCGAGGACGCCTTCATGAAAAAACTCGTTGCCGCCGCGGCCACGGCGGTGGAGACGCTGTCCCGGTCATCGTCGCGTGACGACGCCGAAGTGGCGGAGGCGGTGCGGCGCGCGGTGCGCAAGGCGTTCTTCTCGGAACGCACCCAGCGCCCGGTGACCCAGGTCCATGTGGTGCGGATTTAACCCCTACCGCCCCTCATCTAAAACAGAGCGTTAGTGGAAGAAAATTATTATGGCGATTGGCGCGTCTCATGGAATTCTACGTTGGTTAAATTGAACCGTTTTATAATTTCCGATACCGTATCTGGTGTGCTGATTCCCCACATTTTGGTCAGAGCGTACGTGTATCCTTCATGGAAAATAAGCTCGTCGTCCTTAGTATAAAATCTACGAAGCTCCTGAGTTGAACTATTAGTTTCGCGCTGGGTGGGGGTGGCCGCCGTCACCTCAAAGCTATCTTGGTCATGTTCACCCCGTACAATGATCCAACGTCTGTTAAGATCTAAAACATCCCGTGGCGAGGCGCCGTTCCTGATTGCTTCTTGTGACCCTCCCCCTGTGAGTTGGTCCACCCTTATAGTTAGTTTAGGAGGATCAA
>CAYZWF010000041.1:0-17106 GCA_964482135.1 uncultured Rhodospirillaceae bacterium
AAGGCATCTCCCGGCTCGGTGAAATCATCGATCTCGGCGTCCAGGCCGAGGTGGTGGAAAAATCAGGCGCCTGGTTCTCCCATGACGGGGAACGCATCGGCCAGGGCCGCGAAAACGCCAAGACGTATCTGCGCGAGCATCCGGAAGTGGCGGAAAAGATCGAACAGGCGATCCGTAATGACGCCGGTCTCGGCGGCGCCGATGTGATGGGTGGTGCGGCTGCTGACGGCGAAGAGGCGCCGGATGAAACCAGCGATGAAACATCTGAGGAAATATCTGAAGAAACAGCCGCCAAAGCGGCCAAGTCATAAACCGGCCCATGGTTCCAATTACCTGGGGCCTGTAAGGCCGGGACTTCGATCTTACAGCCGGGCCCCCGTGGTTGGCGCTCATGGGTCTGAAAGGGACGTGCGGTGATCCGCGTGTCCCTTTCTGTTTTCCAGGGCGGTTCAGGACTGGCAGGAATCATTTGACCGGGATGATTTTGTTGATGGTTTTGTCCCGGTGCGAGGCGCACTTCGAAATGCGATGCCCCAAAATCCGATTCTGACGTATCGGATGAGGAGCGTAACGAAGCCACGGGGCCAAAGCACCCGGCCGAAGGTGGGGCGGATCGGCCCCTCGGGGGCGTTACGGCGCTTGCCCGATGCCCCCACATCGCGCTGCCCGCCGCGCCTAGCCGAATGAACCGATTCGCTACCATCAAAGTGATCCCTGTCAGCCCTGACCCGCCCTAGACACGGTTGGGGGGGCGGGTTAAAAGCATGGGATGGAGACCAGCAACGATATCCGCGCCGCCTTTCTCGATTACTTCGCGAAAAACGACCACGAAATCGTGGCCTCCGGTCCGCTGGTGCCCCACAACGATCCCACCCTGCTTTTCACCAATGCCGGGATGGTTCCCTTCAAGAATGTCTTTACCGGGGCCGAATCGCGAGACATCCCCCGCGCCGCCACCAGCCAGAAATGCGTGCGCGCCGGCGGTAAACACAATGACCTCGATAATGTGGGCTATACCGCCCGCCACCACACCTTTTTCGAGATGCTGGGGAACTTCTCCTTCGGCGACTATTTCAAGGACGTGGCCCTCGAGCTTGCCTGGAACCTGATCACCCGCGAATTCGCCGTGTCGCCCGAGCGGCTGACGGTGACGGTCTATGCCGAGGATGACGAAGCCTTCGAACTCTCGCGCAAGATCACCGGCCTGCCGGACTCGCGCATCCTGCGCATCGCCAGCAGCGACAATTTTTGGTCCATGGGCGATACCGGACCCTGTGGACCCTGCGCTGAAATTTTCTATGACCATGGCGAGGACATTCCCGGTGGCCCGCCCGGCTCGGCCGATGCCGAGGGCGATCGTTTCGTGGAAATCTGGAATCTGGTCTTCATGCAGTATGACCGTCTCTCTGCCGAAGAGCGTGTGGACCTGCCACGGCCCAGTATCGATACCGGTATGGGGCTGGAACGTATTGCCGCGGTACTGCAGGGGGTTCACAACAATTACGACACCGACCTTTTCAAGCACCTGATCGAGGCCTCCCAGGAGGTCACGGGGGTCAAGGCCGAAGGCGACAAAGTCGTATCGCACCGGGTCATCGCCGATCATCTGCGCGCCGTGTGTTTCCTGATGGCCGACGGTGTTCTGCCCTCCAACGAGGGACGCGGCTACGTGCTGCGGCGCATCATGCGCCGCGCCATGCGCCACATGCATATGCTGGGCGGGCGCGAACCCCTCATGTGGCGGCTGGTGCCGCCGCTGATCAGCGAAATGGGCCAGGTCTATCCCGAGCTGGGCCGGGCCCAGGCCCTGATGACGGAAATCCTCAAGCTCGAGGAAGCCCGCTTCCAGAAAACCCTGGAGCGGGGGCTGAAACTGCTTTCGGAAGAAACCGGCAAGCTGGCGCGCGATGCGGCGCTGCCCGGCGCCGCCGCCTTCAAGCTTTACGATACTTATGGTTTTCCCCTCGACCTGACCCAGGACGTGCTGCGCGGCCAGGGGCGCGACGTGGACGTGGATGGTTTCAACGCCGCCATGGAACGCCAAAAAGAAGAGGCCCGCGCCGCCTGGGCCGGTTCCGGCGAGGCGGCCACGGAAAAAATCTGGCTCGAGATCGGCCAGCGCGTGGGGGCCACGGAATTTCTCGGCTATGATATAGAGGCCGCCGAAGGTGAAGTGGTGGCCTTGGTGGTGGATGGAAAGGAAGTGGACAAGGCGGGCGAGGGCGAGGTTTCCCTGATCGTTAACCAGACGCCGTTCTATGGCGAATCCGGCGGCCAGATGGGCGACAGCGGGGTTGCCCTGGGTTTGGGTCAGGGTCAGAAAAACGCCCGTATGGAAATTTCCGATACCGCCAAGTTCCTCGGCAACCTGCATGTGCATACGGGCAAGATCACATCGGGAAGCCTTGCCGTGGGCGAGGTGGTGGAGCTCGCCGTTGACCATGAACGCCGCGCCCGGCTGCGCGCCAATCATTCCGCCACCCATCTTCTGCACCGCGCCTTGCGCGGGTTGCTGGGCGATCATGTGACCCAGAAGGGGTCTCTGGTGGCCCCCGACCGGCTGCGCTTCGATATCAGTCACCCCAAGGCGGTGAGTCACGAGGAGCTGGCGGCCGTCGCCTCGCAAGTCAACGCCCGCATCCGTGGTAACGACGAAGTCACGACCCGGCTTATGACTCCCGACGAGGCCGTGGAACACGGCGCCATGGCCCTGTTCGGCGAAAAATACGGCGACGAGGTGCGAGTGGTTTCCATGGGCGGAGAAGACGATACCGGAGACAAAGACGGCGGGGAGGCTCCCCATTCCATGGAGCTGTGCGGCGGCACCCATGTGCGCCGCGCCGGCGATATCGGGTTCTTTCATATCTCCGGCGAATCCGCCGTGGCTGCCGGAGTGCGGCGCATCGAGGCATTGACCGGCGAGGCCGCCGTGACCGCCGTGGCCGAGCAGGAGGCCCAGCTCTTGGCGGCGGCATCCGCCCTGAAGGCGGCGCCGGGCGATCTCGAATCCCGTGTGGTGGCCCTGTTGGAAGAGCGCAAAAAACTGGAGCGCGATCTCTCCGAGGCGCGCCGCGCCGCGGCCAGCGGTGGCGGCGGTAATGGCGGCGGCGGTGATACCGACAAGACGGTGGCCGGCATCACCTTCGCCCCGCGCTGTCTCCAGGACATGCCCGCCAAGGAACTCAAACCCATGGCCGACGAAATGACGGCGCGCATGGGTTCGGGCGTGGTCGCCCTGGTGGCGGTGAACGAGGGCAAGGCGTCCCTGGTGGTTTCCGTCACCGACGATCTGACGGAAAAATTCGACGCCGTATCCCTGGTGCGCATCGGCGCGGAAATCCTCGGCGGCAAGGGCGGGGGCGGGCGTCCCGATATGGCCCAGGCCGGCGGTCCCGACGGCGCCAAGGCGGCGCAAGCGCTCGATGCCATCGAAAAAGCGCTCTCCAAGGGGGACAGCGCCTAATCAGCAGTGCAGTTTGTGATCCCCATTTGGGATCACAAACGGGGATCGCTTACGGTGGAGCTAGGCCGTCTTTACCAACTCTTTCTCTTCTGTCTGCGTCGAAGAGAAGATTTCCTTGAACATGGTGAGCATATTCTGATCGATGGCGGCGTCCATGCTCTCGAGGATGGCGAAGGCCTTTTCGGCGGGGAAGGCCGGCTTATAGGAACGAGCGTCGGTCAAGGCGCCGAAGATATCGACGATGGCCGACATTCTCGCCAGATCGTTCAACTGGCTGCCCTTTAATCCCCTGGGATAGCCCGAACCGTCTATTTTCTCGTGGTGCTGTTCGGCGATAATTATGGCGCCCTTGGTGATGTTGTCGATATCACCCAACAGTTCCCCCGAGCGGGTGACATGGTTTTTCATGATGGGCCATTCGTCATCGTCGAGCTTGCCCGGCTTGTCGAGAATTTTTAAGGGTGTGACCAGCTTGCCGGTGTCGTGCAGGAGGCCGCCGGTGGAGAGGATTTTGAGATCGTCCCCCTTGATGCCGATGCCATAGCCGAACAGCGTCAACAGGGTGGCCACCCGCATGGAATGGACATAGGTGTAGTTGTGATGGGCTTGCACGGTTTTAAGGATGTCGTGGTGAGCCCCGCCGCGAACCGCCTCGATCAGGGGCTCGCAGCTTTTATCCGCCGACTTGTAATTGATGGGCTCGCCGTTCTCGATCGCCGTGGCGATGCTTTGATATTCCTCCACGGTCATCTTCAGCGGCCTGCTCAGGCTTTGCGGCAGTTCCTCCCAGGAGGCCTCGACGGCCTCGTTGATGAGGGTGGAGACGATTTTTCTCAGCAACTCGTCATCAAGCGGCCATGTGAGATAGTGGCTCGAGTCGCCGAACAGGGCCTTCATATCCTCGAATTCTTCTCCACTGGCGCCGACCAGGATCAGCGGCAGGGATTTGAAGTTTATCCCGGCCGGGTTCATGCTCAGCCAGTTGATTTCGTTTTGCCACACCCTCTCGATATCGACGATGGTGACATCGGGCGGGTTCTTTAATATGGCCTCGCCGGCGGCGTGGGTGTCCTCGAAAGTCTTGCTCTCGAAACCTCGCCCCAAGAGGTTCTTCAGCCTCTTCCTGTGCGCGGTTTCCCGGGAAATAATAAAGACCCGTGGCAACGTCAATTCATCTCGAGATTCTATGACCATCGAAATCACCCCGAAAACCGCACCGAAAACGAACGCATTCCGCCAAGCTTACCCGGCGCTGAATCGTTACCGCTCTATTTTAACGTCCAGTCAATCAGAAATCATACTCCACATGAATATACTTAAGGTTTCCGATGGCGGTTGCGCGAAGTTTTTGCGACTCTGGCGCCGTTCCGCGCCTTTCCTTACCCCATTTCCCGCTTCAAGCCTTGATCCAGCTTGTCGAGGAATTCTTCCGTGGTCAGCCACGACTGTTCGGGGCCGATCAACAGCGCCAGGTCCTTGGTCATGAAGCCCGCCTCCACCGTGTCCACGCAGACCTTCTCCAGGGTCTTGGCGAAGTCCCGGACGTCAGGCGTGTCATCGAACTGGCCCCGGTAATAAAGCCCCCGGGTCCAGGCGAAGATGGAGGCGATAGGATTGGTGGAGGTGGCCTTGCCCTCCTGGTGCAGGCGGTAATGGCGGGTCACGGTGCCGTGGGCGGCCTCGGCCTCCACCGTCTTGCCGTCGGGCGTCATCAGCACCGAAGTCATCAGCCCCAGCGATCCGAAACCCTGGGCCACGGTGTCCGACTGAACGTCGCCGTCGTAATTCTTGCAGGCCCAGACGAAGCCGCCGCTCCATTTCATGGCCGCCGCCACCATGTCGTCAATAAGACGGTGTTCGTAGGTGATTCCCTTGGCCGCGAACTTGTCCTTGAATTCGGCTTCGAAGACCTCGGCGAAGAGGTCCTTGAAGCGGCCGTCATAGGCCTTGAGGATGGTGTTCTTGGTGGAGAGATAGACCGGCCACCCCAGATTGAGGCCATAGTTCATACAGGCCCGGGCGAAGCCGCGAATGGAGTCGTCGAGATTGTACATGGCCATGGCGATGCCGCCGCCGGGGAAATCAAAGACCTCGCGCTCGATAGTCTCGCCGCCGTTTTCAGGCACGAAGCTGATGGTCAGCTTGCCCTTACCCGGCACCACGAAATCGGTGGCCCGGTACTGGTCGCCAAAGGCATGACGGCCGATCACTATGGGCTGGGTCCAGCCCGGAACCAGACGCGGCACGTTGGCGCAGATGATGGGCTCGCGAAAAACGGTGCCGCCCAGGATATTGCGGATGGTGCCGTTGGGGGATCGCCACATTTGCTTGAGGCCGAATTCCTCCACCCGCGCCTCGTCGGGCGTGATGGTGGCGCATTTGACGCCCACGCCCAGCTCCTTGATGGCGTTGGCCGCGTCCACGGTGATCTGGTCGTCGCTGGCGTCGCGGCTCTCGATGCCGAGATCGAAATATTTCAGTTCCACCTCGAGATAGGGAAGGACCAGCTTGTCCTTGATGAACTTCCAGATGATCCGGGTCATCTCGTCGCCGTCGATTTCAACGACGGGGGTGACTACCTTGATTTTCGCCATGGGGGCTCCCTTCCATATCCTGAGTGCCTCAACCTAGCATTCCCGCCGGGGGACACAACAATTCCCACCCGATAATTCCGCTCATATGCGGCTGCTGTTTTCGCCGCCATGAGCCGGGGGCAGGGTTTCCAGGGCGGCCATCACCCCATCGGCCCCTTGCACCACCGTGTACAGGTCTCTGCACTTTTCGCTGGCATAACCGGTGGCGATCATATGCTCGAAAAGGTTATGAAACGGTTTCCAATAACCGCCGGGTTCGATCAGAAATAAGGGCCTGTCATGGAGTCCCAGATGCTTCCAGGTGATGATTTCCAGGGTTTCGTCCAGGGTGCCGAGCCCGCCGGGAAGGGCGGCGAAGGCGTCCGACATATCGAACATCTTCTGTTTGCGCTCGTGCATGCTTTCCACCTCGATCAGCTCTGTGAGCCCGCGATGATCCACCTCCCATTGCTTGATGAAGCGGGGGATGATTCCCGTCACCTTGCCGCCCGCGGCCAGCGCGGCGTCCGCGGTTTCCCCCATAAGCCCCACATGACCGCCGCCGGTAATCAGATGAATGCCGTTTTCGGCCAAAAGCCGCCCCAGATCCCGGGCGCATTGACGATGTTGCTCGGGAATGGTTTGCGACGAGGCGCAATAAACGCAAAGGGAACGAACGGTCATGGAATTTCAGGCCTCGCGTGAGGGGAACGGCTTTCCTTCTAAGGGAGCCGGAAGCCACGCGCAAGGTGTCGTTGCAACGGGCGGGAGGTCGTATTACCTTGGGCCTGCTTCCATGAAAAAGCGTTGCGAGGGGCCGTGAATAAATCCGTCGTCATGATCCTGGCGGGCCTGACGGTTATTTCCGCCGGTCTCCTATACATCTCCCGCTCCGGGGACACGCCTCCGGAAACCGTGTCCGAACCCCCTGTTGCCGCCGATCCCGCGCCTGCCATGCCGGAAGTCGCGGAACAGGCTGAACCCGAATCCGTGGCGGCTCCGGATGAAACCGTGGCGCCTGCGGTTAACGTGCCGCCCACCTTCGACGTGGTGCGGGTCAACCGCAAGGGCGAGGCGGTGCTGGCGGGGCGGGCGACTCCCAATGCCGAGGTCACCATCTCCAACCGTGGCCAGGAAATCGGCAAGGTCACGGCGGATCATCGCGGCGAATGGGTCTGGGTATCTGAAACGCCGTTCCCGCCGGGCGATTTGGAACTGAGCCTCAGTTCCCGGCTCGGCGACGGTAAGGCGGCACTCTCCGAAGATGTGGTGGTCATGATCCTGCCCCAGTCCGACCGTGATATCGCGGGCCGCGCCAGCGAGGAACCGGGCAACGCGCTGATTTTGAAAACCCGCCGTGACGAAACGGGTGGCTCCCGGTTGCTGCAATCTCCCTCGAGTGAGGTCGGCGATATCGCCCTGTCCCTGGATGTGGTGGATTACGACAATAGCGGCCAGGTACAGTTCGGCGGACGGGCGGTTCCCAGGGTGTCGCTGCGTGTCTATCTCGACAACCAACTGTTGGGCGAGACGGTGGCCGGAGATGACGGATTCTGGACCCTGGTTCCCGACCGGGATGTGGTCCCCGGCGTTTATAATCTGCGCCTCGATCAGATTTCCCCCGAGGGCCGGGTGGTAGCCCGGGTGGAGCTTCCCTTCTCACGCGCCGAGACTCCGCCGCTGATCGAAGATGACAGCACGGTGGTGGTACAGCCGGGCAACAGCCTGTGGCGGCTGGCGCGCCGGGCCTACGGTCACGGGCTCCACTATCATGTGATCCACGAGGCCAACCGCTCTCAGATTGGCGATCCCGATCTCATCTATCCCGGACAGGTGTTTACCCTGCCACGCGGGGCGGAATAGGCCGGCGGTCAGCCCTGACCCGCTCTAGGAGTCTTTCTTGGGCTTGGGCTTTTTCGCCGCCCTGCTTTTCGGTTTCTTGGCGGTTTTCTTGGGCTCTGTTTTCTGGGCCGCCTTTTTGGCCTTGGTTTTGCTTTTGGTTACCTCCGTACCTTTGGTGGCGGGTTTCTTCCGTTTCTTCACCTGAAGACCCTTCTTGTCCTTGGCCTTGACCTTGGAGAGGACCTTTTTCATGGAGGTCTTTTTTCCGGCGGTCTTTTTTTCTTCCGCTGGCGCGGCGGTTTTCTTTTTGGCCGGGGGTTCTTCGGCAGTGGATTCTTCAGCTGGGGGCAGTTGGGGGGCAGGGCTCTGCTCACCGGATTCAATGGAGGGGGGCTCCCCGGCGCTTTCAGACAGGGGCACGAAAGCCAGACATTCGGCCATCAGGTCGAGATGGGGCTTGGTGTCGAAGAGAATCCGGCACAGCCCGGCAATCACCGCTTCATGACTCATATCCGGGGAAATACCGGTTTCGGCAAGGAAGAGGATCCGCTTGTTGGGCTGGACCAGGAACTGTCCCAGGGCGGGCCGGCGTTTTTTGTCGGCGAGATAAAGTACGCAGCGGCGGAGGAATGCGGATTGTACGGAATAGGGAAGGAAGCCAATGCTGCCGCAAAGACTCAGCCGTGCCTCGCCGTTCTCCCCGCGCCGGGCCTTGGCGGTAAAATAAAAACCGCGATGGGAAAAGCCAAAGCGCAGTTCCTGGGGAGATTCACTCCTGGAAACGGCATCCAGCGACCCCGACAGCCCTTCGATGAGGTCATCCATGTTCGGGGCCGGGGGGGTGTCGGCAGTGTCTCCGGCGCTGGTGTCCATATTTCTGGTATCCACATTTCCGGCGTCCGCGGGGCTGGAGTCCATGCTGGAATCGCTCACCAAATACCTCTCGTCACGGGCCGCAGTGGGCTCTTTCACTATGTTGTCATGGTGTTGCCGGATTACGAGAATAGTTCCATGGCCGCCGGGAAAACACCATACCTTTCAGGAATGAAAACGGTGATCGGCGGGCGTTGCCATGGGGCGTCGACTTTGCCGTGAAAATCCGCTAAATGACGGGTCGCTTCTGAAAGGTAGGTGTTCCTTGGATTCCGTCATCAAAAAGGCCGTATGGGTTTCCATCAACCGCGCCGGCTGGCCGTTTGTCGCCCTCTTCGCCGCACTTTCCGCCGGTCTCTGGGTTCTGTACCAGCCCCTGGGATGGGTCGGGGTGGTGTTGACCGCGTGGTGCGCCTATTTCTTCCGTGACCCCGAACGGGTGACGCCGCAGGAGCCGGGGCTGGTCATCAGCCCCGCGGACGGTATGGTGCTGCCGCTCGAAGAGGCGCCACCGCCGCCGGAACTGGGCATGGGAGAGGAGCCTCGTCCCCGCGTCAGCATTTTCATGAATGTGTTCAACGTGCATGTGAACCGCGTTCCCGCCCATGGCGTGATTAAAAAAATATCTTATCGGCCGGGCCGGTTTTTCAATGCCTCCCTGGACAAGGCCAGCGAGCATAACGAGCGCATGTCGGTGTCCATGAAAAGCGATGGCGGGGCGGAACTCGCCTTCGTCCAGATCGCCGGTCTCGTGGCGCGGCGTATCAAATGTGATCTGGCCGCGGGACAACAGGTGCGTGCCGGAGAGCGTTTCGGGCTGATTCGTTTCGGCAGCCGGGTGGATGTCTATCTGCCTGTGGGCACAATACCCAAGGTGCTTCCCGGCCAGATCGCCATTGCCGGAGAGACAGTGATAGCCGATCTTGGTAAATAGTTGGCATTCTTGATATAATCGCCGTCCCGCAAAGCCAGACCGGGGTTCCGTGGCCCCAACATGCTTTGCCGCTACTGCAGGAAGGAGCCCCCCATGTTTCGGGCACGCCGCAAACGGTTCAAGGGACAATCCCTGAATGTAATGATTCCCACTTTGCTGACCCTCATGTCGTTGTGCGCGGGGCTGTCGGCCATGCGTTTCGCCTTGATGGCAAAATGGGAATGGGCGGTGGCGGCGGTTGTTCTGGCGGGATTTCTCGACAATCTTGACGGCCGCATGGCGCGCCTTCTCGGCGGCGGCAGTAAATTCGGCAGCGAGCTCGATTCCCTGTCCGATTTCGTCAGCTTCGGCGTCGCTCCGGCAATAGTCCTGTATCACTGGTCGCTGTGGGAACTGGGCGGAAAAGGCTGGATCATCGTTACCTTCTACTGCATCTGTTCGGCGCTGCGCCTGGCCCGTTTTAATTCGCGCCTGGGTGAGGTGATGCCGCCCTGGGCCTATAATTATTTCACCGGAGTTTCCGCCCCCGCCGGAGCCGGACTGGCCCTGTTTCCGATGATGGTCTCCTTTCAGTTTCCCGAATTCGAAGCCATGCGCAGCGTCTTCGTGGTGGGGACTCTCGCCGTGGTGACGGCACTCCTCAAGATCAGCACCATTCCCACCTATTCCTTAAAACAGATCAAGGTTCCCCAGCCTTACGTGCTGCCTACTTTTCTGCTTGTGGGCATCTTCGCCGCCACTCTGGTTGCCGAGTTCTGGGCCACCTTTATCGGTATCGTGCTGGCCTATTTCCTGAGTATTCCTTTCAGCGTTCGTTCCTTTCTCCATCTCAGGCGCGAAGCGGAACGTATCCAGTCCAGCACGACGCCACCAGGCGGAAACCCTGGGGATAAGACGGCGGAGACCACGACGCCGGAAACGCCGGAGACCTAGGGTAGCACTGGGAATAAGGTTCCCGGGCTGCGGTTGTTCCTGCGCCGTCGGCTCCGGTTGTTGATGGCGATTTTTACGTCTCATCAATACTTTTCTGGCACTCTCCTTTTTTTTATTGGCGCAGTTGGGCAAATTTTCCTACTATTGCTCCCTGAATTCAGGTGTTTTTGCCTGATTCCGTGCCCAATGCGGGCGCGCGTTGCGGTTTTACGCATGATCTCACGCATGATTCTGTGGAGGCGGTAACATCACAGAGAATCTGAAGATATATCCAGGAAGTCTGCCCGACGCGATCGGGGAAGATACCGATGCGCGTCCTGCCAAGGACGTTTCATCGCTTTCCCTGGATTGGTTCGCGGAGATCCTTGACCTCTTGCCCGTGGGGGTCTGTCTGTATAATTCCCAGGAACGAATAATTCTGTGTAACAAGCGCCATCGTGATTTTTATGCCCCTGTCTCGGATATGCTGGGTCCGGGCGCCGTGGCCGAGGAAATTTTTCAGGCCATGGCCCATGATGGTGCGCTCTCCATTTCCAGCAGCCAAAATGCCTGGGTGGAGGATCGCATGGCTTCCTTCAGGAATTCTGTGAGAAGTAGTTTTGATCTCATGCTTTGCGACCAGCGCTGGATTCAAGTTGACCTGCGTCCCACCGGCGGCGGCGGGATGATGGAAATCAGTACCGAAATCACCGAGATCAGGGAAAAGGAAGACACCCTGAAGATTCGGGTCGCGGAGTTGCAGGATTCCCAGGACCGTATGGAATTACAGGGGCGGCGTCTGGTGGAGCTGGCGGAGGTTCTGGCGGCCGCGCGCGACGAAGCCGAGCGGGCCAACCGCACCAAGTCGGAATTCCTGGCCAATATGAGCCACGAACTGCGCAGTCCGCTCAACGCCATTATCGGGTTCTCCGAAATCATGAAAAACCAGCTTTTCGGCGAGCTGGGGCGGCCGGAATATTCGGAATATACCAACGACATCTACAACAGCGGCACGCACCTTCTCGAGGTTATCAACGACATTCTCGATCTCTCCAAGATCGAGGCCGGACGGCTCGACCTGGTGGAGGGCACGGTGGATGTGGCGGAGCTCATCGAAGGCTGTAAGCGGTTTGTTTTTTCCCGCGCCCAGCAGGAGGGAATCTCGCTGCAAACAGATATTGCCCCGGATCTGCCGTTTCTGCTGGCCGATGAACGCAAGCTCAAACAGATACTCATCAATCTGCTTTCAAACGCCGTCAAGTTCACCCCCGAGGGAGGCGCCGTCACCGCCAGGGCCGCCCTTGACGGGGACGGGATTTTCGTCATCACCGTTTCCGACACCGGCATCGGCCTCAAGGAAGAGGACATCCCCACCGCCCTTGCGCCTTTTGGCCAGGTGGACAGCTCCTTCAGCCGCCAATACGAAGGAACCGGTCTCGGTCTTTCCCTGATCAAGGCCCTGGTTGAAATTCACGAAGGCGAGTTGCTGATTGAAAGCGAGGAGGAAAAGGGAACGGATGTCATCATCCGCCTGCCCAAGTCGCGGGTGGTTGCGGCTCCGTCGGAGGACGGGAATCCGGATCAAGACGAAAAGAGCGCCTCTTAAGACCGGATAGATTGTTGAATGATGCTTGCGGACGCCTCATGATGCGTGTCACACCTTTCCCCGGCTTGTCCTGTCTCTTTTCCAGAAAAGCCATTTTCCACAAACGATACCACCGGAGGAGTTGACCGTGGACAAAGAGGAAATCCAGCGTCTTCAGACCTATCTTCGAGAAAAGTTTGGCAATGATGCCATACATATTCTGGAACAAAGCCGCCAGGACAACTCGGTGGAGGTCAATCTCGGCGAGGAGTTCATCGGCATTATCTACCGCGATGACGAGGACGGAGACATCTCCTACGCCTTCCAGATGGCCATACTCGACATAGACCTGCAGCCGGACGCCGAGAACTAAAACGCGCGCCGCCGCCGATGAAGGGAATCCCACCGCCATGCCGGACTTCCTCAAGAACCTGACCCGTCACTACCGGGAACAGGTGGCGCGCCATAAAAACCTGCCCTTTCTCAAGGCCACCATGGCGGCCAGCGCCGTCGTCTCCATGTCTGATGGCAAAATCACCTTCAATGAACGGATGCGGGTGGACCAGGTTCTGGAAACTCTGGAAGCCCTGAAGGTGTTCGACCCCCATGAAGGGGTGAACCTGTTCAACGGTTTTGTGGAGGTGCTCAAGGAATCGCCCGAGGCCGGCCACGCCGAAGCCGTCGCCGCCATCATGGCGGGGGCGAACGATCCTGAAAAAGCGGAACTAATGATCCGCATATGCCTTGCCTTGAGTGAGAGCGATGGCGAGGTCAGCCTGGTGGAGCAGATCGAGATCGTTACCCTGTGCAGTCTGCTGGGACTCGACGCCAAATCCTTTGGGCTCTATCGCGACGAGATAAGAAAAGCCCTGGCTATGGAATAAGGTTCCCAAACCTCGGTTTTGCGAATGAAAAAAGGCCCCGCTTCACAGCGGGGCCTTTTGTCTGGATCGCCTTTAGTAAGGCGTCCGTATCCTTAGACCGAGTAATACATCTCGAATTCCACCGGATGCGGCGCGTGTTCGAAATTGTAAACCTCTTCATATTTGAGATCGATATAGCCGTCGATGAGGTCGTCGGTGAAGACGTCGCCGGCCTTGAGGAAGTCGCGGTCGGTGCTCAGGGCGTCCAGGGCTTCGCGCAGGCTTCCGCATACCGTGGGCACGTCCTTCAATTCCTCGGGCGGCAGGTCATAGAGGTTCTTGTCCATGGGATCGCCGGGATGAATCTTGTTCTCGATGCCGTCGAGCCCGGCCATGAGCATGGCGGCGAAGGTCAGATAGGGGTTGCCCGAGGCATCCGGGAAGCGCACCTCGACGCGCTTGCCGTTGGGGCTGGAATCATAGGGAATGCGGCAGGACGCCGAACGGTTACGCGCCGAATAGGCCAACAGCACCGGCGCTTCGAATCCGGGGATCAGGCGCTTATAGCTGTTGGTGGTGGCGTTGGAGAAGGCGTTGATGGCGCGGGCATGCTTGATGATGCCGCCGATGTAATGGAGCGCCGATTCCGAAAGATCGGCATAGCTCGATCCCGCGAACACCGGCTTGCCGCCTTTGAAGATGGACTGGTGGACATGCATGCCCGAGCCGTTATCGCCGGCCACCGGCTTGGGCATGAAGGTGGCGGTCTTGCCATAGGCATGGGCCACCATATGCACCACGTATTTATATATCTGCATGTTGTCGGCGGTACGCAGCAGGGTATCGAACTTGATGCCGATTTCGGCCTGGCTCGGCGCCACTTCGTGGTGGTGCTTCTCCATGTTCATGCCCATCTCGGTCATGACGGTGACCATTTCCGCGCGCAGGTCGCTTTGCGAATCAACCGGCGGCACCGGGAAATAGCCGCCCTTGACGGCGGGGCGATGGCCCACATTGCCTTCCTCGAACATCTTGCCGCTCACATACGGTCCTTCATCGGAATCAATTTCGTAGAAGGTGCTGTTCATGGAGACGTCGAAACGCACGTCGTCGAAGACGAAGAACTCGGCTTCGGGTCCAAAATAGGCGGTATCACCCACGCCCGCACTTTTCAGATAGGCCTCGGCCTTGCCGGCCACCGAGCGCGGGTCGCGGGCATAGGGCTGGCCGGTGGTGGGCTCGTGCACGTCACACATGAGGATCAGCGAGGTCTGGGCGGCGAAGGGATCAAGCACGGCGGTGGTGGGATCGGGCACCAGCGCCATGTCGGATTCGTTGATATCCTTCCAGCCGGCGATGGAAGAGCCATCGAACATGATGCCGTCCTCGAAGGCGTCCTCGTCGATGGTTTCCACGGTCTGGGCCGTGTGCTGCCACTTGCCGCGCGGGTCGGTAAAGCGCAGGTCAACATACTTGACGTCCTGCTCCTTGATGAGATCCAGGACTTTTTTTACGTCGGACATAATGAACTTCCCCAGGATAGATGTTGCTACGGATGTGAATTAACGATTGAAATTGAAAAATATGGCTGCCGTTTTTTGGCGCCGCCGGGAGCCATGTCTAGATTGCGTCGGTTCCCCGTTCTCCGGTGCGGATGCGGACCACGTCCTCAACCGATGAAACGAAAATCTTGCCGTCGCCGATGCGTCCGGTTTCGGCGGCCTTTTGTATGGCTTCGATGGCGCGTTCCACAAGCTTGTCGTCCATCACCACCTCTATTTTCACCTTGGGCAGGAAATCCACCACATATTCGGCGCCGCGATAAAGTTCGGTATGCCCTTTCTGACGGCCGAAACCCTTGGCCTCAATGACGGTCATGCCATTGAGTCCGAGATCGTGGAGAGCTTCCTTCACTTCGTCGAGCTTGAAGGGTTTGATAATAGCTTCAATTTTTTTCATGAGTGACCGTCTTGCTTGATGTCAAAGGAACAGGAGGCACCGCGCCTTCCCTTGGATAGCGTGTCAGCCCCTAACGGTTTGCACAGCTTGTGCCAAACCGGGCAGGGGAGCCGCCCTCTGATAAGCGATTGAAATACAATAAAAAGCACCTTCCCCGAAAGAAAAAAAGGGGCAAAATAAGCGGTTTTCTGCATAAATATTAGGCATTCCGCCTAAATACAGGGCTGCCCTTCCAAGCCCGGAAATTACCCGGGAAATTTCCCCAAAAATTTCCCCAGAGATTTAACGGGAGAGACCCTACAGTGATTCGCCGATGCGCTGCAAGGCGGCCTCGATATTTTCCATGCCGGTAGCGTAGGAAAAACGCAGGAATCCCTCGCCGTAACGTCCGAAGCTGGTGCCCGCCACCGTGGCCACGCCGGCTTCGTTCAAGATCTTCTCCTCGATCTCCTTCGACCCCAGACCGGTGGCGCTGATATTGGGAAAGGCGTAGAAGGCGCCGCCCGGTTCCTGGCAGGAGAATCCGGGCAGCTCATTCAAGCCCGCCACCAGCCGCTTACGGCGCTCGTCGAAGGCCGCCACCATGCGGTCCACATCGTCCTGAGGCCCCTCCAGCGCCGCCACACCCGCATATTGCGAGGCCGTGCTGACACAGGAATGGCAATTGATGGCCAGCCGTTCGGCATGTTCGAAGAGTTTTGGCGGATAGACCCCGTAGGCCAGCCGCCATCCGGTCATGGCGTAGGTCTTGCTCCAGCCGTCGAGAAGGATCACGCGGTCACGGATGTCCTCGAACTCAAGAAGGCTCACATGTTCATGCCCGTCATAGAGCATGCGGCTGTAAATTTCGTCGCTCAGCACCGCCACATGGGGGTGCTCGGCCAGTCCCGCCACCAGCCGTTCCATCTCCGCACGCGGCACCACGCCGCCGGTGGGATTGGCGGGGCTGTTGAGAATGATGAGCCGGGTGCGCGGCGTAATCAGGGAAAGCATTTCCTCGGCGTTGAAGGAAAAGCCGTTTTCCTCGCGGTAATGGAGAGGCACCGGAGTCGCCCCGGAAAAGGTGATGACCGATTCATAAGACAGAAATCCGGGATCGGGATAGATGATCTCGGCGCCGGGTTCTCCAAACATGAGCGCGGTATAGAACAGGACCGCCTTGCCGCCGGGCGCGATCAGAACCGAGGCGGGATCAATTTCCACGCCTCTGTATGTGGCCACATCGGCGGCCACCGCGGCGCGCAGCTCGGGGATTCCGCCCGCCGGAGTATAGCCGTGATGGCCGTCTTTCAGCGCCTTACAGGCGGCCTCCACAATATGGTCCGGGGTCGGGAAATCGGGTTGGCCGATGCCCATATGGATGATGTGCTTGCCCTGGGCTTCGAGGGCCTTGGCGCGGGCCAGCACCTCGAAGGCGCTGTCGGTGCCAAGCCGGGACATGGCCGTGGCCGGTGTGAGCATGGTGGGGTGACCTGTGTTGGTTGCGGAAATAAGTTCGGGGTGTGCTCTGTTCAATTGGTGCGTGGCACACCATGTTCTGTTTGTGCGGGGCGCGCTTTGTTCATTTCGTGCGGGGCGCACCCCATTCAATTAGTGCGGGCCGCACTATGCCTCAGGGGAGGGGCCGGGAAAAGCCCCGGTTTTTTCGGGCGGCTTCTGCTCAGGACGCGGCTTGACCCTATGCATGATTGCGCCTACAAACCGCGGGTGTGGTGGCTGTAGCTCAGTTGGTTAGAGCGCCGGCTTGTGGAGCCGGATGTCGTGGGTTCAAATCCCATCAGCCACCCCATTTTCTCTCTTAAAAGCCGGAATCCTGCCGCCCCTATTTCAGGGGCGCCTTCGAGCCGTCCTTGAGGCTCAGAACGAAGGCCAGCGACACCGCCGCCGCCGCCATAAGATAAAAGGCCGGCGCCAGGTCTTCGTGAGTGCGCGACACCAGATAGGCCGCCACCAGCGGCGTGGTGCCGCCGATCAGCCCCAGCGACAGGTTATAGCCGATGGACATGCAGGTGACGCGTACATGGTGCGGCAGCAGCTCCACCATGGTGGCCGGGGCGCAGCCGGGGATCATGGCGGCGATCACCGTCAACCCGAGCTGGCCG
>CAYZWF010000042.1:0-17086 GCA_964482135.1 uncultured Rhodospirillaceae bacterium
GCCGTGCCTTGGGGTTGACCATGAACCTGCCCGAGCGCGACCGTTACAGCCTGTCTAAGGCCCAGATGAAGGCCAGGATCGCCATGACCTTCGGCGGACGCCTCGCCGAGGAACTCATCCTTGGGTCCGAGAACATCACCACCGGGGCGGCCAACGATATCAGCCAGGCCACGGAGATGGCCCGTTCCATGGTGACCAAGTTCGGCTTCAGCGAGAAGCTGGGGCCGTTGCGTTATGACGAGAACGAGGAGGAAATCTTCCTCGGTCATTCCGTGACCCAGCACAAGAATACTTCCGACGCCACGGCGAAGCTCATTGATGAGGAAATCCGCAAGCTCGTTGATGAAGGCGAGGCCAAGGCGCGTGAGGTGCTGACCGAGAACATGGACGATCTCCATGCCCTGGCCAAGGGGCTTCTCGAATACGAGACCCTGAGCGCCGAGGAAGTGGATGCGCTTCTCAAGGGCGAGCCGATCATGCGTGCGGATGAGGATTCCACCCCGCCCGAAGGCGGGCAAAGCTCCCCTGTTCCTTCCACCGGGAAAAAAGACAAGAAGGGCAAGGGCAAGACGGGCGGCATGCCAAAACCAGAGCCGCAGCCTGGCTCCTGAGCTTTTCGTCCGGCTCTGGTGTGACGCCTCTATGATGTTTCCCACATGACGGCTTCCACGCGCAGCCTCCACTTGCGTCCTTTGGGGATTGTCGGCGGCGCGGCCGCGGCTGCGGCCCTGGAATCCGGCGCCGGCCAGAGGCTTGCCGGGGGCCGTCTTGCCTATACCGCCTGCGGCATTTTTCTCATCAGTGAAGGAGAAGGCGGTACCGGAAAGTTGGAGACCGCCCGTGTCCTGCCCCTGGCCGAAACCATTGCCTGGGCCGACAGGGAAGGAGACGCCACTGCCGCCGCCATGCATGACTGGCTGAAGCGGGTATCGGTTTCACCCCCTCCCTTTGCCGGTTTGGCGCTGGATTGTCCGGCGGGATCGCTTCCCCTGATTATGGGCATCGTCAACGTGACTCCGGACAGTTTTTCCGATGGCGGCGACCATGCCGATACCGTATCCGCCATCGCCCACGGCATGGAGATGTGGGAAGCCGGCGCGGATATTCTCGATGTGGGCGGCGAATCCACCCGCCCCGGCGCCGATCCTGTGGCGGTGGAAGAAGAGCTGGAACGGATCACACCCGTGGTGCGTGGCCTGGCCGAGCGCGGCGCGCGGATTTCCATCGATACCCGGCATGCCGCGGTGATGGCGGCGGCGCTGGAAGCCGGAGCCCAGGTGATCAATGATGTGAGCGCGCTCACCCATGATACCGAAAGTCTGGGCGTGGCGGCCAAAAGCGGCGCGCCGGTGATCCTTATGCATATGCAGGGCGACCCGCGAACCATGCAGGATGATCCCCGCTATGATTTTGCGCCCACCGAGATATATGAATACCTCTCGGCGCGGATCGAAACCTGTGCCGCCGCCGGGATCGATGCTGCCGATATTCTCGTGGATCCTGGTGTGGGATTCGGCAAGAGCTTCGACCATAACGTGGATATTCTGAGCTGCCTGTCGCTGTTTCACGGGCTCGGCTGCGGCATTCTGGTGGGAGTGTCGCGCAAGCGTTTTCTCGCCTCCTTGAGCCGCGATGAAGCCCCCAAGGATCGGCTTCCCGGCTCTCTGGCCGCGGCCCTGGTGGCGGTGGATCAGGGGGTGCAGATGCTCCGTGTCCATGACGTGGCGGAAACCCGCCAGGCGTTTTCCGTGTGGGACGCGCTCAATCCTGTGCTCGAGTAAAGGCGGGAATGGCTTGACGGGGGGAAACAATTTCCCCCCTGTGTGGAAGATGAATCTGGTATAACCCTTAACGGCAGCTTTTTTTTCGGGGCGCCAATGACTCGTGACATCTTTGGTACCGATGGTATCCGCGGTACCGCCAATATAGAACCCATGACCGCCGCCACCGCCCTGCGCGTGGCTATGGCCACGGGTCATCGCTTCCTGCGCGGGGATCACCGCCATCTTGTGGTCATCGGCAAGGACACGCGGCTTTCGGGCTATATGCTGGAACCGGCCATGACCGCGGGCTTTATCTCCATGGGTATGGACGTGGTGCTGGTGGGGCCGTTACCCACCCCGGCGGTGGCCATGTTGACGCGGAGCCTGCGCGCCGATCTCGGCGTGGTGTTGTCGGCCTCCCACAACCCCTACCAGGATAACGGCATCAAGCTGTTTGGCCCCGAAGGCTACAAGCTCTCCGATACGGTGGAGCGCGAGATCGAAGAGCGCATGGATAACGGGGTGGAAGAGCACCTGGCCGCATCCGGCCAGTTGGGCAAGGCCATGCGCCTCGACGATGCCCAGGGCCGCTATATCGAATACGTGAAGAACACCTTTCCCAAGGGGCTACGCCTGGACGGCATGAAGGCGGTCATTGACTGTGCCCACGGCGCGGCGTACCGGGTGGCGCCGCTGGTGCTGTGGGAACTGGGCGCCGAGGTGATTCCCATGGGAACCCATCCCGACGGCTTTAACATCAACCACGACTGTGGCGCCACGGAGCCCCAGGCCATGTGCGCCAAGGTGGTAGAGAGCAAGGCGGATATCGGCATTGCGCTCGATGGCGACGCCGACCGCCTGATTATCTCCGACGAGAAAGGCAAGGTCATTGACGGCGACCAGATCATGGCTTTGGTGGCCATGGACTGGAAGGATGCCGGCCATCTCAGGGGCGACGCCTTGGTGGCCACCGTCATGTCCAATATGGGGCTGGAGCGCTATCTGGCCAGTCTCGATCTGGGGCTGGTGCGGGCTCAGGTGGGCGACCGCTATGTGGTGGAAACCATGCGCAGCGGCGGCCATAATGTGGGCGGCGAACAGTCGGGGCATATCATACTCAGCGACTACAGCACCACCGGGGACGGTCTCATCGCCGCTCTCCAGGTGCTGTCCGTTCTCGTTAAGACAGGCCGCCCCGCAAGCGAGGTGGCGCGCTGTTTTGATCCCTTCCCCCAGATGCTGCGCTCGGTCAGTTTCAACGGCACGGAACCGCTGGAAAACAGCGAGGTCAAGGCGGCCATCGCCGAAGGCGAGGCGGAACTGGGTGGTAACGGCCGGCTCGTCATCCGCAAGTCGGGGACCGAGCCCCTTGTCCGGGTCATGGCCGAAGCCGAGGACGAAGCCGTTGTCGGTGGCGTGGTGAACCGCATCGTCGAGGTCATCGAACGGGTGTCGGGTTAGCTGTCATGAGCGACATCAGAGGCCGCGTACTTGTTGTCGCCGGGAGTGACTCCGGCGGCGGGGCGGGGATTCAGGGAGACATCAAGACGGTAACGGCGCTGGGCGGCTATGCGGCCACGGCGGTGACGGCGCTTACCGCCCAGAATACCGAGGGCGTGGCCGAAATCCGCCCCGTGGATGCCGGGTTCGTGGCCCGCCAGATGCGCCTGGTTCTCGACGATATCGGCGCCGACTGCATCAAGCTGGGCATGCTCTACAGCGCCGAAACCATTGCCGCGGTGTGCGATGTCATAGAGGAAGCGGGGCAAGGCATTCCCCTGGTGGTGGACCCGGTGATGGCGGCCAAGGACGGACGCCCCCTGCTGGAAGACGCCGCCCTGGATATGCTGAAGCAACGGCTGATTCCCCTTACCACCCTGTTCATGCCCAATATTCCCGAAGCCGAGATCCTCACTGGCATGACCCTGCGCGATGTGGATCAGATGCGTCACGCCGCGAGCATGCTGATTACACTGGGAGCCCGGGTGGTGATGCTCAAGGGCGGCCATATGGGAGGCGATGTTCTGACCGATCTGTTGCGCTGGGACGGCGGTGAAAAGGTATTCGAGGACAAGAGGCTGGACCGCGACCATACCCATGGCACCGGATGCACCCTGGCTTCGGCCGTGGCCGTGGGGCTGGCCCAGGGCATGGGGGTTCATGCCGCCGTGGTGCGTGCGCGCAATTACCTGAGAGAAGCCATCCGTACCGCCCCCGGTTTGGGCCATGGCCAGGGTCCCCTCAACCACGTCCACAATATCCCGTACTATACGGGGTAATTTCGCAGCCTCAGGGCCGGGCAGGCGAACTTTTCACTTTTCACCATATCGGAGAGTATTCCGCCTTGCCGCCTAGAAGGTGCCGTAAGCAGCCTGGGTCAGGTAAAACCCGAAGAGGAGGGCAATCAGGCCGCCAACGCGGAGATTTTTTCGTTGCGGGTGAGGGCACCGGAAAATTTTTCGAACATATCCGGGCGGATAATGAGAAAGGCCCCCTTGGCCGTGGCCAGCCAGCCTATGACACCGACGATAATGTTGAGCGCGCCCTGCCATTCATCGTGCAAGGCGAGGATCACCAGCCCAAACAACAGGGCCATGATGCCGCCGGTATAGCAAAGAGCGGGGCTGGCGAAAAATTCCGCGGCCATGTTCCGGTAGGCCCCGGGCCGGAAGAACATGCTGAGCCCGACAACCAGATAGAACACGCCCAGAAGATGAGCGATGGTTTCCACGGTGGACATGGTTTCCATGATTTCCTCCGATGTTTAGTCCTTATCCTGCCTTGACCTTGCTATAGATTTTGCCGCCTTCCTGCAGGAATTTCTCCGACATCTCCGCCATACCCTTTTGCGCTTCGTCCCGCAATTCGCGGGTGATCTGCATGGAACAGAATTTAGGCCCGCACATGGAACAGAAATGAGCCAGCTTGGCGCCCTCGGCGGGCATGGTCTGGTCGTGATATTTCTCGGCGGTGGAAGGATCGAGGGAAAGGTTGAACTGGTCGCGCCAGCGGAAGTCGAAGCGGGCGCGGGACAGGGCGTCATCGCGCAGCCTGGCGCCGGGATGGCCCTTGGCGAGATCGGCGGCATGGGCGGCCAGCTTGTAGGTAATGACCCCTTCCTTCACGTCGTCGCGGTCGGGCAGGCCAAGATGTTCCTTGGGCGTCACGTAGCACAGCATGGCGGTGCCGAACCAGCCGATCATGGCGGCGCCGATGGCGCTGGTGATGTGGTCATAGCCCGGCGCGATGTCGGTGGCCAGCGGCCCCAGCGTATAAAAGGGCGCCTCGTCGCAGCAGGCAAGCTGGCGCTCCATGTTCTCCTTGACCTTGTGCATGGGCACATGACCCGGCCCCTCGATCATGGTCTGGACGTCGTGCTTCCAGGCGATTTTTGCCAGTTCGCCGAGGGTCTCCAGTTCCGCGAACTGGGCGGCGTCATTGGCGTCGGCGATGGAGCCGGGACGCAGGCCGTCGCCCAGGGAAAAGGCGATGTCATAGCTCCGCATAATCTCGCAGATATCCTCGAAATGGGTATAGAGGAAATTCTCCTGATGATGGGCCAGACACCATTTGGCGAGGATCGAGCCGCCGCGCGAGACGATTCCCGTGACCCGTTCGGCGGTCAGCGGAATATGGGCCAGCCTGACCCCGGCATGGATGGTGAAATAGTCCACCCCCTGTTCGGCTTGCTCGATCAGGGTGTCGCGGAAGATATCCCAGGTCAGGTCCTCGGCGACGCCGCCTACCTTTTCCAAGGCCTGATAGATGGGCACGGTGCCGATGGGTACCGGTGAATTACGGATGATCCATTCGCGGGTGGCGTGAATGTTGCGGCCCGTGGACAGGTCCATCACCGTGTCCGAACCCCAGCGAATGGCCCATGCCATCTTGTCCACTTCCTCGGCCACCGAGGAGGCGACGGCGGAATTTCCGATATTGGCGTTGATCTTGACCAGGAAATTGCGGCCGATGATCATGGGCTCGCTTTCGGGGTGGTTGATGTTGTTGGGAATGATGGCGCGGCCACGGGCGATCTCGTCGCGCACGAATTCAGGCGTCACGAATTCGGGCAGGGCGGCGCCGAAGGAGTCTCCGTCATTGGTGTCGGCGGCCTGTTTGCGGCCTTCGTTCTCGCGCAGGGCCACGTATTCCATCTCCGGGGTGACGGTTCCGGCGCGGGCATAGGCAAGCTGGGTTGCGGCGATACCCGCCTTGGCGCGCCGGGGTTTCCGGAGATGGGTGAATTGCGGAACGTCGGGCGTCTCTCCGGTCTTACAGCCGTCATCGAGCGCCTGTACGGCGCGGCCTTCATATTCTTCCGTGTCCCCGCGCGCCGTGATCCACGGTTCACGCAAGGGGGGGAGACCCCGTGAAATGTCAATTTTGGTGTCGCTGTCGGTATAGGGGCCGGACGGATCATAGACCAGAAAGGGCGGTTCTCCGGAGGTGGGTTCAAGCGCAATTTCGCGCATGGCAACCCTCACATGGGGGTGTTTTTCCGATGTCACATAGATTTTTTGCGATCCCGGAAGGGGGCCGGTTTCCACATCGGGGTTGATTTTCACACCATCACTGGGCGCGGGAGGAGGGGTGTGGGGGGAGCCACCTTCAGGCATTGAAATCTCCTTGCCAAATACAAACTACATCAGGAGATCCGGAAAGCGTCGGGATGGTATGGAGGCGAAGCTGCGATGCGCCGGTCTGTTCCATTCCCTACGCCGGTATAAACCGGATCAGGTTCAAAGGGTTATCTCGCGGATGGTCGTTAAAAGGCAGCACCGGCGATATCTCAGCCCCGCGATGGGTGGGGCACCCCTAGAAACAGGACCATGCTGTTACATGCGGGTCGCCGGGTCAAGCCTCTCGGGATTGCTGGTTCAGGACTCTTGGGATTGCCGGGTCAAGCCTCTCGGGATTGCTGGCTCAAGGCTCTTGGGGTTGTTGGCTCAAGGCCCCCGGGGTTATTGGCTCAAGGCTATTTTAAACACAATTAAAATGTTGTTATTTTTTTATAACAAATTATATAAGGAAAATACTTGCGTCCGACGCTCTGATGCCTTATTTCCACCGGTTCCGGACCACAGGAGTCCGGGAGGGGAGACAGGATGTTACGTGAAAAATTGCTTCTGTTGATTCATCGGATTGCAATGCGGCTATCGCCGGGACTGGTCCGGTGGTAGTCTGTCCCCTCCTGTCGGGAACGCCGTTCCGGCATGCCTTTTCCCCCACATTTCAACTGTATCTTGGGAACCAAACCATCGAGTCGTCATGTTTGCCATAGACCCTGACATACAAATCTGGATGACGCTGTTTTTCGTCGTCGGGGCCATCGGCCTCTACATGGTGGAGAAACTGCCCATGGAATACGTCTCCATCGCGTTGATGGGGGTGTTACTCCTGTTCTTCCAGATTTTCCCGGTGCTGGGGCCCGATGGCCGTAATCTTCTTGATGCGGCGCGGATACTCGAGGGCTTCGCCAATCCGGCGCTGATCGCGGTGCTGGCGCTGCTGGTGGTGGGCCAGGGGATGGTGAATACGCGGGCGCTGACCTATGTGGTCCAGTCGGTTTTCCTGCTTGGCGGGACACAGCCCGCGCTGACCCGGATTCTGGCCCTGATCTTCGTTCTCGTCATCAGCGCCTTTCTCAACAACACGCCGGTTGTGGTGATCTTCATTCCTATCATGCAGGCCCTGTCGGATCGCCTCGGCGCGTCGGCCAGTTCGGTGATGATGCCCCTGTCTTTTGCGGCGATTCTTGGCGGGATGACCACCCTGATCGGGTCGAGCACCAATCTCCTGGTTTCCAGTTCCCTGATCGAGCTGGGGGAAACCCCCTTTACTTTCTTTGAATTCACCCTGCCGGGTCTCTTCCTGGCCTCGGTGGGGCTGGTCTATGTGCTGTTCGTGGCGCCGCGGATTCTGCCGGACCGGGCCACACTGGCAAATACGCTGATCGGTGAAAGCGGCAAACAATTCATTGCCCAGATCACTGTTCTTGAGGATTCGAAACTGGTGGGGGAAGAATCCACCGCCGGTATTTTCCCCAGCCTGCGCGATATGACGGTGCGTCTGATCCTGCGCGGCGAGCACGCCGAACTGCCGCCCTTTGACGGTTTTGCTCTGCGCCCGAGAGACGTTCTGGTGGTGGCGGCCACGCGCAAGGCCCTGACCGATGCCTTGGGGCGCGGCGCCGGGGTGATGCATACGGAATTCAGGGCCCCCGATGACCAGGAGGAGGCCAAAGAGCTTGGCCTCGGTGAAGGTGATCAGGTTCTCGCCGAGGTGATGGTGACGCCGGCTTCGAGGCTGATCGGCCAGAACCTTGAACAGATCGGCTTCCGCTACAAGTTCAGCAGTATCGTGCTCGGCCTGCAACGGCGCTCACGCATGATCCGTACGCGTATGACCGAGATTCCTCTGGAGGCGGGCGATGTGCTGCTGATCCAGGGTGGCTCCGAAGCCGTCCAGGCCCTGCGCGGCCATCGCGATCTTCTGCTGATGGAATGGTCGGCGATGGAACTGCCCGCGCCCAATCTGGCGCGGCGCGCCAATCTGATTTTTCTGGGTGTGGTCGGTCTGGCCGCGACCGGCACTCTTCCGATCGTGGTTTCCGCGTTGCTTGGCGCCGCAGTGATGATTTTCACCGGCGTACTCAATATCCGCCAGGCGGCTCGCGCCGTGGACCGCAATCTGGTGCTCATGGTGGCTACTGCCCTGGCCTTGGGAAGCGCCATGCAGGAAACCGGTGCCGCGGCATTCATCGCCGACAACATCATCGGGTTTTTAGGGCTTTCCCACCCGGCGGTGGTACTGTCCGCCTTTTTCTTGATGGTGGCTGTTATCTCCAACGTCATCAGCAACAATGCCTGTGCCGTTCTTTTTACGCCGATTGCCGTGGGGATTGCGGTTGGACTTGGCGTGGACCCGAAGATTTTTGCCGTGGCCGTGGTGTTCGCCGCCAACTGTTCATTCGCCACGCCGGTGGGCTACCAGACCAACCTTCTCGTCATGGGGCCGGGCCATTACCGCTTTTCCGATTTTGTGCATGCGGGATTCCCGCTGACCGTGATCCTGTGGCTGGTGTTTTCCTTCTTCGCCCCTTGGTACTATGGTTTGTAGGCGGGGGTTTGTAGGCGGGGCTCCGCCCAAGGCGCCCGCCGCACAGCCGGTGCTTTCCGTTTGCCGTATGGCGTCAAAAGGAGTACTTAACCAGCGCTTGTCCGGAACGCGTTTCCCGTCTCGCGGGATAAAAGGCGGCTCCGTCCATGTAATGCCAACGGAAACTTGTCAGGTCCATGAACGAACTTCCCAACAAAGGTCTTTTGCCGGAAGGTCTGCGCGATGTACTGCCGCCGGATGCCGCCTTCGAGGCCGAGGTGACGAGCGGCCTCATGGCTTGTTTCGCCGGCCATGGCTACGAGCGCGTCAAGCCGCCCCTCATCGAGTTCGAGGAAAGCCTTCTTTCCGGCGTGGGCGCGGCCACGGCGCGCGACACCTTTCGCCTGATGGACCCGGTTTCACAACATATGATGGGCGTGCGGCCGGACATGACGGTCCAGGTGGCGCGTATTGCCGCCACCCGTCTTGGCCAGGCGCCACGGCCCCTGCGTTTGTGTTACGCGGGGCAGGTATTGCGTGCCCGGGGCAATCAGATTCAGCCTGAACGTCAACTCGGACAGGCCGGCGCGGAACTGATAGGTTCCCCCGCGGCTGCGGCGGATGTGGAGGTGGTGCGTCTGGCCGTGGAAGCTTTGGACGGTGTCGGTATCGAAGAAATTACGGTGGACCTCAATATGCCGACGCTGATTGCGACACTGATGGATGACCTCGAACTAGATGAGGCCGCCGCCGATGCCCTGCGCGCTGCACTGGACCGCAAGGATGCCGCCGTCGTGGCGGCGGCGGGCGGTGAAGCGGCAGAGATATTGCAGCATCTTCTCGGCGTTGCGGGGCCTGCCGGTAATGCGCTGGCGGCAATCGAGAAGCTGGCGCTTCCCGCTGGCGCGGCGCGGGAACGTGACGCATTGCTGGAGACGGCCCGCCTGATTACCGGGGAACTTTCCGATATACGGTTGACGGTGGACCCGGTGGAGACCCGCGGATTTGAATACCATTGCGGCGTTACCTTTACTTTATTCGCCCGCAGCGAACGCGGGGAACTGGGCTGGGGCGGCCGCTATACGGTTGATCGCGGGGACGGCGGCAAGGATAGCGCGGAGCCGGCGACAGGATTCACCCTGTTCATGGGCGCTGTCATGGGCGCGTTGCCTGGGCCGCAGCCCGCCAATCGGGTCTATCTTCCCTTCGGGACTCCACCCGCGGCCACCGCCGGACTTCGGGGCGAGGGCTGGGTCGTGGTCGGAGGGCTGGAGGAAGTGGCGGATATATGTGCCGAGGCGCGGCGGATGAACTGTCCTTATGTTCTCCAGGACGATGATGTGGTGGCCGTGGACAAGGTGTCCTGACGGTGGCTCGTTACGGATTTTTTCAATCGGTTAAAGGAATGACATGGCGAATGTGGCGGTAGTCGGCTCCCAGTGGGGAGACGAAGGTAAGGGAAAGATCGTGGATTGGCTCAGCCAGCGCGCCGACGTGGTGGTGCGCTTCCAGGGCGGACACAATGCCGGCCATACGCTGGTTATTGACGGCGAAGTCTATGCCTTGAGTCTGTTGCCGTCGGGCGTGGTGCGCACGGGAAAGCTGTCTATTATCGGCAATGGCGTTGTGGTGGACCCCTGGGCCCTTCTCAAGGAAATCGAGACCTTGCGTGAACGGGGGGTGGATCTCACCCCGGACAATCTGAAGCTGGCGGAGAACGCCACGCTTATTCTTCCTTTCCACGGCCATATCGACCGCGCCAGGGAAGAGGCCCGCGGAGCGGCGAAGATCGGCACCACCGGCAGGGGCATTGGACCGGCCTATGAGGACAAGGTGGCGCGGCGCGCGATCCGGGTCTGTGATCTTGCCGACAAGGCCTGTCTCGCGGAACGGGTGGAACAGATTCTGTTCCATCATAATGCGGTGCTGCGCGGCCTGGATGCCGAGGAAATCGACGGCAAGGCGCTCATGGTCTCGCTTGAGGAACTGGCGCCAAAAATCCTGCCTTTTGCCGACCGGGTATGGGAGCGGCTGGATGTGGCGCGGCGCGACGGCAAACGCATTCTTTTCGAGGGCGCGCAGGGGGCCATGCTGGACGTGGATCACGGAACCTATCCCTTCGTCACCAGCTCCAATACGGTGGCGGGACAGGCAGCCGTTGGCGCGGGAGTGGGGCCCGGCAGTGTTGATTACGTGCTCGGTATTACCAAGGCCTATACCACGCGGGTGGGCAGCGGACCGTTTCCTACCGAACTCAACGACGAAATCGGCCAGGGGCTGGGTGAGCGGGGCCGAGAGGTCGGCACTGTGACGGGACGGCCGCGGCGCTGTGGATGGTTTGACGCCGTGATGGTGCGCCAGGCAGTCAAGGTATGCGGTATCCACGGCATCGCATTGACCAAGCTCGACGTTCTCGACGGCATGGAAAGCCTGAAAATATGTACCGGCTATCATCTCGATGGCGAACACATCGCCTATCTGCCGGCGGCTATTTCGGCTCAGGCAGGTGTGGAGCCAGTCTATGAAACCCTGGAGGGCTGGACGGACAGCACCCGAGGCGCGCGTTCCTGGGCAGATTTGCCGGCTACGGCCATCAAATATATACGCCGTATCGAAGAACTGATCGAAGCCCCGGTGGCGTTACTGTCCACCAGTCCCGAACGCGAGGATACGATCCTCGTGCATGATCCCTTTTCCGGCTGACGGCCGCACCGTCTGCTTCGGTATGTGGGGGAGGAGATGGTGAGGCGCTGTCCGGTTGAGTGGATTGTATTTCTCATGGAGTGCCAGCAAGTGCTTGCTGGGGAGTGGGGCGAAGTAATCACAACCCAGCAAAGGCCGACCTGATAGCCGGGTCCGATATTTTCATCCCCCGCCATTAAGTTTGCCTCTAATTCCCCAGGCGTTGTTCCATAGCGTGGTTGCGTACGGATTTCTGCAACTTTTCAAAGGCACGGGCCTCTACCTGGCGTATCCGTTCCCGGGAAATGCCGTAGCGCTGGCTGAGTTCCTCAAGGGTGCGGGGCTTGTCGCTGAGGCGCCGCTCGGTAAGGATATGACGCTCTCTTTCATTGAGACTGCCCATGCCTTTTTGCAGAAGCAGGCGCCGGTTGTTCAGTTCTTCCATGGCGGCGAGGGAAGTTTCCTGGGACTCACGGTCATCGGCAAGCCATTCCAGCCATTCACCTTCGCTGTCAGCTTTCAGCGGCGTATTGAGGGAACGGTCGGGAACGGTCATGCGCATGTTCATGCTGATGACGTCGCGTTCCGGCACACTCAGACTCTCGGCGATTTTAGTCACGTTCTCGGGGTGTAGATCACCTTCTTCGAAGGCCTTCAATTTCCCTTTCAGAGAGCGCAGATTAAAGAAGAGTTTTTTCTGTGCCGCCGTGGTGCCGATCTTCACCAGCGACCAGGAATGCAGGATATATTCCTGGATGGCGGCCCTGATCCACCACATGGCATAGGTGGAAAGTCTGAACCCGCGGTCGGGATCGAAGCGTTTGACCGCCTGCGTCATGCCTACATTCCCTTCGGATATAAGTTCGCTCAGCGGCAGGCCATAGCCGCGATAACCCATGGCGATCTTGGCCACAAGCCTGAGGTGGCTGTTGACCAGTTGATGGACGGCATCGTCATCCTGGTTTTCCTGCCAGCGCTTGGCCAGATCGAACTCCTCTTCCCGCTCGAGCATAGGATATTTACGGATTTCCCGGAGAAACCGGGAGAGGCCTGCTTCATCACCCACTTGTGGAAACTGTGCTGCCGATGCCATTGCGAAACTCCTGACTCTCTGGTTCCCGAGATCGTGGTTTCCGATTCTTAGAAAAAGGAAACAACAATCCCCCACTGGGAACAGATAATAACCAAGTGTTTCGCTCAGGTATAGTAATTTATTATATATTGTCTAGATAAAATATTAACTCCTTCATATCTAATGGAATTTCCTGTTCAAATCTTAGCTTTTCGGTGCTTGTGGGGTGCTCAAAGGCGAGCATAGCGGCATGGAGGGCTTGGCGTTTGAAGGCGGCGATGAAGGCGGCGGCGTCACCGGAGATGCCTGCCGGGCGCCAGGCCCGCCCATAAAGCTGGTCGCCCACCAAGGGATGCCCAAGCTTCGTCATATGTACCCTGATCTGATGGGTGCGGCCGGTAGCGGGCCGGCATTCCACAAGACTGGCCGCCGGTGGATCGCTCTTGCCCAGGGTGCGAATAAGGCGATAACGGGTGAGGGCGGATTTCCCCCCCCGCGTCAGGACCGCCATCTTCTTCCGGTTTTTCGGGTTGCGGCCGATATTGCCGCTGATTTCGCCCTGTGGGGGGGAGGGAACACCACGCACCACGGCCAGATAGGCGCGTTCCATGCTGTGGCTGGCGAATTGTCTGGCCAGGGCGGCGTGGGCGGTGTCGGTTTTGGCGGCCACCATAAGGCCGCTGGTGTCCTTATCGAGGCGGTGAACGATACCGGGCCGCTTGACGCCGCCGATGCCCGACAGGGACTCTCCGCAATGGGCGAGAAGGGCATTGACCAGAGTGCGGTCGGGGTTACCGGGCGCGGGATGCACCACCAGCCCCGGCGGTTTGTTGATAACGATGAGTTGGTCATCCTCGTAAACGATATGGAGCTGGATGTCCTGGGGCCGGGGCGCCGCCTCTTCGGGCTCCGGCACGGTGACGTGGAATTCCTGACCGGATGTGACCTTGCTTGCGGGGTCTTCGGCGGGGGCCGCACCGCATGTCACCTGACCACCGGCGATGAGCTTCTTCAGCCGCGATCGGGAAAGCCCGGGCACGGACTGGGCCAGGAAGGAATCGAGCCGCGTCCCGCTATGGTCTTCGCCGGCCCGGACGTGGTATCGGTTTGTTTTGGTATTCGCCGTCATTGTGGAACAGAGACTGGACCTAAAACATGCAGGCGCTCAAGGCCCTCGTTATCGGTATGGGAGTTTTAATTCTGGTGGCGATGGCGGTTCTCGCCGTCACCGTCTACAAACGGGCCTCGGCGCCGCGCAGTGAATCGGCGATGGAGACCGGCCCACAGGCTGGGGGTGCGTCAAGCCCCGCTTTCGGCACGGTGGACCTGCCCGTTCCCGAAGGCGCTCATGTGGAAGCAATGGAGGCCGATGACGGCCGCCTCATGCTGAGGCTTCGCCTGGGCGACGGCAGCACCCGCATCATGGTGGTGGACCCTGCCAGCGGTGCTTTGCTCGGCACCTTCCTTCTTCAGCCCACGCCCTGATCCGGCGTCGTTAACGGAAATCCATCATGATTATCCTGCCTGAGGTGCTTCTCTCCCGGGCAGTGCTGCGGCAAATGGAGGCACAGGCCGAATCCGCCTATCCAGAGGAATGCTGTGGTTTGCTGGTGGGAATCCGTGATGAGATTTCGATCAGGATCAGCCGCGCGGAACCTTCCGTCAATGTGGCGGGCGAAACGGCCGGGGCGGATACCGGCCGCCGTTTCGAGGTGGACCCACGCTTGAGGCTGGCGCTGATGCGTGAGCTGGAGGAAAGCCTGGAATCCATCATCGGCCTTTACCATTCCCACCCCGATCATCCTGCCGAGCCCTCCCGGCATGACCGCGACAGCATCTGGGAGCCGGAACTGCTGTGGCTTATCACGGCGGTGGAGGAGGGAAAGGCGGGCGATACCACAGCCCATCTTCCCGGCCCGGACGCCCATGATTTCCATGCTCTGTGTCTGCGGGTCGTGGACGGGGAGCAATAAGGCGGCGGACGGGAAGAGGGAGCGGAATCGAGTCGGAACCGAAAGGTATTTTACGCCTCTTGTGGCGCTCTGCCCGCTCTTTCCGGTGGCTGTGGGGGGGAATAGGCTCCGTTCACGAAACGCCGGGGATCATGATAAAAATCCCTGTACGCCGAGACCATGCGTTGGAGTGAAAATTCCTCGATAATTCTTTGCTGCGCCCGGTGTCCCAATTCGTGCCGCTGCGCTGGGTTTTGCTGCAGATTCATGATGGCTTCGGCCAACGCGTTGGAATTCCCTGGCTCGACGACAATCCCGCAATCACCGACGATTCGGCCCGAATCACCCACATTGGTGGCGACAACAGGAAGCTCGCAGGACATGGCCTCGGCGATGGCGTTGGAAAACCCCTCGCCATAGGCCGAAGCGGAGATGAATACGTCCATGGCATGGAGGATACGAAGCGCGTCCTGGCGCTCTCCCAGTCTGATCAACCCCGGCTTCTTGGGAAGCTTTTGGGTTCCGTGGCCGGCAACGATACAAATAGCCCCATCAAGCTTTTCCAGTGCGGCAAGAAGGTTGGGGTAATCCTTCATGGGGTCATTGCGGGCCAGGGCGCCGATGACAAAGGCATCCCTGTCAATACCCAGCTCGGCGCGGGCTTCATGGCGCAGGGACAGGGTGGCCTGGTACAGGGAAATGTTGAGGCCGTTGTCAATGACGGTAAACAGCTTCGGTTTGTAGCCGATACCAAGATGCCAGTTCCTTCCTTCCATGGAGTTGGCGACGATGCCGTCGGGAAGAAACGACAGCCAGGCACATATCCTGATGACCATCCTCAGGGTAAGGCCGTACTGGGTGGTGTCCATGTTCGAGCAGCGGATTCCCCAGTACAAGCGGGTTTGGCGCCGCCGGCCGGACAGCATGAGGGCGATCAGGCTGTAAAGATCGGCATGGTACATCCAGCTCTGGATGATATCGGGTTTCTCGACGCGAATCAGGTCCACAAGACGGGAAAGCCCGCGCAGACCAGGCCTGCCGCGCGCAAGACCCACCTCTTTCACCTCGACCCCGGCCTTGACCAGATTGTCATGGTGCACGCCGCCGGGCAGTAGGCTCACCAGAAACGGAGACTCGTCGGCGTAATGGTTGGCAATGGCGAGATCGGTGAACATTTTCTCCGCGCCTCCGGTATCGAGACCGGTGATCACATGCATGATCCTTGGCCGCTCCGACAGGGGCGCAGGTGTCGCCTTGGCGGAGGGGATCAGCGCCATTCTACGAATGATATTGTTATAAAAAGTGAGATCCCTGAAGGGCCAGGCCACAACGGCGCGACTCAGGAACCACGTGGCCCGGAAATATTTTCTTTCATAGAAGGTGGAGGCCGAATCCTCCACCAACAGGCTGGAAAGGAATTTCAGGGAATCGGCCATGCTGTTTTGCATAATCCAGATCCGGTGTTTCCTGAAAAGGTGCTTGGTGCTGTGCTGAACCATGTCCAGCGGTGGCCGTGGAGAGAGGTGAATCCGCACCAGGGGTTCGGGGATGACGTCAACCCGGCCGGTTCTCAGATATCTCAACAGCCAATCCCAATCCTCCAGCCGCTCCAGCGCCTCGTCGAAAAGGCCGCATTCATCGAAGACGCGGCGTGCGGCAAACAGCGTGGAGCCGAGACTGAGGTTACAGCCCATAAGTAGACGCCTGTAAGTGGCGCAGGGCTGCGGTGTGCAGGATTTCTGCCATCCCGTTTCATCCCAGGTCAGGATATACCCGGAGCATAACAGGCTTGTTTCACCGTCCCCGGAACGCAGAAAGGCAAGCTGGCGGTCCAGCTTCCCCGGGAGCCATTCGTCATCGGAATCCAGTAGCGCAATATAATCCCCCCGGGAAGCCTTGATCCCCGTATTACGGGCCGCACCGGCGCCGTGGCGGGTTTCATGATGCAACAGGGTGATGGGAAGGTCGGGGAAATGGGAAAGTGCGCCCTTGAGATCGTCGTCGGAGCCGTCATCGACGATGATGATTTCAAGATTGGGATAGGCTTGGACGCGGACACTCTCCAGCGCCAGGCCAATTCCGTAGGCTCTGTTGTAGACCGGGATAATGACGCTGATCAGGGGGTTCTGTTGGGCTTTTGGCACGTCTGTTTTGCTCTATGGTAAAATGGTTTTCGGCGTGGTTGCGGCCTTTCGCTCATTTTCTTCCGCCATCTCCGCCATGTTAGTTTATAGAGATATTCCACAACACCAAATTCCATTCATTTTGCTTACTAGCGGCGGTATTTTGGGCCTATGGTCATTCATCCGAAGTCGGGGCAGGATTAGACACTGATGAAAGTACTGGTTACAGGGGCTTCAGGCTTTATCGGAAGGCGCTTGACTGAAAGATTATTGGCCGATGGACACGATGTGCACGTCGTGGTCCATATGGATGATTCAATAGGTGCTTCCAACCAAAATCCGGGAACCCTGACAAAACAGTATTATGACGGCAACACTGCAAGCATCGTATCCATT
>CAYZWF010000043.1:0-16593 GCA_964482135.1 uncultured Rhodospirillaceae bacterium
TCCAATGGACCGAGAACCGGTCATGCACTAACATTCGAACTGGACTACTCAAGAGTGGCTGGTCAGTTTACTTTGTGCGTCTCCTCCTTGCAGGTGTTGTGCGAGATATCATAGAGCAGCGCCAGATCGGCCTGCGGCAGCACCGTGGCGAAGGTCTGGCGCACCAGATGGGTGATGATCTGGCGGTTGGCCATGGCGCAGTTTATGCCGCCGCGCATGGCCCCCAGATAGCGCTGGCCCAGCTCCGAGAGCAGCGGTGCGCAGGCCAGCTCGCGGTCGGGCAGGGCGATGCCGTGTTCGGGGGCGCGTAGCGCCATCTCGCGCAGGAATTCGGTGCCGATCTGGTGGCCCAGTCCGCGCGAGCCGCAATGGATGCTGATCACCGCGTCGCCGATCTTAAGTCCGAAGGCCGCCGCGGCGGGCGCGTCGAAAATCTCCGCCACCTCCTGGGCCTCCAGGTAATGGTTGCCGGAGCCCAGCGTGCCCATCTCCCTGCGCTGGCGCTTGATGGCCTGTGCCGAAACACATCCCGCGCGGGCCCCTTCCATACAGCCCTGCTCCTCGATGCGGTGGAGGTCGCGGGCCTCGCCCCAGCCCCGATCCACCGCCCATTGTGCGCCGCCTTCGAGCATGGCGTGCATTTCCTCCTGCGACAGGGTGATATCGCCTTTGCTGCCGACGCCGGCGGGCACGGCGTCGAACAGGGCCCGGGCGAGAGGGTCCTGTACTTCGCGGATGGCGGCGGCGGAAAGCCCCGTGGTCAGCGTGCGCACGCCGCATGAAATATCGAATCCCACCCCGCCCGCCGAGATAATGCCGCCGGCCTCGGCGTCGAAGGCGGCGACGCCGCCGATGGGAAAGCCATAGCCCCAATGGGCGTCGGGCATGGCATAGGCGGCGCCGACGATGCCCGGCAGGGTGGCCACGTTGGTGGCCTGCTCGAAGACCTTATCGTCCATGCCGTCGATCAGTTCCGCGGTGGCAAAGATCACCGCCGGCACGCTCATGGCGCCGCTGGGTTCGATGATCCATTCGGTGGCGGACTTGCGGACGGGGCGGGCATGGGGCATGGCGGCTCTCCCTTTCGACCACACTATTAGAGTGGCTCGGAATTGATCCCTATCAACCCTGATCCGCCCTAAACATCGACCGCCCGCTGCGCCATCCAGCCGCGTAACGCGCGGCCGGTCTTGATTAACCGGGCGGGGGAGCCTATATGAAGCGCTCCCCGGGCCTGTGCCCGCATCGGGCCAAACCCCGCATCGGCCACTGTCCCCCGCACCACTGTTTCCCACACCGTTTCCGCCGGCCCGGGCGCCGCTGACCCGATGCCCTCCATTTACGAAAGAGTATAAGACCTTGGATATCCGCAATATCGCCATCATCGCCCATGTGGACCACGGCAAGACCACCCTGGTGGACGCGCTGCTGCACCAAAGCGGCCAGTTCCGCGAAAACCAGGAAGTGGCCGAGCGGGTCATGGACAGCAACGACCAGGAGCGGGAGCGGGGTATCACCATTCTCGCCAAATGCGCCTCGGTGGAATGGAAGGGCGTGTGCATCAACATTGTCGACACCCCCGGCCACGCCGATTTCGGCGGCGAGGTGGAGCGCATTCTCGGCATGGTGGACGGCGTGCTGTTGCTGGTGGACGCCTCCGAGGGCCCCATGCCGCAGACCAAATTCGTCACCCAGAAGGCGCTAGCGCTGGGCCTCAGGCCCATCGTCGTGGTCAACAAGATCGACAAGCCCGACGCCCGCCCCGATGCGGTCCATGACGAGGTCTTCGACCTCTTCGCGCTGCTCGACGCCAACGAGGAACAGCTCGATTTCCCCACCCTCTTCGCCTCGGCCAAGGAGGGCTGGGCGTCGCAGGATTCGGAGACTCGTGGCGACGATATGGCCTGTCTCTTCGACAAGGTAGTGGAGTATGTTCCCGCCCCCCAAGTGGAAGCCGGCGGCCCCTTCCGCATGCCGGTGACGACGCTCGAAAGCGACCCCTATCTGGGCCGGGTGCTGACCGGGCGCATCGCCTCGGGCGCGCTTGCCGCCAACGCTACCATACAGGCGCTGAGCCGTGACGGCGCCAAGATAGAACAGGCGCGCGTCACCAAGATACAGGCCTTTCGCGGGCCGTCCCGCGCCGAGGTCGCGACCGCCCAGGCCGGCGACATCGTCTCCATCGCCGGTTTTCCGGAGACCACCGTGGCCGATACCCTGTGCGATCTCGAGGTCAGCGATCCCATCCCCGCCGAGCCGGTGGACCCGCCGACCCTGGCCATGGTGTTTTCCATTAACGATTCGCCGCTGGCCGGACGCGACGGCAAGAAGATAACCTCACGCGTCATCCGCGCGCGGCTGATGGCCGAGGCCGAAGGCAATGTGGCCATCCGGGTGCGCGAAACCGAAGACGGCAACGGCTTCGAGGTGGCGGGGCGCGGCGAATTGCAGCTCGGCGTCCTCATCGAAACCCTGCGCCGCGAGGGCTTTGAGTTGTCCATCAGCCGGCCCCGGGTGCTGACCCGCGAAGATTCCCACACAGGCAAGCTGCTGGAGCCCTTCGAGGACGTGCTGATCGACGTGGACGAGGAATTTTCCGGCGCCGTGGTCGAAGCCATCTCCAAACGCAAGGGCCGCATGGAGGAAATGCTCCCCTCGGGCGGCGGCAAGGTGCGGCTGCGTTTCGCCGCACCGTCACGGGGCCTGATCGGTTATCACGGTGAATTCATGACCGAAACCCGGGGCACCGGCATCATGAACCGCATGTTCCGGGAATACGGCCCCCATGTGGGGTCTCTCGCCGGGCGCCGCAACGGGGTGCTGATCTCCAACTCCGGCGGCAGCTCCGTGGCCTATGGGCTGATGAACCTGGAAGAGAGGGGCGTTCTGTTCATCGATTCCGGCGTCACCGTTTACGAAGGCATGATTATCGGCGAGAACAGCCGCGGCGACGACCTCGAGGTCAATCCCATGAAGTCCAAACAGCTCACCAATATCCGGGCTTCGGGCACCGACGAGGCGGTGCGCCTGACGCCGCCGCGCCGCATGTCGTTGGAACAGACCATCGCCTATATCGAGGACGACGAACTGGTGGAGGTCACCCCCCAACACATCCGCCTGCGCAAGCGCGCGCTCTGTCCCAACCAACGCAAACGCGATTCCCGCCAGGCCGCCACCGGGTAGGGCCAGGGAGGGCCCATGGTACGTCGGGCCTAAAAGAGGCCCAGGGTACGTCGGGCCTAAAAGAGGCCCAGAGTACGTCGGCCCCCAAAGAGACTGCGGCCCTCAACAAAAAGATCCGCCCAGTTTCCCGGTTTTCTCGCTTTCCCCGATAATAGAATTACTCGAAAAAAGGTCGTCCTCGTAGGAATATAGGGCTATACAGGACGTCTCGAACCGGGGCTTATTGGTTTCGGTTAGGCGCTCTTAACAACCCACAGTGGTTTGCAATGGCAAAAAGAAAAGTCGTCGGCCATTTCACCAACGAGGCCCGCAAGGACAGGCGGTATGAATTCCCCCTGCGCCTGACCATCGAAAATACCCAATACACCACCCTGGACTGGGGTTTCGGGGGGTTCCGTGTGACTGGCTACGAGGGCGAGCTGCGGCGCGAGGCCGAATTCACCGTGACCTGCATCGCGGGGCTCACCACCGGGGGAAAGGCGGTCCGGGCCATGGCCGAGGTCATTCATTACAATCCCGGTTCCAAGGAACTCTCCTGCCGCTTTATCAATCTTGATGACGCCGCCTTCGACGAGCTCAACAAGGCGGTAACGCGCCGGGTCAAATAGGGGCGTTCTCTATTTCCGCCGCCACTTCCCGTTTTTCCCCACTGCCCAAAGATACCGGATTTCTTGAATCCCGCGACAAAGCTCTTGTATGATTACGGCCTGAGCATCAGGGGCGCCCAGTTCCGGCATGAGGGGATGTTCTGCCCTTTGCCGGGGTGTTTTCGATCCTCCTTGATGGTGGTTTGAAATACGGGTTCCTCTTCTGCTCGGATTGCTAGGGGATGACGGCGTTGTCGTCCCGGATTACGGAGTAAAAAAGCATGCCCACAGGTACTGTTAAATGGTTCAACGCCCAGAAGGGCTACGGATTCATCGCCCCGGAGGATGGCGGAGATGACGCCTTCGTACATATTTCCGCGGTTGAACAGGCCAATCTGCCCACATTGAACGAGGGACAGAAGGTCGAATACGAATTGGCGGAGGGGAACAACGGCAAAATGGCCGCCCAGAACCTCAGCCTGGTGGAATAGCCGGGCGACGTAATTCTTGCCAGGGGGGCGCCCCCCTTCCCGACTCTACCGCTTGTTTTGCCACACCCTTCCGCCGGAGGGTGCGTCTTTCCTGTGCTTATGGATGGACCACGAAAATCCTGCGTTCGCCGAACAGACGCGGCTCCCCTTCATGGGGCAGGATACGGATGGCGAGATCATGGGGGCCTTCGGCAATCAGGCCGCCGTCCCAGATAAAGTGAAAGGACGCCCTGGGGATTTCCACCCCGGGAGGATCCACTCCGGGCGCTTCCGAGGGGCCGGGAACTTCCGTCCATGGGGTTTCCGTCTGCGGCGGGTAGGAAACCGCCTCCATCAGTTCGCCGTCGATCAGCCCCTGAATCTCCTTCCCCCTCTCGTGATAGGAATATTATCCTTCATTCGTTTGGAGAAAACCAGCTCTTTGACATCGTAGAGAAAGAGGGAAGGGGATGCGTTCCCGTGCGCGCCTTCGCACCTTCTTTTTGGGGGCCAGGGGCCAGATTACGTCGGCCCCAAAAGAGTACTCTGGCCCGCACTCCGGCACGCCAGAAAATGCCAACAAATGATGACAAATGTTAACATGCCACCCCCCGTTTTAGGTCATGTCCACTTCCCGAACGGCGCGCATCGCCTGGCTTTCAGAGGCCATGATGACAAATGACAACATTTTGGTTTTTGTGCTGGATTATGGAAACTTTATTTCCGCGTCACGGAAGGAAAAACAGCCTCCGGCGGCTCTAACTTCCCTTAACTTCCCCCGGCGATGAAGACACCGAACGCCCGGCTGCCGTCGCCGGTGGGAATGGTCTCGATAGTTTCCAGAGTCCGCGCGTCAATCACACGCACCTGGTTGTCGAACCAACAGGCCACGTAAAGCCGGCGTCCGTCGGGATGGACCAGAATGCCCTCGGGATAATCGCCCACCTCCAGCATCGCCTCCACCTCCAATGTCCCGGCGTCGATAACCGAGACCGTGTTGTCGTACTGGTTGGTGACGAAGACGCGCGCGCCGTCGGGCGTCACCGCCACCCCATAGGGCCGCTCCTCCACGGTAACGGTGGCGATGGCGGCGAGTGCCTGCGTGTCGATCACGGTCACGTCGTTGCTTTTCACATTGGCGGTATAGACGTAGGCGTCGGCCGCATCCACCATCAGGCCGAAGGGCCGCTCGCCGGTGGGGATGGTGGCGATCACCTCATTGCCGGCGGTCTCCACCACCGAGACCGAATGGCTGTCGCGGTTGGTCACGTAAAGGCGGGTTCCGGTACGGTTCACCACCAGGCCCGAGGGCGATTCTCCCACCGCCACCGTGGCGCTCACCGTCAGGCTTGTCGCATCCAGCACCCGCACCACGTCTTCGTACCAGTCGGCCACATAGACCCATTTTCCCGAGGGGTGCACCGCCACCGCCAGCGGCCCCGTGCCCACGGTCGCCGTGGCCGTCACGTTGAGGCTCTCGCCGTCGATCACATGGATATCGCGGCTCTCGGGATTGGTGATATAGGCGCGCGATCCATCGGGCGGCACCGCCACTCCGGCCGGGCGTTTTCCCACCGGCACCGTCGCCGCCACCTTACCGCTGGCGGTATCGATCACCGAGACGGTATCGGCGCTCTGGTTGGTGATATAGGCGTAGGGGCCGGATTCCTGCGATGCAGCCGGGACGGCTACCAAGGCCGCCACCAGAAGCAGCCATCCCGCGCTGAAGGTTCTCCCCATGTCCACGGAAAGGCCCGCCACAATTCTGACCCGCTCTAGTTGCCCTCGGCCAGTTTTTTGAGGTTCTCGAGTCCCGCGGTATAGACCTGGCTGACGGCGCTCTGGGCCGCTTCCTCGTTAAGCTCCGGCGGCGGGTCGTTGCCCATGAAGCCGCGATAGAAAGCCCCCTGCCACATCACTTCGGTGCCGCCGTCATCGGTGGGGGTAAGGACCACCTTGGAGGAATAGTTCTTCACCGGCAGCACCTTCACGTCCACCTCGGTGATGCGGTACTGATAGGTCATGGCCTCGGCATCGTATTTCTTCAGCAACTCGTGGATGACGCCGCCGTTCTTGAGCGTGACGGTGCGGGTCGCCTTGGGCTCGTTGCCACCCGTGCTCTCGGTCTTTTCCACGTCGGGATGCCAGCGGTGGATGCCGCCGAAATCGCCGATCAACTCCCACACCTTCTCCGGTGGCGCGGCGATGACGATGGTCTCGGTCTGTTTGACCCGGGACGGCCCGTGGGCCGACGCCGGCATGGGCAGGGCGAGGCCGGCCAACAGCACGGCGGCCCCTATGGTGGAAAAGAGTGTTTTTATCACGGCTCTGTCTCCTGAGGTTTGGGGGGGCGGGAAAATGGTGCCCAGGGGCGGAATCGAACCACCGACACGCGGATTTTCAGTCCGCTGCTCTACCAACTGAGCTACCTGGGCGAAGAGAAAGAGGATTAAATATTTTTGTATGGCGTTCTTGAATAAGCAGGGTTTCCCGGTTGCCGCCGCTTATAGGAAAATTCCCATCCCCTATCAACCCCGAACCGCTGCAAATGATCGTCCTCAGTCTTCCCGGTCCGGGCCGTCTTCTTCGCCGCCATCCATATCGCCGGGCTCCTCGTTGGTGGGAATGCGGTAACTGCCCTGGAGCCAGTGGCCGAGGTCGCGCTGGGCGCATCTCGCCGAACAGAAGGGGCGGTATTTAGCCACCCGTGGACGACCGCATACGGGACAGGCGGGACTCGCACCGGCCTTGCCCTTTTCACCTTTACCGCCCGCACTCATGAATTCTCTCCCGATGACTCTCCGGGCGCACCCCCCGATGAGTCTCCGGGAGCTATGTCGAAACGCTCGGGCGGAAAATCCTCATCGGTGCTTAGTGTCACAGTGGCTCCGGTCATTGCCTCCAGTTCCTTGAGATCGTTTTCCATGGCACCCCGAAACGTCTCCGTCACCTCCGGCGCAGCGGTCACATTCCAGCCACCGCTTGGCCGTGCCGCCTGTTCGCGCATCACCGCGCGCAATATGTCATAGCCCACCGTGCGCGGATGTTTGAGGCCCGCCCAGCTGCCACAGACATCACAGGGTTCGCCGAGAACCTCCGCCAGCGGAGCGCGCTGCCGCCGCCGGCTCATCTCCACCAGCCCGGCGCGGGTCATGCCCAGGACCTGGCACAGGGAATCGCCCTCCATTTCCTCGCGCAGGGTCGTCACCACGCGGTTGCGATCCTCGTTGTCGCGCATGCGGATGAAGTCGATGACGATGACGCCGCCGAGATTGCGCAGCCGGACCTGATGGGCAATTTCATGGGCGGCCTCAAGATTGGTCTCGACTATGGTCTCCGCCTGGCCCCCGCGCGCGGCATGGCGGGCGCTGTCCACGTCGATGGCGGTCAGCGCCTCGGTGGTATCGAAGGTCAGCGCGCCGCCCGAGGGCAGATCGACCCGGCGTTCCAGGGCCTGCTCCAGCTCCGCCTCAACGCCGTAAAGCTCGAATAGTGGCTCGCCGCTATGGCGCTCCAGCCTCGATGTGACTTCCGGCATGTGGCGTTCACAGAAGGCACGGGCGGTTTCCAGCATGTCCCCGTTATCCACGAGAATGCGCGCCACTTCCCCGCCCCAGCCCCGCAGCACCGATTCCACAGTGCCCGAATCGCGGTGCAGGCGGGCAGGGGCCTCCGTGCTGTTCCGCCGCTCCATGATGTCGTCCCACAGGCTGTGCAACAGGACGGCCTCGGCCTCCAGCACTCCGGCCTCCGCGCCGGAGCTTAACGAGGAGACAGCGGTACGCAGTACATAGCCACAACCGCCGCCCTCGCGCTCCACCTCTGGCCCCGCTATCAGCTCCGTCATCAGGCTCTTCAGCCGTTCGCGTTCGGCTTCGTCTTCGATGCGCCGCGACACCCTCACGCCATCGCCGGTGGGAAGCAGGGCGAGATAGCGCGCGCCGAGGCTGATGGCGGTGGTGAGACGCGGACCCTTATCGCCCACCGCCTCACGGGTGATCTGGCACAGCAACGCCTCGCCCTCATGGGGGGTGTCGGCCTCCTTGAGCGGCAGGAAGCCGTCATGGCCGGCGCCCAGATCGACGAAGGCGGCGCCCAGTTCCGGTTTCAGCGACTTAACGCGGCCGAGATAGACATCTCCCGTGGCGGGCCCGGCGTCGCGGCGCAGGATCAGGATTTCGCAAGGGCGCTCCTCCTCCATGAGGGCCACTCGCGTTTCGCCGGGAACCGTATTCACCAAAAGCTCGCCTGCCATGGCGCTCCACTTCCTTCTAGGGGGTGCTGTTCACCACATATCCCAGCCCCGCCAACAGGGCGCGGGTCTCGAACAAGGGCAGCCCCACCACATTGCTGTAAGAACCATTGATGAAGCGCACCAACCCCTCGGCGCGGCCCTGAATGGCGTATCCGCCCGCCTTGCCGCGCCATTCGTCGCTCTCCAGATAGGATGCCGTCTCGCCCCCGGTCAACCGCTTGAAGGCCACGGTGGTGGTGACGCGGAGGCAATAGGATTTACCCTCGGGATCGATAACGCAGACCCCGCCGATGACCCGGTGGCGCCGCCCGGACAACAGTTCCAGACACTCCCGCGCCTGGGCCTCATCCTCGGCCTTGGGCAGGATGCGCCGCCCACAGGCCACCACCGTATCGGCGGCGAGGATGAAACAGCCCTGGTGGCGGGCATGGACGATCTCGGCCTTTTCACGGGCCAGCCGCAGGGCATGGTCGGCGGGCTTTTCGTTGCCCAGAGGAGATTCGTCAATATGCGGGGGGTCCACCTCGTCGGGGTGGATGCCGATTTGCTTGAGCAGATCGAGGCGGCGCGGCGAGGCCGAGGCCAGGACCAGGCGTGTCTTTGCCACGGGGGTGGAGACAGCCATGAAACAGGGGGGATTACTTGAAACGGAAGGTGATACGCCCCTTGGTCAGGTCGTAAGGGGTCATTTCCACGGTGACGCGGTCGCCGGCGAGAACGCGGATGCGGTGCTTGCGCATCTTGCCGGCGGTATGGGCGAGAATTTCATGCTCATTGTCCAGCTTGACCCGGAACATGGCATTGGGCAGCAGTTCCATGACCGTGCCTGAAAACTCCATTAACTCTTCTTTCGCCACGGGCTCTCCTTTTTCATGGGGTTAAAGCGGCGAAGCGCGTCGAACGATAGGTGGGAATAGGCAATTTACGCCGGTATTTCAACATTTTTCGCTGTTTCCCGGAAAAACGCCGTTTCTGCGATCTATACCTGCGCCGCCTTGGCCTGGGGAAACTGTTCGCGGATTCGCGCCAGCAGGGTATCGCGCACCTGGCGGTAGGCATCAAGCCGTGTCTCGCGGCCGCCCTCCACCACCGAAGGATCGAAGGTGTGCCAGAAGATCACCTCGCAGGCCATGGTACGGGTCATTTCCACCGCCTTATGCTGGGCTTCCGGCGACAGCGAGATAACCACGTCGAAGGAACTGTCCTCCAGGTCGTCAAAGGTTTTTTCCTTATGCCCGGTGATGTCGATGCCGATCTCGTCCATTACCGCCACCGCGAAACCATCTACTTCCTTGGCGTGTACGCCCGCCGAATCCACATAAACCTCGTTGCCGTAGAAATGCTTCATCAGCCCTTCGGCCATGGGCGAGCGCACGGCGTTTTGTGAGCATGAAAAGAGAACACTTCCGGGAAGATCGGCCATAATCCCTATCCCCGGATATGCAGAACGCAGATCAGGGTGAACAGCCGCCGCGCCGTATCGGTATCGATGTCGATCTTGCCCGCAAGCTGATCGCGCAGAAGTTCCGCGCCTTCATCGTGCAGTCCCCTGCGGCCCATGTCGATGGCCTCGATGCGGGATGGGGTTTCGGTCTTGATGGCGGAAAAATACGACTCACAGACCAGGAAATAATCCTTGATGATGCGGCGGAAGGATTTGAGCGCCAGCACCACATGGCCCAGGTGTTCCTCGTTCTCGCGGTGGATGTCGAAAATCATCCGGTCGTCCTGGACGCGGATATGCAGGGCGTAAGGACCGCCATCGCCGCCTACGATTTCCGGTTTTGGCACGAAACGGTTGGCCTCCAGAAGGTCATGGATGGCCGTCGCACGTTCATGTTCGATATCGGGATTGCGGCGTACAAAGGACTGTTCGTCCAGTGTCACGGCGACGATATGGCGGCTTTCCTCAGTCATTAAGAGACCACCCCCTACACCTCTGGGTCCGGGCGCCCCATCCTCTGCCGCCACATGGGCGGAGGATGGAACTATTTGTTGAGGGGCATATTAAGGCGAATCGCCACGGACTGGGCATGGGCGTCCAACCCTTCTGCCTGGGCCAACGCTACCGCGGCGGGGCCGATGGCCTTGAGACTGTCGGCGTCACACCCCACCAAAGAGGTGCGGGTGAGAAAATCAAAGACGCTTAAGCCCGATGAAAAGCGCGCACTGCGCGAGGTGGGCAGCACGTGGTTGGGTCCGGCGATATAGTCGCCGATGGCCTCGGGTGTGAAGCGCCCGAGGAAAATAGCTCCGGCGTTACGCACCCGCTCCGCCAGCCTGTCCGGCTCCGCCACCGCCAGTTCAAGATGTTCCGGGGCCAGCGCATCAATCAGCGCCACCGCTTCGTCCAAATCACCGACGATGATGATCGCGCCATGATCGTTCCAGCTTCTTCCCGCGATCTCGGCGCGGGGCAGGGTCTTCAGCCGTGCCGTCATCGCTTCCATCACGGCGGCGGCGAATCCGGCGTCATCGGTGATGAGAACCGAACGGGCCAGCGCGTCGTGTTCGGCCTGGGACAGCAGGTCAATTGCGATCCAGTCGGGATCGTTTTCCTTGTCGGCCACCACCAGGATTTCCGAGGGCCCGGCGATCATGTCGATGCCCACGGTTCCATAGACCTGGCGCTTGGCGGCCGCCACATAGGCGTTTCCCGGTCCCACGATTTTGTCCACCGGGGCCACCGTCTGGGTGCCGAAAGCCAGCGCCGCCACCGCCTGGGCGCCGCCGATACGGTAAATTTCCCCGATGCCCGAGATTTTGGCGGCGGCCAGGACCAGCGGATTGATCTCGCCGTCGGGGGTGGGCACCACCATGGCCAGCCGCTCGACTCCGGCCACGCGGGCGGGGATGGCGTTCATCAGAACCGAGGAAGGATAGGCCGCGGTGCCGCCGGGAACGTAGAGCCCTGCGCTTGTCACTGGCGTCCAGCGCGCCCCCAGGGTCACACCGGCGGCGTCCACGTAACGGGTGTCGCCGGGAAGCTGGCGGCGGTGGTAGTCCTCGATGCGCGTGGCGGCCAGTTCCAGCGCCTCGATCAGCTCGTTGTCACATGCATTCATGGCGTCGCTGATGTCACCGGCTTCCAGACGCAGTCCCGAGGTCTCGAGATCAAGCCTGTCGAAGCGCTTGGTATAGTCGAGAAGCGCGGCGTCACCCCGCGTCTTCACATCATCGAGAATGGCGGCGACGACGGTATCCACGTCGGCTTCCGCCTCGCGCGTGGAGTCGAGGAAAGCGGTAAAGGCCGCTTCGAAGTCGGGTTGGCTGCTGTTCAGTTCAAGCGGCATCGGCGACCTCGCGGAAACACTCGACCCAGCCGTTGATTTCTTCCGACCGGGTCTTCAGGGCGGTGCGGTTGACGGCGAGCCGCGACGTGATGTGGGCGATCTGTTCCACTTCCACCAGGCCATTGGCCTTCAGGGTCTCCCCGGTGGAAACAAGATCGACGATGCGCCGGCACAACCCCAGGGCCGGGGCCAATTCCATGGCGCCGTTGAGCTTGATGCATTCGGCCTGAACCCCGCGCTCGGCGAAGTGGCGGCGGGTGATTTCCGGATACTTGGTGGCGACGCGGATGTGGCTCCAGCGTTCGGGATTGTCATCATCGGCCACCTCTTGCGGTTCCGCCACCGCCAGCCGGCACCTGCCAATGCCCAGATCAAGGGGTGAATAAATGTCGGGATAGTCGAATTCCATCAACACGTCGTTACCCACCACGCCAAGCTGGGCCGCGCCGAAAGCAACGAAAGTGGCGGCATCGAAGGCGCGTACGCGAATGATGGAAAGATTGGGGTGGTTGGTGGCGAAGCGAAGCTGGCGCGACTCCGGATCCTCGAAGGCGGGTTCCGGTTCGATTCCGGCACCCCGCAGCAACGGCATCACCTCTTTGAGGATACGCCCCTTGGGCAGGGCCATGATCAGCCCGTCGTCTTGTCTGTTATCCGCCACTTCGCTCTCCCGGCGCCCTTGCGTTGCGGGCGTGCTGGGTACGCAACGTCTTGCGCCTTTAATGGCACAGCTCGCCCCCTACGGCAAGAAGGGGGCGAGAGAGATTCTATTCCCGGATTCGGGTGATTTCGGCGCCGCAGGCCGCCAGTTTTTCCTCCAGCCGCTCATAACCGCGGTCGAGATGATAGACGCGGTTGATGACGGTCTCGCCTTGCGCCGCCAGCCCCGCCAGCACCAGACTCACCGAGGCCCGCAGGTCGGTGGCCATGACCTGTGCCCCGGTCAGACCCTCGACCCCGCGAATGATGGCCGAGGCCCCGTGGACGTGGATGTTGGCTCCCATGCGGCAGAGTTCGGGCACATGCATGAAGCGGTTTTCAAAAATTGTTTCGGTAACCATGGAGGCGCCCTTGGCGCAACTCAATAAAGCCATGATCTGGGCCTGAAGATCGGTGGGAAAGCCGGGGAAGGGTTCGGTCATGGTATCCACCCCCTCCACCTTCTCGCTCTTGCACCGCACCCGCAGTCCTTCTTCGGTGGGTGTAATCTCCACCCCGGCGCGGGCCAGCGTCTCGGCCGTGGATTCGATGAGATCGAGCCGCCCGCCGGCAAGAACCACGTCGCCGCCGGTAATCGCCGCCGCCATGGCGTAGGTTCCGGTTTCGATACGATCGGCCACCACTTCATGGGCCGCGTCCTTGAGAGAGGTCACTCCGGTCACACTCAGGGTATCGCTGCCGATTCCCTTGATCTTCGCCCCCATGGCCACGAGACAGTTTGCCAGGTCGCTGACTTCGGGCTCGCGCGCGGCGTTGGAGATCACGGTTTTACCCTCGGCCAGACAGGCCGCCATCAGTAAATTCTCCGTGGCTCCCACCGAGACCATGGGCAGGACGATATGCGCGCCCTTCAGTCCGCCTTTGACGCGGGCCTTGATATAACCTTCCTCAAGCTCGATCTCCGCGCCGAGCTGTTCCAGGCCCTGGAGATGTAAATCCACGGGGCGGGTGCCGATGGCGCAGCCGCCGGGCAGGGAAACCTGGGCCTTTCCTTCACGCGCCAGCAAGGGCCCCAGGACCAGGATCGAGGCGCGCATGGTGCGCACCAGATCATAGGACGCCACCGTGTTGGTGATGGTCTCCGCGCTCAGGGAAAATACGCGCCCCATATGGCCGCCGCTGGCCTCGCCGTTCATCTCCAGGGCCACGCCGTGCTGCGAGAGCAGCTTGGCCATGGTGGAAATATCCGCCAGGTGGGGCAAATTGGACAGCTGTAATGTGTCCTGGGTCAGCAGGCTGGCGGCCATCAACGGCAGGGCAGCGTTCTTGGCGCCGCTGATGGGGATGGTGCCGGATAATCTGTTGCCGCCGTGGATACGAATACGGTCCATGGTTTTTCCGTCTGTCTGCCGCCGGTGGAGGGGTCGGGGCTGTTCTACTTTAGGCGCGTCCCGGTCACAAGCGATGAAGACTTCTTAGCGTGCCTTCGTCTTTTGCCCCGGGTTGGAGAGGATGCCGCCACGGTCTTCCTTGTCGCCGTTCTTGCAGCGTTCCTGGGCTTTGCGGCGGTGCAGATTTTCACGCAGGGCATCGGCTAGCCGCGCCTGTTTCTCTCCGCTTTTGGTTGGTGGCGGATCTTTCTTCGGCATGGGCTGGGGGCTCCTTTTGCAGCATGGTGGGGGCGGAGCGGGGCGGGGTCAAGTCCGTGGCGAGGGATCGGGACAGGCCGTTTCGCGCATCTTGTCTCGCTGTGGCGGGTATGGCATGTTGCCCGCCTCATGAAATCCATGCCGCCGTAGCTCAGGGGTAGAGCACTCCCTTGGTAAGGGAGGGGCCGTAAGTTCGATTCTTACCGGCGGCACCATTTCTTCTCTTTAAATTTTCTTGAAAATTCCCCGGGTTTTACGCCTCTCCGTCGAGGGTCTGGCGTACACAGGTTGCAAGCTCGGCCTTGCGATAGGGCTTGACCAGCAGGGGCCAATCCTCCTTCTCCAGTTCCAGTTTGTCGGGACTGTAGCCGGTAACCATGATCACCTTGAGGCCGGGATGAAGGGTCTGGGCCTTTTGCCCCAGATCCACTCCCGACATGCCTTCCGGCATGATCACGTCGGCGAGCAACAGGTCGGTATGCTCCGCCTCTTCGAGAGAGGCCAGGGCCAGCTCTCCGTTTTCCGCCGCTCTCACACTATACCCTAGAGATTCCAGCATGGTGACGGTGATCATGCGCACCACCGGATCATCCTCGGCAACCAGGACGGATTCGGAACCGGTGGGAAAATCCCTTTCGTCCGCCGGCGTCTCAAGGACCGGCCCCTCCTCCGCCCCGGCCCGGGGCAGGTAGAGCCGCACCTGGGGGGCGGAAGGGACGTCATGTCTGTGGTATCCCTCGGCCCGCCTGTTCCGGCAACAAAGCCGGGGCGAGTGGCGTGATCTCGTGGCGGAACTACGATCGGCGCTTGAAGAAAAGGCCGCCGGGGTTTAAAACCCCCTGCCCACGGACACCCAGGTAGACGTCCCGGACCATGCATGGCATGGCCATATTTTCGCCAAGATTAAGGTGATTATTCCCCTCACGGTCGGATACGCCGGGCATCGCCGGGACCGGGTTTCGTGATCGATTGCCAGGTATAAGGAAGGGATTTGCAGGAACTTATCGCCATAGAAGGGCTGACCAAAAAGTTTGGCCCCCTGACCGCCGTCTCCGACGTCAGCCTGACGGTGGGACAGGGCGATGTGCTGGGATTCCTCGGGCCTAACGGGGCCGGGAAATCAACCACCATGCGCATGGTCGCCGGTTTTCTCGCCCCCACTGCGGGCCGTTCCCTGGTTTGTGGCCATGACGTGGGCGAATTCCCCATCCTCGCCAAGCAGTGTATGGGTTATTTGCCCGAGGGGGCGCCGCTCTACGGCGATATGACGGTGGAAAAATTCCTTGATTTCGTCGCCCAGGCCCGTGGCCTTAGCGGGGATGACAAGGATCAAAAATTGGCTGCTGTCATCGAAAAACTGGAAATCGGCAATGTGCTGGCGCAGCATGTGGAAACCCTGTCCAAGGGGTTCAAGCGCCGGGTGGGGTTGGCCCAGGCCATCCTCCACGATCCCCAGGTGCTGATTCTCGACGAACCCACCGACGGGCTCGATCCCAACCAAAAGCATCGGGTGCGCCGCCTGATCCGCGACATGGCCGCCGACAAGGCGATCATCATTTCCACCCATATTCTTGAAGAGGTGGACGCGGTGTGTAACCGCGCCGCCATCATCGACAAGGGCCGCCTGATCTTCGACGACACGCCCAAGGCGCTGTTGAAGCGATCCCCCTCGGGGGCGAAAAAGCTCGAAGACGTGTTCCGTGAGCTGACCTCGGGCCACGAGGGGTAAGGGTCATCATGCGCAACATCGGCATTATTTTCAGGCGTGAACTGGCGAGCTATTTCTCGACCCCGCTGGCCTATGTGTTCATCGTCATCTTCCTTGCCCTGGCGGGAACATTCACTTTCTATATCGGCGGTTTTTTTGCGCGCGGCCAGGCCGACCTGGAAGCTTTCTTCTATTTCCATCCCTGGCTTTACCTTTTTCTTATTCCCGCCGTGGCCATGCGACTGTGGGCCGAGGAACGTAAATCCGGCACCATCGAATTACTGATGACCCTTCCGGTGACGGTGGCCCAGGCCGTCATCGGCAAATTCCTGGCCGCCTGGTTTTTCATTTTCATTGCTCTCGGCCTCACCTTTCCCATCTGGATTACGGTCAATTATCTGGGTGATCCCGATAACGGCGTGATTTTCGCCAGCTATTTCGGCAGCCTGCTGATGGCCGGCGCATTTCTGGCTATCGGTTCCTGTGTATCGGGCGCCACCAAGAATCAGGTTATCGCCTTCATCATGGCGGCGGCGGTTTCCTTTCTTTTCCTTATGAGCGGCCTTGATCTGGTGGTGGATTTCTTCCGTGGCTGGCTGCCCGGCTTTCTCGTGGAAGCCGTCGCCTCCATGAGCTTCCTCAATCATTTCACCGCCATCACCAAGGGCGTGATTGATCTGCGCGACCTCATTTTCTTCGGTTCCCTTGTTGCCCTCAGCCTGTTCATCAACGTCATGCTGATCGATCTCAAGAAGGCGGAATAGACCATGGGCTGGTTTTCCATAAAT
>CAYZWF010000044.1:0-11017 GCA_964482135.1 uncultured Rhodospirillaceae bacterium
CGTTTTATCTCCGCCACGGAGGTTCCCGACGTAGCGCGTTATCCCGAACCGCATGACCCAAACAGCGGATATCCTCACATGGAGTCATGAAATCAATCAGGCTTGGTCCGGCCTGCGTTTGAGAATCACCAGCATGCGGAACCCCATGAGCGGACCCAATACCGGATTTAAGGCTTTCTCCAGGTGGCTGATGGCGGGAATGGACCATGCCGGGATCAGGCTCCACTTGCGGAACCCGCCCGAGAGGGGCGCGGCGAGGAGGCCGCAACGGTGAACCGCATGGAGATTGAACCCGGGAAACGTCTCCGTGAATTGTTTTTTCCGCCGCAGGAACATGAGCGTGGGGATGGCCTGGTTGGCGTCATAAGGGTCGCGCTCCGGGTCGGGGTCGGGCTCGTGAAAGGGGTCCGCCTCCATAACCACCGGTTCGGGATGAAAGTAACGATAACAATAATAGCTCACCGGCGTGATCGTGGGTTCCAGCATCACCAGCCGTCCCCCGGGCTTGAGGACACGCAGGGTTTCACGCAGAAAAACCGTGGGCCGTTCGAGGTGATGGAACACGTCCATCATCACCACATTGTCGAAAGACCCGTCCTTGAAGGGCAGGACCTGGGCGTCACAGGTGGAATCGAGCCAGGGCGCAAAGAGAATATCCGTGGACACCACATGGGGCGCGAATGCCTTGAAGTTCCCGGACCCCCCGCCGATTTCCAGGGTTGTGCCGGGTCCGCAGGCATCAGCCATGCGGCGATAGAACCCACTGTAGAGTTTCCGCAAGACCGGCTTTGCGTGCCAGATTGAGCGATAATCGCCGGAAGACATCAGGAATGCGGCGGTTGCCGCTCTTGGAATCCCGGAAAGCTCCCTCCTCCGGGGAAGTGAAAACTCACTATTTTCCTGGCAAAACGACGCAACATTCGCGGGGGAAATCCAGTCGGACAAACGAACGATGTGTTTTCTTCAGCACATGCGGGGAGGAATGTCTGGGAGGGAATTCAGGGAATTGCGGAGGGGCGCCGGATTTTTGTTCGGATTCTCGTTCGGATTCCGGCACGCTACCGCAGTCCGGGTGAATCGGCTTCCCCCGGACAAAAAGGCCCCCTTGGAGCCCTAACATAATGAAAGAGTTCATGAAATGAACATCCCTGTCAAGCCTAATGTTCATGATTTGAACGTGCTTGACGTTGATCTTGCAAGCGACTAGAGTTCATGGCGTGAACGCGAGCCGAATTACCCGGTTTTCGCAGTGGATTCAAGGCTGCAGCCGAGAGGTCAAAAGGTGGGCAACAACAGCGGCGATACCGCCTCTACACAAGCGACCCTGGACAGCGAGGCCGAGATTACCCTGGGCCTGCTCAACGCGGTACATGAAAACAGCGATCTCACCCAGCGTTCCGCCTCCCACGAGCTAGGTATCGCGCTCGGCCTCACCAATGCCTATCTCAAGCGCTGTATCAAGAAAGGCTTCATCAAGGTCAACCAGGTGCCGGCCAACCGTTACGCCTATTACCTCACCCCCAAGGGATTTTCCGAAAAGACCCGTCTGACGGCGGAATATCTTTCCTCCTCCTTCGGGTTCTTCCGCAAGGCCCGCAACCAGTGTTCGGAAATGCTCGAAACCTGCGCCGCCGCCGGATGGCGTCATGTGGCGCTGGCCGGGACCGGGGATCTGTGCGAGGTCATGACCCTGTGCGCCGCCGACTTCCCGGTGGAGCTGGTGGGGATTCTCGACGAGCGGTTTCAAAGCGACCAGTTTTCCGGGCTTGCCGTGGTCTCCAGGCCCACCGCGCTGGGCAATTTCGACGCCGTAATCGTCACCGACCTCAGCGAGCCCCAGGCTACTTATGATGCCCTGACCCGTGATATTTCACCGGCCCATGTGCTGACCCCGCCTCTGCTCAAGGTTTTCCGCAAAAAATCTCCCCCGGAAAGACAGAAAGAGGAAGCACAGAACCTGGAAAAACAGGGCGCGGCATGAAACGCTGGCATTTGATCTATACCCGGCCGCGTTCGGAATCCCTGGCTCTACAGCATCTCGAGCGCCAGGGCTTCACCGCCTATCTGCCGCAGCACCGCAAACAGCGCCGCCACGCCCGGCGTACCGACTGGGTCACGGCGCCCTTGTTTCCCCGCTATATGTTCGTTCTCATCGACGTGGCCGCGGCGAGCTGGTGTGCCATTCGTTCCACCATCGGCGTCAGCAACATCATCTGCCAGGGAGAGCGCCCCCTGCCCATGATGCCAGGCGTGGTGGAGGAAATCATCTCGCGTGAAAACGAGGAGGGCTTCGTCTGCGCGGCGCCGAAGCTCAATCTGCGCAAGGGCGACAAGGTTCGCGTCGAAAGAGAATCCCTGTGCGATCAGGTGGGGCTGTTCGAGGCCATGGCCGACAAGGACCGGGTGATCATCCTGCTCAACCTGCTGGGCCGCCAGGTGCGGGCCCTGGTGCCCACCGAAGACGTCTACTCCTGCGCCTAAAGGCCGCTGATTTTAAGGCTCTCCGGCCTTAAACATCCAGACCTTAAACCAGCCTGTCCATCTGCATTTCCAGCCCCAGCATGAAAACTTCCGGATGGCCGCGCAGCGTGCTTTTCTCCACCTGACGATAGGCCTCCACAGCTTCTCCGTAACCATGGGATTTATGGGCCAGCCGCGCCGTATCCGCCGTCAGTTCCTGGGCCAGGCTCTGGGCCAGGAACAGGACATTGGCGCCGGAAAGCGCCGCCTCACCACTGCTACTCTGTCCTTCCGGGCGGTTTCGTCGGTCGGCTCCCCGCTCCACGAAATCCTGGCCACCCACCAGGGAAAAGGGAGTCTTTCTTGCGCCATGACGAACCGGCGTCTCGACCGGTTCCGTTGCACCCTCGTCTTCCATAGGGAAGGGCCGGCGCGGGAGTTGGGCATTGCCCACAGAAGGGAGGCGGATCCCGGGAAATCCGGAATCCGCCAGATGGGGAAGTGTGAGGCGTATGGAAGGGGCTGTGCTCACCGTGCCACCCTAGGGAGAAAAAGTTAGTAATTAGTTAAAATTTTAGATAAATTATCTCATAGTTCGCTTTCTGTCAAATATAACCCCCCTATATTGTTTTTTTTCAATGGGTTATGGATAGAAATCCCATGGGGGCGGAGTCCGGTTTCCTGGCCGTTTCTTGGCTGTTTCTCGCCAGAATCCTGCCAGAATCCTGCCAGAATCTTGACGGTTTCTTGCCCCGGTAATGTGCCCGGTAATGTGCCCGGCAATATGATAGTCTCGCGCTCATTCTCACGCCCGCCCCACCAAAGGGTCCCGGCCTCAAACCCCACGGTTTCTTAACGGATGACATCTCCCCCCATGCCACCTCTTTCAAAAAACGGCCTCGAGGCCTATTGGATGCCGTTTACGGCAAATCGCTATTTCAAGGACCATCCCCGGGTTCTGGTGGCGGCCGAAGGCATGTACTACACCCGCGATGACGGCGAACGCATTCTCGACGCCGTCTCCGGCCTGTGGTGTGTCAATGCCGGTCACGGACGCGCCGCCATCGCCGAGGCCATCGCCGCCCAGGCAAAAACGCTCGACTATTCCCCGGCTTTCCAGGCGGGCCATCCCCGGGCCTTCGAGCTGGCGGAACGGCTGGCCGCCATGCTGCCCGGTGATCTCGACCATCTGTTCTTCACCAATTCCGGTTCCGAATCCGTGGAAACGGCGCTCAAGATCGCGCTCGCCTATCACCAGCGCCGGGGCGAGGCATCACGGCGTATCCTGGTGGGGCGCGAGCGCGGCTATCACGGCGTCAATTTCGGCGGCCTTTCGGTGGGCGGCATCCCCGGCCACAAGGCGGATTTAGGTCCCCTTTTGCCGGAAATGGACCTGCTTCCCCATACCCATGACCCGGACCATAACGCCTTCTCCAAAGGCGAGCCCGACTGGGGCGGCCACTTGGCGGACGCCCTGGAAGACATGGTGACAAAACACGGGGACCAAACCATTGCCGCGGTCATCGTCGAGCCGGTGGCCGGGTCCACCGGCGTTCTGGTTCCGCCCCAGGGCTATTTACAGCGCCTGCGCGAAATCTGCGATATCCATGGAATCCTGCTCATCTTCGACGAGGTCATCACCGGCTTCGGACGGCTGGGCGCCGCCTTTGCCTGTGACCATTTCGGCATCGTCCCCGATATGGTGACCCTGGCCAAGGGCTTGACCAACGGCGCCGCCCCCATGGGGGCGGTAGCCGTGCGCGGCGGCGTCTACCAGGCCTTCATGGACAGCGCCGGCTCCGACACCGCCATCGAGCTCGCCCATGGCTATACCTATTCCGGCCATCCCTTATCCTGCGCGGCGGCGCTGGCAGCCCAGGACATCTACCGTGACGAAGGCCTGTTCGCGCGCGCCGCCGAGATCGCCCCCTACTGGGAACAGGCGGTGCATTCGTTGAAGGGCCTGCCCCATGTGATCGACATCCGCAATATGGGCCTGGTGGCGGGAATCGAACTCGAACCCATGGCCGACAGGCCCGCCGCACGGGCTTTCGAGATTTATCTGCGCGCCTTCGAGGAAGGCCTTCTTATCCGCACCACCGGTGATATCATTGCTTTGTCTCCGCCGCTGATCGTGGAACGCCAAGAAATCGACCGTATGATGGAACTCCTGACCTCACTCCTTAAACAGGCGGCATGAGCCCTATGCCGCATTCAGCGATTATTAACGGGTTGCGCCTAATATGGCGGTGGGGAACGGTGTATGGAAAGGTCGTCATTCCTGCCGCGGAGAGACGCCGCCATATGCACCTGACGAGGCCGGATTCTTTCCGGCCATAAGGAACAAGGAACCATGCCCGACCCCTCCCGGAAAGAAAGCCCACATGCCGCACTGGCCGCCGCCGGAGACCTGTCCTATGACTGGGATCTGGTGGCCGACACCATCGTCTGGCACGGCGCCGTGGATGACATGTTCGGCCCCGGCCAGACTGCGGACATGGACACCGGCGACGGCTTCGGCCTGTTCATCAACCCCCAGGACCTTCCGCAAAGGCAAAAAGCCCTGTCGGACCATTTCGCGGACGAGGGGGAGTACGATTGCGAATACCGGGTGCGCACCCGCAAGGGTGATTTCTGCTGGGTCCATGACCGTGGACAGGCGACCCGCAGCGATTCCGGCCAGCCCCTGCGCATGCAAGGCGTGTTGCGCGCCATCACCGTGCGCAAGCAGAACGAGGCGAGGCTGGAATACCTGGCCAATTTCGACGAGCTCACCGGCCATTTCAACCGCACCCAGCTGCGTGAATCGCTCGACCATGCCCTTGGCTACGCCAAGCGCTATAAGGGGGGCTCCGGCGCCTATCTGGTAGTGGGCATTGAGAAGCTCGGCGACATTAACGACACCTACGGCTATACCGCCGCCGACACCCTTATCGTCACCGTGGGACAGCGTCTGGAACGCAGCCTGCGCGACAGCGACGTCATCGGCCGCATCGGCGGCGACCGCTTCGGGGTGGTGCTGACCACCTGTTCCGAAGAAGCCGCCACGGCCATCGCCGGAAAGATCATCGAGGCCGTCAACACGAAGGCCCTGGACACCCCCAATGGTCCGGTCAATGCCGCCGTCGCGGTGGGAATGGTGGCCTTTCCCGGCCTCGCCGATACCGTCCATGACATCATGACCAAGGCCGAAACCGCACTCCACGAAGCCAAGCGCCGCAAACATGACAGCCTTGTGATTTACGACCTGAGCGATGACCAGCGGGACAAGCGGCTTACCAATCTGCGTATTACCGAGGACGTGCGCGCGGCGCTGAAGGAAAGCCGCCTGGTCTTCGCCTATCAGCCGGTGGTGGCGGCAGCCACCGAAAAAACGGCCTATCACGAATGCCTGTTACGCCTGCGCGAATCCGACGGCAGTCTGGTTTCCGCCGGCGGCTTTATTCCCATCATCGAGCAAATGGGGCTGGCCCGGCTCATCGACCGCCATGTTCTCGAGATGACCATCTCCGACCTTGTCCGGCATCCCGCCCACCGGCTGGCCATGAACATTTCCGGCATAACGGCGGCCGACCAGCCCTGGCTGCGTTCACTGGTGGCCCAGCTCAAGGGCCGGCCCGAACTCGCCGAACGCCTGATTATCGAAATCACCGAAACCGCCGCCATGCAGGACATCGAAGAATCGGCGCGCTTCATCACGGCGCTGCGCGATCTCGGCTGTCATGTGTCACTGGATGATTTCGGTGCCGGTTATACCTCGTTCCACCACCTCAAATCCCTGCCGGTGGACGTGCTCAAGATCGACGGCTCCTTTATCCAGGGCCTGCCGGAAAACCCCGACAACCAGCTCTTCGTGCGCACCATGCTCGGCCTGGCCGAGGGGTTCGGCATGAAGACCGTGGCCGAATGCGTGGAAACCAAGGCCGAGGCCGAGATGCTGAAAGAATTCGGTGTGGATTATTTTCAGGGTTATTTTTTCGCCCGGCCGGAAGTAGACGCCCTTGCCCAAGGCCAAGACGAAGCGGTGTGCGAAAACGCGGGCGGAAAAGCCCAGGGAAAAACCCAGAGCGCCGGCGCATAAGCGGCGCGCCAAACACATCCACCACGGCGCAGATGATGGGTTCGCCTATTTAGGCATCAACTCGTCGAGCCGTTTCTGAATCTCGGAAAGGCGGCTTTCCAGGTCCTGGACCTTTTCGGCATCGTCACCGGTTGCCGTACTCCCAGGGGCATTCCCCGCAGCTTCACCGGACGCGGACGCCTTGCCCCCTTGATTGCCGCTGTTTTCCTTGCCAAAGGGAGAAAACATGGTCATGGCATCCTGGAACATGGCGAGGTTCTGCTTGCTCATTTCCTCGAACTGGGAGAAGGGCGAGAACCCGCCCAAAGCCTCTTCGAGGTTGTTGCGCAGCTGATCCTGGTTGGTGCAGAAATTCTGCATCATGTAATCGAGATAGCCGGGCACCACATATTGCAGGTTATCACCGTAAAAACTGATGAGCTGGCGCAGAAAGCTGATGGGGAGGAGGTTCTGTCCCTTGGCTTCCTCCTCGACGATGATCTGGGTCAGCACCGAACGGGTAATGTCCTCGCCGGTTTTGGCGTCGCACACCGTGAACTCAATACCCTCCTTCACCATCCCGCACAGATAATCCAGCGTCACGTAACTGCTGGTGGCGGTGTTGTAGAGACGGCGGTTGGCGTATTTCTTGATGACCACGGAGGCCGAAGATGCTGCGGATTCCGCGGATTCTTCCACTTCATCCGCCGCGCCGGCTTTGTTTTCCGGGGCTTTACTTTTGGCCATGGCTTGCGTTCTCCCAGCCGGTTTTGCGTGATCCCGGCCCGACAATGAGGTTATTCATTGAGGCCACTTTATCAGAGTTTTCGGGAAAATGCTGCATTGCATTATTTTTCCTCTTATACTCCGGCCCATGTCGGATACCCCGGATCTGGAGAACTTGGCACGCCGTTTCCTCGACCTGTGGCAGGATCAGTTGGCGGCCATGGCGTCCGACCCCGAGGCCGCGGAAGCCCTGAACCGGCTCATGGCCATGGCGGGACCGGCCGGAGCCGCCGCCGCCACGGCCTATGGACAGAACATACCAGGAGAGCCCCCCGCCCATGACGGACGCGCCCAAACCGACCCCGCCCCTGCGCCTGGGACCGAGGCCGCTGCCCCTGCACCTGGCGACGGCGACGGCCACCTGGGCGAGCTCCTTCGCCGGCTTGGAGATGTTGAAAAGCGGCTCGCCGAGCTGGAATCCAGCCCTCGCGGAGCGGGCGGAAAAGCTAAGGCAAAGCCTCGAAAACGTCGAAAGTGAGGCCTTCCGGGTCACCCTGACGGGGGAAATCCAGCGCCGCATGCTGCGCTTTCTCACCGGCATCCAGACCTACCGCCACCACCCCTATCGCCGCCATATGGCCGAACCGCCGGCGATCTGGAGCGAGGGCTCGTCGCGGCTCCTCGATTACGGCGCCACCAGTAAAAAAGGCGCCAAAAAAGATAACGGCCGGCCTCTTCTGGTGGTCCCCTCGCTCATCAACCGCGCCTATATTCTCGACCTCTCGGAAAAATGCAGCCTCATGCGTCATCTCGCAGCCAACGGCCTGCGCCCGCTGCTGCTTGACTGGGGACGGCCCGGCGAGATGGAACGAAACTTCACTCTCGACGACTATATCTCGGGACGGCTGTCGCGGGCGCTGGACGCCGTCCTCGAAGCCGCAAAAGATTCCGGAGAACCGCCCCTGCTGCTGGGCTATTGCATGGGCGGCCTGCTGGCCCTGGGGCTGGCGGCGCTGCGTCCCGATGACCTTCGCGGCCTGGTGCTCATGGCCACGCCTTGGGACTTCCATGTGGAAAGCGCCGCCCAGGCGCGGCTCACCGCGGCGGCAGTGGACAGCGGCCCGCTCGGCCCCCTCATCGACGGCTTCGGCGAGCTGCCGGTAGATGTGCTTCAGGCCATGTTCGCCAGCTTCGATCCCATGGGTGCGGCGCGCAAATTCATCGCGCTTGATGCCATGGCTGCCGAATCAGACGGCGAACCGGAAAACGGTGAAGAAAACAACAACGCCTCGGCGGCGCGGGTGGAAACCTTCGTCTCGCTGGAAGACTGGCTCAATGACGGCATTCCGCTTTCCGGCCCGGTGGCGCGGGAATGCATGAGCGGCTGGTACGGACGCAACGAACCGGCACGGGGAAAATGGCGGGTGGGCGACAGGCCTGTGATTCCCGAAGAAGTGGATCTTCCCGCCCTGGTAGTGGTGCCCGAACATGACCGCATCGTTCCGCCGCTTTCGGCCTCGCCGCTGGCCGATGCCCTGCCCCGGGCCGAACGTCTGAATCCGCCTTTGGGTCATATCGGCATGATCGTCAGCGCCCGCGCGCCGCAACTGGCATGGAAACCATTGACCCAGTGGCTGCGAACCACCACCTGACTCCATAAGGACAATTTTTGTAGGGGCAAATGACGACTTTTTGCCGTACCGCTCTCTCCGGGCTTGCCATTTCCCTGTGCGTACGTATATTCCCGCGCGCGGGGAAGGGTATCCCACTCTGCAACTAGGTTTTTGTTTATAAGGAATATATTGATGAGTGACGTTGTAATCGCCAGCGCCGCACGCACCCCTGTCGGCGCTTTTCTCGGGGGGCTGAGCAGCGTTCCCGCCTCCTATCTCGGCCAAGTGGCCATCGCTGAAGCCCTCAAGCGGGGTGGTATCGAGGGTGCCGATGTGGATGAAGTCATCATGGGCCATGTGCTGACCGCGGCCTGCGGCCAGAACCCCGCCCGCCAAGCCGCCCTTGGCGCCGGCATTCCCGCCGACTCAACGGCGCTTACCGTCAATCAGGTCTGCGGTTCCGGCCTGCGCGCGGTGGCGCTCGGCACCCAGGCCATCAAGACCGGCGACAGCGCCATCGTGGTGGCCGGCGGCCAGGAAAGCATGAGCCAGTCGCCCCATGCCGCGAATATGCGCAACGGCAAGAAAATGGGCGACTTCCAATACATCGACACTATGATCAAGGATGGCCTGTGGTGCGCCACCAACGGTTATCACATGGGCACCACGGCGGAAAACGTGGCCCAACAGTGGCAGATCACCCGCGAACAACAGGACGAATTCGCGGTGGCCTCCCAGAACAAGGCGGAAGAGGCCCAGAAGGCCGGCAAGTTTGCCGACGAGATCGTGCCGGTGACCATTTCCAACCGCAAGGGCGACATCCTCATCGACACCGACGAGCACCCCCATCACGGTTCCACCGTGGAAGGCCTGGCGAAGTTGCGCCCCGCCTTCGACAAGGAAGGCTCGGTGACCGCCGGCAACGCCTCGGGCCTCAACGACGGTGGCGCGGCGGTTGTCCTCATGTCCGCCGACGAAGCCGCCAAACGTTCCATTACCCCGCTCGCCCGCATCGCCTCATGGGCCGATGCCGGAGTTGATCCCTCGATCATGGGCACCGGCCCGATCCCGGCCAGCCGCTTGGCCCTGGAAAAGGCGGGCTGGACCGTAGACGATCTCGACCTGATCGAGGCCAACGAAGCTTTCGCCGCCCAGGCCCTTGTGGTGAACAAGGAAATGGGCTGGGACACGGACAAGGTCAACGTCAATGGCGGCGCCATCGCGCTCGGCCACCCCATCGGCGCCTCGGGCGCCCGGGTTCTTATCACCCTGCTCCACGAAATGGACAAACGTGACACCAAGAAAGGCCTCACCACCTTGTGCATCGGCGGCGGCATGGGCATCGCAATGTGTGTGGAGAAAAACTAATTATGGCACGTACAGCACTTGTTACCGGCGGAACGCGGGGCATCGGCGCCGCAATTTCACAGGCCCTCAAGGCCGACGGCCATACTGTGGCCGCCACCTACAGCGGCAACGACGAAGCCGCCGAGGCCTTCAAGTCCCAAACCGGCATCGCCGTCTATAAATGGGATGTGGGCGATTTCGACGCCTGCCAGGAAGGCATCGCCAAGGTCACGGCCGATCATGGTGCCATCGGGATTCTCGTCAACAACGCCGGCATCACCCGCGACGCGCCCCTGCACAAGATGACCCCGGAACAATGGCAGGAAGTGATGTCCACCAACCTCACCTCGGCCTTTAACATGAGCCGGGGCGTCATCGATTCCATGCGCGAACAGGGCTTTGGCCGCATCATCAACATTTCCTCCATCAACGGCCAGAAGGGCCAGTTCGGCCAGGCCAATTACGCTGCCACCAAGGCCGGCGTGATCGGCTTCACCAAGTCACTGGCGCTGGAAGGCGCACGCAAGGGAATCACCGCCAACGTGGTGTCACCGGGCTATATCAATACCGATATGATGAAGACTCTGAGCGAGGAAATCATGGCCTCAATCATCGCCCAGATTCCCGCCGGACGGCTCGGCGAGGCTGATGAAGTGGCACGCTGTGTGAGCTTCCTTGCCGCCGACACCGCCGGTTTCATCAACGGCGCCACCCTGTCGGTCAACGGCGCCCAATACCTGGATTAAACACTTACTGGGATTAAACACTTACTGGGATTAAACACTTACTGGGATTAAGCCGGGCTTAAACC
>CAYZWF010000044.1:11117-16105 GCA_964482135.1 uncultured Rhodospirillaceae bacterium
GGATTAAACACTTACTGGGATTAAACACTTACTGGGATTAAGCCGGGCTTAAACCTCGGCCCCTCAGCTTGAGGTGCCGCCCGGCTGCCATCCTTTCTGCGCCATCTCGAAGCCCTCGAAGGAAAAGGCGGGCGCCACCGCGCATCCCGTCAGCGTCCAGAGCCCTGTGCTTTCCGCGCTTTGCCACGCCCCGGACGGCACCACCGCCTGAGGCGCCTCGCCCCCGGCCAGATCCGCGCCAAGGCGAATTTCCTCGGTTTTCACGCCATCATGGCTGACGCGCAGTAATAACGGTGCGCCCGCGTAATAATTCCATACCTCGGTGGCGTCCACGCGGTGCCAGGCCGATGTCTCCCCCCGGCACAGAAGATAATAGATAAGGGTCAGCGCGCCGCGCGATCCGTCGCCGGGATCATCGCGCCAGGTTTCCCGGTAATGACCGCCTTCGGGATGGGGCGCCAGAGCGAGACGGCTGATAATCTCCGCCACTTCGCCGTCCCCGTTCCCCCCGCCATCCCCGTCCGCGCTCACCCCCGGCCCCGCTGCAACAGGCTGATGGCTTGGTTGAGCTGGCTCATGCGCTGGTGGTTGCCGAAATCGCTGTCGGGGTGATGCACCGTCGCCAGCATGCGAAAGCGGGCCTTTACCGAAGAAATATCGGGCTTCGATTCGGGATGGAAACCTAGTACATGAAGGGCGTCATCCCGGGTCTTTACCCCCTCATGGAGGGGGTCGAAGGACATTACCGAGAGCAGGGCGCGCAGGCGTTCGTTTTCATCCCGTAACTGTAGAACCTCTTCCGGTTCATCGCTCCCGGCCGTCCCGTTGCCGCCCCGTAAACGGCCATTTCCCTCGCTCTCCGCCTTTCCGTCACCCGCCCCCCCGGACAGCGAAACCTTCATATCTTCCTTATCGGTGGCCAGCGCCAGTCCCAGGGCGCGGCGGATCATGGGGATACTGGCGCCGAAAGGAAGCCGCACCTGAAGCCTCGGCTTGCGCCGCCAGGGACGGCCCTGGGATGGTCCCGATTTCAAAACCACCTCGTCGCGGTCTTCCTTGTCCGGTTCGCCGGGATCGGGGAAAGAGGTAATCACATCGCTGGGCATGGCGAGCAAAATAGAGCGCGCCAGATCGGCCACATTGACCTTGCGTTTCTCGGCCAGCGCGCTCACCGCGTCACGAAATTGCGACGAACACGTTACGGTATAGGAATGCTTTGCCTGATATCCGCCCATCTTTTCCCCTGCATTGCTCCAAACGGCCAACATTCGCAGTTTGCGCGGAAACTGTAGAACATCATCCGGGATTTGTGAATCCCCTTAATGGGCGGGGCGGGTTAATGAAGCAGCGTAATGTGGGTGGCGGGAAGAAATCCTGAAAGCGAGGACTGAAGCGGCTTAAGGCTGGTATTACCGGCTCTAGAACGCGTCCTTGCGGTGGCGGATTTCCGCGAACACATCCACCGCATCGGCGTTCTCCATCCCCATGGCGCGCTGCAGTTCGGGGCTGTCGGCGCGCAGGAAGGGGTTGGCCGCCACTTCATCGGCCATCAGCGAGGGCACCGTGGGAAGATTCTTGGCGCGGCGCACCTCCACCCGTTCCGCCACCGCTTTCAGGGCTTCGTTTTCGGGCTCCACGGAGAGCGCGAACCGGGCATTGGTCTGGGTATATTCATGGGCGCAATAGACCCTGGTATCGCCGGGAAGGTTGCGCAGAGAGGTGAGCGACTCCCACATCTGGCGAGGCGTTCCCTCGAACAGCCGCCCACAGCCGAGCGCAAACAACGTGTCGCCGCAAAACAGTGCCTTATCGTCCTCGAACCAATAGGCGATGTGGCCGCGGGTATGGCCGGGCACGTCGAAGACCCTGGCAATCGCATTGCCGAGCCGGAATTCGTCGCCCTCGCCCACCTCCACGTCGATTCCCGGAATACGCGAGGCATCGGCCCGGGGGCCGACGATGGCGCATCCCGTCTCCGCCTTCAGCCGCTCATTTCCGCCCACATGGTCGCCGTGATGATGGGTGTTGAGAATATGGCTCAGTGTCAGGCCCTTCTCGCGCAGCGCCGCGAGCACCGGCTCCGCCTCGGCCGGGTCCACCGCCGCGCAAGCCCCGCTCTCCTCGTCGCGGACGAGATACACATAGTTGTCGGAGAGGACGGGTATCTGCTGGATATGGAGCATGAAAATCCTCAACTGCCGACGGCAAACACATTCTTTATAAAGATGTAGGGTATCATGGCCCCATGTGGACCGACATTATCGATTTGCGGGATTTTTACCTCTCCCCGTTGGGGCGCGTCACCCAGCGTATGATCCGCCGCCGCATCCGCCTCATGTGGCCCGACGTTTCGGGCTATGCGGTGCTGGGGCTGGGCTACGCCACACCGTATTTGCGCCCCCTGATGGAGGAAGCCACGCGGGTTTCCGCCGTCATGCCCCGCGCCCAGGGCGTGTTGCACTGGCCCACCGACGGCGCGCGGCTGGTGACGCTGGCCGACGAGACGGCGCTGCCCTTCGCCGACAATTCCGTGGACCGCATCCTTCTGGTTCATGCCCTGGAATCCAGCGAGAATCTGCGGGCCATGATGCGCGAAGTGTGGCGCATTCTTGCCGGCGACGGGCGCTTGCTGGTGGCGGCCCCCAACCGCCGGGGCATCTGGGCGCGCAGCAGTGCCACGCCGCTGGGCTACGGGCATCCCTTCACCGGGGGCCAGCTATCGCGGTTGCTGCGCGACAACATGTTCACGCCCCTGCGCCAGGCATCGGCGCTGTTCGTGCCGCCGCTGTCATCGAAGATGGCGCTGGCCTCGGCGCCGGCCTGGGAAAAACTGGGCGAACGCTGGTTCCGGGGCTTTTCCGGCGTGATCCTGGCCGAGGCGTCGAAACAGATTTATGCCGCCACCCCGGCGCCGGCGGGCAGCCGCCGGGTGCTGGCGCCCATGCCCGAAGACATCACACGCTAGTCGCCATCCCGCTTCAACAGATAGACGCCCTGTTCCGCCAGCCAATTGGTGAAAAGGCCGGTGGGGTGGATATCGCCGGCATGGCCGGTATGGGCCAGGGCGATTCCCTTCTCGATGGTGACGCCCACCTCGCGGCACATGGCGACGAAATCCTTCAAGGTGCAGAGATGGATGTTGGGGGTCTCGTACCAGGCATAGCCCAGCGCCTCGGTCACCGGCATCCGCCCCCCCAACAACAGGTTAAGGCGCACCCGCCAGAATCCGAAATTGGGAAAAGAGACGATGGCGCGCCGCCCGATGCGCACCATTTCGCCGACCACCCGTTTGGGGTTATGGGTGGCCTGCAGGGTCTGGCTCAGGATCACATAATCGAAGGCGTCGGACGGATAATCCTTGAGGTCGGCATCGGCGTCGCCCTGAATCACCGAAAGCCCGTGGGCGACACATGAATTCACGCCGGCCTGGCTGAGTTCCACGCCCCGACCGTCCACCCGTTTATGCGCGTTAAGATAGGTCAACAGCGCCCCGTCGCCACAGCCCACATCGAGCACGCGGCTGCCCGGCTCCACCAGATCGGCGATCACCTGAAGATCGGCGCGCAACGTCTTGTTCCTGTTTTTGACTGTGTCCAGGGTCATGTGATTCCACGATGTTCGGCGGCGCCGTCAAGGAACCCGCTCAAGGTGGCGTGGAGCTCCGGCACATCAAGAAGGAAGGAATCATGCCCGCCATCTGCATCGATCTCCACGAAGCTCACATTGGCGGCCACGGCGTTGAGGGCGTGGACCATGGCCCGGCTTTCCGATGTGGGAAACAGCCAGTCGCTGGTAAAGGAAATCACACAGAACCGCACCGGCGTCTCGGGAAAGGCCCGGGCCAGCACACCGTCATGCTCCTCGGCGAGATCGAAATAATCCATGGCGCGGGTAATGTAGAGATAGGAATTGGCGTCGAAGCGCTCCACGAAGGTAATGCCCTGGTGGCGGAGATAGCTTTCCACCCGGAAATCGGCATCGAACCCGTAAGTCACATCGATACGGTCCTGGAGCCTGCGCCCGAATTTGCGCTGCAGGGCCGGTTCCGAAAGATAGGTGATATGGGCCACCATGCGCGCCACCGCCAGCCCGCTATGGGGACGGGTGTCGCGGCTGTAATAGTCGCCGCCGTTCCAGTCGGGATCGGCCATGATGGCCTGACGCCCGATTTCGTGAAAGGCGATGTTCTGGGCAGAATGACGCGCCGAGGCGGCGATGGGCACCGCCGCGAACACAAGTTCGGGATAGCTCACCGCCCATTGCAGCACCTGCATGCCGCCCATGGAACCGCCGATGACACAGAACAACTGCCCAATGCCGAGATGATCGATAAGAAGCTTCTGCGCGTTCACCATGTCGCGGACGGTGATCACCGGGAAGTCCAGCCCATAGGGCTTTCCCGTCTCCGGGTTTTCGCTGCGCGGCCCCGTGGTGCCCATACAACCGCTCAGCACATTGGCGCAGATAATGAAATAGCGCTCCGTATCCAGCGGCTTGCCCGGCCCCACCATTTTTTCCCACCACCCTTCCTTTCCGGTGACGGGATGGGGCTCGGCCACGAACTGGTCGCCGGTCAGGGCATGACAGATGAGCACGGCGTTGGATTTCCCGGCGTTGAGTTCGCCATAGGTCTGATAGGCCACGGTGAACGGGCTCAGCGTCACCCCGCAATCGAGTACAAGCGGGGTGTCGCGGCCAAGCTCAACGCTGTGGCCGGGAAGATTGCCGATGTCTATGGCCGGGCTTTCAAAGCCCGGGGAGCTGCCCGGTGGTGATGTCATGGCCCTTGGAAAATAGGAGAGGAGGAAAGCCCCGTATCAGGCTTGAATAGGTAGGAAGCCGGGGGTTCTTCTGTCAACGTTTTCTTTGATTTTAGCCAATTCAGAGACTACTACTAGAGCGCTTTTCGAGTAGTTGGGATTAATTTGATGGCAGCGGATCGGTTCATTCGGGTAGGCGCGGTGCGCGGCGCGATGCGGAACTATCGG
>CAYZWF010000045.1:0-15603 GCA_964482135.1 uncultured Rhodospirillaceae bacterium
GCCGAAAACTTAGGCATCGCCCTGCACGATCACCTGGTGATCGGCGGCGACGGCCATGCCTCGTTCAAGGATATGGGGCTGCTGTGAGAGATAGGGTCAACGACGGGAAATTCGGCATCGGCCAGTTGGTGCATCACCGGCTGTTCGACTATCGCGGCGTGATCTTCGACGTGGACCCGGTCTTTCAGGGCAGCGACGAATGGTATGACGCCGTGGCCCGCTCGCGCCCGCCGAAAGACAGACCCTGGTATCACGTGCTGGTACACCAGGCCACCCATACCACCTACGTTTCCGAGCGCAACCTGGAGGCCGACGGCACCGACGCGCCCATCGTTCATCCCGCCGTGGATCAGGTGTTTTCCGCCTTCGAGGACGGTGCCTACGCCCCACGCCGCCGCGGCAACTGAAGCCTATCCCAGAAAGGCCCTCGCCAGGGCGGTCAGCGCCAGACCGAAGATGAAGGCGGCAAACCCCTTATGGGTAGCGCAGGACCGGATCATGGCGCTGTGGCGCAAGCCGTGTACGGTGGCGAGATAAAGAAAGGTGCCCGAGGCCAGGGACAGAATCACCGCCTTGGTGATGACCACGCCGGGGCCCAAGAGATGTTCCTCAATCTCCTCGCCGACGCCGATTCCCAGCGGCGTGGCGATGACGAACAGGGAAAACACTCCATAGACCATGCCCGGCGAGAGAGTGGAGCGCACCAGATTGAGCGCCAGGGCAAAGGCCGCCGTTCCCTTATGGGCGAGAATGGCCACCAGAATCATGACCACCGAACCGGTATCGTCGCCCACGCCCAGGGCCGCGCCGAGAAGAAAAGAAGGGATGGCGATCATCACCGTCATGATGATGGGGAATTCCGGCGAGGATAGCTCCACCTCCCCTGCCGTTCCCGCCGCCCCGCCCGTCTTCTCTACGGCCTCCCGCGCGGCATCTTCCTCTTCGGCATGGCGGTGCTCAAGCAGAAGCAGGCCGAGAAAAGCCGCCAGCGCCCCCAAGGCGGCCAGTGGATAGTGAATGGCGGGAAAGGCCACGGCGAACAGATGCAGCGCCGCGGGAGACATCATGAACAAGGCCAGGGCCAGGAACACGCCCGCGGCAAAGGCCTGGCCCGTGGAAAAGCCGCCGGGCCGGCGCGCAATATCGCGCTTGGCTAGCGGCCAGTAGCCGCCGGCGAGCGTCACCAGCAGGATCGCCGCCACCGCAAACCATTTGATCTCAACAAGCATGGGCCCCCCGTTTCGCCACGCCTCGGCTCCCGGATAGTAAACCCCTAATCCAGTCCTTTTTCCAGAACCGCGCACAGCCGTGCGCCGAAGGCCGCCGCATCGCGCACGTGTTCGCCCTCGGCGATGCGTGCCTGGTCGAGCAGAAGATGGGCGGCGGCGGTCATGTCGCCTTCGCCTTTTCCGGCCCTTTTGGCCAGCAGCCGAATCAGGGAGTGGTCGGGGTTGATTTCCAGGATGCGCAGGCTGCCCGCGTTTCCCTTAAGCTGGCCGTGCTGTTTGAGCATACGTTCCAGCTGCAGGTCCATATCGCCCTCGCCGGCCACCAGACAGACCGGGCTGTCGGTGAGACGGGAGGAGGCCACCACGTCCTTGATCTCGCCATCCAGCGCCGTCTTCATGGCCGCGATCAGGGGCTCCAGATCGGGGGCCTTGTCTTTCTTCTTCTTGCTCTTGTCCTTTTTGGCGTCCTCTTTCTCGGCGATCTTGTCGAGACCGGCATCGCCCTTGGTGACGGAAGCGAAGGGTTTTTCCTGAAACTTTCCCACCGCCGAGACCCAGAATTCATCAATGGGGTTGGTGCACAACAGCACCTCAACCCCGCGCGCCCGGAAGCCTTCAAGCTGTGGGCTTTGGGCGACCTGGTCTTTGTCCTCGCCGAAGATGTAATAGATGGAGTCCTGGCCCTCGCCCATACGTTCCACATAGTCGGCCAGGGAAGTGAATGTCTCGCTCCCGGTGCTGCGGAAGCGGGCCAGTTCCAACAGCTTGTCGCGGTTCTCGAAATCCTCGTAGAGGCCTTCCTTCAGCACCGTGCCGAAATTGCTCCAGAACAGGGTGTAATCGTCGGGGGCCTTTTCCGCCTTCTTCTTCAGCTCACCCAGAACCTTCTTCACCAGACCCTTGCGGATTTTTACCAGCTTGGGATCGTTCTGGAGCATTTCGCGGCTGATATTGAGCGACAGGTCCTGAGAATCCACCACCCCGCGCAGGAAACGCAGCCAGCTCGGCAACAGACCCTCGCAGTCATCGGTGATGAAGACGCGCCGCGCATAGAGCTTTACATGGCCCTTGCGCTCGGGATGGAACATATCCATGGGCGGCATTGAGGGGATAAAGAGCAGGCTGGTGTAGGAGGCCAGGCCCTCCACCGTGTTATGCAGGGTCATCCAGGGCTCGTCGAAGCCATGCCCCACATGATGATAGAACTCGGTGTACTGGTCGGGGCTGATATCCTTCTTGGGCCGCGTCCACAGGGCCGAGGCGGTGTTGAGCTTTTCCTCGCCGGGTTCACCTTCCCCCTCGCCGTCGCCCGCCATGAGAATGGGGATGGCGATATGGTCGGAATGGGTACGGACGATATGCTCGATGCGCGGGCGCTCCAGGAATTCCTTGTCTTCCTTGGTAATATGGAGCGTTACCGTGGTGCCGGCCTCGCCGCGTTCGGCGTCTTGAATCGAAAACTCACCCTTGCCGTCGGAAACCCACAGCCAAGCCTTGTCCTCGCCGGCCTTGCGGGTCAGAACCTCCACCTCTTTCGCCACCATGAAGGCGGAATAGAAGCCCACCCCGAACTGGCCGATGGGGGAAAGGTCCGCCTTACCTTCCTTCTTGTCCTTGCTCTTGGCTTGCGCCGTGAGCTTGTCGAGAAAGGCCTGGGTGCCGGAGCGGGCGATGGTACCCAGCATCTCCACCAGATCGTCGTGGTTCATGCCGATACCGTTATCGGTGATGGTGAGCGTGCCCTTCTTGGCGTCCGCCGCCAGCACGATTTTCGGCCCGCCTTCGGGCGTCAGTTCGGGCTCGGTCAGCGCCAGAAAGCTGCGCTTCTCACAGGCGTCCGAAGCATTGGAGATGAGCTCGCGAAGGAAAATTTCCTTATGGCTGTAGAGCGAGTGGGCGACGATATCCAGCAGCTTGCTGACTTCCGCCTGAAACGTGAATTTTTCCTGCCCCATATCGGTTTACGACCCTTCAAATGTGGATGTTGCTGCTTCATATGGCGCAAACGGGGGCGCCCCGCAAGACCCCCCAAAAAAAGTTGGACGAAGATTTGGATTAAAATTTCAGCGGCTTATGGAGCCGTCATGAAGTCAAACAGACCTAAATTTTTCCTGACTTCGGCCCATAGGCGGGCATATCCCATTTAACAATATGGCTGTTGAGAAGCCGCCTGACTTCCCTTTTCAGATTCAGAAAATCGTTTTCTTCGGAATCCTTGCCAAATTCCCCCATGATTTCCTTGAGGCGCTTCTCAAGTTCCCGGTGCGCTTTTTTATGGTCGACCACCAGATCATGGGAAAGTGACCCGGACATGGTCCGAAGAATGACCTCTTCCTCCAGGTGGTGAATCTTCATAGCGCGCAGAAAGGTGCTGATTTTTTTCGTAACGGCCGGTTTTTTACCGCCAAGGCGTCCCAACAGCTTGAAAAGGTCTTCCACCTCGATGGTTATTTCATCGTGCTGGCCGTCTATTTCCTGATTGCCGGTTTTCATATTTTTTTACCCACCTTCCCCGTTGCAGCCAAAGGCCGAACGAAACATACCCCCCTTATAACCACACAAAAAAAATGGGTTTTACAGTGACGACCGTCACAGACAACCCACAAGGGCGGGTTTTTCGTCAAAACTGCCGCAAAACCCCTGTTTTAGCCATTTTTTCGCCCTGTGAACAAGGAGCGTTTCAAATCCCACTCTCTAGGGTAAACTCCCCCCTCCCCAGGCCGATCCCCAAGCAGATCACATCGAGGATAAAGATGATTCCACGCTATTCCCGGCCCGAAATGGCCGCCATCTGGGAACCCGAAAACAAGTTCAAGATATGGCTCGAAATCGAAGCCCACGCCTGCGACGCCCAGGCCGAGCTGGGCGTCATCCCCAAGGACGCCGCCCGGGCGGTGTGGGAAAAAGGCCGCTTCGAGGTGGCCCGCATCGACGAAATCGAGCAGGAAACCAAGCACGACGTCATCGCCTTTCTCACCAATGTGGCCGAGCATGTGGGAGAACCGGCGCGCTTCCTGCACCAGGGCATGACCTCCTCGGACGTGCTCGATACCTGTCTCGCGGTACAACTGGCCCAGGCCAGCGATATCCTTCTCGCCGATCTCGACAGCCTGCTTGCGGCATTGAAAAGACGCGCCCTTGAGCACAAGGAGACGGTTTGCATGGGCCGCAGCCATGGCATCCATGCCGAGCCCACCACCTTTGGGCTGAAGCTAGCGGGTTATTACGCCGAATTCGCACGCAACCGGCGGCGCCTGAAATCGGCGCGCCACGACGTGGCAAGCTGCGCCATTTCCGGGGCCGTGGGCACATTCGCTAATATCGACCCGGCGGTGGAAAAACACGTGGCGGAAAAAATGGGGCTAAGCGCAGAGCCGGTCTCCTCCCAGGTCATCCCCCGCGACCGCCATGCCATGTTCTTTTCCGTGCTCGGCGTCATCGCCAGCTCCCTGGAGCGTCTGGCCACCGAGATACGCCACCTGCAACGTTCCGAAGTGGGCGAAGCGGAGGAATATTTCGCGCCCGGCCAAAAGGGCTCCTCGGCCATGCCCCACAAGCGTAATCCCATACTCACCGAGAACATCACCGGGCTGGCGCGCATGGTTCGTTCGGCCGTGGTGCCGGCGCTGGAGAATGTGGCCCTGTGGCACGAACGGGATATCTCCCATTCTTCCGTTGAGCGCATGATCGGGCCTGATGCCACCGTGACCCTGGATTTCGCCCTGGCGCGGGCGACCCAAGTGGTGGACAAGCTGGTGGTATACCCTGAACGCATGCGCACCAATCTCGAGTCCCTGGGCGGGCTCTATAACTCACAGCAGGTGCTGCTGGCCCTGACCCAGAAGGGTATGAGCCGCGAGGACGCCTATGCCGCGGTCCAGCACAACGCCATGAGCGCCTGGAAAGAGGGAGAGGACTTCGCCACCCTGCTCAAGGCCGATAAGAAGGTGGCCGCCCTTCTCGACGGTGCCGAAATCGATTCCCTGTTCGACCTCGGCTACCACCTGAAACAGGTGGAGACGATTTTTTCACGGGTGTTCGAAACGGCTTAAGCGGCCCCAGAATCCAACAGAATCCAACAGAGCGGGAAACGAGAACCACAGAACCACAAGACTGCGGGGCGGAAAACGGCTGTTATTCTTCCTTGGAAGCGTCCTCGGTCTGGATTTGCAACCGCGCCTCACCGGTAAGGCGGTCCATTTCCAGGCGCAGGCGGTGTTCGCTCAGGGTCTTGCCCTTCTGGCTGAAATCCTTCAGCACCTTACGCACCACGTCGGCGTCGCCCGGCTCCTCGAAATCGGCCTCTATCACAGCCCTGGCGTAATTTTCCGCCGCCGAACCCTCCAGCCCCAACTGTTCGGCGACCCATAGCCCCAACAGCTTGTTGCGCCGCGAGGTCACCCTGAAGTCCATTTCCTGATCGTGGGAAAATTTGCTCTCGAAGCCTTTTTCGCGATCTTTGAAGCTGGTCATGAAATTCTTTCGCCTCCCTGGGGTTTTGGCTGGCAACCATTATGTGTTCCGGCGAATGCCTTTCTCATCTTATAACGGTCCATCCTTAGCAAGTGAAAGCACAAATGAGTCGTCACCCGCCATGTGCACCGTAATCATCCTGCGCCGTCCCGGGGAAGCATGGCCGTTGTTGCTGGCCGCCAACCGCGACGAAATGCCCGACCGCCCCTGGGAACCGCCGGGACGGCACTGGCCCGACCGCGGCGACGTGGTGGCGGGATACGACCGCATGGGCGGAGGAAGCTGGCTCGGCATCAACGATGTGGGCGTGGTGGCCGCGGTGCTGAATCGCTCGGGCTCCCTGGGACCGGCCCCGGATCGGCGCTCACGGGGGGAATTGGTGCTTGAGGCCCTCGACCACGCGGAGGCCGGGGCCGCGGCCCACGCCCTCTGTGATCTTTCACCCGCCAGCTACCGTTCCTTCAATCTGGTGGTGGCCGACGCCCAGGACGCCTTCTGGCTACGCCATGCCGGAAAAGGCGAAGAGCCCATCACAATGGCGGAGATACCTCCCGGCCTCTCAATGATTACCGATTTCGACCGCAACGATTCCACCTGCCCCCGTATCCGCGACTATTTGCCACTGTTCGCCGCGGCCCCGGAGCCCGATCCCGACAATGATGACTGGGTGGCCTGGGAGACCCTTCTCGCGGGACGCAGCCTCGACCCCGAAAACGACGCGCAAGCCGCCATGACGTTACATTCTGAAGACACACACCCTGGGGGCGGTCTCGCGACCCTCAGCAGTTCCATCATCGCCCTTCCCGCGCCCCGGATTCCCCCGCCAAAACCGCTCTGGCGCTTTGCTTTCGGCCCCCCGGACACCACCCCCTTTGCCCCCCTGGATATGACCGCTGATCCGGAGGCAGAAGGGCGGGAAAAATTATAGGCGGGAAAGACGCCTCGGGGCGTTGTGGAGTCGGCGCGCAATTGCTAAAAGACATCTCGCCGTGGGAGTCGTTTTTCCGGCCCCCGCCTTTTCTTTTTTTTCATTCCGGATAGGTTCCATGTCCCGACGCAGACAAATATACGAAGGCAAGGCCAAAGTTCTTTTCGAGGGCCCCGAGCCCGGCACCATCGTCCAGTATTTCAAGGACGACGCCACCGCCTTTAACAACGAGAAAAAAGGCACCATCACCGGCAAGGGTGTCATCAACAACAGGATTTCCGAGTTCATCATGACGCGGCTCGCCGAGATCGGCATTCCCACCCATTTCGTGCGCCGCCTCAACATGCGCGAACAACTGGTAAAGGCCGTTGAGATCATCCCTGTGGAGGTGATCATGCGCAACGTGGCCGCCGGCTCCCTGTCGAAGCGTTTGGGCATCGAGGAAGGCACCACCCTGCCCCGGTCCATCATCGAATACACCTACAAGGACGATGATCTCGGCGATCCCATGATTACCGACGAACACATCACCGCCTTTGGCTGGGCCACCAACCAGGAACTGGACGAGATCATGTCCATGTCCCTGCGCATCAATGATTTCATGGTGGGCCTGTTCCGTGGTGTGGGTCTGCGTCTGATTGATTTCAAGATCGAATTCGGCCGCCATTGGGAGGGCGATGAAATGCGCATCATCCTGGCCGACGAAATCAGCCCCGATTCCTGCCGTCTCTGGGATGCCGAAACCAACGAAAAACTGGACAAGGACCGATTCCGCCGCGACATGGGCGAAGTGGAGGAAGCCTATCAGGAGGTGGCGCGCCGCCTCGGCATCCTTCCCGAGAGCGGACCCACCGATATCAAGGGCCCCGAAACCCTGCAATAATAAGGAACGCGCGTCCCATGAAGGCCCGCATCCATATCACCCTCAAACAGGGTGTCCTCGACCCCCAGGGCAAGGCCATCTCCCACGCTCTGGAGGCGCTGGGCTTTTCCGGCGTGGACGGGGTGCGCCAGGGAAAATACATCGAGATCGATCTGCAAGAGAACGACGGCGAGGCCGCGCGGGCTTCCGTGGACGCCATGTGCGCGCGTCTTCTCGCCAATACGGTGATCGAGGACTACAGCATCGAGATCGAGTCATGATCCCATGCCACACGGAGGTGGCGCGCCGCAGATGAAAGCCGCCGTCATCGTCTTTCCCGGCTCCAACTGCGACCGCGACGTGGCGGTGGCGCTGGAGCAGTCCATGGGCCGCGCGCCGGACATGGTGTGGCACCGTGACACCCATCTCGGCGCCTATGACCTGATCGTTGTCCCCGGCGGTTTTTCCTATGGCGATTATCTGCGCTCGGGCGCCATCGCCGCCCATTCCCCGGTGATGCGCGAAGTGGCCGAGCGCGCCAAAAGCGGAACTCCGGTTCTGGGCATCTGCAACGGCTTCCAGATATTGATCGAGACCGGGCTGTTGCCCGGCGCGCTCATGCGCAACGCCTCGCTGAAGTTCATCTGCCGCGACGTGTTGCTGCGGGTGGAAACTAGCACCAGCCCCTTTACCGGCGCCTATGCCAAGGGGGATGTGCTGCGCATCCCCATCGCCCATCACGACGGCAATTATTTCGCCGACGAAGCCACGCTGGACCGGCTCGAAAGCGAAGACCGGGTGGCTTTGCGCTATTGCGACCGGCAAGGGGAACTCACGGCCGAGGCCAACCCCAACGGTTCGGCGCGCGGCATCGCCGGCATTCTCGGTGAGGGCCGCAACGTGCTGGGCCTCATGCCGCATCCCGAACGGCTGGCCGACGCCCTGCTCGGTGGCAATGATGGGCGCGCCATGTTCGACGGGCTGGTGGAGGCCTGCGCGGCATGAGCGGACAGGCGACACAGACGCCACTCACCGAGATCACCCCAGTGGAGATCACGCCTGGGCTGGTGGCCAGCCACGGGCTCAGCGAGGACGAATACGCCCGCGTTCTGGAAATCCTTGGCCGTGAGCCCAACCTCACGGAGCTCGGCATTTTCTCGGTCATGTGGTCCGAGCACTGTTCCTATAAATCCTCGAAGAAGTGGCTCAAGACCCTGCCCACTGAGGCCCCCTGGGTAATCTGCGGGCCGGGCGAGAACGCCGGCATCATCGATATCGGCGAGGGTCTGGCCGCGGTGTTCAAGATGGAAAGCCACAACCATCCCTCCTTTATCGAGCCCTATCAGGGCGCGGCCACCGGGGTGGGCGGTATTCTGCGCGACGTCTTCACCATGGGCGCGCGTCCGGTGGCTAATTTGAACGCGCTCCGCTTCGGCGCTCCCGACCATCCCAAGACCCGCCATCTGGTGGCCGGGGTGGTGGCGGGAATCGGCGGCTATGGCAACTGCATGGGTATTCCCACCGTGGGCGGCGAATGCCAGTTCGACCCGTCGTATAATGGCAATATCCTGGTCAACGCCATGACCGTGGGGCTGGCCGACCGTGACCGCATCTTCTATTCGGCGGCCACCGGGGTTGGCAATCCGGTGGTCTATGTGGGGTCCAAGACGGGGCGCGACGGTATTCATGGCGCCACCATGGCCTCGGCCGAATTCGACGAGGAAACCGACGCCAAGCGGCCTACGGTACAGGTAGGCGACCCCTTCACCGAAAAACTACTGCTCGAAGCCTGTCTCGAGCTCATGGCCGGCGACGCCATCATCGCCATCCAGGACATGGGCGCGGCGGGGCTCACCTGTTCCACCTTCGAGATGGCGGATAAGGGCGGCACCGGAATCGAGATGGACCTCGACCAGGTGCCCATACGCGAACCCGGCATGAGCGCTTACGAAATCATGCTTTCCGAATCCCAGGAACGCATGGTCATGGTGTTGAAACCCGGCCGCGAGGACGAAGCCCGCGCCGTGTTCGAGAAATGGGAGCTCGACTTCGCGGTGGTCGGGCACCTCACCGACAGCGGACGCATGGTACTGAAACAGGGCGGCGCGGTGGTGGCTGATCTGCCCATCGCACCCCTGGCCGAGGCCTCGCCCGAATACGACCGCCCGTGGCAACCCACGCCTAAGCCTGAGCCACTTGCCGCCACCGACATCGATTCCCCTGTGAGCAATGGCGAGGCCCTGCTGCGCCTGCTCGCCTCTCCTGATCTTTGCGCCAAACGCTGGATCTGGGAGCAGTACGACCACATGGTCATGGGCGATACGGTGGAACGGCCCGGCGGCGATGCCGGGGTGGTGCGCATCCACGGCTCCAACCGGGGGCTCGCCGTTACCTCCGACTGTTCACCGCGCTATTGTTACGCCGACCCAGAAAGCGGCGGCGCCCAGGCGGTGGCCGAAGCCTGGCGTAATCTTACCGCCGCCGGGGCCAGGCCGCTGGCCATTACCGACTGTATGAATTTCGGCAATCCCGAACGGCCCGAGATCATGGGCCAGTTCGTGGGCTGTATCGAGGGCATGGGGGCGGCCTGCCGGGCGCTGGACTTCCCGGTGGTTTCGGGCAATGTCTCCTTCTACAACGAGACCAACGGCGAGGGCATTCTGCCGACGCCGGCCATCGGCGGCGTCGGCGTGATCGACGATCTTGCCCGGCGTATGACCCCGTCCTTCAAGGCGGCAGGCGAGACCATTCTTCTGGTGGGCGACACCACAGGCCATCTCGGGGCCACGGCCTGGCTGCGCGAGATCGCCAATCGCCGCGACGGCGCGCCACCGGCGATGGACCTGGAGGCCGAGCGCCGCAACGGCGATTTTACGCGCGGGCTTATAGAAAAAGGACTCCTCACCGCCTGTCACGACGTGGCATCGGGCGGCATTGCCGTGGCCCTGGCCGAAATGGCTGTCTCCGGAGGACTGGGTGCCACTGTCGCCATCCCCGAAAACGGTGGTGTTCTCTCCCATGGCTGGCTCTTCGCCGAGGACCAGGGGCGTTATCTCCTCACCGTCTCCGATCCCGCCCCGGTGATGGCGGCGGCGCAAAAAGCCGGCATCGCCGTAACCTCTATAGGTGAGACGGCCGGCGACCTATTGACAGTGGGTGATAGCGTTGCCATATCGGTTGCGGAACTGCAACGCGCCCACCAGTCCTGGCTGCCGGAATTCATGGCTGCTCCCGATGAGAATGCGGGCGAAAATTTAGACGAAACCTAGAGAGAGACCCACCCATGGCGATGGAAGCGGATGAAATCACGGCCCTGATCGAAGAGGCCATTCCCGGCGCGAACGTCACCGTCGAGGACCTGCGCGGTGACGGCGACCATTACGGCGCCTTGGTGGTCTCCGATGCCTTTGCCGGACTGAGCCGCTTACAACAGCACCAGATGGTCTATAAGGCGCTGGGTGAGCGCATGGGCGGCGAGCTTCACGCCCTGGCCATCCAGACCGCCACGCCCGAAAACACCGAATAATCACACCCAGAACGAAGAGGAAATTCAACAATGACCACAGAGACCACAGAAACAATCCAGAGCGAGATCGACGCCAATGACGTGGTCCTGTTCATGAAGGGAAGCCCAGTCTTTCCCCAGTGCGGTTTTTCCGCCACCGTGGTCCAGGTGCTCTCCCAATCAGGCGTCCGCTTCAAGGGTATCGACGTACTCGCCGACGAGGCCCTGCGCGAAGGCATCAAGGCCTTCTCCAACTGGCCCACCGTGCCCCAGCTTTACGTCAAGGGAGAGTTCGTGGGCGGCTGTGATATCGTGCGCGAAATGTTCGAAAACGGCGAGTTAGGAGAGCTTTTTACCGCCAAGGGCATCGAAACCGAAGCCTAGGGCGGCTCTTGAAATAAGCGGCTTTGGACAAAAGCTTCAAAATTTGTTAAACTCTTGCGGTTACGTTTTTTGAAAGTGGGATTTTCCCAGGAACGGGAAAGTTCTCTCATTCACGATGAATGGTCCTGCTTGGTATATACGGCTTCGCTTGATTAAGCGAGAAGGAGGACCTTAGTAATGGCAGTCGAATCAACCCCGGGAATTCTCGGGAAGAATTTTCAAAAACCCCCGGAAAAGGCGGATGATGGCGGTCGTGGCCATGCGGTTGAGACCGCCCGTGGCCAAGGCGAGACTTCGGGCGTTCGCGCCGACGCCGCCGAGACTCGTCACCTGCGCCGTCCCGATCCCGAGGTTATCGGCCTGCGTGCCCGTGCCGCCCTGGAATCAACCCGCGCGGCACAGCTTCAGGCCGTGGACCAGGCCGCCAATGCCGTTTCAGGCGTTCTCGACCGTTTGGCCCAGATCACCGGAAAGGCGTCCGACCCCTCTCTGGATGATGCCGCGCGCGGCGAGCTGGAAGCCGAATTCAGTGAAGCCGAGCTGCAATTTGTGGAGATTACGCGCGGCGTGGTCTTTGCCGGCGAGAACCTGCTGGCCTCGGAAACCCTGGCCATTCTTCTCGCCGAGGAAGAAGTTCCCTTTGATGAGCCAGTCTCGCTCCACGCCCGCGATCCCGGCCTTGATGGGCTCAGCATCGCCAGCCCCGACAGCGCGGAAGCCGCGGCCCGGGTCATTGATGCCGCCCTCGAGCGTGTGGCCGCCCTGCGTGACCACATCAGCGCCGTGCTCGACCAAATCAACCAACGCGAGGTTGAAAACCGCGCCGCGGTGGAGGATGCCCTGGCCCTCTCCGGCGCCACATCTCCCGACCCGGCCGATATCGCCAGAATCGCCAGCGAGACCCGGGATCAGATTCAAGGCAATGCCGAACAGGCGCTTGCCAGCCATGGACAACAGAATCCCAAGAGTCTGCTTTCCCTCTTGAACTGACGCTTGGCGACAATCTAAAGAAACTAAGGGCCGGTCTTTTCCAGATCGGCCCTTTTTCTTATGATCCTCTTTACCTGATGCGCATTCTTACCCTCAATACCTTCCTTCTTGACGTTCGCCTGTTCGGGCGCCTGCCGCTCTATCCGTCCGCGCCCCACATAGCGCCGCGCCTTGCAGCACTTCCCGCCGCCCTGAGCGAGCCCGGAGCCGATGTGATTTGCCTGCAGGAAGTCTTTCGCCGCCCCCATCGGCGCTTCATCGCCCAGGAACTGGCCGGCGCCTATCCCCATCACGCGGGCATCCGCCACCCCGGCCTGCCGCTGGGCACGGGATTGCTTGTGCTGTCGCGCCATCCCATCGCCTGGGCCCGCCCCCATGAATTCAGGGTCTCCTATTTGGAAGAAAAGCTGGTGATCCGCATGGGCATGCTGGAATGCCTGATCAGACATCCCGCCCTCGGTGAGGTGCGTGTGATTAACTTGCATCTGGTGGCGGGTGGCCTGTTCGGCCATCCCGAAAGCAGGCGCGCCGAATCCGTCCGCGCCCACCAGATCGCCCAGGCCCTGGAACTTGCTGCCAGCCACGAACAGGACGAGACATGCGTGACGGTCATCGCCGGCGACCTCAATGCCGGCCCCCACTCATCGGTACAAAATTACCAACAGGTACTGGATGCCGGATTTACCGACATCTTCGCCGAAGAGGGATCCTGCGGCACGGTCACCGCCGCCGACTCATCTTCTGTGCCCCGCATTACCTGGGACCCCGACAATCCTGTGATGACGGGCGCGCGCACTATGCCCCTGCCGCCCCAGCGCATTGACCATATCTTCGTCAAAGGGCGCGACGGCGCTCCATTACGGGGCGCAAGCGCCCGCGTGGTGTTTCATGAGACCCGTGTGGATGTGGGCGGTGGACGGCGGATACCGCTGTCCGACCATTACGGGATTCTGGCGCGTATCGGAACCGACAGTTGAAGGCTGCTTACTCTTTGGGCAGATAGTCGCGGAATGCCTGATCTCCCTGAATCACATCATCGAGAAGCATGTTCGTGAGTTCTAAAAAGCTGTGATTCACATCCTCCGGATCGGGGTCGTTCTGGCACAGCTTTTCGAGATCTTCGGCAATGGTGATCAACTTGCCGTGATGGGTCTTATGGCTTTCACGTCCAGGAAATTTAGCGTTTTCCAGAATCTTTTCCTCGCGCGCGAAATGGCGCCGGGCGGCGTTAATAAAACGAAGAGAGAGCCGCGCCCCTTCTGAATAATCCTCACTGCCCAGAGCCCGGGCCAGATCGTTCAGTGATCCCACAAGGAATTTGTGACCGTCGTCGAGGGGCTGATAGCCCAACTCGAATGAGTCCTGCCATTCCACAAAACCCATATTGGAAGCCATGATATACGCTCCCCCGGTCATATTGTGAATCGTCGGAGCGACGTTCCACAAAATTACCCTAGCACGGAAAAACCTTAAAATAGATATGGAAATTGAAAACACCACGCGGTCAGCGTGGCGTTTTCCCGGACCCCGGGGAGGATGCGGTGATTTAAGGTGATATCTCTCCAGCCACGATCAGGCGGGAGTCTCCGATCCGACAGCCTCCAAGGGCGGCTCGGAGGCTTCAACCCCGGCAGCCGGTTGCGGCGACAGCATCCGCGTACTCGCCCGCCAATAGCCCACGCCCATGAACAAGGCGCCGGCCACGGCGTTACCCAGACTCACCCACAGAAGATTATGGAACATGCCGCCGAGAGACACCGTTTCGGGGTGTTGGCCGAGCAGCGCTATGGAGAACAGCGTCATATTGGCGACACTGTGTTCGTAACCGCTGGCGATAAAGGCGAGCAGGCACCAGAATATGAGGATGCATTTTGCGGTATCGTTTTGGGTCCGCGCCGACATCCATAGCGCCAGGCAAACCAGCCAGTTGCAGAGAATTCCCAGGGCGAACAGTTCGGCCCCGGTTTTGTTCATCTTGGCGCTGGCCACGCTGTTGAGCAGATCGGCTCCGCCTCCAAAAAGCGCGCCACCGCCCATGAAAAGAATAAGCGCCAGGGTCACACAGCCCGCCAGGTTGCCAAGCCACGACAGGGACCACGCCGCGGCCAGATCCTTGCCTCCGGTACGGCCGCGCAGCCAGCCTATGCTCATGAACATGGTGTGCCCGGTAAACAGTTCCGAGCCGGCGAAAACCACCAGAGTCAGGGCAATGCTAAAGGTGCCGCCCATGACGAGCTTGCGGATCGAAGGATCGAAGGATCGACGAAGGCGCCGATAGTGAAGATGAGGATGATTCCTATCCCCACATAGGCCCCCGCCATCATGGCGCCGGTGAAGAAGGAAAGGGGTGAGCGTTTCAGAAGCGCCGCTTTCTTCTCTGCAACGCCGGCAAAATGATCGAGTGTGTCTTCATACATGCAGATGCCCTCTGGTTTTGTGTGAAAAGATGAATCGTGTTCAGGATCCTTGGTCGTGCTGTGTCTCTTGTCTTGGGGTGTTCATGCCGGAATTGCCTCGAGCGCCGGCTCGGCCTTCAGGAAAAGCGAAATGACGCCATCTTCCAGGCGCGACTGATAGCGCTCGGCACAGCCCTCGTCCGGGGCCGCGGCAACGCCGGAGGCCAGTTCGATGGCCCAGTTGTGCAACGGACAGGTCACGCGCTGGCCATGGACTATTCCCTGGGACAGCGGGCCGCCACGATGCGGACAGCGGTCTTGAAGAGCGAACACCTGGTCATGGGTGTCACGGAAAACGGCGATGTCGCCATGCCAGGTCTTGATGACCCGTGCGCCGAGTTTCGGGATATCCTCAAGGGTGCATATTTCGATCCATTGCTTCATAGCTAGGCTGAAACCTCCAAAGGCAGGAACTCGTGGATATCCGGACCCGTGGCATCGGCCATTTCCCGCCAGGGGTCGCTCTGAGCGAAACGCTGGGCATGGAGAAAACGCCGGTGCAGGGCTTTTCGTCCCTCCTCGTCCCCGAGCATGCGCTGCTTGATGTAGGTCAGGCCGACGCGCTCGATCCAGGGCGCGGTGCGTTCGAGATAGTGGGCCTCCTCGCGGTAGAGCTGAAGGAAAGCGCCGCAGTATTCGAGCACCTCGTCACTGCTCTCGACCTTGCACAACAGATCGGTGGCGCGCACCCGGACACCGCCATTGCCGCCGAGATGAAGCTCCTGACCCTCCCCCTGTGAGTTGGTCCACCCTTATAGTTAGTTTAGGAGGATCAA
>CAYZWF010000046.1:0-10181 GCA_964482135.1 uncultured Rhodospirillaceae bacterium
GAAGCGCGCCTCGCCACGGGACAAAATCATCCCGGTCAAATGATTCCTATCAACCCTGAACCGCTCTGACCATGACCGACCGTTCTTCATCCCTGTCACGGCTGGTGATTGTGGGCGCCAATCACCGCTCAAGTTCCCTGATCATCCGCGAGAAGCTGGTGGCCGACGGGAAAACCACGTCCCATGTGCTGGAAAGGCTTAAAGCTGCGGGGGTCGGCAAAGCGGTGGTGATCGCCACCGGGGACCGCCTCGAAGTGCTGGCCCTGCATGATTCCGCCTCCGCCGTGACCGAGACCGTCACCGCGGCCTTCGCCGAGGCCGCGGGGCTGGAACCGAACGACCTTGCCGGGCAGCTTTTTGTGTTTGAGGGCGAAGAAGCCGCGCGCCATATCTTCGCCGTGATGGCCACCCTCGACGGTCTTATCCCCGGCGACCCCCATATCCGCGACCAGCTGCGCGCCGGCCATGAACTTTCCGTTGCGGCGGCCATGAGTGCGCCGGAACTGGATACTCTGATCGAAGCGGCCGATGAAACCGGCGAGCGGGTTTTGCTGGAATCCGACATCGCCGGCCGTCCTGCTTCGCTGGCCACCGCCGCGGTTCATCTGGCGAGAGACGTGCACGGCGACCTTTCCCATTGTGTTTGCGTGATGCTTGGGGCGGGAGACATGGGGGAGCTGTTGGCGCGTCATCTTCATAAGTTCGGGCTGACGGAATTCATTCTGGTGGGAGAAGCGGCGACCCGGGAGGAACAGCTGGCGCAGCAATTGGGCGGCCGCGTCACCCCCATGGACGATCTGGACGAGATGCTGGCGCAGGCGGATATCTTCGTCTCCTCCCTCGGCACACGGGGGCGTCTGATTACAACGGAGCTCGCCGGGGCCGCGCTCAAGCAACGCAAACGGCGGCAAATTCTCCTTTTCGACGCCGCCATTCCCGGCGACATCGTGCGCGCCGTGGGCGAGTTGGAAGGAGCCTTTCTTTACGATCTCAATGATCTTGAGAATCTGGTCATGGAGGGCCGGATGGAAAGTAACGCCGCCCTGGAGGCCGCCTGGGAGATTGTGGAAACCGGGCTGGCGGGTTATGTGCGGGGAGAGGACGGCGCCCAGGAGATTCCCGTGGTGGAAGCCTTGCGGCAACATTTGGAAACACTGCGGGGAGAAGTGCTCTCACAGCCGCGGGGGTGCGATGCGGAGTCCGCCACGGAACTGTTCATGGAGAAGATTCTTAAACATGTGTCCGGACAGTTGCGCGCCGAAGACGATAAGAAATCCCCCGGGGAGAAATCCGCCGGGTCCATGGAAGCCACTCTCAGGCGGCTGTTCGGTCTGACGGGAAGGAAAGACCGATGAGCCTCGACGAAAGCCTGGAGAAGGTCCTGCTGCGGCACCGCGAGCTGGGAGAGATGATGTCGGCGCAGGGCGCGGCTGACGATCCCGCGGCGTTCGCCCGCCTGTCGAAGGAATATTCCGACCTGACGCCGGTGGCTGAAAAGATCGAGGTTCTGAAAAAGGCACGCGCCGAAATGGCCGATCTGGAGGAAATGGCCGCCGATGCCGAGGGCGACGAGGAAATGCGCGCCATGGCCAAGGAGGAGGGGGCGGCCCTGAAGAGCCGTATCCCCGATCTCGAACAGGAGCTTCAGGTCCTGTTGCTGCCCAAAGATGCAGCCGACGAGAAAAATGCCATCATCGAGGTGCGCGCCGGAACCGGCGGCGAGGAGGCGGCCCTGTTTGCGGCCAATCTGTTCCGCATGTACCAGCGCTATGCCGAGAACCACGGCTGGAAGTTCGAGATCATGAATCTCAGCGAAACCGGCATCGGCGGTTTCAAGGAAGCCATCGCCTCCATCTCGGGGCGCGGCGTCTTCGCGCGGCTCAAATTCGAATCCGGCACCCATCGCGTGCAGCGCGTGCCGGAGACCGAATCGGGGGGGCGCATTCATACCTCGGCGGCCACCGTGGCGGTGCTGCCCGAAGCCGAGGAGGTGGACGTCAACATTGAGGACAAGGATATTCGTGTGGACGTCTACCGCGCCAGCGGGCCGGGGGGGCAGTCGGTGAACACCACCGACAGCGCGGTGCGCATCACCCATATTCCCACCGGCATCGTCGCCCAGTGCCAGGACGAGAAATCACAGCACAAGAACAGAGCCCAGGCCCTGAAGGTTCTGCGTGCCCGGGTTTACGAGGCCGAACGCCAGGCCGCCGAGGACGAACGGGCCGACATGCGCCGGAGCCAGGTGGGCAGCGGCGACCGCTCGGAGAGAATCAGAACCTATAATTTTCCACAGGGCCGGGTTTCCGACCACCGCATCAATCTGACCCTGCACAAGATCGAACAGATCATGGAAGGTGAGGGGCTGGACGAGGTTATTGATGCGCTGACCGCCGAGGATCAGGCAAAACGGCTGGCGGCGTTGTCATGAGCGCCGACTCCTCTACGAGCAACAGCTCCATGACGAGTGGCAGCGTGACCCTGGACCGGGCCTTGGCCGAGGCGGCGCGGGATCTGGGGGCAGCCGGGATCGGCGAGGCCCGCCACGAGGTCAGGCTGTTGGCGGCCCATGTGCTGGGGGTAACGCCGGAGACCGTGCTCAGGGAGCCGCAAAGTCTGTTCCACGGAGAACAGGCGGCGGGATTCAGGGATTGCGTGACCGCGCGCGCGGCGCGCCGCCCCCTGTCGCAGATTATCGGGCGGCGGGAATTCTGGAGTCTTTCTTTCCATGTCACGGGAGAGACCCTCGATCCCCGACCCGATTCCGAAACCCTGGTCGAGGCGGTGCTGGAGACGGTGACCGACCGCGACGCACCCTTAAGAATACTCGATCTCGGCACCGGCACCGGCTGTCTGTTGTTGGCGCTGTTGTCGGAACTTCCCAACGCCACGGGCGTTGGCGTTGATGTGAGCGCGGAAGCCCTGGAGGTGGCGCGGGGCAACGGGGTGGCTTTGGGGCTCGCAGAGCGGGTGGATTTCCGCGCCGGAGACTGGGGAAAGGGGGTTGAGGAAAGCTTTCACGTGATTGTCTCCAACCCGCCCTATATCCCCAGCGCCGAAATTCCCGGCCTCGAACCGGAGGTGGCCCGTTATGAGCCGCGTCTGGCGCTCGACGGCGGAGAAGACGGGCTGGCCTGTTACCGCGCCCTGTTGGTGGATGCGGCGCGCCTTCTGGCGCCCTCGGGCAGGCTGTTTCTGGAGGTGGGCATGGGCCAGGCGCAAGAGGTGGAGGGCCTTTGCGCCGGTCACGGTCTGGAGGTGACGGGCACGGCCCGTGACCTAGCCGGGGTTGCGCGCTGTGTCATGGCCCACAAGCCATTAGTTTAAATCTGACACCACTGGAATACTTTCCATAATTCCGCCTCCGATATGTGCGGAGCTAGGTGTTTTCCTGCCGAAGGTGGTCTCCAGCATGCGCGCGGTGGGGCCAGAGTACGTCGGCCCCAAAAGATTATGTCTGCCGGGATTTGTTAAATGGAAAGGTCACTGCCTCGCGGCCAATGTAATAAAGGAAGCCCAACCCGCTTCGCACAAGGCAGCTCCCGCCGAGAATAATTAAATCGGCGACTTCCATCGCTTCATACCATTCGCCGTCGGGGTCCACATGAAACAACAGCCGCTCATTATAGTAATCTACAATGATCTCTTCCCTCCTGATGAGGTAAAGAAAACCTATATCAATGCTGCTAACATAGTCGCTTGCCTCCAGGGATGTGCCGTCCGTCAGAGCCACACGTATTTTCAACGACCCACTATAAGGGGTGGGAATATCTAGACGCCGCAAAAACCCCCGACCCAGGACACCTTTCCATACCGTCGTATCATTGTTGATGAATTCCACATGCGCGGTGTCTTGTCCCGAAGCGTTGATCACAAGCGCAGGCGTTAGCCCGCATCCCGGCACCCGGGAGAGAAGATAAATCAGCAGGGCCGCAACGCATCCGGCGGCGACGAGAACCTTACGAAGGTTCATAACGAGCATTCCCCAACGTGGTGGCAGACGGCGATCACTATAGCTTAGGCAAAGGATAATAGCTTGAGCTGGGAGCTCTGTCCCGGTTTGGCTGCCGGGTTTTGAAGGGCTGGAGCTGGAGGGTTCCATTGCGGATGGCCTCGTGAATCACTTCCTCGGCGGGTCTTCCCTTGTTTGCCGGATCGAGGGCCAATTCGCGGCCTATCCTATTGTTATAAAGGTCCATGAGGCGTTCCCCGTCATTGTTGGGATCAGAAACTTCATGTGCATCCGCGGCTCCCTTGGCTGCGTCGGAACCAATTTTCTGGGTCATTTTGTAATTCCACAGGGCATGACGAAAAGCGTCGGCGGGGCCATCCTGAAGACTTTCTTTAGTAAATTTACCGCTCCTCACTTCCGCTATGGCTTGATCATAAGACGTTTTGCCAAGACCTTTGGCAATTATAGCCGCCGCAGGATTCTTGGCTAGGAAAGCGGCTTCTCCCTTGCCCGGTCCCTTGGGATCGAAGCCTAACGCCTTATACATGGCATCCCTGTCCACGGGCTTATCCGTGGGCGGGCCAGCCTTCTCCGAGGGGTCCACGCCACCCTTGTTCTGGTCCTGATCCGATTCGCCGGGCTCGCCTTCATCGCCATCCTTACCGCCGGGAGCGGAACTGCCGCTATCGCCGCTGCCCGAATCCGCGCCGCCATCCGAGGAACCAGCAGCCTCAACCAGGGGGGTTCTCTCCTTGCGCTTCGCCTCCGTCTTCTCCGCCTCCGTCATGGGCCGCCAGCGGCCATCCTCCCACACCTCTTCGTGGCGGTACACCATGGGCATGCGGCGGTCCTTGCCGCCGTCCTCATCCTTGCGCCACAGCATGTCGCGGGTTTTTGTTTTTCTTTCTTTTTCTCATCCTCCGGCGGGGGATTGAAAAGACTGAGACGCCCCGGACGCCCTGTGGTGGTGGCGGTGGGCGCGGAGGGTGTGTTTTTGCCGAAGGTGGTTTCCAGCATGCGCGCGGTGGGACCACCGGGATTCATGAGGCCGTCGGGCTTCAATCCGAACATATTCTGGAAACCGCGAATGGCGGAGGTGAGTTCGGGAAACGTCGCGGTTCCGGTTGGCTCCGTGCCGGATTTCTCTCTGTCCGAGAACCTCCCGTCCAGGAGGCCGCCATCCAATAACCCCAGAGTCTCGAACACGCGGCCCACCCGCCCCACGTCGCGGCCCCGGTTGGCCCCGCCCTCCCCCACCGGAGCGGCCAAAGAGAGGCGTCCGATATGAAATCTGGAAGGGTCAGCCTTGACGGGCTTGGCGGCGATGGCGCGTCCGGTGGCGTCGTGGCGCTGGGGGCCGGGATAGGCGTTGGCGAAGGCCCGGCCCACCATGTCGTGGTAGGAGTTGGAATCGGGATGCACGCCGTTCCAGTAGAGATCGTCCTTCATCAGCGACTTCAACTGAATCTCGGAAAAAGGAGAGCGAGTGGGGGAGCCAAAAGGAAACATTGGGGCCTCCTGAAAATGGTAATCACTCGATGACAGGAGAACCATACATGAATAAATGCCTTAAGTCAAGAATAAAATCCTATTTAAGGGAGTGAGGAAGGCGGGGGGAGAGGAGAGGTGGGAGCTCCACGGGAAATATCCAAACCGGGCGACCCACAAACCGGCGACTCAAGAGGGATTTGTGTAACATCCAAAGGAATTCATCCGCAGGGTGGAAAAAAAACTTGGAATGTGCCGCCGTCACGTCTAGTTTGTCCTCAGATGCGTCGTATGCCGGATTGTAATTTTAGGCGGACGTCGCATTCTTCCAATACTGCCGACGGTTGACCGCAAGGGCTTGTGTGCCGCGGGTGGACCGTGTGGGGTTGGCGATGACGCCAGCCGGGCGGGGAATGCGTTGCATTCAGAAGAAACCCATCCACTAGGAACGACAGAGCTGAGATGAAACAGGGTACGTACTCGAGACGATCACGGGGCCGGGGAGGCTCCCGCAAGGGCGGCGCATCGTCCGGAAACAGGGTCATAGACAGCAATGGTCCAGAGGCCAAGGTCCGGGGCAATGTGCATCAGGTCTGGGAAAAATATCTGGCCCTGGCCCGCGATGCCACTGCCGCCGGGGACCGTATTCTGGCCGAAGGCTATTACCAGCACGCGGAACATTATTACCGCATGCTCAATGCCAGTGCCGCTAATGGCGGAGAAAGCGGTGGCCGCAAGGGCAATGGACAGCAGGCGTCCCAGTCTTCTTCTCAGGGCGGTAACGGCCGCGGGCGGCAGGGCGGTAATGGCGCCTCCCGCGACGAAAACGAGGCCACAGAGTCCACGGAGCCCACGGAGACGGCAGAGGCCGAGGTGATACCCACGAAGACCGCAAAGGCCTCCAAAGAGGCGCCCGCAGAGGATTCAGATTCAGATTCGGAAGAAACCTCGGACGGCCGCGAGGCGCTGGCCATCTTCCCCGATGCCACGGGAGCGGAAGCCGCTGCCGACGAGGCTCCGGCGGATGGTCCGGACGAGGATGCCGAGAAAAGCGATTCCGCCGCCAGCAAATAATTTCTGACCAGTTCCCCGCGAGTTTTCTGTGGGAAAGCTCCTCCGGAACAGAGGGAGTCTGTTCCTGTGTGTCTATTCCGGCGTGTTTGTTCCGGGATGTCTATTTTGGCGCGCTGATTTCGTCCCCACTGTGGATGGCGCCGCCTTCCAGAACTTCTGCATAGACCCCCATATCCACATGTCCGAATTCCTTCATCAGGGATTTGGGAATGTTGAGGTCACGCTCGGCGGTGTCGGGATTGACATTGGTTGCGGCGCAACGGTCGGTGCGCGCGATCACCCTCAGCCGTGCCGCGCCGATGGCGATCTCCTTGTCCACCCACTCCAGTTCCTGCCACGGCACGGCGCCAAGATTACTGTCGAAATATAGGTTGGCGCGAAAGCGCCGGTGATCCACGGGCGTCCCCAGGGCGTTCTCCAGATCACGCAGGGAGGCCAGGCTGATAATGGACACCACCTTGGGCGGGGTATCGGAAAACATGTGTCCCGGCGCCTCAAGAATCCGCGGTGTGCCCTCAATTTCGTCACCCATGGTGGCGGCGAAAAAGGACTCGATCTCTTCCCGGCCCTGCGGTGTGGTGAGGTCGCCCCGGGCTACCTCGCGGCCGTCCTGATTCAGTATCAGCACCCCGGTTTCGGCGTCGAAACGGGCGTCGAGACGGGCCAGGCCCGCATTGCGCATAAGCATCAGGAAATGGGTCTTGGAGAGCCATTGTGGCGCCGCCGGGTCGAAGGCCGTGGTGGCGTGGGCGATGGCGAAGCGGCGGTCGTGTTCCAGGCCTTCGCCGGGGATGAGGCTGGCGGCGGTCAGGGGTTCTGGACTCAGCCCCTTGACCGGATAGCGGTAGATATGTGTCAGTTTCAGCGTCATTCTATGTCTTGCTGGCCTCACAGGGGTTTGTGGGGTCTTGCCGTGGGTCTTACGGGGTCTTGAGACGGGGTAAAATCACGCCATATAACCCCGAACGGATAAAAACGGATGCCTTCGGGGTTCGTGGTACGCCCGCCCGGTGTTGGGGGTCAATAAGAATATGGTGAAGATACGGATTTAAAATATGGAATTTGAGAAATTTACCGACCGCGCGAGGGGATTCATCCAGTCGGCACAGGGCCTGGCCCTGCGCGGCAACCACCAGCAATTCACCCCTGAACACCTTCTCAAGGTTCTGTTCGATGACAGGGAGGGGTTGGCGGCCGGTTTGATCCGTAGCGCCGAGGGCGATCCCGCGGCGGTGATCGCGGGCGTGACCGAGGCGCTGGAGAAGCTGCCCAAGGTGGAAGGCGGCGACGGCCAGGTTTACTTGGCGGCCGAAACCGCGCGCCTGTTCGAGGCCGCCCAGGAACTTTCCAAGAAGGCCAAGGATAAATTCGTCACCGTGGAATACCTTCTGCTGGCTTTGGTGCTTGCGCAAGACACGGAAGCGGCGCGGATACTGAAAGAGGCCGGGGTCACCCCACAGGGGCTGAACCGGGCAATTAAGGAACTGCGCAAGGGGAAGCGCGCCGATTCGGCCCATGCCGAGGACAGCTACGACGCGCTGGAAAAATATGCCCGTGACCTGACAGCCGCCGCCGCCGAGGGCCGGATTGACCCGGTTATCGGCCGTGACGAGGAAATCCGCCGCACTATCCAGGTGCTGTCACGGCGCACCAAGAATAACCCCATCCTTATCGGCGAGCCCGGCGTGGGCAAGACCGCCATCGTCGAGGGGCTGGCCCAGCGCATCATCAACGGCGACGTGCCCGAGGGGCTGCGCAACAAGAAGCTGATGGTGCTTGATCTTGGTGCGCTGGTGGCTGGAGCCAAATTCCGCGGTGAATTCGAGGGGCGCCTGAAAGCCGTGCTCGCGGACGTTTCCGCCGCCGCCGGTGAGATCATCCTTTTCATTGACGAACTGCATACCCTGATCGGGGCCGGCGCCGCGGAAGGCTCCATGGACGCCTCCAATATGCTGAAGCCGGCCCTGGCGCGTGGCGAACTGCACTGTGTGGGCGCCACCACACTGGACGAATATCGCAAACACGTGGAAAAAGACGCGGCCCTGGCGCGCCGTTTCCAGCCGGTGATGGTGACCGAGCCCTCGGTGGAGGAAAGCGTCTCCATTCTGCGCGGGCTGAAAGAGAAATACGAACTGCATCATGGGGTGCGCATCACCGACGGCGCCATCGTTGCCGCCGCTACCCTGTCCAATCGCTATATCACCGACCGTTTTCTTCCCGATAAGGCCATCGACCTTATGGACGAGGCCGGCTCGCGCCTGCGCATGGAGGTGGATTCAAAGCCCGAGGAAATTGACGAACTGGACCGCCGCATCATTCAGCTCAAGATCGAGCAGGAGGCGCTGAAGAAGGAAAGTGACAAGGCCTCGAAGGAACGGCTCAAAAGCCTGACCAAGGAACTGGCGGGGCTGGAAGAGCGTTCGGCGGGATTGACCAAGGTATGGCAGGGGGAAAAAGACGACATCGCCGGGTCGCAGAAGCTGAAAGAACAGATCGACCAGGCTCGCAGTGAACTGGAAATCGCCCAGCGTGAAGGCGACCTCACCCGCGCCGGGGAACTCATGTACGGCGTTCTTCCCGAACTGGAAGGCAAGCTGGCCAAATCAGGCGAGGGCACGGTTCACCGCATGCTTAACGAGGAGGTGACCGACGCCGACATCGCCTCGGTGGTGTCGCGCTGGACCGGGGTGCCGGTGGAAAAAATGCTGGAAGGAGAGCGCGAGAAGCTGCTCAAGATGGAACAGGCTCTGGGCGCGCGCGTGATTGGCCAGGAAGAGGCCGTGTCCGCCGTCAGCGAGGCGGTACGCCGGGCGCGGGCCGGATTACAGGATCCCGACCAGCCTCTGGGCTCGTTCCTGTTTCTGGGCCCCACCGGCGTCGGCAAGACGGAACTGACCAAGGCCCTGGCGCAGTTCCTGTTCGACGATGAACACGCCATGGTCCGTATCGACATGTCGGAATATATGGAGAAACACGCGGTGGCCCGGCTTATCGGAGCGCCGCCCGGCTATGTGGGTTACGAGGAGGGCGGCGCCCTGACCGAGGCGGTACGGCGGCGCCCCTATCAGGTGATTCTGTTCGACGAGGTCGAAAAGGCCCATGCCGACGTGTTCAATGTGCTGCTTCAGGTGCTCGACGACGGCCGTCTCACCGACGGTCAGGGCCGCACCGTGGATTTCCGCAACACCATGATCGTCATGACTTCGAATCTGGGTGGCGAGATTCTCGCTAGCCTGGAGGAAGGGCATGATTCCGTCGAGGTCAAGGATCAGGTAATGGAAACCGTGCGCGCCGCCTTCCGCCCCGAATTCCTCAACCGTCTCGACGAGGTTCTGTTGTTCCACCGCCTCACCCGCGAACAGATGGCGGGGATCGTGGATATCCAGGTGGCCCGTCTCGGCGCACTGATGGCGGACCGTCACATGGAACTGCATCTTGATGCCCCGGCCCGGCAATGGCTGGCCGAGAAGGGCTATGACCCGATCTATGGCGCCCGGCCCCTGAAACGGATGATCCAGCGTGAACTGCAGAACCCGCTGGCTTCCCTTATCCTCGACGGTACCATTGCAGACGGCGAGAAAATCTCCGTCAGCGCCGGTAAGGACGGGCTCACCATCAACGGCGCCCAGGTCAAGGCGGCGTAGCATCGTTCCCGGAAAAATCCCCG
>CAYZWF010000046.1:10281-14716 GCA_964482135.1 uncultured Rhodospirillaceae bacterium
CCCGGAAAAATCCCCGGAAAAATTTAAAGAGTTGTAGAGAAGAGAAGGTTAGCGGCGGCTGGCTATTGGCGGCTGGCCAGTTTTGTCGTCACGGGAAGCTGTGCGTATTGACGCTTGATGTCGTTCACCAGGGCCAGGAATTTCTTCAATTCCTTGCCCGCCAGCTTGGTTCCCGATGGCAGTTTCACGCTGAGGGGATTAATTCTCTTGCCGTGACGGATCACCTCGAAGTGGAGATGAGGCCCGGTGGAACGTCCGGTGGAGCCCACATAGCCGATAATTTCGCCCTGTTTCACGCGTTTGCCGGCGTGGACGCCCTTTTTATAGCGGCTGAGATGGGCATAGGCGGTGGAATACTCCGAATTGTGGCGGATTTTTATGTAATGCCCGTAGGCGCCGTTGCGGCCGGCCTGGCCGATGACGCCGTTGCCGGCGGCCTTGATGGGGGTGCCCTTGTTGGCGGCGAAGTCCGCGCCCCGGTGCATCCTGGTATAACCGAGAATGGGGTGACGGCGCTTGCCGTAGCGTGAGGAAAGCCGGGCGCCGTCCACGGGGGTACGGAGCAGGGCCTTCTGTACGCTTTGCCCCTTTTCATTGTAAAATTCGGTCATGCCGTTGGAGTTTTTGTAGCGGTAGACGGGCATGCGCACGCCGCTCAGCGTCAGGGTGGCGAACATGATCTTGCCGTTGCGAACAAACTGGTCCTTGTTATCGTAAAGGCCCTCGAACATGACCTCGAAGGCGTCGTTGTTCTGGATGTCGCGCTGGAAGTCCACGTCATAGCTGAACGCACCCACCATCTCCGCGAGCACGTTACGGGGTATGCCCTGGGCGGTGGTGGCTTGGGCGAGGCTGGTATGGATGGCGCCTCCGGCCCGCACCATCTTCTTTTTCAGCTCGCGCTTAACCTCGTGGGAGGAAAATATGCCGTCCTCGCCGCGGTTGACGCCCACCTTGCGGTCCACGCTGGCCGACAGGTTGAGGCTCTGGAAGATGGGTTTATGCCTGTCGTTGCCGTTTGCGCCGTTGCCGTCGACCTTGTGGCCGCCGTTGCTTTTGCCGTTGCTTTTGGGGCCGAAGGTGAGGGTGACCTGTTGTCCGGCCTGGAGGCGGCGCGGATTGTAAACGGCCTTGATGGCGCTGATGGCGTCCTGGGCCTCGAAGGTGGGAACGCCCGCATCAATGAGGATGCTGGACAGGGTGTCGCCTTTGCCTACCTTGACGATGCGGTTCAATGGTTTTTGGGGCTTCCGCGTGGGCGGGGCATAGGCCAGCACCGTTTCTTTCACGGCGTCCATATCACTGAGGGCCTTGCCGTTGGGCATGATGGCGGGCAGAGGGTCAACTTCCGGGGCATCCCCGCCGTTTATGGCCGTCACGGACGGCGCGGGTAATTCAAGCGCCGGTGACGCGGGCGCGGGATAGTGAATCACGGGAGAGGCAGGATAACCCGCCAGGGTCAGCATCCCCTCTTGCTGGTGCATATCGGCCTCTTTTTCTGTCGTTGCCGTTTGTGATTCTTCTGAAGAAGACTCATCGGCGGAAGATTCCGAAGATTCCCCGGTATTTGGGGTGGGGCCGGAAAGATGGCCGGAGAGATGGAAAGACGGTGTTTCCATGACCGGGAAGGAGGGCTGGAAAGCGGAAGACTGCACCACCGTCAGGGCGGGGGCGTCTTCCGCGTCCGGGAGAAACGCGGCGGGCGCTACCGCGGCGTGAAAAGCCGACGGCGTGGACAGGGCATACACACCAATGCCCATAACGGCACAAACCAGCCATGTCTGTCCTGTGGAACGCCGCACGGATTTTCCCCTGATTCTTCCCCACATAATATTGCCCGGCGCCCGCTTTATTTCCGCCATTTTTCACCGGACAAGCCGGATTTCAGCGGAATCAACAGGTTATACCGAAGCCTGCGAAAGATGCGGGGATTATTTCACATTGTCAACAGGATATTCGTCAATATTTTTTTATGGGGAATCAAGGTGTTCCGCTTTTTTTTTAGAGTCAGTTCTCTGTTTGGGGGGTGACTTCCATTTTTCCGTGGGGCCGGTTTCATGGGGCTCTCCTGTGAAGTGTCCCCGTGCTGTCTCTGATCTGTCTTTGGACAAAACCGGTTGAGACAAAGTGAAGCAGACGTGACCCTTTCATTCTTTTTTTACCCCCCCTCCCTCTATAATGCCCCCAGCATAATACCCATAGCGGAAGTGCCGGTATTATTCCGGATATTCCAGACCTTCCCCTTGTTATGGTGTGTGGGTCATGGCGCATAAGGGGCCGGAGGGAAACAAGGGGAAGAAGGAGCGCGGCCGTGGATATCACCACATTGGTTGGATTGATCTTTGGCATTCTGGTGGTGGTTCTGGCCATCATGAGCGGCTCCGACCTCGGTATCTTCCTCAACCTGCCGGGGTTCCTCATCGTCTTCGGCGGCACTTTCGCCGCCACCCTGATCCGTTTCCCGCTCCATAATGTCTTTATCGCCCTCAAGCTGGGCCTCAAGGCGGCCTTCCTGAAAGCCGTCGACGACCCTCGCGCCGTCATCGACAAGGCCCTGGAATGCGTCAAGGTCCACCGTACCGGGGGCGTCATGGCCCTGGGCAAGGTGGAGGTGGGCGACACCTTCTTTCAGAAGGGGCTGCAGCTTTGTGCCGACGGTTATGACTACGACATCATCCGCAAGACCCTGTCCGAGGACAAGGAGGTCACCCTTCGGCACCACGAGTTGGGGGAAAAGATTTTTCGCGCCATCGCCGACGCCGCCCCCGCCTTCGGCATGATCGGCACCCTTGTGGGGCTGGTGCAGATGCTGAGCAATATGAGTTCCCCCGACGCCCTCGGTCCGGCCATGGCCATCGCCATGCTGACCACGCTCTATGGCGCGCTGATCGCCAATCTCATCGCCCTGCCCATCGCCGACAAGCTGGCCGCCAAGGAAGAGGAGGAGGGCATTCTTAAGACCCTGACGCTCGAGGCCGTGCTGTTGATTCTCGAAAAACAGAATCCCAACGTGATGGAGGAAATGCTCCAGGTCTATCTGCCCGAAAATCTGCGGCCCCAGCCCGGCCGGGTGGAAGATGACGAGGAGGACGAAGAAGAGGAAGCCGGGGCATGAAGGCGGCGCAGAAAAAAGGCGCCGTCACCGGGGCCCCGGCATGGATGGTCACCTTCGCCGATCTGATGGCCCTGCTGCTGGTGCTGTTCGTCCTCATGCTTTCATTTTCCGTGATGGATGCTCAACGCTATCAGCAGATGGCGGGAACCATGAAGGACGCCTTCGGCCTGTCCAGCATCAACCGGCTGATGGCGGTTTTCCAGATCGAGGGTATTTCCGTGCGTACCGATTACAGCGAATCCCTGCCCATGCCGGTGGAGCAGTTCGACCTGCCGCCCGAAGAGGAGGAGGCGGAGGATATTCCCGAGGAACCGGCGCCGCCGGTTTCCGAGGAAGCCGCCGAGGAAGCTCTGGAGGAGCTGGACGAGGCCCTTCTCGAAAAGATCAGGAAAGTCATGGCCCAGGAGCTTGAGAGCGAGGATATGGAGCTGGAGGGGAAAAAAGGCATTACCGTCATTCGCTTTCCCGAAAACGTGGCCTTCGCCGCGGGCAGTGAAATGCTAGGGCCGGATTTCGAGGCGGCGCTGGCAAAACTGATGGGCGTCCTGGAGGAAGCCGAGGGCGAGATCGTCGTCGCCGGCCATACCGATAACCGGCCCATCTCCACGCAGCGTTTCCGCTCCAACTGGGATCTATCCACGGCGCGTGCGGTTTCGGTGATCCATTACATCACCGAACATTCCGACATCGACATTTCGCGCCTGGCGGCCCAGGGAATGGCCGACAGCCGCCCTCTGGCGGCTAATGACAGCCCCGAAAACAGGGCCAAAAACCGCCGCGTGGAAATTACCATAACCAATGGCGCCGGGGCCGCCCCGCAACCGCCTTCCGATAATAAATAGTCAAAGTCTTGAAGACATTTAACGGTGGTTTATGTATACTAGACGGCCCGCGTTCGCCCGCGCCCTGAGGAGAGTTTGCTCTGGGTCGCGCAAGTCGGACGCAAGGCGGGATTTCCTGGCTTCGGCTGGGCATTTTTGCACGAATGGAAATGTTCGGAGAAAGGGTTTGACTTCCCTCTTTACCGGACGTATACACCGGCTCCGCCATGGTCAGGCAGCAAGCTTGGCAGGCGGCGCGCGGGAAATCGCTTTCCCGCGTTTTTTGGCTCTTTGACATGTGAATATGAAAGGGGTGCACAGGCGGCGATGTGTTGCTAACTCTCGCCTATCCTGATGCATCTAAACGTTCTTAAACAGAACGCCAATTCATTTTGTGTTAGGATGGGTTCCTTTCTGATGTGCCTTTTCGGAGGCATTGAGGGAAAGTCAACTTGAGAGTTTGATCCTGGCTCAGAACGAACGCTGGCGGCATGCTTAA
>CAYZWF010000047.1:0-14582 GCA_964482135.1 uncultured Rhodospirillaceae bacterium
CCCCAACAGGTGGTATTTTCGCATTAATCCAAAAAAGCTTAAATCCGAAAACCTCCTATCAAGGGCCTCGTGTTGGGCTGACAACCATATTTCCATAGACGGTTGGGCATCGTTTGAACAAGCAGGTTCAAGTGCCATAAGTCTGCCGGTAATTTCCTCTTGGTACTCACTTATTCCAGGAGACCGTAAAACGTCTACACCCCATGCAGCCAAAGGACCCACAACAGAGGCAATAACGGTTGATGCTAAAACTATCTTTATCCAGTTAGGCATATCCTAGCTCCCAATAAACTCTCACTATGAATCCCCCTACTTGCCCTTTTGGATTCCCTTCGAGACCACATAGCTGCCACCGCTGATGCCCAACAATGCCCAGACGCCCGTGGGAATTTCTGGGAATTTTGGGTCTGTCCCAGTCAGGCTGTGTATCACCAGAAGCACCAGGCTCACGGCGATAACGAAGGTGAAGACAAGGAACTGAAATCGCGACAGGCTGGCCTGGCCGTTTTCCTCGCTGATGAGATGGCTGAGGTCGATTTTGCCGGAATAGATCTTCATCAGCACAATCAGCCCCAGAAGACCGATGAACAGAACGGAAATCCATCCCGCGAATTCGATTAAATTTTCCATAGTTAAATCCCCCTGATTAATCCAGCCGTCCTTAGACGAACAGCATCACTTAAAGAACTTTGTATAGGATTTGCCCCCCAGATAGAGGGCCTGACTGCCGCCAATAAGCCACAGAAGCTCCGGCGGCACTTCCGGAAACGCATGCCTTCCGATCTGGGCCTGTTCTATAACCTGGGTCAGATAAGCAACGGCGCCCATGACCGTAAAGAGAAGCAGCGCAGGCAACATGACCAGCAAGAACCATAGGGCCCATGCCTGACGGCGGCGAAGACAGCGTCATCGGCGGGGGCTTCGTCTGCCGCGCCTTTGAGGCCATGGGCGGGATTGCCCCCCACCACTGGGACGCCTGCGCCGGCGGCGACAACCCCTTCGTCTCCCATGCTTTCCTCAAGGCCCTGGAGGACAGCGGCTCGGTGCGGCCGGAAACCGGCTGGATGCCCCATCATCTGGTGCTCGAAAACGGAGCCGGGGAGATCGCCGCCTGCGCGCCTCTTTATGTGAAGAGCCATTCCCACGGCGAATACGTATTCGATTTTTCATGGGCCGATGCCTACCAGCGCGCGGGCGGACGCTATTACCCCAAGCTCCTCTGCGCCGTGCCCTTCACTCCGGCCACCGGGCCGCGTCTGCTGCTGCGTCCCGATAGCACCGCCCCCGATACCGCCGCGGCGCTGGCCCGGGCCATGATCGCCATGGCCGAAAAAACGGGGGTATCCTCGCTCCATGTGACCTTTCCCACCGAATCCCAGTCCCGCCTTCTGGAATCCTCAGGCTTCATGACGCGCATGGGCTATCAATATATGTGGCGTAACCGGGGCTATGGCGATTTCGAGGATTTTCTCGGTGATCTCACCTCACGCAAGCGCAAGACGGTGCGCAGGGAACGCCGCGAGGCCATGGCCGATGGTCTGGAGGTGGAAGTGCTGACCGGAATCGCTATCACCGAATCCCACTGGGACGTCTTCTACCGCTTCTATCTCAACACCATCGAGGACAAATTCGCCTACGCCTATCTGACCCGGGACTTCTTCTCCCATCTCGGCGCCGCCATGGCCGAGCGGGTGGTCCTCATCATGGCGCGGCAAAACGGCGATTACGTGGCCGGGGCCCTCAACCTGCGCGGCGGTGACACCCTCTACGGGCGTTATTGGGGCTGTGATGAATCCTGGGGGTGCGACACTATGCATAAGTTTCTGCATTTCGAACTTTGCTATTATCGGGCCATCGATTTCGCCATTGCCCATGGCCTGATGCGGGTGGAAGCAGGGGCCCAGGGCCGCCACAAGATTAGTCGCGGCTATCTCCCCCATCCCACTTGGAGTGCCCACTGGTTTGGCTCGCATGGCTTTGCCGTGGCGGTTGGCGAATCGGTGTCGGCCGAACGCGCGGCGGTGGAAGAGGATATGAAAACGCTCATGGGTCGTTCTCCCTTTTCCGCCGCCGTCCGGTTCGGCTAGACGACCCATCGCCACGAGGGGGACAAAAGATGGGGCCGCAAGAAGAATAACCGAAGAGCAAAAGGGACTGGAGAGGTGACGGATTGCGGGAGAGGATCAGTTCCATGACCCAGGTTCATCACGACAGGTTTCACGTTCCCCACGATAAGCTCCATGAGGTTTTTCGCAGACGTATCTGCGAACTCTATTTCGAAGGATGCTACAAGAATGCGGGGGATGACGAGTGCGCCCGGTGCCCTCATTTTTCCGTATGTGAAAAAATGGTCCGCGACGCCCTTGGCTATGTGGGCCTGACTTCGGAAGACAGCCAAAAAGGCAAAGCCGCCTGAACGACGCTTTCTTCCGGATTGATCCTTAGAGCCTTTTCCCCGCCTCTTCGTTATTCCCGAATGGGGGGGGGCGGCTTCCGCGTCTGCACAATCTCTGTTACCGTGAGCCTCCGGCTGGACGGGGAACCACCGGCATGAACGGAAACCTTACGGGGTCGACCATGAGCGCGGACCGAAAGGGGCAACACGCAAAATCCGAGGAAGTGGCCGGCTCCGAACGCCGCGACATCGCCTTTGCCCTGCAATATTGGGAGGAATTACGTGGCGAGCGATCTTTCCCCGCAAGCGCCGACGTGGATCCGGACCGGCTACGCCAACTCTGGCCCTTCGTCTTCATTGTCTCGTTGGCAGACGGGATCGACGGCGCCGCCTTCACCTATGGCGGCGAGGAAATCGCCCGTTTCTGTGGCCGCAACCCCGCCGGAGGGGCCGGTGAAATTCCGTCGGGCATGGGCGCGGCGGACTGTTTCCCGGCGCCGGTCTGGGACCGCATGAAATACCTTTTCGAGGCGGCGGTGAATGAAAAGCGTCCTCTGGGCGCTTCCGACAGTTTCACCATGGGTGACGGAAACGAGGTCATCTACCGCAGCGTGGTCATGCCCTTAAGCGACGGCGACAGCGAGGCCGGCGACCTGCTCGGGGTCATCAAGTTCAAGCCCCGTTAGACGCACCCGCGCCCGCCCGGCGTCGAGGGACGACCGAAGGGCGCAGCGAAGCAAACATATCAAGACTATTTCGCGGTGGCGGGAACGCGACGCGAAGATTTCCTGCTCTTGGATTTGGGGTACGAGAAGGCGAGCTTGCCATCCGCCACCCTGACCCGCACGGTGCCGCCCTTGGCCAGCTTACCGAACAGCAGCTCCTCGGCCAGCGGCTTCTTCACATGGTCCTGGATCACCCGGGCCAGCGGCCGCGCCCCGAATTTTTCGTCATAGCCCCTCTCGGCCAGCCAGGCCCGCGCCGGGACATCCAGATCGATGGTCACCTCGCGGTCGGCAAGCTGGTTCTCAAGCTCCAGGATAAACTTGTCCACGATCTTGCCCATGGTAACGGGAGTAAGCGGAGCGAAGGAAATAATGGCATCCAGCCGGTTGCGGAATTCCGGGGTAAAGGTGCGGTTGATGGCTTCCTCGTCATCGCCGACGCGGCTCTGGCGCTCAAAACCGATGGCGGGCTTGGCCAGTTCGCTGGCCCCGGCATTGGTGGTCATGATCAGCGTCACATTGCGGAAATCGATGGTCTTGCCGCTGTGATCGGTGAGCTTGCCGTAATCCATGATCTGCAACAGCACATTAAACAGGTCGGGATGGGCCTTTTCGATCTCGTCGAGAAGCAGCACCGAATGGGGATGCTGGTCCACGGCGTCGGTCAACAGTCCGCCCTGATCGAATCCCACATAGCCCGGCGGCGCGCCGATCAGGCGCGAGACACTGTGCCGCTCCATGTATTCCGACATGTCGAAACGGATCAACTCGATGCCGAGCTGCAGGGCGAGCTGTCTCGCCACCTCGGTCTTGCCGACGCCGGTGGGGCCGGAGAAGAGATAATTGCCCACCGGTTTTTCGGGCTCGCGCAAACCCGCCCGTGAGAGCTTAATAGCGCTGGAAAGGGCGGCGATGGCCTTATTCTGGCCGAAGACCATGGTCTTGAGGTCGCGCGAGAGCGTCTTGAGCACGGCCTTGTCGTCGGCGGAAACATTGCGCGGTGGGATACGGGCGATCAGGGCCACCACGGCTTCCACATCCTTGACCGAAATTACCTTTTTGCGGCGGCTCTTGGGCCGCAGCATCTGCGCCGCGCCGGCCTCGTCAATCACGTCGATGGCCTTGTCGGGCAGCTTGCGGTCGCCGATATAGCGGTCCGAAAGCTCCACCGCGGTGCGCAGGGCCTCGGCGGTGTAACGCACCTTGTGGTGCTTTTCGTAATAGGGTTTAAGCCCGCGCATGATCTTCACCGCATCTTCCAGTGACGGCTCGTTGACGTCGATCTTCTGGAAGCGGCGCAGCAGGGCGCGGTCCTTTTCGAAATGGTTGCGGTATTCCTTATAGGTGGTGGAGCCGATACAGCGCATCTGGCCGCTGGCCAGGGCCGGCTTCAACAGGTTGGAGGCATCCATGGAACCACCGCTGGTGGCGCCCGCCCCGACAACGGTATGGATTTCGTCGATGAACAGCACCGCGTTGTCACGGGCTTCCAGCCCTGAAATCACGGCCTTCAGGCGTTCCTCGAAATCGCCGCGATAGCGCGTTCCCGCCAGCAAGGCTCCCATATCGAGAGAAAAGATGGAAACCTCGGCGAGCACGTCGGGAACCTCGCCATGGACGATGCGCCGCGCCAGCCCTTCGGCCAAGGCCGTCTTGCCGACGCCAGGGTCGCCCACATAAAGCGGATTGTTCTTGGTGCGCCGGCACAGCACCTGGATGGTACGCTCGATTTCTTCGTCGCGGCCGATCAGCGGGTCGATCTTGCCCTGCTCCGCCTTCTCGTTGAGGTCCACGCAATAGACCTCATAAGCCTCTTTCTCCGGCTTGCCTTCTTCCTCCTCCTCGCCCTCCTCAACGCCGTGCACATGGCGGGGCTCGGAAAGCTCCGGCACCTTGGCTATACCGTGAGAGATGTAATTAACGGCGTCGAGCCGCGTCATGTCCTGTTCCTGAAGGAAATAGACGGCGTAGGATTCCCGTTCCGCGAACATGGCCACCAGAATATTGGCCCCCGTCACCTTTTCCCGGCCCGAGGACTGGACATGGATGGCGGCGCGCTGGAGAACGCGCTGGAAGCTGGCCGTGGGCTTGGCCTCCACCTCTCCCTCGGCGACGATATCCGCCAGTTCGTTGTCGATATAGTCTTCTAAGTCCCGGCGCAGGCGGTCGATATCCACATCACAGGCGCGCAGCACCGCCACACCGTCCTGGTCCTCGGTGAGGGCGAACAGCAGATGCTCCAGCGTGGCGTATTCATGGCGGCGCTCGCCGGACAGACCCAGCGCCCGGTGCAGGCTTTGTTCCAGATTTGCCGATAACACGTTCCGTTATTCCTTTTCCAGAGTGCATTGCAGGGGGTGCTGGTGGCGGCGCGCCATATCCATCACCTGGGTGGCCTTGGTCTCGGCGATCTCATAGGGAAAGATGCCGCAGATACCGACCCCTTTTTGGTGCACGTGAAGCATGATCTGCAGGGCTTCATCATGGGATTTTCCGAAGAATCCTTCGAGAATTTCCACTACGAACTCCATGGGCGTGTAGTCGTCATTCAGAAGAATGACCTTATAGAGGGACGGCTTCTTGGTCTTTGGCTTGCTCTTGATAACCACGCCGGTTTCCGGAATATGGTCATCATCTCTGTCGTGATCGCTCATTTTCGTTCCTCGTCTCCCGCTTTCCCCAAAAACGGTCTCTTTGAAAAACCTGTCTCCGGGGCTACAGAATAACATAGAATGCCCCTGCCTGACTTCAAGTTCCTTGGGGTCTGACTCTAGATTCTCTGGGGACAGGTAAGAAAATATTCATATAATGAGGGGCTAATTAACCAACATTTACCGATCCCTCACTAATCCCGTGGACAGCCATTCTCCTCTTTCTCTAGAATCGGACTCCCAAGCCAGGACAACAGGCCGCGACAGAAACAACCGGGACACGCGGCGAAACACGGAAAGTAAGGACAAGCGACGGCACAATGAAAGCTTTCTTCCTCACATCCTCCTTCCGGCATTCCCTCTCCCCGGTCCTTGCCGTCATGGCCGTGCTGCTGGTTCTGTTCTCCGCCTCTCCGGCGCTGGCCAAATACGCCGCCATCATCGTTGACGCCGATACCGGCGTGGTCCTGCACGAGGTCAATGCCGACACCCGGAACTATCCGGCCTCGCTGACCAAGATGATGACCCTCTACATGGCCTTCGCCGCGCTGGAGAACGGACGCTTCACCCTCGACCAGAAATTACGCACTTCCAAACGGGCGAGCGGCCAGGCGCCCTCGAAACTGGGGCTAAAGAAGGGCGAGACCCTTACCGTGCGCGACGCCATTCTTGCCCTGGTGACGAAATCAGCCAATGACGTGGCCACCGTCATCGCCGAAACCCTGGGCGGAGACGAGGTCAATTTCGCCCGTATGATGACGCGCAAGGCCAAGGAAATGGGCATGTCGAGCACCACTTTCCGCAATGCCTCGGGTCTGCCCAACCGGCGCCAGCGTTCCACCGCACGCGACCTCTCGGTGCTGGCGCGGGGACTGCTCACCGACCACCCCGAATATTATCATTTCTTTTCCGCCCGGTCCTTTTCCTGGAACGGCAAAACCTACAAGAACCACAACAAGATGCTGAAGACCTATAACGGGACCGATGGCATCAAGACCGGCTATATCCGGGCTTCGGGGTTCAATCTCGCGGCCTCGGCGGTGCGCCATAACCGGCGTCTGGTGGGTGTAGTCATGGGGGGGCGCTCGGCCAAGTCGCGCAACGTCCATATGGCCAAGCTCCTGGACAAGGGGTTCCGGTCCATCCGTTCCGGCGTTGCCATGACGGAGATGGGCGAGGACCAGAAACAGGCCCTTCTGGAAGCCAAGGAAAAGGAACAACAGGCCACCGCCGCCAAAACGGCGAAGAAAGTGAAGGCGGCGAGGACGGCGGGAACGGCGGAGATAACGCCTGAGAAAAAGGTCCGCAAGGCGGTGTGGGGGGTACAGGTGGGAGCCTTCTCACGCTATGCCCCGGCCCATCTCGCCGCCAGCAGTGCGGCGCGGCGCTTACCCGCTTTGCTGGGGGGCGCCAGGGTGGTGGTTCTGCCGCAGAAAGAGGCATCGGGCATGATCTACCGCGCCCGCCTCATGGGGCTTGATGAAACCAAGGCGCGCGACGCCTGCGAGGAACTGAAAAGGGATAATTTCGGATGTGTGGCCGTACCGCCCAGGGGTAAGATCTCCGCCGCCCTGTCGAGCAAACAGACGGCGCGCGAATAAGCTCTAAAATTCCGGCGGCTCCACGCCGCTTTGCCGCAACTGCTCCACCAGATCGGTCTTGAGCCGTTCCAGACCTCCCTTGTCACCCGCCTCACAGCGCGCCACCAGAACCGCCTGGGTATTGGAAGCCCGCAGCAGCCACCAGCCGTCGGAGGTCTGCACCCGCACCCCGTCCATGTCATTGATCTCCGTCCCCGCGGCCGCAAGCCGCGCCTTGACCTCATCGATGACGGCGAACTTGCGCGTATCGGCGCAATCGAAGCGCAGTTCCGGCGTATTCACCACCTTGGGCAGACGTTTGCGCAAATCGGCCAGGCTTTCGCCCCCGCGCGCCACCACGCGCAACAGGCGCACCGCCGCGTAGAGGGCATCGTCATAGCCGAAATAGCGGTCGGCGAAAAAAATATGACCGCTCATCTCACCCGCCAGCGGCGCGCCGGTCTCCGCCATCTGCGCCTTGATCAGGGAATGGCCGGTGCGCCCCATCAGCGGTGTGCCGCCCATACGCGCGATCTCGTCGAACAGCACCTGACTCGCCTTGACGTCGGCGATGATGGTGGCGCCGGGCATGTCCTCCAGAACTTCACCGGCCAGGGCCACCATGAGCTGGTCGCCCCACAGGATCTCGCCCTCGCCATCGACAACGCCGATGCGGTCGCCGTCGCCGTCGAAAGCAATCCCCAGATCACAGCCCTCGCGCCGCACCGTATCTTGCAATTGCGCCAGATTCTCGGCCACGGTGGGGTCGGGGTGATGGCTGGGAAAGCTGCCGTCGATGGTCTCGTTGAGCAGGATATGAGTCCCCGGAAGGCGCTGTGTCAGCCGCACCATGATCTCGCCGGCGGCGCCATTTCCGGCGTCCCAGGCCACCTTGAGCTGCGCGCCCTGTGGCTCTCCCTCCGATGCCACGTCATAGGCCGCCGCCAGAATATCGAGATACGGCTCATCCACCGAGATTTCCGAACTTTCCGCCGCTTCCCCATTCCCCGCGAAGGCACCTCGCGCCGCCACCTCACCCAGGCGCTGGATGTCGGGCCCGAAGAAGGGCTTGCCGCCGAGCATCATCTTGAAACCATTATGGTCGGGGGGGTTGTGGGAGCCGGTAATCATGATGCCGCCATCGGCGGAGAGATGGTGGATAGCAAAATAGAGCATGGGCGTCGGCCCCAGCCCCACCCGTTTCGCCGCTATCCCGGCCTGGTTCAGCCCCTCCACCACCGCCGCTTCCATCTGCGGCGATGTGGTGCGGCCGTCATACCCCACACAAACCGTGGTGGCGCCGGTTTCTCCGGCTATGGTGCCGAAGGCCCGGCCCAGGGCGCGGGCATCGTCCGGGCTCAGCGTCTCGCCGACGATGCCGCGCACGTCGTATTCGCGCAGGATCGTGGGATCGAAATTGTGGGGGGACGGCATGGCCGCCTCCTTATTCTTTATTGCCGAACGCGCTGCCGGGGCGGCCGATACTGGAATATGTGAATCCGGCGGCCTTCATCTCTCCCGGATCATAGATATTGCGCAAATCCACCAGAACCGGCTCCTCTAACAGCGACTTGACCCGCTCCAGGTCAAGCGCCCGGAATTCGTTCCATTCGGTGAGGATGGCCAGCACATGGGCGTCCTTCATGGTCTCGTAGGCATCCTTGCACCACACCACATCGTCGAGAAGCTCCTTGGCTTCCTCCATGCCTTCGGGATCGAAGGCGCGCACGGTGGCGCCCGCCACCTGCAGGGCGGGGATGATTGCGAGGCTGGGGCTGTCGCGCATATCATCGGTATTGGGTTTGAAGGTAAGACCAAGCACGGCGACGGTGCGGCCTTTCACCGAGCCGCCACAAGCAGCGATGATGCGCTCGGCCATATGCTGTTTGCGGGCGTCGTTGGAGGCCACCACATGTTCGACGATGCCCAGCGGCGTCTTGGCTTCCTGAGCGGTGCGCACCAGGGCCAGCGTATCCTTGGGAAAGCACGAACCGCCATAGCCGGGACCGGGATGCAGGAACTTGCGCCCGATACGGCCATCCAGCCCCATCCCCCGGGCCACGTCGTGAACGTCGGCGCCCACCTTATCGCAAAGATCGGCAATCTCGTTGATATAGGTGATCTTGGTGGCGAGAAAGGCGTTGGCGGCGTATTTGATGAGTTCCGCAGTCTCGCGCCGGGTAAACAGGATCGGCGTCTCGATCAGATAAAGCGGATTATAGAGATGACGCATGAGGTCGCGGGCGCGGTCGGTTTCGGCCCCGATCACCACCCGGTCGGGACGCATGAAATCGTTGATGGCCGAGCCCTCGCGCAGGAATTCCGGGTTCGACACCACGTCGAAATCGGCATCCTTGCGGGTATTGCGGATGATGGTCTCCACCTCGCGGCCGGTGCCCACCGGCACCGTGGATTTGGTCACCACCGCCGTATAGCCGTCCAGGGCAGTGGCAATCTCTTCGGCCGCGGCGAACACATAGGAAAGGTCGGCATGGCCGTCGCCGCGCCGGCTCGGCGTACCGACGGCGATGAAAACGGCATCGGCCTTGGCCACGGCCTCCTTCAAGTCAGTGGTAAAGGACAGCCGCCCGGCCTCGGCGTTGGCCTGCACCATTTCCTCGAGACCGGGCTCGTAAATGGGAATCTCGCCCTGACGCAGGCGCTCAATCTTGTCCGCATCCTTGTCGACGCAGACCACGTCGACGCCGAACTCCGAAAAACAGGTGCCGGAGACAAGCCCCACGTACCCGGTGCCGATCATGGCGATATGCATGGCGTTATCTTTCCTGTCTGGACGTTACGGTCATAAAGAACGGCAGCCTACACGAAGGCCTTACAGAGGGCGGCAACGGCGTCCCGCAAATCGTCCCGGTCTTGGGCGTAGGCCATATTGGCCCTGAGATATCCTATTTTATCGCCACAGTCGAATCGCTCGCCGTGGAAGCGCAGCCCATGAAACGGCATGACACCTATCATCCCGGCCAGGGCGTCGGTAAGCTGGATTTCACCGCCCGCGCCACGTTCTCCGGCCTCCAACAGTTCAAACACCCGGGGCTGCAGGATATAGCGCCCGATCACCGACAGGGTGGAAGGCGCTTGCGATGGGTCGGGCTTTTCCACCAGCCCCGCCACCGCCACCAGCGCGCCCGTTTCCCCCGTATCTCCTCCAGATGTTTTCTCTTCCATCTCTCCGGCAGCTCCGCCGGAACCGGGATCGACGATGCCATAGCGGTTGATGTGTTCGCGGGGCACGTCCTCCACCGCCACCAGATTGCCGCCAACCTTGCCGTAAGCCGCCATCATCTGTTGCAAACAGGGAGTTTCATCGAGAACCATATCGTCGGGAAGCAACACCGCGAAGGGCTCGTCGCCCACCTGTTCGCGGGCGCACCACACGGCATGGCCCAGCCCCAGGGGCTGGGGCTGCAACACGCAGGTAATGCGCTCACCCAAAGCGGCCAAAGCGCGCGATTCCCGCAACAGACCGTCCTGGCCCTTTTCTTCCAGGACATGGTCGAGAGCCGGAGCGGGGCCGAAATGGGCCTCGATGGCCTCCTTGCCCGGCGCGGTGACGAAGATGAACTCCTCGATCCCGGCGCTTGCCGCCTCTTCCACCGCCCACTGGATCAGGGGCTTATCCACCACGGGCAGCATTTCCTTGGGCATCGCCCTGGTGGCGGGAAGAAACCGCGTGCCCAGCCCCGCCACCGGAAAAACCGCCTTACGTACCGGCTGCGTCATCCGTTCCCCAGTTCAAAACCAAAAAATGCCCAAAATCAAAAAATCCAGCCGCCCCGTTGCCGGGAAGATCAGCCTCCGCTGGTTGTGCCATGGCGCGCCGCAGGGATGCAAGCGCGGCCTCGTTTTCCCGCCTCATTCCCCCAGCAAAAGATCGCGGGCCTGATTGATGCGGGTGGCCAGCCAGTTGGAGCCGCCCTGGTCGGGATGGGTCTTCACCATCAGCCGGTGATGGGCGTCGCGGATCTCGTCCTCGCTGGCGCCCTCGTCGAGCCCGAGAATTTCCAACGCCTCCTGGCGGGTCATTTCACCGTCCTGGCCGCCGCCGCCCGGACCGCCGGCTCCTCCCGCGCCACCATCCCGGAAGAACTGGCACTCCTCCTTGGCCTGTTTCACCTGCCTCCAGATACCGTGCCAGCGCAGGGCCAGAATCGCCCATCCCGTCAGGCCGCCAAGCGCCGCGCTGAGCCGCCCCGTGGCCGCCAAAAAGACCAGCACCCCGGCGCCGATAATCAGCAACGACCGTTTGAGGATGCGCGCCATCACCGCGGGATCGGCTTCGGCAAAGCCCCGCATCAACAACAGCAGACCCACCAGCAGGAGAATTCCCGATATAAAATAGACCGCCACTTGGGAGACACCCTTTCCCGCCATAAAACACAAGAGCGCCATTCTACGGCCTTAACGGAGCGAGGTCACGAGAACCCCATGGCGAGCAGAACTTTCGGCGCCCGGCTCTTGGCCTCCCGCGCCGAAACCATCTACACTTGCATTCGAATATTTCTTCCGGGCTGCATGTCATGGATGCAAACGACTATCCAAAGGACGATAACCTTCGGCTGATCCTCTCCGTGGGCCATGAAGAGTGGCTGCGGGAAAAAATCACCAAGACCAGACGCCTGATCCTTTTCCTTAGTATAGCCCTGGTTCTGGGTATTGGCTGGATGGCGGGAGTTGTAACCTATGCCACCGAGCCCCGGAATGAAGGCCCACCATGCATCTCCCTGAAGGAAGGCGGGGTGCTCAAGGAACTTGTTCGCGAGGGATCTGTTCCCCCCGATACCACGTTATGTCCGGCAGAAAATAGCGCACCTGATATTACGGGCGGAGAACGGAACTGGCAGGAGACCATTGTTGCCGCGGCCCTGCTCCTCCTCACAGTGCTGGCCGTTGTCATGATTCTATACTCGGCCATTGAACTATTCCAAAGCCTCCATAAGCTCAAAAACTACAGGCTTTACCTTTTGGATCACCGTGAATTCATGAATAAATACAACAGGTTGTAGCGTATCTATTCCAGATGCAGCACGCCCTCGGGGTGAAAGGCGGTAAAGGCGAAGGCGAAGCTCACGTCATAAACCACGTCCTCCAGCCCCCCGTCAGTACGCCGCTGCACCGTCACGTTGCCCACGTCGCGGCCGCGCGCGATGCGGGCATTGTCCAGGGCCGAGTTCTGGCCCGGACTCCAGGTAAAGACCAGATCACCCACACTCAAAGAACCGCGTTCGTGCAACAGATCGAGGCTCCAGGCCTCGTCCCCCACCACCACCACCCGGGCCAGCGGCGCGATACCCTCGGGAGTCTTACCGGAATAGAGAAAGGGCCGGCCGCTGTCGTAACCCACATAGGGGTTGCGGCCATAGGAACGCAAAGACGGATTTCCCGGCACCAGAACCTTGCCTGCCTTTTTCGCTTCCGCCGCGCGATGGCGGAAACGATCGAATGATTCGATGCGCGAGGGCAGCATGGTGAGTTCCGCGCCGGTCAATTCACCGACAATGGCCTCGCCCAAAAACTGCTGCCACCAGCTTTCGCTCTGGCGGTCGTACATCACCATGTCGGAACGGCGGAGCTTTCCCGTAGTGCCGAAATCAAGCACCCACTCGCGGCCCGCGAAAGACAGGCGGCGGTCGAAAACGATGGAGGAATTGCACAGGGGGCAAAAGGTTACGGCCACGGGCACCCCGCCCACCGTATCATTGACGATTTCGTGCCAGATCAGCACGCTTAAGGGATAGGCCCGCATCTCGCCATTCATCGTCAGGCTGATGACGGGCTCGTCACGTCCCAGACCCCGGGCCTTGTCCATGGCGACAAAATGGGGGCGGTCGATGGCGGGAATACCGTCCTTGGGCGGTCCGCCGGAGAAAATCTCCGATAGTTCCACCGAATGTTTCGAGAAATCGGTGCGCGGCCACTCCCGCAGCCATGACCGGGTCACGGGGTCCGGCCCACCGTCACGGTCCGCGGCTCCGGCTTCTGAAAATCCAGTGCCCAGAACCCCCTCCTCCAGGAGGATGATTGCCAGCATCGCCACGGCGGCAACCGCCACCACCGGCACGAACAGACGGGAAAAGGAACAGGAAATCATGGCGCCATCATGCCCGGCACGGCGCCATACAGGCAAATCACATGAAGGTGAAGAGTGCGCGGCCCCCGTTGGCGCCCCTCGAGCCCTGGGACTCCAGGCATAAAAAAACCCGTCCCCCGCCATAATGGCGGGAAACGGGGTCTTTTTAACGGGTTCCGTGCCCCTGCTCCCGGGGTGCTCGATGCCCCCCGGGACAAGGACCGGTCAAACGGACGTCAGTTGCCGCCCAACATGCCGGCGAGTCTGCCGGAAAGAGCCCCGAAGACCGCGCCGATAGCCAACGAGATAATGGCGACAGCGCCCGGATTGCTGAGATCGAGCGCCGAAGCGTCGAGGAAGAGCTCATCCGAGCCGAGAAGAGCGAGGCCCGCAGTGGTGGCATAGCCGTATACGGCGGCCGGGATATTGGCGAAGGCTTCAACCTGCGAAGCATAGACCAGGATGAATACCGTCACACCGACCCAAACCGGCACCGTCAGGGCGCCTATATCCACGTTGGCCGCCAGATTAAGGGCGACAACAGCGAGAACAGCCCCGAGAATGTGCCCGACGATTCCCCCTTTCAGGGCATCTGCGTCGGCGCCTGAAGCGAAATAGCAGCCCCAGCCGATGAACACACCCCAAATCTGCATTGCGGGACCAAGTGGCCCGAGAGCCAGCCAGGTGGCAACGAGGCCGAGGCCGCCGATACTGACTGACAAGGCGAGAATACTAGACATGGTGATACCCCCCCTACGGGTACAGTGAATAATAAAACGCGAAAAAGCTGAAGCAATCATCCGCCGCGAAGCCTGTGGGCTATTCGTGCCCGCACCCCCTTGGCGGCAACCTCACCTTTTCCCTACCTCCATATAAATACCTATATTGGTAGGGTGAAAATTTTATGGCACTATATATTGTAATTGTCAATGGACAAAGGTTCTCGCCCCTTTTTCGCACAGCCCTTATTCAAATTAACGAGCCTCTAAATAATTCAGGAAATACTGTTAATTCACGTCGTATCTATTTGAAATCATTGGCTTGACGGTATTTTTCCCGGATATTTTACCTTCCGTCATGCGTCTATTCAGTATTTTGTCTATTTTTTTTACAGCCCCCGCCGGAAGAAATCCCCGGCCATTC
>CAYZWF010000048.1:0-13482 GCA_964482135.1 uncultured Rhodospirillaceae bacterium
GGTCATCCCCTATTTTGATCCCGCCCGCGAGCCCCTGCTCGAATACGACCTCACCAAGCTGGTCTATTCCCTGACCCACCCCAAGAAGCCGGTGGTGGGGCTTCTCAGCAGTATCCCCATGGGTGCCGATCCGACGCGCAATTTCCGGCCCTGGGCGGTTTTCGAACAGATCAAACAATTCTTCGAACTGCGCTCCCTGCGCGGTTCCGATGAGAGCATAGACGAGGATATCGACATCCTGCTCATCGCCCATCCCCAGAACCTCAACGAGAAACAGCTCTATAACGTGGATCAGTTTATTCTGCGCGGCGGCCGCGCCCTGATCTCCGTGGACCCCTATTCGGAAACGGCGGTAGCCCGCGCCAAGGCCGCCGAACGCGAGCGCAGGGGAAAAATCCCCGTGACTTCCAAGCCCATTCCCTATTCTACCCTGGGCAAGCTGTTCGATGCCTGGGGGCTGGAATTCGCCACCGATACCATGGTCGGTGATCTCGGCGCGGCCCAACAGGTCAACATGTCGGGCCCGCGTTCCCGGGCGGTGGACTATATTCTGTGGCTGGCCCTGGGCGAAGGAACCCTCGACAGAGACGATGTCATTACCTCACAGATAGACACCCTGAACCTGGCCAGCAGCGGCCATTTCACTCTGAGGGAAGATTCGGGCCTGACCATGGAGCCCTTGCTGGAGTCCACGCCTAAAACCATGTTGATCCCCACTTCGAAGATGGACCCCCAGCCCCGCCCCGATGTTTTGCTGCGGGAATTCCGTTCCGATAATACTCGCTTTACCCTTGGTGCCCGGCTTCATGGCACCGTCAAGACCGCCTTTCCCGGGGGCTCTCCCGGGGGCGCGGAGTCCGGCGCGCCTGCGCGTGAACACCTCTCTGAATCAATTGCTCCGGCTAATATGGTCGTTATCGGCGACACCGACTTTCTCTCTGATAATTTCTGGGTCCGGGTCCAGAATTTCATGGGCCGGCAGATTGCCGTGCCCTTCGCCGGAAACGCCGATTTCGTGATCAACGTTCTGGATAACCTGAGCGGTAGCGACGCCCTGATCGGTCTGCGCAGCCGCGGGCTGTCCTTCCGGCCTTTCCTGCGCATCGAGGATATCCGCCGCCAGGCCGAACAACGCTATCGCGAGCGCGAACAGGAGCTCAGGAAGAATCTCACCGAGGCCGAATTAAAGCTCAATGAATTGAGGGAACAGGGCGTTGGAGAAAACGCCGCCGTGGTGATCCGGGAAAACAAGGTGGCGCTTGAAGCCTATCGCCGGGAAATCCTCGGTCTTCGCAAGGAATTGCGCAAGGTTCAGCATGCCCTGATCAAGGATATCGATTCGCTCGATTCCGTTTTCAAAGTAGTCAACATCTGGGCCATTCCGATTCTGATCGGCATCCTGGCCCTGGTCCTGGCATTCATCCGCCGCGCCCGCTACCGCGTGCGCCACAGCCGCTATGAAGGCGAAAAGACATGACTCCCCAGACCTTCAGGAAATTGCTGGCGGTGACCGTCCTTGCGGCGGCGGCGGCTTTGTTCAGCGTCTTCGGCCATTTCGATCCCGCCACCATCGAACAGGCCGGGGTTCCCATGTTCCCGGACCTCTCCGATCGGGTCAGCGAGGTGACGGAAATTCATGTGCGCGACGGCAAGGGAACACTCACCGTCAGGCGTGGGGAGAAAGGCTGGGCCCTCGATGACAAGGACGGCTATCCGGCCCGCGACGATCGCGTGCGTACCGCCATTATCGGTTTGGCCGAGCTGGCCCTGAACGAACCCAAGACCCGGCTCCCCGAACGCTATACCAGCCTTCAGGTGGAAGACGTGGAGGCGGATGAATCGAAGTCGGTGGAGCTTTTTCTGCGTGACGAGGACGGCGACGATCTCGCCAATGTCATCATCGGCCGCCGCAAGTTCAGCTATACCGATCTCGCCGAGGGCGGTCTTTACGTGCGCCGGCCCGGCGAGGCGCAATCCTGGTTTGCCACCGGTGAATTCGGGGCCCGTACCGACCCCCTTTACTGGCTGCAAACGCGGATCGTCGATCTGCCCCGCGATGAGGTGGCGGCCATGGTGACGATACAGCCCGACGGGGCGCGGCTGGCCATTTCAAAGGCTTCTCCCGACACCAAGTTTTTCACCGTGGCCGACCTGCCCGAAGGCGCGAAGCTACGTTCTCAGGGCGCCCCGGACCATCTCGGGGCGGCCATGGACGGTCTCGATCTGGTGGATGTGGCGCCCGTGGACGAAATTGATTTTTCCGGAGACAACCTGGCTCGCGCCCAGGCAAAGACCTTCGGCGGGTTGGTCCTTGACGTGGGCATGGTGGGCAAGGACGGCAAGGTCTGGGCGCGGTTTACCGCCTCTAGCGAAGCCCAGGCCACCGCCGAGGCGGTGCGCCAATCACAAGACATCAACGCCCGGCTGTCGGGTTGGGCCTTCCAGATCAAGGACTACCAGATACGTAATCTGCGGATGCCGCTTAAAGCCCTGCTGAAGCCCGAAGGGGAAGACGACGAGGATGGAGAATACGAAGAGGAATTCATGGACCTCGGGGATTTCGGCGTCATCCCCCAATAGCCGCGTTCCGATCTCCACCTTTCCGCCCGCCTTTTTCAGGGCCGCACCTCTCTGACGTGCCCTGGCCCATCCCGCTTGATTCCCACTCCCTATGAGGGGAAGATGCCGTTCCTGGCTCTAATTTTTTGGAACGGCGGACGTGGAAAACATAAACAGTATTAATGCCGTGTCCAAATGACGGAGGCCTCCTGGGTTTTTTCCCGGCGGGGGATTGGGGCGGTTTTCCTGTTGGTCCTGTTGGTCCTGTTGCTGACGGGGCTGGCCCGTCCGGGCGTGGCGGCGGACCCCTTCATTACCGTCGCCTCCACAACCTCGACCCAGAATTCGGGTCTCTTCGATCATATCCTGCCGCTGTTTACCGCAACCACGGGGGTCAAGGTGCGCGTGGTGGCCGTGGGTACCGGCCAGGCCATCCGGCTTGCGCGGCGCGGCGATGCCGATGTGCTTTTTGTTCATGATCCCCAGGCGGAGCGGGAATTTGTGGCCGATGGTTCCGGCGTCGGCAGGCGCGAGGTGATGTACAACGACTTTGTGGTGGTGGGACCGCAAAGCGACCCGGCGGCCATTGTGGGCATGGAGGACGCGGCGGTGGCACTGGCCCGGATCGCGGAGTCACGCGCCGTTTTCGTATCCCGTGGCGATGACAGCGGCACCAACAGGGCGGAGCGCCGCGTGTGGGAGGCAGGGGGCCTTGACCCGGACTCCTTTGCTTCCTGGTACCGCGAAACCGGCTCCGGCATGGGGGCCAGCCTCAACATGGCCTCGGCGGTGAGTGCCTACACGCTCAGCGACCGCGGCACATGGCTGAGTTTCAAGAATCGCGGCGATCTGGAAATTCTGGTGGCGGGAGACCCGCGCCTTTTCAACCAGTACGGCGTGACCCTGGTTAATCCGGCGCGCTTTCCCCATGTAAAAAAAGATCCAAGTTTGGCCTTCATGGACTGGCTGAGCTCAAAAGCCGGTCAGCGGGCCATCGCCGGTTACAGCATCGGCGGCCAACAGCTTTTCTTCCCCAATGCCGGGGAAGGAAATCACCTTCGGGCCAGCCCCCGTAGGTGATGACGGCCCCCGGGCTTTCCAGATTCATGCCCAAATGGATTTCTAGAGAAGGCTCTCGGAAAGATTCTTTATGAAGCTCTCCGGTGGGGGTTCTCTGTTGGAGATTTTCCAGAAGAGATTTACGAACCGCGGCTTAAGGGTGGTTAAGAGTGGTGGGGATAATGTCTCGGTTTGTCGCTATGTGTTTTGACTTTACCTCTGTGTTGCGGTTTTATTCACACCTTGTATTTAGTGGGTTTCAATCTGCATAGATTTAGTGGGGTTCAATCTGCATAGATATTGTGGATAGTAGCGTTGAGGCGAGTGAAAACAGAGCCCCCTGGAATACTTTTGACAGACGAGAGCACTCTCTTTTCATAGCCTTGCGGCGTTTTGTCGCTTCGTCATGTGACTGTTTTTTATGCAACATGCGCCAAGTTGCATCAGTTTTTACGCACATGGAAACAATCCTCCGGGGAGATATGAAGATGAACAGGCTGGCAGGGGTTACATTTTCTCTCATGGTTATGGGCATGGCTTTGGCCGTGCCGTCTTCCGTCTATGCAGGAGATCTGGTCGTTTTTGACAAGCTCAACAAGGCGGTGATTGATGATGGCAAGCTCATTCTCAATGTCCGTTTCCGTTATGAATATGTCGAACAGGACAACGCGTTATTTGACGCCCATGCCGTCAATCTGCGCACCCGTCTCGGCTACGAGACCGGCTATTTCTACGGTTTCGGCTTCGGTTTCGATGTGGAGAACGTCCATATCCTAGGCCCCGATCGCTATAACAGCACCATCAACGGCCGTTCCGACTATTCCACGGTTGTGGATCCCGAGGACAGCGAACTCAACCAGATGTTCTTTAAATTCGGCGGCAAGGAGGCCTTCATCCCCGATACCACCGTCAAGGTGGGCCGCCAGCGTATCATCTGGGACAACCATCGTTTCATCGGTAATGTGGGTTGGCGCCAGAACGAACAGACCTTCGATTCCGCGCGCATCATCAACACCTCCATCCCCAACACTTCGCTGCAATACATCTATATCGACAAGGTGCACCGTATCTTCACCAAGGCATCGGCCACCGCCGGCACCCACGACATGTCCTCCCATCTGGCCCGCGTTGGATATAAATTTGACGGCATCGGTGAGCTCTCCGCCCGCGCCGTGCTTCTCGATTATGACCGCGCCTCCACCTCCGGCAATTCAAGCAAGACCTTCGGTCTCCGTTTCACTGGCAAATACCCGCTCAACGACGACTGGAATGTTCTCTATACGGGTGAATACGCCAACCAGGAGGACTGGAAACAGAACACCAGCAATTTCGACCTCAATTACTGGTTCGGCGAGGGCGGCATCGACTACAAGGGCGTGACCCTGAAGGTGGGCTATGAGTTGCTTGAGGGTAACGGCAGCAAAGGCTTCCAGACGCCGCTGGCGACGTTGCACCTGTTCGAGGGCTGGACCGACCTGTTCCTGACCACGCCCAACGACGGCATTACCGATCTTTACGCCAAGATCGGCACCAAGATTTATGGCACCAGCCTGTTGGTGGGCATCAAAACCCTGGAGGCGGAAAATACCAGCGTTGATTACGGCACCGAGACCTTTTTCGATATCAAGCGTACCTTCTGGGGCCATGTGACCCCGCGCCTGACCGGGGCCTTCTACGACAGCGATGACGACACCGTTGCCGTGGATACCAACAAGCTGTGGCTCGGCATCACTTATAAGTACTAGGTTCTCCCTCTCCTCGAAATAAAAAGGGCGACCGGTTTGTCCCGGCCGCCCTTTTTATGTGTGGATGTCATCCACGAATACGCGCGGGTGAAGGCACGCCAGCCTAGCCGCCGTTTTCGTTGACCTCCCGTTCCGCCTCATAGGCGCCCTCGGGCAGCTTGTGGGCCACGCCCTTGTGACAGTCAATGCAGGTCTTGCTCTCGTCCTGGCCGTCTATATGGCGTTTTCTGGAGCGGGATTCCTGCATCTGCAGGTCCATGTAATCGAAGCTGTGACAGTTGCGGCATTCCCGTGAATCGGTGCGCTTCATCACCCGCCATACATTCTTGGCCAGGGTAATCCGCTTGGCTTCGAACTTTTCGCGGGTGTCGATGGTGCCCATGAAATGATGGTAGAGCTCGTTGGATGCCTGGATCTTACGCATCACCTTATGCACCCACTCCTTGGGTACGTGGCAGTCGGGACAGGTGGCGCGTACGCCGGTCCTGTTGTTGTAGTGGATGGTATCTTTGTATTCGCGATAGACGTTGTCTTCCATTTCGTGACAGGAAATACAGAAGGCCTCCGTATTGGTTGCCTCCATGGCCCAGTTGAATCCGCCCCAGAAGAGAACGCCGCCGATGCCTCCGGCTATCACCAGGGCGCCTAGGGAAAACCGCCCGCTGGGGCGCATCAGGGTCTTCAAGAGGCCGCCGCCGCCTTCCCCCGGATTCACTCTGTCTTTGTCTTCTGTGTTTTCTTGTTGCGATGTCATAAACGTTATTCCCCCGTTTTATCTCTCCAGGTCGGCGGTTCCCCGCATGATGGAAAACAATAGTAGTAAGGTGCGCCCCTATGGCTATTGTTTTCTTTTTAATGGCTTGAACGTGTTTTCTACCAGTTCCTTCGCGTCTTTTTGAGGCACGTGGCACTGGTTGCAGAACCAGCGGGTGCGGGCAACATGTTCAAGCTTCTTGCCGTTGCGGTCGGTATAATGGGTTTCGCTGACCTTTGTGGCGTTTTCTTTAACGTTGTTGGGCCAGTCGTGACAGTTTAGGCACTGGTTGACCTTGCGATCGATTTGATACTTATCGGTCTTGTGAGGGGTCAGGGGCGGCTGCTGGCGGAAGTTTCGGGTGAAACGTTCCTGTTTGGTGAGCTGTTTATTCAGGTCAGGCGCCGGCAAAGCCTCGGGAATCCCAGCTCCACCACGCAGACTTTGGACCTCATCGGCAAGAACCGTCGTCGGTGGGCCCGCCGCCACGGCGATGACGAAGCCAAATGTTCCGAGCAATATCAGAGCACGTTTTGTCATGGTTTTTCTCCCTGTCTTAAATGAGGGCTGCATGATGATCTCCATTCCTGGTTAGGCCGCTTCCCTGGAGGCTGTCGCCACCATTTCGGCAGGCCGTTGATTGTCGAAACGGCTGGAAAAACGGAAGACATCCTTGGAGCATACATCGATGCAGCGGCCGCAATTGCTGCAATCACGGTCAAGGATGAGAGGGCTTGCGTCTTTTGCCAGCCCTTTAAGCGCCGGGGTGATGACCTGGGGTTCGGGGCAGACCGCGAAACAGTCCACGCAATCGTCGCATGCATCCCGGTTGTAGGCGCTAATTCTAAGCACTGCCTTGGAGCCGATAAGGGCGTAGAATGCACCCACCGGACACAGGCTGCCGCACCAGCCGCGGCGGCTGACGAAAAGGTCGTAGAGGAACAGGGCGGCAATGACGGCAGTGACGCCGCCGAGGCCGAAAATAAAGCCGCGATAGAGCATGGTTATGGGATTGACGAGTTCCCAGGCGATGGTGCCGGCGGCAAGTGAAACCGCCAGCGTCATACCGAGAATCCACAGGCGCAGATTCCGCTTCGGCGGCCAGCCCTTGGCCAGGCCGAGTTTTTCACGGGTCCAATGGGCGACGTCGGTGGCGATGTTAATGGGACAGACCCAGGCACAGTAGATGCGTCCACCGGCCAGGGCATAGAAAACGACGATGATGGCCGCGCCGATGACGGCGGTTGTTTCGGGAATGTGGCCGGCGAAAAGGGACTGCAGAAGGATATAGGGGTCGGTCAGGGGCAATATATCCAGAGTCAGGCTGGCGGCTAGGTCTCCCTTGACGATCCACAGCCCGAACCATGGTCCGGCCAGGAACAGGGCAAGGATGGAAAACTGCGTCATCCTGCGCGCAAGCAGCCAGCCATGGGCTTTGGCCCATCCCTTTTGTGCGCTGGCGCTGGTGGCGGGGGTGTAAGAAGAAGTCATGGCCCGCCTCCAGGCATGCGGTCGGGGAGGTCGATAATCCCTTCGATGAGGGACCCGCCATGCTTGGCTTTTTCTTCCCATCCCAGCCGGTAATGCGCACCCATTTTACCGGTGGCGATGTGCTGTGGCAGCACCTTGATGGCGGCCTCTTCCAGGACACAGGACTTCTCGCATTTGCCGCAACCGGTACAGGTATCCGTATGGACCGTGGGGATGAAGAGGGCGTGCTTTCGGGTGCGCGGGTTGCTGCTGGTCTCCAGAGTGATGGCCTCGTCCAACAGCGGACAGACGCGGTAGCAGACATCACAGCGCATACCCAGATAATTGAGGCAGGTCTCGTGTCCCACCAGCACCGCCACGCCCATACGGGCATCATCGATGTTGGTGAGCGAGGGATCCAGAGCTCCGGTGGGGCAGGCGACGACACAGGGAATGTCCTCGCACATTTCACAGGGAATCTCCCGGGCCACGAAATAGGGGGTTCCGGCGGCCACTTCCTCGCCAAGATCGGCCAGACGCAGAGTATCGTAAGGGCAGTCACGCACACACATACCGCAACGCACGCAGGCTCCAAGAAACTGGCCGTCCGCCCGCGCCCCGGGAGGGCGCAACGCCAGCACCGGCATGGACCTCACCTGACGCGCATAGATGCCAAGCGTCAGTCCAACAATGCCGACGACACACGCCACCTGGGCCGAATCGGCGAGAAGCCTCCGGCGGCTGATTCCGTGTGTTTCAGCCATCATTCATGCCCCACTCCGCGACACTACCGTCCACCTACATGGCGCTCAGGCTTTTCCCACCTTGCAGGCGCACTTTTTGAAGTCCGTCTCCTTGGAGATGGGACAGGTGGCATCCAAGGTCAGCTTGTTGACCAGTTGGCTGGCGTCGAACCAGGGAATGAAGACCACGCCTTTCGGGGGCCTGTTGCGGCCTCTGGTCTCAATGCGAGTTTCCAATTCGCCGCGGCGTGTCTGTATTTTCACCACTTGGCCGCGTTTCAGGCCACGCTTTTTGGTATCGGCCTCGTGCATGAAAAGAACCGCGTTGGGAAAGGCGCGGTACAGTTCGGGAACGCGCCGGGTCATGGTTCCGGAGTGCCAATGCTCAAGTACGCGGCCCGTCACCAGCCACAGATCGTATTCCTCATCGGGGACCTCGCCCGCCGGTTCGTAGGGCAGGGCGAAGATCACGGCCTTACCGTCAGGCTTACCGTAGAAGCTGATATCCTCGCCCGGCTTCACATAGGAGTCATAACCTTCGCGGAAGCGCCACAGGGTTTCCTTCTCGTCGACCACGGGCCAGCGCAGCCCCCTGGTTTTGTGATAAAGATCAAAGGAAGCAAGGTCGTGTTTGTGGCCGCGGCCGAAGGTGGCGTATTCCTCGAACAGGCCCTTCTGGATGTAGTATCCGAAGTCTTCGGCCTCGTCATTACCAAACCCCTTCTGGGTTTCGCTTACGGGGAACTTGTCCACCTGGCCATTGGCGTAGAGGATGTCATAGAGCGTTTTGCCCCGGTATTCAGGCTTCTTGGCGATAAGCTCCTCGGGCCACACTTCCTCCACCTTGAAGCGTTTGGAGAATTCCACCAGTTGCCAGAGGTCGGATTTTGCCCCTTCGGGGGGCGAGACCTGTTGACGCCAGAACTGGGTGCGGCGTTCGGCGTTACCGTAGGCGCCTTCCTTTTCCACCCACATGGCGGTAGGCAGGATGAGGTCTCCGGCCATGGCCGTCACCGTGGGATAAGGGTCGGAAACGACGATGAAGTTTTCCGGATTGCGATAGCCGGGCCAGCCCTCTTCATTCATGTTGGGGGCGGCCTGCATGTTATTATTGCACATCACCCAATAAGCGTTGAGCTTGCCGTCCTTGAGCATGCGGTTCTGCAACACGGCGTGGTATCCGGGCTTGGGCGGGATGGTCCCCTCGGGCAGCTTCCAGATTTTCTCGGCGATTTCGCGGTGTTTCTTTTTCTTAACAACCAGATCGGCGGGCAGGCGGTGGGCGAAAGTGCCTACCTCGCGCGCCGTGCCGCAGGCCGAGGGCTGGCCGGTGAGCGAGAAGGGACTGTTGCCGGGTTCGGAAATCTTGCCCGTCAAAAGATGCACGTTGTACATAAGATTGTTAACCCAGGTGCCACGGGTGTGCTGGTTGAATCCCATGGTCCAGTAGGACGACACCTTGCGGTTGGGATCGGCGTAGATTTTCGCCAGTTTAACCAGCTTTTCGGGTTCCACTCCGGAAATTTCTGCCGTTTTTTCCAACGTGTACTCGGAGACGAAAGCCTTGTATTCTTCGAAGGTCATGGGTGCCGATCCACCCGCCTTCTTGGCGTTTTTCGCTGCCTCCTCCTTGGGGTGCGTGGGGCGCAGCCCATAGCCGATATCGGCGTTGCCGCGCCGGATATTGACGTGATCGTGGAGGAACTCTTCGTTTACGGCGCCGTTCTCGATGATGTAGTGGGCGATGTAGTTGAGGATGGCGAGATCACTTTGGGGGGTGAAAACGATACCCAGATCCGCCAACTCGAAATTACGGTTGGTGAAAGTGGACAGCACCGTAACCTTTACATTGTCTCCGGTGAGCCTGCGGTTGGTGAGTCTGGACCACAGGATGGGATGCATCTCCGCCATGTTGGAACCCCACAGCACGAAATCATCGGCATGTTCCAGATCGTCGTAACAGCCCATGGGCTCGTCGATGCCGAAGGTGCGGATGAAACCGGCCACGGCGGACGCCATGCAGTGGCGGGCGTTGGGGTCGATATTATTGGAGAGGAAGCCGGCCTTCAGCAGCTTGGCTGCGGCATAGCCTTCCCATACGGTCCACTGGCCGGATCCGAACATGCCCACTGCGGTGGGCCCCTTATCGCGCAGGGTCTTCTTGAATTTCTCGGCCATGATGTCGAAGGCTTCGTCCCACGAAACCGGCGTAAATTCGCCTTCCTTGTCATAGACGCCGTCTCTCTTACGTAACAGCGGCGTGGTCAGGCGGTCTTCGCCATACATGATCTTGGACAGGAAATAGCCCTTGATACAGGCCAGCCCGCGGTTGACCGGAGCCTCGGGATCGCCCTGGGTGCCGATGATGCGGCCGTTCTTGGTGCCGACAAGAATGCTGCACCCGGTGCCGCAAAAACGGCAGGGCGCTTTGTCCCAGCGCACGCCGGTATCGCTGGCGGCGGCTTCGGCTATTCCCGGCACTGCGGGGACAGCCAGCCCTGCGGCGGCGGCGGTGGCGGCCACCGCATTGGATTTTATGAAGTCACGCCGTGAAAGTTTCATGGTCCTGTTATCCTGCTATCTCGTCGGATTCAAAATGGTGGTACGTCAGTGAAGCGGAGAGCACACCGTTCATTCTGTGCAACTCCAAAAGGGTCTCGCCGACTCCGTCATCGGAGCTTCCCTCCACCGTGACGACGATGCGGCCATCCTCTGTGGTGTGGTGAATCTCCACGCCCTTGCGCTGCAAAAGCTGATCCAGAATCTCGTTCAATGATTTGGGATGGGACTGGACCAGAACGCCGCAAACGATCATTCCGCCTCTCCCTGGTTGGGGTAAGGTTGCGAGGTCACGGCGGGACCGTTCTGGGGCGTCGCGGGATCTGTGTCGTGAATGGAAATGGCGTTGATGGGACAGACACGGAAACAAGCGCCACAGCCGCTACAATCTTCTTGTGAAATATTTGGGGCGCTGATGCCGCTCTGGGCGAAGTCAAAGGCAATGGCCTGGGGCGCGCACTGGTCTTGGCAGATACGGCATTCCACGCCATGGAGGGGGAGACAGGCGTCGCCGATTTCCACTTTCAGGGACCAGGGGGCCTCGTCTTTCCCGTTCTTGCCGCGCGCGGCGATGGCGCCGCTGAGGCAGGCATCGCGGCAGTTGCCGCAGAAGGTGCACTCGCCAAAGGCGAAATTGATTTCCGGAAATCCGCCGTCGCCGCGAACGATGATTCCTTCCGCGCAGGCGCGACTGCATTCGTCGCAGCGGATGCACACATTGGCAAAGACAGCCGGGGCAACCGACCAGGGGGGGCGCAACGGCGCGTCACCCCGCTTCCCGATCAGGAATCCCCTCCGGGGGAAAAGATTCACCGCTTGTTGGTCTTCCTGATTTTCCACTTTCCCCGATCCTTTTACTCAGTGCGGAGCGAAAGAAATATCATCCACCAGCATCACCATAACATCGTAGAACCCGCCCCCAAGGTAAATGCGGCACTTAGACGCATTCAGGCCGGGGTGGAAAAATGCCACATCCACATTTAAGATTTCATTTAGACTTTTCAGCCGTTTTCCCGATAGAGGAGGGATGTTTTCCATGGGGCGTGACGCTTCTTTCACGAAAATCTTTTTCGAACTCGGGTTCCGTCCCTTCTTTCTGGCGGCGGGACTCTTTGGCATTCTCGCCATGACGGTATGGTTGGCCCTGATCGGAGGGTGGACCGGGCTGGAGCCGGATATGCCGCTCACCTATTGGCACGCTCATGAAATGCTGTTCGGTTATACAGGCGCCGCAGTGGCGGGGTTCTTTCTCACCGCCATTCCCAACTGGACCGGCGCGCCGCCGGTTGCCGGCGCCAGGCTGGCCGCTTTGTTCTTCCTGTGGCTGGCCGGCCGTATCTGCCTGTGGCTGGTTCCGGTATTTCCCGCAGTGGCGGCGGCGGCGCTGGATGTGGCCTTTTTTCCGGCGCTGGCATTGCTCATCCTGCCGGCACTGAAGCAAGGCGGGTCGCGGCGCAGCTTCATCTTTCTGCCGATCCTGGTGGCCATGGCTCTGGGCAATCTGTTGTTCCATCTTGAATGGCTGGATGTGGCGGACGAAACCGCCGGACGCGGCCTGGTTCTGATGGTGGATTGCATGGTGCTGTTGATCGGCATTATCGGTGGACGGGTGACGCCCTCATTTACCGGAAATGTGCTTCAGGCACGAGGAGAAGAGGCCCAGGTTCGCAGTTTCCCCCCCCTCGACCGTTTTGCCCTGGGGTCGCTTTTGGCGCTGCTCCTTACCGATCTGATTCTGGGTTCCGGACCGGTGGCCGGGGTGGTGGGGTTGGCGGCGGCGGCGTTGAACGGCGCGCGGCTTTCCTTCTGGCAGGGGGTGAAGACCATCCGAGAACCCCTGCTTCTGGTGCTGCATCTGGGCTACGGCTGGCTTGTGGTGGGTCTGGCGCTGAAAGCACTGGCTGGATTGGGCTATTTCCTCAGCCCCGCTGATGCGGTGCATGGAATCACCGTGGGCGCCATCGGCACCATGACTCTGGCTATGATGACCCGTGCCTCGTTGGGGCATACGGGCCGGCCCTTGCGTGCCGGTCTGGCCCTGTCGGCGGCCTATGCAATGATCTCCCTGGCGGCTTTGGCGCGGATAGGGATGCCCCTCCTGACGTCCTTTCTGGGGGACGATGCTTTCGATGCCGTCCTGTGGTTTTCGGGCGGCATGTGGATTGCCGCCTTCGGGCTATTTTCAATCCTGTTTCTTCCGGTGCTCACCGGCCCCCGGGTGGTGGCGGGACGGGGGTGATGTTCCGTGTTTTCCGAAGCCCCAGAGGTATCCCCGAATCATTTTGTGGATTCCGTTAATATTTTCAGATAAACCAAGATTAAATCACCCGCTCCACAGGGGTATCCACGAATTGTTCCGTAAGCGAAAGAATTAACCGGTCTGGACTCAGAACAGACTCGCCGTTGCGCCTTTCAGACAACAATTAGAATCACTTGGATAAAATAATCAGGCCCGCCTCCAAGGAGTCGAATTGCTTTCTACGGTTAATATTCCACCACGGTTCGGAGGGGAATTTGGCGGTAGGGATTCTGTGTTAAATTTAGGGGCTGACATAGATAAGCTCGAAGTATTCACATTTTGGCCCATTGCAGC
>CAYZWF010000049.1:0-1601 GCA_964482135.1 uncultured Rhodospirillaceae bacterium
TGACATTCATAAGGAAAATTCCTTATCTATGTCAGCCCCCAAAATTAAAATAAATTATTTTCCGCCCCCTCCTGCCTCTAGCCCCCGCCCTCTCACCATTCGGCCTGCAGCCGCAGGAAGAGAGCGGCCTTGTCGCGGTCCCGGTTGATCGCCTGATTGAAGCTGGCGCCGCCAAGCACGCCATTGCTATAGCCGCTGACGCTGTCCTCCAGCATGGCGTACCCAACCCCCGCATCGAGGGCCAGAATGGGGTTGAAGTGATAAGTGACCATGGCCAGGAAGTCGGTTCCCACAAGGCTGTCGCGGCCGCTGGGGGTCTTGCTGTTGCCGAACCAGCCCGCCGCCAGATAGATGTCGAAATCCTCGTTCAGCGGCCTTGCGTATCTGGCCTGCACGGTGGTCAGGCCGAAGCCGCTGTTGGAGATATTGACGGAATCGCCGTCGAAACCGGTATCCGTCGGCCCCTGAATGGTGAGCAGGCCGGTATAGCCCCAATAGCCGTTGGTGGGGGCCAGCGCCATGAGCGGCAGGAATCCGCCGCCGTCGGATTCACCGGAGGCGTGCGTCGCCATCAGCCCGAAAGCGCCCATATTGAACTCAAGCTTGGCGGCGAAACCATCGCCGCTGTCGGTGGTGCCGAGAAGTTGCCTGTCGGTGTGGGAGCCCAGGACGAAGCCCCGCACAAACATGTGGTCGGCAAATTGGAAGCGTCCGCCGATGCCGTAATTGGTATGGAGGTAATCGTTCTGTCCGCCCGAATCCGGGAGACTGGCCAGGGTTCCCCCGAGAGTGATCTCGTGGCCGCGGGAAAACGGCAGGACGTAATCCAGCTGGTAGTGGATGAAATCGTCCTCGGACGTGGTCTCCGTCCCTTCCGAGAGATTGGCGGCGAAGAGGCGCAGGTCTCCTCCCCCCAGCGGAGCGGTGAGAGAAAGGGCGAGCGGGTTGTAGTCCCAGTCGCCGGAGAACAGGACATCGCCGAAACGGTCGCTCAGCGGCACGATACCGGCCTGGGCGTTGATACCGTTGCCGAAGGTATAGTCCATCAGGGCGTGGCGCACGGCGATGGTGTTGCCCCGCGAGCTGTTATTGGTGGTCGTTACGTTGTCGGTGGTGTGGCCGAGTTCCAGTTGCAGATGGGTCCGGAACTGTTTGGTGAAATCAATGTCCAGGTTCTGGCGTATGCGCAGCCGGGCCGCGGTGCTGTCGCTGCCGTCCGCGCTGTCGGCCTCGTTATCCACATTGTAGGCGTTGACGCGGTACTGGCCGCCGAAGGACACCGCCGGCCCGCCGGGAATGGCGACCCGCGGTGCCCAGGTGGCGGGCTCCTGGCCGGGCTCCATATCCGGGCCGGCATCCGGGGCGGTCGGCGCGCGCTGCGCGGCAATTCGCTGTATCTCGGCGCGCAACGCTTCCATCTGCGTTTGAACGTCCTGGTTCTGGCGTTGCAGGGCCTCGGTCTGGTTCTGCAAGAGCTGGTTCTGGCGCTGCAGGGCATCCAGCTGCTGCTGGAGTTGCGATTCCTGCGCCTGTTCCTGTGCCTGGGCGGCGGCGGACGCGGCCGTCAACATGAAGGCGGCGATTCCCCCGGTAAGACACAC
>CAYZWF010000049.1:1701-12766 GCA_964482135.1 uncultured Rhodospirillaceae bacterium
CTTTGCCGGACATAGCCCAAATACCCATGGCGCTCCCCCATAGAAAAATTCAAGAGAGAAGACGTGGACCAGAAAAAATACTAAGATGTTAACAAATATGCGCAAAGACTTATGAAAGTATTCAATAATAAACTGCGCCTATGGAGATGGTATGCGGCAAATTGACGTATCTAATCACATTCCATGAATTCTTGTGAATACAGAGCCGGATACATGGTTGCCGCCGACAGCCGCAATATATTTGGGGTCTCGGCCGGCGGCGAAGGCTGGTAACAAACGGCGATAACGGAGGGCAGCGGTACGGGCGGTCAGTCTTCCTGTTCGGCGAGGAACTTCTCTGCCTCCAGCGCGCTCATACAGCCCATACCCGCCGCCGTCACCGCCTGGCGATAGACCTTGTCGGTGACGTCACCCGCCGCGAACACGCCGGGTACGCTGGTGGCGGTGCTGTCGGGGGCGCTGGTGATATAGCCTTCCTCGTCCATATCCAGCTTGCCCTTGAACAAGGTGGTGGCGGGGTCGTGGCCGATGGCGATAAACACCCCGTCCACGGGCAAATCCGTGGTCTCGCCGGTCTTGACGTTTTCGAGACGCGCCGCGGTGACGCCGGGGGGGTCTTCATCGCCCAGGATATCGGCCAGACATGAATCCCAGATCACCTCGATCTTGGGATTCTTCAACAGCCTTTCCTGGAGGATTTTCTCGGCCCGTAATTCATCGCGGCGGTGGACCAGCGTCACCTTGTCGGCATGATTGGTGAGATAGATGGCCTCTTCCACGGCGGTATTGCCGCCACCGATCACCGCCACCTGCTTGCCGCGATAGAAAAAGCCGTCACAGGTGGCGCAGGCGGACACCCCGAACCCCATGAACTTTTTCTCCGAGTCCAGGCCGAGCCAGCGGGCGCTGGCGCCGGTGGAGATAATCATGGTCTCGGCGGTGTAGGTATCGCCGGAATCGCCGGCACAGACGAAGGGCCTCTTGGAGAGGTCAACATCGGTGATGATATCGGCGACCCTCCGCGTGCCCACGGCCTGGGCCTGGGCCTGCATCTGTTCCATCAGCCACGGCCCCTGGATCACGTCGGCGAAGCCGGGATAGTTCTCCACGTCGGTGGTGATGGTGAGCTGGCCGCCGGGCTGGATACCGGCCACCATCAACGGCTCGAGATTGGCGCGCGCGGCGTAAATGGCCGCGGTGCAGCCCGCGGGGCCGGAACCGAGGATCAGAACCTTGGTGTGGTGGGTTTCCGCCATTTGAGAAATACCTCTAGAATCCGAACATGTGATCGAGACAGAAGGCGGCGCCGTCATTGACCAGGCCGTGATAACCGAACAGGCGGCAGGTCACGTCGCGCACCAGCACATAGGCATTGTCACCGGCGCTTTTGCGCTCCCCATCATCGAACATGGCGCCATAGCGCCAATGCAAAGAACCGCCGCAGGGAATGTTGACGGTACGCTCGGCCACTTCCTCGCCACGGGCATTGTGGAGAATAAGCCGGGTGTCGGAGGTCTCGTGCCAGGGCGTGGAGGCGGGATAGATGAGGTGGCACATGGTATCGGTGGCGCCGTTCCCCAGACGCAGGAAGATGCGGGTGGAAAGCCCCGGCGGGCGGGTGGCATAGGACTGGGGCTCGTCCTTATAGGTCAGGGCAGTGTTATAGATATGGGCGCCGAAGATGGTCTCGGCCATATGGCCGCTCTTGCGCTGTTGATAGCGGCAGAACCCGTGGAGCCAGCCATCGGCCTCGCCGCCGTTGCTGAAATCATAGACGAATTCCACATGACCATAGCCGCTGGGCAGGCCGCCTTCGGTCTCGGCGATCCAGGCGTCCACATCCACAGGATGGCTCTCGCGGCGCGGAATACAGCCCAGGAAGCGGCGGTCTATTTCCTCACCCGAGCCGTCCACCAGAATGGCGCTCAGGGGCAGGTCGCGCTGGCAGGTGGCCATGGGCGTGGGCAGGGCGGTGGTGGTGAATTCCGCCACCGGAAGCACCGGCAGCGGCATGATATAGCCCTTGCCCATGGTGTCGCCCAGTTCGGGGATGCGGGGATCGCATTCAAGGTCGGTGCGTTCCACATTGGCGTGGGCGATGCGCCGCCGCCCCTCCTTTGTGACCACCTCATAGCGCGGGCGCACGAAATAGCGCCCGGCCTGAATCTCGATCTGGGTCGGCCAGCTTGCCTCGGGCAACAACGTGCTCACGTCCAGAGCATGGGTGCCAAACGGCGGGATGGCCTCTTCGAGCCAGTGAACGTCCTGGGAGCCTACGGCGTTGAGCCCAATTCCCTTTTCCGGGATGGGCACGGGATGGCTGTTCTGAATCCACAGGATTACTTTTTCCCCGTCATCGGGGGCGGGCATGCCGGCATAGAGATCGGCGGGCCAGGCATTGGCGTCATGGGAACAGGACAGAACCGTGTCGTCGTCGCCATAGGTGTCGAGGGCGTATTTGACGATGTCGTGACCGGCGATACGCAGCGCATGAATAAACAGGGTGCCGGTGAAATCGCCGAGACCGAAACGCTCCCGCACCTGGGCGCTGTCGATCACATAGCTGCCGCCGGCATGGGGCAACTGCTCGCGCCATTCGGCCAGAACCCCGCCGCCCTCGTCGAACAGGCAGAGCCACAGCTCGGGCTCCTTGGCCCCATAGCCGCCCCAGTAATTGGCGGAAAAGACGCGGGTATGGTCGCTGCCGCCGTCGCGCAGAAAGGCGAAATTGGTGGCGAAGTTGATGGGTGCCAGATAATTGCGGCTGTTGGTGAGCATGTCATCGGGCAGGCGGGCATCGTCGAAACTGACCATCTGGGCGCCTTGCGGAACCATATGGCGGATATTGTCCATCAGCCGGGCGGCATCGAAGGCCGCCACCAGGACCGTCTTGCAATCACATGCGGCCAGCTCCGTCACCGGACGTACGGTATGACCCAGACGCTCAGCGCCGATATCTTCCAAATCCTGGACGAAAACACCGGCCAGATCACAGGCTTCCAGATTATAGAAATTATTGAAATCCCCGGCCTCGCCCAGGGGGTCATAGACCGCCAGCGGCCCCTTGGCCGCGATTTCCGCCACCAGAGAACGCGCCTTGGCGGCGGTCAGCGGATGGCCCAGCGCCTTGAACAGGGTGTTGCCGCCGAAATTATTTCCCGGCCGCCAGTTGCGGTTGGTGAAGGTGTCGATATTGAGGCTCATCTTGCGGGCTCACCTTGCGGACTCATGGTGGTCGGCGGGCGCTTATGGATATGGGGTGTTTATAGCCGATTTCCCATGGGGTGCACGCACGCTTTTTCCCCTCGCTCAAAAAAACACGCCCCCTTATCCCGGCCCCTATCTCATGTGGGCGAGAAAGGCGGCGCGCACCGCCGCCACGGCCCCCGACACATCATCGAGAAGCGGCGGCGTCCAGCTCTCGAAGCGGCCTATGAAGGGCCGGGTATAGCCATCTTTCTCCATGGCCCGGTGAAAACGGTGAAAGCGTTTCGAGCCTCCGGGAAAGTGCATCACCAGAACCGGCTTGGCGCTGGCACAGGCCTCGCTCACCATGGAAATGGAATCACAGGTGACCACCACAAGGTCGGCCAGCCCGAGAATGCCGTAATAGGGGTTTTCATCCGGGTTTTTGTCAAACTCACCACCAGAGTCAGCGCCGGGCTTCCTGTCCTGCACATCCCGGGATACTTCTGGCCAGAATACCGCGGGTACGCCCGCCAGCTTCTCACGCAGCACCCCCATGGTGGCCGCGTCCGTGCGCCGCGATGCCGTCACCGCAAGCCCGGCTCCGCTTTCTTCGTGCAGTTGCCGCAGCTTATCCCCGAGATCGGCCATTTCCTTCCGTCCCATGCGATAGCGCCGGTTGGAGCCGCCCACCAGCACGCCTGCCAGCGGACGCGGCAGAGAAGCATAGAGCGGCGCGAATTTTTCCGCGTCGTCTTTCATACGCGCCGTCGTCACCCGGTGCAGGGCGCCGTGGGTCAAATGCACGTTGGGGCCGGTGAGGCCGTCATGTTCCGGCGCCACGATCATATGAAAGGCGCTGGGCGGGACGGTGGGATTCTGGATGTGGACGGTAAAGGTCTTGCCGCCGCTTTGCTGTCTTATGGCAAGGGCAAGAGGCACGCTGCGGCGGCCACAGGTAATCAGAACATCAGGCCAGTGGGGCTCCAGCGCATCGCTCCCCCCCGCCGCCGCGCGAAAGGGAAAGGGCCACAGGCCGGCGGGAAGCCGGGTCCAGGGAAAGCGGAAACGCACCCGCTTGACCTCGGGCGTGAGCCCCATGGCCTCGGCCAGACCTATACACTGGTTTTCCATTCCCGCATGGCCTTCGCTCAAGGCCCAGCAGCTATGGAACGTCATATCTTCTTGCGGCGGATGGCCTCGAAGCGGGTCGCCGGACACGGACTAGAGCCTAGGCGAACTTGACGGAGATGATCTCGTAGGATTTGGCTCCGCCCGGCGGGGTCACTTCCACCGAATCGCCCTTGGTCTTGCCGATCAATGCGATGGCCAGCGGCGAGGTAATGGAAAGCAGGCCGCTGTTGATATCGGCTTCATCGGTGCCGACGATCTGATAGGTGCTCTTCTCGTCGCTGTCCTCGTCGGCCAGCACCACGGTGGCGCCGAATTTCACGTTCTTTCCCGACAGGGTGCTGAGGTCGATGACCTGAGCATGGCTGACCTTGTCCTCAAGCTCGGCCACCCGGCCCTCGATGAAGCTCTGGCGTTCACGGGCGGCCTGGTATTCTGCGTTCTCGGACAGGTCACCGTGTTCGCGCGCATCGGCGATGGCCTGGATCACCTCGGGGCGTTCCACCGACTTCAGTTTTTCCAGCTCCGATTTCAAGGCTTCGAAACCGGCGACTGTCATGGGAAATTTTGAACCGGCGTTCACGTCGTTATCCGTATGGTTGTCTGAATAGTTATCAAAATAGCCGTCGAACACGGCTAAACAGAGGCCGCTTCCGACCGAACCCAACTATTGTCGGTCCTATCGGCGGCGGCGTCAAACGCTCTGTTCGGGAACGGGTGTTTAGGAATATCAGCCGGGGAAATACCCCTGAAGCGAGGTCACGTCAAGCTCCCCGTGCTTCAGCGCCGCGATGGCCTCGGCCGCGGCCAGGGCGCCCGCCACCGTGGTGAAATAGGGAATATTGTGGACCAGCGCCGTGCGCCGCAGGGAAAAACTGTCGGCAATGGCGGCCGCGCCCTCGGTGGTATTGATGACCATCTGCACCTCGCCGTTCTTCAACCCATCGACGATATGGGGCGAGCCTTCCAATACCTTGTTGATAATGCCGGTCGCCACGCCTTCACCATTGAGATGCTCCGCCGTGCCACGGGTGGCCACCAGGTCGAAGCCCATTTCCACCAATTTGCGCCCCAGCCCCGTCATCGCCTTCTTGTCGTGGTCGCGCACCGAAATAAATACCGTGCCGGAAACCGGCAGGTTGGTGCCGCCACCGAGCTGGGCCTTAGCAAACGCGCGGCCGAAGTCGGCATCCAGCCCCATGACCTCGCCGGTGGACCGCATTTCGGGGCCGAGGATGATATCGACGCCGGGAAAGCGGGCGAAGGGGAACACCGCCTCTTTCACCGCCACATGGGCGATGGCCGGCGGCGACAGGTTGAAATCGGCCAGCTTCTCCCCGGCCATGACGCGCGCCGCGATCTTGGTGATGGGCACGCCGGTGGCCTTGGCCACGAAGGGCACGGTACGGCTGGCCCGGGGATTGACCTCGATGAGGTAAATTTCGCCCCCCTTGACCGCGAACTGCACGTTCATCAGACCGACAACGCCCAGCGCACCGGCCAGGGCGCGGGTCTGGCGCTCAAGCTCGGCGATCACCTCCGCGCCCAGCGAATAGGGCGGCAGCGAACAGGCGGAATCTCCGGAATGCACGCCCGCCTCCTCGATATGTTCCATGATCCCGGCCACATGCACGTCCTCGCCGTCGGCCACGGCGTCCACATCCACCTCGGTGGCGTCCTGAAGGAAGGAATCGATGAGCACCGGGCTGGTACCGGAAACCCGCACCGCCTCGCTCATATATCTGTTCAACCCGGCATCGTCATGGACGATCTCCATGGCCCGCCCGCCCAGCACATAAGAGGGCCGGATGACCACGGGAAAACCGATCTCGGCGGCGATGGCCACCGCCTCCTCGCGGCTTGAGGCGATGCCGTTGACGGGCTGCTTAAGACCAAGATCGCCCACCAGCTTCTTGAAACGCTCGCGGTCCTCGGCCAGGTCGATGGCGTCGGGCGAGGTGCCGAGAATGGGAATGTCCGCGGCCTCAAGGGCGCGCGCCAATTTTAGCGGCGTCTGTCCGCCAAGCTGGACCACCACGCCCTTAAAATTGCCCTTGGCCTGTTCCACCCGCACCAGCTCGATCACGTCTTCGGCCGTCAGCGGCTCGAAATACAGCCGGTCGGAGGTGTCGTAATCGGTGGACACGGTCTCGGGGTTGCAATTGACCATGATGGTCTCAAAGCCGGCCTCGGCCAGCGCATAGGCTGCATGGACACAGCAATAGTCAAACTCGATGCCCTGGCCGATACGGTTGGGACCACCGCCGAGAATAACCACTTTTTCCCGGGTGCTGGGGTCGGCCTCGCATTCGGCCTCTCCGCCTCCCGTTTCTTCATAGGCGGAATACATATAGGGCGTCTGGGAGGGGAACTCGGCGGCGCAGGTATCGATGCGTTTGAACACCGGATGAACGCCAAGGGCATGGCGCTGCCCGGCCACCCCGGCCTCGGTCTGCCCTGTCAGTTCGGCGAGCCGGGCGTCGGAGAATCCCTGGCTCTTGAGACGGGTCAGCGTCTCGGCGTCGGCGGGCAGGCCGTCCCGCTCCAACTCCGCCTCTACCATTACCAAGGCTTCGATCTGGCGCAGGAACCAGGGCTCGAAGAAACAAGATTCGCGCACCTCCTCCACCGAAAGCCCGCACCGCAAGGCCTCGGCGATCACCAGCAGGCGGTCCGGGGTGGGACGCGCCAGCGCCGCGCGGATGGCGTCTTTGTCGCCCTCACCGCCGCCGCCTTCACCACCCTCACTACCGGCACCGGGAATCTCCACCCGGTTGAGGCCGGTCAAGCCCGTCTCCATGGAGCGCAGGGCCTTTTGCAGGGATTCGCCGAAACTGCGGCCGATGGACATGGCCTCGCCCACCGATTTCATGGAGGTGGTCAACAGCGCCTCGGTGCCGGCGAACTTCTCGAAGGTGAAGCGCGGGATCTTGGTCACCACGTAATCGATACTGGGCTCGAAGGAAGCCGGCGTGACCCCGGTGATGTCGTTCATCAGCTCGTCCAGGGTGTAACCCACGGCCAGCTTGGCCGCCACCTTGGCGATGGGAAATCCGGTGGCCTTGGAGGCCAGCGCCGAGGAACGCGAGACCCGGGGGTTCATCTCGATAATGACCATGCGGCCGTCTTCCGGGTTGACCGCGAACTGGACGTTGGAGCCGCCAGTATCCACCCCGATCTCGCGCAGCACCGCGATCGAGGCGTCGCGCATGATCTGGTATTCCTTATCGGTCAGGGTCAGCGCCGGGGCCACGGTGATGGAATCGCCGGTATGTACGCCCATGGGGTCCACGTTCTCGATGGAACAGATGATGATGCAGTTGTCGTTGCGGTCGCGCACCACCTCCATCTCGTATTCCTTCCAGCCGACGATGGATTCCTCAATCAGCACTTCCGAGGTGGGCGAGGCGTCGAGACCGCCCTCGACGATGGCCTCGAATTCCTCTTGGCTGTAGGCGATGCCGCCGCCGGTACCGCCGAGCGTGAACGAAGGCCGGATGATGAGCGGCAGGCCCAGTTCGTCGAGCGCCACTTGCGCGTCGTCCATGTTATGGGCGAGGCGGCTGGCGGGGCTTTCGAGTCCGATGCGATCCATGGCCTGGCGGAATTTCTCGCGGTCCTCGGCCTTGTCGATGGCCTCGCGGTCGGCGCCGATCATCTCCACACCGTATTTCTCCAGCACCCCCATCTTGGCCAGCGACAGCGAGGTGTTGAGTCCGGTCTGGCCGCCCATGGTGGGCAGAATGGCGTCGGGCTTCTCCTTGGCGATGATGCGCGCCACCATTTCCGGCGTCACCGGCTCGATATAGGTGGCGTCGGCCATTTCGGGGTCGGTCATGATGGTGGCGGGGTTGGAATTCACGAGAATGACGCGATAGCCCTCCTCGCGCAAAGCCTTACAGGCCTGGACCCCGGAATAGTCGAACTCGCAGGCCTGGCCGATGACGATGGGCCCGGCGCCAATAATCAGAACAGAGGATATGTCGGTGCGCTTGGGCATGGTTATTTTTGTCGCATTTTTCCAATGATTATAAAATATTGTCACAAAAAATATTTAGAATTTAGATTTAAGTTTCTTGCACATTACTGTCCATGTATTAGCTTTAACGAAGGAAAGAGAGAACTAACCACTCTGTTGTGAGGAAAAAGCTATGGGTAAAAGAGGACGGCCAACAATCAATGATGACAGCCTCCTTAGAGAAGTCGCCGAGATTCTTGTTGCTGGTAAGGCTCGCTTCCCAAGAGGTGCCATCGTCAAGGTTGTGGGAAGCGACAATGATTCGAAAATCCGACGTTTGCAACGTAAGTGGCGGTTGTATCGCGTTAAATTCTTAAATGAGGCCCGGAAGGCGAAGCAAAACGACGAGAATAATTTGGGTGTTCGTATAAATCCTCTCAACCCATCTGCACTAAGAGCATTTGAAGATGCATTTAATCCACCTGCACTAAGAGCATTAGCAGAAGCACTTAATCCGCCAGCGTTAAAAGCGTTAAACGACACATTCATATCTTTAAGTAATCTCCAGCCGAACTTCGATCCATTTCGGGAATCACGGCAGATCGTAGACCAACTCCAGGAAACACTGAACATCGCGAACCAGTTTCGGGAAACACAGAGTTTCGTGGACCAGTTTCGGGAAACACAGAAGGTCTCGAACCAGTTCCAAGATACGGTTCTGGGCATCAGCTTTCCATCATCCCCAGGAACCGCGTGAACAGGTAATGGGCGTCATGGGGGCCGGGTGAGGCTTCCGGGTGGTACTGCACCGAAAACACCGGCTTGCCCTCCAGCTTGAGCCCTTCCAGCGAGCCGTCGAACAGCGACAGATGGGTCGCCGTCACGCCCCCCGGCAGGGTCTCGCCATCCACCACGAAGCCGTGATTCTGGCTGGTGATCTCCACCTTGCCGGTCTCCAGGTCTTTTACCGGATGATTGGCGCCGCGATGGCCGTGATGCATCTTTTGGGTCGTCGCGCCCAGCGCCAAAGCCAACATCTGGTGGCCCAAGCAAATTCCGAACACGGGCAAGCCGCTGGCCACAAGTTCCCTGATCACCGGCACGGCGTAGTCTCCGGTGGCCGCGGGATCGCCGGGACCGTTGGAGAGAAAGATGCCGTCGGGCTTCGCGGCCAGAATATCCGCCGCACTGGCCGCCGCCGGGACCACGGTGACCCGGCACCCCAGATCGGCGAGACAGCGCAGGATATTGCGCTTGGCCCCGAAATCCATGGCCACCACGTGGAACTTGGGGTCCGTCATTGTGCCGTGGCCGCGCCCCAGCGCCCAGCGCGTCTCGTCCCATTCAAAGGCCGCCCCGCAGGTCACTTCACAGGCGAGATCGAGACCTTCCATGGAGGGCGCGTCGGCCGCCCGGGCACGAAGCGCGTCGAGATCGAATTTCCCTCCCTCGAATTTTCCGCTTGGATCATGGGCCACCACGCCGTTCACCGCGCCCTTCTCGCGCAGGCGCCGCGTCAGGCGGCGGGTATCCACCCCGGTCACCGCGATGAGGCCCTGCGCCTCGAGCCATTGATCCAGATCACTGGTGGCGCGGAAATTGGCGGCTTGCGTGATGGAGGCGCGCAGCACCAGACCGCGCGCGGCGGGAACGCGGGTCTCCATGTCTTCGTCATTGGCGCCGGTATTGCCGATATGGGGAAAGGTGAAACAGATCACCTGTCCGGCATAGGAAGGATCGGTGAGGATTTCCTGATAGCCGGTCATGGAGGTATTGAAACAGAGCTCGCCCACCGAAACCCCGGCCGCCCCCGCGCCATGGCCGGCGAACACCGCGCCATCGGCCAGCACCAGCACAGCCGTTGCAGTGGTGGTGGCGGTTTTCTTTTTCGATTCGGGGGATGGGGACGGCGACTCCTGCGAAGACTCCCCCCCTTTACGCGCGTTGGCGCGCCGTGGGGCGGACCTCGGGGGAGGTGACGTCATGGGCGGCTGATCCTGTGAAGGCGTCTCCGCCCCGTTGAGGGCGGCAGTGATTGGCGCGATTGATAAGCAAATACCGTGCCGCCGTCAAGTCGGAAATTTATTAAAAAGCAATTTAAATTCAATGGTTTATCAAAAAAATCCCGTTTGCACTCGGCACCTACTTGCTGTAGGGTCGCCGATTGTCCTGAAATCCACCACTTACGTTTCCCGCCATGCTGCGTACGCGCCTCAATGATGAGCTCAAACTGGCCGTCAAGTCCAAGGATGAGTACCGCAAAGCCACTCTGCGGCTGATCCTGGCGGCGCTCAAGGACCGTGACATTGCCGCCAAATCCAAGGGCCATGCGGAAGGCATCAGCGACGATGAACTTCTCGAGATGCTTCAGACCATGGTCAAACAGCGCGCCGACAGCATCGAACTCTATCGCAAGGGCGGACGCATGGACCTGGCGCAGCGTGAATCACAGGAAACTGACGTCATCCGCAGCTTCCTTCCCGAGCCGTTGAGCCAGGAAGAAACCGAGGCCGCGGTCAAACAGGTGATCACCGATGTGGGCGCCAGCGGATTAAAGGACATGGGACGGACCATGACGGCATTGCGCAAACAATATGCGGGCCGCATGGATTTCAAGATAGCGAGCACCACCGTCAAGGCCCATCTGGGCTGAGCCCCCTTGCCGCGCTAGACGGCATTGGAGCGGCGGACGGAACGCAAGGAACGAGAGGACCAAGAGCGGTTCAGGGCTGATAAGGAGCAATTTGATGGAAACGAATCGGTTCATTCGGGTAGGCGCGGCGCGCGGCG
>CAYZWF010000050.1:0-12666 GCA_964482135.1 uncultured Rhodospirillaceae bacterium
GGAAGAAGGCATAACCCAGGGGCCGCTTATCAATGGGAACGCGCTGGAGAAGGTGGAAACCCATGTGGCCGACGCGCGCGAGAAGGGCGCGGATGTGTTGGCCGGGGGCAAGCCCCACGAGTTGGGCGGCACCTTCTACGAACCCACGGTTCTCGGCGGGGCCACCAGCGATATGCGCATCTTCCGCGAGGAAACCTTCGGCCCGGTAGCGCCCCTGTTCCGTTTTAAAACCGAGGAGGAAGCGGTGCGGCTCGCCAATGATACGGCCTATGGGCTGGCGGCCTATGTCTATACCCGTGATCTGGCGCGCAGCTGGCGTGTGAGCGAAGCCCTGGAATACGGCATCGTCGCCGTCAATTCGGGCATCTTCTCCACCGAGGCGGCGCCCTTTGGCGGCATGAAGGAATCGGGTATCGGCCGCGAGGGGGCGAAATACGGCATGGAGGAATTCCTGGAAATCAAATATGTCTGTCTCGGGGGTGTTGATGGCTGAGAGGAAGGAGTCCCATGGCCGAGTTTGACTATGACCTGTTTGTGATCGGGGCCGGATCGGGCGGCGTACGCGCGGCGCGCATGGCCGCCAATGAAGGCGCCAAAGTGGCCGTGGCCGAGGACAAGGATCTGGGCGGAACCTGTGTCAACGTGGGTTGCGTGCCCAAAAAGCTCTTTACCTATGCCGCCCATTTCGCCGGGGATTTCGAGGACGCGGAAGCCTATGGCTGGGATGTGGGTTCGCGCGATTTTAACTGGCCGCGGCTTATTTCCAACAAGGACTCCGAGATCGCCCGCCTCAACGGCATCTATGGCAGGCTGATGGATGAAGCCGGCGTGACCCTTATGGAGGGCCGCGCCACCCTCACCGGACCCAACTCCGTGGCCGTGGGGGAGACCGAAGTCACAGCCAAATATATCCTGGTGGCCACCGGCGGCCACCCCGTGGTGCCCGGATTCCCCGGCAACGAACATGTGATTACCTCGGACCAGGCGTTTCACCTCGATGCTTTGCCCCAGCGCCTGGTGATGGTGGGGGGTGGCTATATCGCGGTGGAGTTCGCCGGCATCTTTCACGCGCTGGGCGTGGAGGTGACCCAGCTATACCGGGGGCCGCTGTTCCTGCGCGGTTTCGACTATGATCTGCGGGAGAAACTGGCCGGGGAAATGCGTAAACAGGGGGTGGGTCTGCGTTTCGACTCGCAGGTGGCGGAAATCGAAAAACAGGGGGACGCCTTCAAGGTGACGCTGGAGGACGGCGGCGTGTTGGAAGCCGATCTGGTCATGTACGCCACCGGGCGCGCGCCCAATACGCAAGGTCTGGGGCTGGAAGCGGCGGGGGTGGAACTGGCGGAGAACGGCGCGGTGAAGGTGGACGATCACTTTTGCAGCAGTGCGCCTTCAGTCTATGCGCTGGGCGATGTGATCGACCGAGTGCAGCTGACCCCGGTGGCCATCGCCGAGGCCATGATCCTGGTTGACCATCTGTTCGGCAAAGGTGCGAAGGCAGACATGTCCTATGACAATATCCCCTCGGCCGTGTTCAGCCATCCCAATCTCGCCACGGTGGGGCTGACCGAGGAACAGGCGCGCGAGCGCCATGGCGACATAGAGGTCTATGTGTCATCCTTCAAGGCCATGAAACACACACTGACGGGCCGCGACGAAACCACCTTCATGAAGCTGGTGACGGAGCCGGGCGGCGGCAGGGTCTTAGGCCTGCACATGATGGGGGAGGCTGCCGGAGAGATCGTGCAGGGCTTCGCCGTGGCCATGATATGCGGCGCCACCAAGGCGCAGTTCGACGCCACCATCGGCATCCATCCCACCAGCGCGGAGGAATTCGTCACCCTGCGCACGATACGGGAATAAGAAAAAACAGCCTTTTCACCCTCTCTGGGAGGCGTTCTTGTGGGCTGGAATTTTCCGGTGATGATGGTATTTTCTCCAGGCTGTTCAGATATCAAAAAAAGGGAAGGAATAGCGCCATGGTGGAACCGGGCGGATTCAAGAAAATATCGGTGGAGGCCCACCAGTATCTCTTCGATGAGGGCGACTCGCCCGACGTGGCCTATATGATCCGCGAGGGCAGCGTGGAAATCCGCAAGGGCGCACGCACCGACAACCCCCGGACCCTGGCCGTTCTCGGCAAGGGCGATGTCTTTGGCGAGGTGGCCCTGTTCGACGACAGCCCCCGCATGGCCGCCGCCCTGACCACGGAGAGATGCAGCCTGGTAGCCATTTCCAGGAAGGCCTTCAAACAGCGCCTCGACGCCATGGATCCGATCATGATGAAGATCGTCGTTAACATGGCCACCCGCTTGCTTGACCACGGCTCTAAAACCGTGGTCAAGCATACGGCCGACTGGAGCGGCTGGGACAAGAAGGGCTAGATCGCGGCTCCTGTTCCAGTCGAGGGTGATGCGAGGCGGCTCTTTTGTCGGCTTGGGGTTGCCGCCAAAGTGCGGTTTTTCTTGGAAAATCAGTGCCACGGGCGTATATCCGTGGATTCACAGACGCGAACAAAACGGGAAGCGTAGGAGCGGTCCCTATGAATAGACCTAAGAAATGGACGCCCGAAAGCTGGCGCAAGAAAGAGGCCCTGCATCAGCCGGTTTACCCGGATGCGGATGCGCTGGGTGATGCCGAGGCGCGGCTGGGACAGTTCCCGCCGCTGGTTTTCGCAGGTGAGGCCCGCAACCTGAAAGCCAAGCTGGCCCAGGTGGCCGATGGCAAGGCCTTCCTGTTGCAGGGCGGTGACTGCGCCGAGAGCTTTGCCGAGTTCCATCCCGATAATATCCGCGACACCTTCCGCGTGCTGTTGCAGATGGCGGTGGTGCTCACCTTTGGCGCCACCTGTCCGGTGGTCAAGGTGGGCCGTCTCGCCGGACAGTTCGCCAAGCCTCGTTCCTCTCCGGTGGAGGAACGCGACGGCGTGGAACTGCCCAGCTATCTGGGCGATTCCATCAACGGTATCGAATTCGACGAGGCTTCCCGCGTGCCCGATCCCGAGCGCATGATCCAGGCCTATAACCAGTCGGCGGCGACGCTCAACCTGTTGCGCGCCTTCGCCCAGGGCGGCTATGCCGACCTTCATCAGGTGCATAGCTGGACCCTGGGATTCCTCGACCGCAGCCCCCAGGGCGAGCGCTATCGCGAACTGGCCGACCGCATCGACGAGAGCCTGGCCTTCATGGATGCCTGCGGCATCAGTTCCAAGACCACGCGGGCCATGCGCGAGACCAGCTTCTTTACTTCTCACGAGGCGCTGTTGCTTCCCTATGAACAGGCCCTGACCCGCATCGACAGCACCAGCGGTGATTGGTACGACTGTTCGGCCCATATGCTGTGGATCGGCGAGCGCACCCGCGACCCCAAGGACGCTCATGTGGAATTTCTCTCAGGTGTCGCCAACCCGGTGGGGGTCAAGGTGGGGCCGAGTGCCACGCCCGACGACCTGTTGAAGCTGGCCGATGTGCTCAACCCCGAGAACGAGCCGGGACGGCTGACCCTGATCTCGCGCATGGGTGACGACAAGATCGAGACCTGTCTGCCGCCCTTGGTGCGGGCGCTTAAGGCTAAGGGCCGTAGCGTGATCTGGGCCTGTGATCCCATGCACGCCAACATGGTCAAGAGTTCCAACGGATACAAAACACGGCCCTTCGACCGCATCATGGCCGAGGTGAGGGGTTTCTTCGCCGTGCACCGCGCCGAAGGCACTTCCGCCGGCGGCGTCCATGTGGAGATGACCGGCCAGGACGTGACCGAATGCATCGGCGGCGCCCAGGCCATCACCGAACAGGGCCTGTCCGACCGCTATCATACTTTCTGCGACCCGCGTCTCAACGCCAGCCAGGCTCTGGAACTGGCGTTTCTCCTCGCCGAGGGGCTGAAAGAGGAGCGCGGCGCGTCCGGGAGTGGCGAGCGGAAGGTGGCCGCCGCCTCCTGATGTCTATGACCTAGCGCGGTGACGGCACAGCCCCGCAGTCTCTTTTGCAGCCTCTTTCACAGTCCCTTTCACGGGTACCGCATATGACAGACCGACTGACATTGGCGCTGGCCCAGATTAATCCCACCGTGGGCGACGTGGCGGGCAACGCCGCGCGCATCCGTGCCGCGCGCAAGGAAGCAGCGAGCGCCGGGGCCGATCTGGTGATTTTCGGCGAACTGGCCATCACCGGCTATCCGCCCGAGGATCTGGTTCTCAAACATTCCTTCATGGACCATGTGGATGAGGTGGTGGCGGCGCTGGCGAAGGAAACCGGCGACGGCGGGCCGGGGATGCTTCTCGGTGCGCCCCGGACCGGGGACGGACGGCTCTATAACGCGGCGCTGCTTCTCGATGGCGGCGTCATTGCAGCCACGGTTTTCAAGCACGATCTGCCTAATTACAGCGTCTTCGACGAAAAGCGCATTTTCACCCCCGGCCCGCTCTCCGAGCCGGTGGATTTTCGCGGGGTGAAGCTGGGGGTGCTGGTCTGCGAGGATATGTGGACATCCGTGCCGTCCGCTCATCTGTGTGCCGGGGGGGCGGAAATCCTGGTGGTTCTCAATGGCTCGCCCTTCGAGAGGGGCAAGCATGACACGCGCCGTGAACTGGCCGCGGACAGGGTGAATGAGACCCACCTGCCGCTGGTCTACGTGAATCAGGTGGGGGGGCAGGACGAGCTGGTCTTCGACGGCGCTTCCTTCGTGATGGATCGTGGGGGAGAATTGAAGCATCAGGCGCCCCACTGGGTGGAGAACGTAAGCCTCACCGAATGGGAAAAAGGCGATGAGAGCTGGACTTGCGCGCAGAACAGCCTTGCCGAGACGGAAGATCCCCTGGCCGCCATCTATCAGGCCCTGGTGCTGGGGCTGCGTGACTATGTGGGAAAAAATGGGTTCCCCGGCGTTCTGGTGGGTCTCTCGGGCGGGGTGGATTCGGCCCTCTCGGCGGCCATTGCGGCCGATGCGCTGGGTGCCGATAAGGTGCATTGTGTGATGATGCCCTCGGCCTATACCTCCGTCGAAAGCCTTGAGGATGCCGCCGCCGTGGCGAAGATGCTGGGCGTGCGCCTCGACGAGATCGCCATTTCTCCGGCCATGGACAGTTTCGCCGCCATGCTGGAGGGCGCCTTCGAGGGCAGGGACGCCGACACCACGGAGGAGAACATCCAGGCGCGGTCGCGGGGCATCACCCTGATGGCGCTGTCCAACAAGTTTGGTTACATGGTGCTGTCCACCGGCAACAAGTCGGAGATGTCGGTGGGCTATGCCACCCTTTACGGCGATCTGTGCGGCGGTTTTTCGGTATTAAAAGACGTCTACAAAACCACCGTTTTCGCCCTCTCGCATTATCGCAACAAAGGCCGCCCGGTTAACGCCATAGGCCCCGACGGGCCGGTGATGCCGGAGCGCGTCATCACCAAGCCGCCCTCGGCGGAGTTGAAGCCGGGCCAGAAGGACGAGGACAGCCTGCCGCCCTATGAGGAACTGGACGCCATATTGAAGGGGCTGGTGGAGAAAGACCTGGGCGTGGAGGCGGTGACCGCGCGCGGCCATGACCGCGCCACCGTGGAGCGCATCTGGGGCATGCTTCTGGGCGCCGAATACAAGCGCCGTCAGGCGCCGCCCGGGGTTCGCGTCAGCCCCCGCGCCTTTGGCCGCGACCGCCGTTATCCCATCACCAACCGTTTCGAGGACGGCACATGAGTGCGGCGAAGCTAGCCCCTGTGGTACGGTTCGCGCCCAGCCCCACGGGCTTTATGCATGTGGGCAATGCCAGGGTGGCGCTGGTGAACTGGCTGTTCGCGCGCGCTTCCGCCGGGCGTTTCCTGTTGCGTCTCGACGACACCGACAAGGCGCGCTGTGAGGACTCCTACGCCGCTGCCATCGAGGAAGATCTGGAATGGCTGGGGCTGGGTTGGGACGGCTTCTCGCGCCAGTCGGACCATCTGAAAAAATATGACAAGGCCTGCGCGTCATTGCGCGAGACGGGACGGCTCTACCCCTGTTACGAGACCCCCGACGAACTGGCGCTCAAACGCAAGAGTTTGTTGTCGCGGGGTCAGCCCCCCCTCTATGACCGCGCCGCGCTTGGCTTAAGCGATGCCGAGCGCGAAAAGCTGGAAGCGGAGGGGCGTACACCCCACTGGCGCTTCAAGCTGGAGGGCGGAGAAGTGGCCTGGGATGATTTGGTACATGGTCCCTTGTCCTTCGACGGCGCCAACCTCTCCGATCCGGTGCTGCTGCGCGAGGACGGCAGCTATCTTTATATGCTGCCCTCTACCGTGGATGACGCCGCCATGGAGGTGAGCCATGTGGTGCGCGGCGACGATCATTTGGCCAATTCCGCCGTACAGATCCAGCTTTTCGAAGCCCTTGGCGCAACCGCGCCACGCTTTGCCCATCTGCCGCTGTTGAAGGACGCCGAAGGCGGGGAACTGTCGAAGCGGCTGGGCAGTCTCTCGCTGCGTGATCTGCGCGAGGACGGTATCGAGGCCATGGCCGTTAACAGCCTGCTGGCCTCGCTGGGCACGTCCGAAGCGGTGAGGGAACATGGCTCGCTGGAGGAACTGGTGGGAACCTTCGGTTTCGCCAAGTTCAGCCGCAACCCGCCGAAATTCGGCTATGACGAGCTGGAGCGGCTCAACGGGCGCATTCTGCATCTGCTGCCCTTCGACCAGGTGGCGCCGCGGCTCTCCGAAATGGAGATGGCGGAGGCGGACCAGGCATTTTGGATGGCGGTGCGGCCCAATCTGGCGCATCTCGGTGAAGCCAAGGAATGGTGGCGGGTCTGTCACGGTGAGGTGACACCGGTAATCGAGGATGGGGAATTCGCCGCCGCCGCCGGCACCCTGTTGCCCGAGGGCTATTGGGACGAGGCAAGCTGGGGGGAGTGGACCAAGGCGGTGGCGGAAAAAACCGGACGCAAGGGCAAGGAACTGTTCAAACCGCTGCGCCTGGCGCTTACGGCCCGCGATCATGGACCGGAGATGAAAGCTCTGTTACCCCTTATGGGCCGCGAGCGGGTGGAAGCCCGGCTGCGCGGCGAGACCGCCTGAAACAACAAACCGAAATTCAAGAAAAGGAAATACAGGTGAGCACCGGACTGGTTCTTCACAATACGCTGAGTCGCAGCAAGGAGCCCTTCGAGCCGCTCCATGAGGGGCGCGTGGGCATGTACGTTTGCGGACCCACGGTTTACGACTTCGCCCATATCGGCAACGCCCGCCCGGTGGTGGTATTCGACGTGCTCCACCGGTTGCTGAAGACGCTCTATGGCGAGGTCACCTATGTGCGCAACATCACCGATGTGGACGACAAGATCATCAAGGCGGCGGCCGAGAATGGCGAGTCCATCGAGGCGCTGACGGAGCGCACCACCGAGGCGTTTCATGCCGATATGGCGGCGCTGGGCGCACTGCCCCCCGATATTGAGCCCCGCGCCACCGAGCATATCGCTGACATGATCGCCCTCATCGAAAAGCTGGTGGAAGGCGGCCATGCCTATGAAAGCGAGGGCCAGGTGCTGTTCCACGTGCCCTCCATGGCCGATTACGGCAAGCTCTCGCGTTGTGACCGCGACGAGATGATCGCCGGCGCCCGGGTGGAGGTGGCCTCGTACAAGAAAGACCCGGCGGATTTTCTGTTATGGAAACCCAGCAGCGACGACCAGCCGGGCTGGGACAGCCCCTGGGGACGGGGGCGGCCGGGCTGGCATATCGAATGCTCGGCCATGAGCGCCACCCATTTGGGGGATACCTTCGATATTCACGGCGGCGGGCTCGATCTCGTTTTTCCCCATCACGAAAACGAAATCGCCCAGAGCCAGTGTGCCCATGACGGTACGCCCTTCGTGCGTTATTGGATGCATAACGGCTATCTGATGGCCGAGGGTGAGAAGATGTCGAAGAGTCTCGGCAATTTCTACACCGTGCATGAGTTGCTCGACGAGTTCCCCGGCGAGGCGATCCGGCTGCTTTTGCTTAAGACCCACTACCGGCAGCCACTGGACTTCACGAAAGACGGATTGCGGGAAGCCAAGCGCGAGCTGGATGGGTTTTATGGCGCGCTTCGATATTTTTCAGATGTAGAACCGGATTATGAAGGTATTGATGCTGGCTTGGTTCAAGAAAATTTAGAGGATGACCTCAACACGCCAAAAGCAATTTCCGTTCTTCATGGGTGGCTTAACAATTTGAATTTATTTCGTGACCCTGAAGGTCCAGCAGCCTCTTCGTCACCCGAAAAACTTAAGGCCGCCCTTTTAATTTCTGCCGAACTTCTCGGCCTGCTTCAACAAGACCCGGAGGACTGGTTCAAATGGCAGGGCAGTGGCGCGGCTGAGATTGACGAGGCCGAGATCGAGGCCTTGATCGAAAAACGTACCCAGGCCCGCGCCGAGAAGGACTTCGCCGAATCCGACCGCATCCGCGACGAGCTTGCAGAGGCGGGCGTGGTGCTTGAAGATGGGTCCGGCGGCACCACCTGGCGCCGCGCCGGTTAGAGCGGCCCCCGAAAACAACAATATAAGATTACGAGAACACAGGCAGTACGGTCATGAGCGACAAGCGGATATATCTCTACGACAGCACTCTGCGCGACGGCGCCCAGACCCAGGGCGTGGATTTCAGTGTCCACGACAAGACCGTCATCTCCCAGGAGCTTGATCGGCTAGGAATCGATTACGTGGAAGGCGGCTGGATCGGCGCCAATCCCACCGATGATTCCTTCTTCGCCAAACTGCCGAAGATGAAGAAGGGAAAGGTCACCGCTTTCGGCATGACCCGACGTTCCGGGCGCAGCGCCGACAACGATCCGGGGCTGACCGCCTTGTTGTCGAGCGACGTGTCGGTGGTCTGCATGGTGGGCAAGAGCTGGGACTTTCAGGTGGAGGTGGCGCTGGGAGTCGGCCTCGATGAGAACATCGACATGATCCGCGACAGCATGGCTCTAGCGGTGACAAAAAAGAAGGAAGTGCTGTTCGATGCCGAACATTTTTTCGACGGATACAAGAGTAATCCCGAATATGCGCTGGAATGCGTCAAGACGGCCCATGAGGCCGGTGCGCGCTGGGTGGTTCTGTGCGACACCAATGGCGGCACTCTGCCCCATGAGGTGAGCGAGATTGTCGCGGCGGTGGCGGAACAGGTGCCGGGCGATCATCTCGGTATCCATTGCCACGACGACACCGGTAACGCGGTAGCCAATTCGCTGGCCGCCGTGCGCGCCGGAGCGCGCCAGATCCAGGGCACCTTCAACGGGCTGGGCGAGCGTTGCGGTAACGCCAATCTGGTGTCGCTGATCCCTACTCTGGTGCTGAAGATGGGCTATAAGACCGGCGTCACCAAGAAGAACCTCGCCCATCTTACCCATGTGTCGCGGCTGGTGGATGAGCGCCTCAGCCGCACTCCGTACCGCGGTGCGCCCTATGTGGGGGAATCGGCCTTCACCCATAAGGGGGGGCTGCATGTGGCGGCGGTGGAGAAAGACCCGCGCTGTTACGAACACGTGCCGCCGGAATCCGTGGGTAACCAGCGCAATGTGGTGATTTCCGACCAGTCGGGACGGGCCAATATCATGTCCCGGTTCCGCGATATCGGCCTCGATATCGATTCCAAAGACCCCAAGCTTTCGGCCCTGGTGGAACTGGTGAAAGAGCGCGAATACGAAGGCTATGCCTATGACGGGGCGGAGGCCAGCTTCGAGCTGTTGGCGCGGCGCACCCTGGAAGGCGTCGACGATTATTTCCGGCTCGACAGTTTCCGCATCACCGACGAGCGGCGTTGTAACGCCAAGGGGGAGATCATCGCCCTGTCCGAGGCCACCACCAAGATCGAGGTGCGCGGCGAGCGGATCATGACCGTGGCCGAGGGTAACGGCCCGGTGAACGCCCTCGACGCCGCCCTGCGTAAGGCGCTGGCTCCGTCCTTTCCGGAATTGAAGGACCTGCGGCTGGTGGATTACAAGGTGCGTATTCTCACCCCCAGCGACGGCACCAAGGCGGTGACGCGGGTGATGATCGAGAGCGCCGATTCCAAGGGCAGCCACTGGGCCACCGTGGGCGTGTCCACCAATGTCATCGAGGCCTCGTTCATCGCCCTCAACGACAGCATCGTCTACAAGCTCTTCCGGGCCGGCGCGAAGGTTTAGAGCGGGTTATGGCGGGGACGGATTCGCGGCGGCCGGACGGTACGGCGGAAGGCGGGGTCGTGGCCCCGGCCATTATCCTCGTGGACCCCCAGATGGCGGAGAATATCGGCACCACGGCGCGGGCCATGCTCAATTGCGGCCTGACCGATCTGCGTCTGGTGCGGCCACGCCAAGGCTGGCCCCATGAAAAGGCGGTAGCCGCCGCCTCGGGCGCCGACAGCGTCCTCGAAAGTGCGAAACTGTTCGACACCACCGCCGAGGCCATCGCCGATCTGCGTTATGTGCTGGCGGCTACGGCGCGCGGCCGCGATATGAACAAGACCATTCTCAGCCCGCGCGTGGCGGGCGAGAAAACCCGCGCCTTCAGCGATGGCGGCGAGGCCTGTGGCGTATTGTTCGGTCGTGAGCGCAGCGGGTTGGTCAATGATGACGTGGCCCTGGCCGACGCCGTTCTGATCGCCTCCCTGAACCCCGCCTATCGTTCGCTCAATCTCGCCCAGGCGGTTTTGCTCTTCGCCTATGAATGGTTTGAGGCCGGGAGCGACAGCGAAGGCGAGCATCTGGTGCGGCATGGCGCGAAACCGGCCACCAAGAAGGAATTGCTTGGGTTCTTCGGCCATCTCGAAGAGGAGCTTGATAGCGGAGGATTCCTGCGCCCGCCCGAGAAACGCCCGGCCATGGTGCGCAATATCCGCAATATGTTCCAGCGTGCTGGCCTCATGGATCACGAGGTAAAGACCCTGCGCGGAATCATCTCTGCCCTGACCAGCCTGAGAAAGACGGAAGGCAAGGGTAAGGCCGCGAAAAAAGGCAAAACATGAACGCGGTAAATCGGTTTGACATGGGGGCCGCGCCAAGTATATTACGCGCTCTTCACGCAAACCCTATGACAGAGACAAGACGAATTTATCCATGAGCAAGCGAATCCAGTCGAAACACAAGATTGACCGCCGTCTTCGCGCCAATCTCTGGGGCCGGCCCAAGAGCCCGGCCAACCGCCGTGACTATGGTCCCGGCCAGCACGGCAATGCGCGCAAGCGCAAGCCGTCCGACTTCGGCATCCAGCTTATGGCCAAGCAGAAGCTCAAGGGGTATTACGGCAATATCACCGAGCGCCAGTTCCGCCGTCTTTACGGCGAGGCCGTGCAGCGTAAGGGTGATACGGGTGAAAATCTGGTGGAACTGCTGGAGCGCCGCCTCGATGCCGTGATCTATCGCATGAAATTCGTGCCCACCGTGTTTGCCGCCCGCCAGTTCATCAATCACGGCCATATCCAGGTCAACGGCAAGCGGGTCAATATTTCCAGTTTCCGGGTCAAGGACGGCGACGTGATTACGGTCAGGGAGAAATCCCGCGAACTGCCGATGGTTCTCGATGCCATCGTTTCGCCCGAGCGCGAGACCCCCGATTACGTGAATGTGGATTTTCAGAAGATGCAGGGAACTCTCCTGCGTGGCCCCCATCTTGCCGATATTCCCTATCCGGTGCAGATGGAACCCAATCTGGTGGTGGAATTTTACTCCCGCTAGAAACGATTCTTCATTTCACGATTTTTATAACGCCGCGCTGACCGCGCGGCGTTTTTGATTCTTATACGCCGCCTCTTTCCGTCTTTTCCCTCGATAAATTGCATAATAATTCATCATTAGCATTAATTGCTTAATTATTATGCAGTTAGTGGGTGGTTTTTGTGCGTGTGCAACAATTCTAATATGGGACGAAGGAGCGTTGTCGAAGTAACCAATTGATATTACAGAAATAAATAAAAATTTTTGAAATTGGCATCATTTTTGCGGTGCACCATTCAAGTCGTCCCGATTTTTTTCAGAATGGTGCACCAGGTGATGGAAACAGTTCCCGTAAAAGAAAATCTGGTTGTGGTCGGTAATGGCATGGCCGCCATGCGTGTGGTCGAGGAGTTACTTAAATTTGCTCCCGACCTTTATGACATTACCGTCTTTGGCGCCGAGCCCTGGGGTAATTACAACCGCATCCTGCTGTCCCCGGTCCTTGCCGGCGAGAAAGACTTCGACGAGATCATGCTCAACACCGAGCAATGGTACGTCGACAATGACATCACCCTTTATACCGGCAAGGAGATCACCGAGATCGACCGCCGCAACCGGATGGTGAAAGCCAGCGACGGAACCTGTGTTTCCTACGAGCGGCTGTTGCTGGCTACCGGTTCGGACCCGATCGTTCTTCCCATTCCCGGCAACGACCTGCCCGGGGTCGTCAGCTTCCGCAATATCAACGATGTCCGGGTGATGATCGCGGCAGCCGGAGAGAAGAGTGGAGAGAAGATCAAGGCGGTGGTTCTGGGGGGTGGGCTGCTGGGGCTGGAGGCCGCCGACAGCCTGATGAAGCAGGGCATGGATGTGACCGTGGTCCATCTCGTGGAGACCCTGATGGAGCGCCAGCTGGACGAGGTGGCCGGGGTCATGCTGCGGCGGTCCCTGGAAGAACGTGGCCTGCATTTTGTGGTCTCGGCGCAAACTGACCAGCCCCTCTTGAGTGGTCCAGTTCGAATGTTAGTG
>CAYZWF010000051.1:0-12329 GCA_964482135.1 uncultured Rhodospirillaceae bacterium
AAATCCCTGGTGGCTTCCAATGGCGGGGTCATGGTGCGGGAACTGGAGCGCGCCAATGTGCTCCATTTCGACCTGCCGCTGCATTCCAAGAACCCGTTCACCATTTTTGCCAATATCGGCCAGCTCGAGAAAATCATCCGTGAGCATAAGGTGGATATCGTCCATGTGCGCTCGCGGGCTCCGGCCTGGAGCGCCTTCTCCGCGGCCAGGCGGGCCGACGTTCATTTTGTCACCACCTTTCACGGCACCTATACCGGCGCCGGCAGTTTCCTCAAGAAACATTACAATTCCGTCATGACCCGGGGCGAAAAGGTAATCGCCATCTCCCGCTTCATCAGCGACCACATCCAAAACACCTACGGCGTGGAAGAGAGTCGCATCCGTCTTATTCACCGTGGTATCGACCTCGACCGTTTCGACCCCGCTCAGGTCAGCGCCGAGCGCGTGGTCCAGCTCGCCGGCGAATGGCGTCTGCCCGATGGTGTGCCAGTGGTGATGCTGCCCGGCCGCATGACGCGGTGGAAGGGCCAAGCCATGGTGATCGATGCCCTGGCCCGGCTCGGGCGTCATGATATCCGCTGTCTTCTGGTGGGCTCCGACCAGGGACGGACGGGATACCGCAAGGAGCTGGAAACCCTGCTGCGGCGGCGCGGACTTGGCGATGTGGTGCATGTGGTGGAACACTGCGCCGACATGCCGGCGGCCTATATGCTGGCCGATGCGGTGGTGTCGGCCTCCACCGATCCCGAAGCCTTTGGCCGTGTGGCTGCGGAAGCCCAGGCCATGGGGCGTCCGGTGATCGCTTCGGACCATGGTGGCGCGCGCGAGACGGTACAGCCGGAAAAGACCGGTTGGCTGTTCCCGCCGGGCGATGCCGAGGCGCTGGCGGCGGTTCTAGGAAGGGTGCTGGACCTCGGCTCCGAGGAACGGGAAGTTCTCACCAAGACTGCCACCGGATATATCCGCGAGAACTTTTCCAAACAGAAGATGTGCAGCCGCACCTTGGCCGTCTATGACGAAGTGGTGGCGTCGGGACGCGCCAAAGGGCCGGTGTTGATTTGAGTGCCCCCGTGAGTACCAACGTAAATGCTGAGGTGACCACTTCCCGTATTCTCGTGATCAAGCTCGGGGCGCTTGGCGATTTCATCCAGGCCATGGGGCCTTTCAGGGCGATCCGGGAATTTCACCGTGGAGCACGCGTCACCCTGCTCACCACCGCGCCCTTCGCGGTGCTGGCGCGGAAATGCGGCTATTTCGACGAGGTCTGGGTGGATGACCGGCCAAATCTCCTACAGGTACCTTCGTGGCTGCGCCTGCGCTTGCGCCTGCGCGGCGCCGGGTTCACCCGTGTTTATGACCTCCAGACCTCCGACCGCAGTGGCGTGTACTTCCGCCTGTTTTGGCCCGGCGTGGCGCCGGAATGGTCGGGAATCGCCGGGGGATGTTCCCATCCCCATGACAACCCGGAACGTGATTCCATGCATAGCCTGGACCGTCAGGCCCAACAGCTGGCCCGCACCGGTATCGCCGAAACACCGGCCCCGGACCTCTCCTGGATGAGTGCCGACATTTCCCGCTTCGGTTTGGAGGGTGATTTCGTGCTGTTGGCGCCGGGCGGGGCCGCGCATCGCCCGGCCAAGCGCTGGCGAGCGGAGTCTTACGGGGCGCTGGCGCGACATCTTACCGGGCGGGGCCTGACCCCGGTGCTGTTGGGGGGGCATGACGACGCCCAGGTGATGGCCGCCATCGCCGCCGCCTGTCCGGAGATTCGCAACCTGTGCGGGGAAACGGAACTGGAAGACATCGCCACCCTGGCCCGTGAGGCGCGCGGCGCGGTGGGCAACGATACCGGCCCCATGCATGTGATTGCCGCCTGCGGCTGTCCCTCGCTGGTGCTGTTTTCCGGCGATTCCGATCCCGACCTGTGCGCGCCGCGCGGCACCGACGTCCATATCCTGCGCCGCGATCCCCTGGCCGGGCTCGGCGTGGAAGAGGTGGTGTCGTGCCTTGAACTGCGCCAGCCTTGACAGGCCCCCTAATCCTTTTACATTGCGCCCCCATAAGCCAATGAGGACCAAATAGAACGATGGTAGCCATTACCCTGCCCGACGGCAGCGTTCGGCAGTACGAAGGGCCGGTTTCCGGCGCCGACATTGCCGCCGATATCGGCCCCGGCCTCGCCAAGGCCGCGCTGGCCGTGCGCGTGGACGGAACCCCCGTCGATCTTCTGGCGCCCATCGAAAATGACGCCGCCATTGGCATTATCACCTCGAAAGACGATGAAGCCCTGGAGCTGTTGCGCCACGACTGCGCCCATGTGATGGCCGAGGCGGTGAAGGAGCTCTATCCGGAAACCCAGGTCACCATCGGTCCCTCCATCGAGAACGGCTTTTATTACGATTTTGCCCGCGACGAGCCCTTCACGCCCGAAGACCTTGAGAAAATCGAGGCCCGCATGCATGACATCGTCAAGCGCGACGAAGCTATCACCCGCGAGGTCTGGGACCGTGGCGATGCAATACAGTTCTTCAAGGACGCAGGCGAGCACTACAAGGCCCAGATCATCGAGGCCATTCCCGAAGGCGAGCCCATCGGCCTCTACCGCCAGGGCGATTTCATAGACCTCTGCCGGGGGCCTCATCTTCCCTCCACGGCCAAGCTGGGCAAGGGTTTCAAGCTGATGAAGCTGGCCGGGGCCTATTGGCGCGGCGATTCCAGTAACGAGATGCTGCAACGCATCTATGGCACCGCCTGGTTCAACGAAAAAGATCTCGCGGCCTATCTCCACCGTTTGGAAGAGGCCGAGAAACGCGACCACAGACGTCTGGGCCGTGAAATGTCCCTGTTTCATCTTCAGGAGGAAGCCGCCGGCAGCGTTTTCTGGCACGACAAGGGATGGACCCTCTACCGCGTTATCAAATCCTATATTCGCGCCCGCCTCGACCATGCCGGATATACCGAGGTCAACACGCCGCAACTGGTGGACCGCACCCTGTGGGAGGAATCCGGGCATTGGGAGAAGTTCCGCGAGAACATGTTCACCGCCGAGTCGGAAGACAAAATCCTCGCCCTGAAACCCATGAACTGCCCCTGCCATGTGCAGATTTTCCGCCAGGGGATCAAAAGCTACCGCGATCTGCCGCTGCGCATGGCCGAATTCGGCTGTTGCCACCGCAACGAACCTTCGGGCGCCCTGCACGGATTGATGCGGGTGCGCGCCTTCATCCAGGACGACGCCCATATCTTTTGCACCGAAGACCAGATCGCCGCCGAGACCAAGGCCTTCTGCGACCTCCTTCTCTCGGTCTACAAGGATTTCGGCTTTACCGATGTGAGCGTGCGGTTCTCCGACCGGCCCGAGGTTCGCGCCGGGGAGGATGCCGTCTGGGACCGGGCGGAAAGCGCGCTGCAAGAGGCGGTGAAGGCGGCGGGCCTCGAGTTTACGCTCGATCCCGGCGAAGGCGCTTTTTACGGGCCGAAGCTGGATTTTGTTCTGCAGGACGCCATCGGCCGCGAGTGGCAATGCGGCACGCTGCAGGTGGATTTTGTCCTGCCCGACCGCCTCGATGCGGCTTACGTGGGCGAGGATGGCGATAAACACAGACCGGTCATGCTCCATCGGGCCATCCTGGGCTCCATGGAGCGGTTTATTGGCGTTTTGATCGAGCACTATGCGGGCAAGTTCCCGCTGTGGCTGGCGCCGACCCAGGTGGTGGTGGCCACCATTACCTCCGATGCCGACGCCTATGCCGGGCGCGTGACGGAAGAACTGGAACAGGCGGGCCTGCGTGTGGAGGCCGATCTGCGTAACGAGAAAATCAATTACAAGGTCCGTGAACACAGCCACGCCAAAATCCCGGTCCTTCTCGTAATCGGCAAACAGGAGGCGGAAAAGGAAACCGTCGCCCTGCGGCGTCTTGGCGGTGAGAAGCAAGAATTTCTTGCGCTCCATGAAGCAGTCAATAGACTAGCCTCCGAAGCCATGGTCCCACCCCCGGCTTAAGTGTCGGTTTGAGTGCGGTGGAAAGGGAGCTTTCGTGCTAACAGGAAAAAGGAATTAACGGAAAAATGGAGACAGTCACATAGCGATCCCCCCTACTAATGCGACCCCCAAGTCAAAGGGCCCGCGTATCAACGACAAGATTGATGTGCCAGAGGTCCGGCTGGTGGGCGCCGACGGAGAAATGCTCGGAGTCTGTTCCGTGAGCGATGCCCTGGTAAAGGCCGATGAGGCCGGCCTCGATCTGGTCGAGGTTTCTCCCCATTCCGATCCGCCGGTCTGCAAGATACTTGATTACGGCAAGTACAAGTATCAGGAGCAGAAAAAGCGCAACGAAGCCCGCAAAAAGCAAAAGACCACGGACGTCAAGGAAATCAAGATGCGTCCCAACATCGACACTCATGATTATGACGTGAAGATGCGGAACATCGTGAAATTCCTGGGTGAGGGCGACAAGGTCAAGGTGACGCTGCGTTTTCGGGGCCGTGAAATGGTCCATCAGGAACTGGGTATGAACGTTCTCACCCGGGTCCGCGACGACGTTTCGGTTCTCTCCAAGGTGGAACAGTTCCCGAAACTAGAAGGCCGCCAGATGACCATGGTCATCGCCCCCAAATAAGGCGTCCTTTCGTTCCCGCGAAAACCCCAGGATAAATAAAGGACGTCCCCTCTTTTTCCACCCATTTTCATCTGCGTGCGCCCTTGCTTTTGGCGGGCCGGGTGGTTATAACCCGCCTCTCATCAAGGCGCTGAGGCCGGGCTTTCATGCCCGGGGCATGCCCATCGCCGGATGCATGGCCGGGAACGATACCCGGCAACAAGGTTCAACCCCATAAAACAAGAGGGGACAAAATGCCCAAGTTGAAGAGCAAGAGTGGTGCCAAGAAACGTTTCCGCCTGTCGGCCAAAGGCAAGGTGGTGATGTACCATTCAGGAATGCGCCATAACCTGCGCAAACGATCCCAAAAGACCAAGCGCAAGGCGCGCGGTAATTCCATCATGGCTGATGCCGATGCCCGCATCGTCCGCAAATTCATCCCCTACGCGTGACGGAGGCTCCTAACAATGGCTAGAGTCAGCAGGGGCGTCACCACTCACGCCCGCCATAAGAAAGTCATGAAACAGGCCAAGGGGTACCGTGGCCGCCGCAAGAACACCTTCCGTGCCGCCGTCCAGGCCGTGGAAAAGGGGCTGCAATACGCCTATCGCGACCGCCGCACCCGCAAGCGCAATTTCCGCAGCCTGTGGATTCAGCGCATCAATGCCGGCGTGCGCCAGCACGGACTGACCTATTCCCAGTTCATGGACGGCATGAAGAAGGCGGGAATCGAAATCGACCGCAAGGTGCTTTCCGATATCGCCACCCGCGACGCCGACGCCTTTGAGGCCTTGGTGACTCAGGTCCGGGAGGCTTTGGAAAAAGCCGCCTGAGCCGCTCTCTGTCAGATCTGGGCTGGAACTGCCAACCACCAGAAATTTTAATTAAGGGGGCCGGTTTCATAACGGCTCCCTTTTTCGTAGTCTGTCACGCGTGAACGCCATGGACGATCTCGGACAACTCGAACAGGACCTTCTTCAGGCCATCGCCGATGCTGATACGGCGGCGGCTCTCGACGCCGTACGGGTCACGGCTTTGGGTAAAAAGGGAAGCATTTCCGCCCTGATGAAGGGGATGGGCGCGCTCACGCCCGAGGAACGCAAGGAAAAGGGTCCGCTTTATAACCAGTTCAAGAACCGCGTCGAAAGCGCCATCGAATCGCGCAAGGCGGCGCTGGAGAAGGCGGAGCTGGACGCCAAACTGGCCGGGGAGCGCGTCGATGTGACCCTGCCGGTGCGCCCCGAGAGCGAGGGTCGCATCCATCCCATCTCCCAGACCATGGACGAGGCTCTGGCCATTTTCGGCGAGATGGGGTTCACCGTGGCCGAAGGCCCCGATATCGAGGACGACTTCCACAATTTCACGGCGCTCAACATTCCGCCCGAACATCCCGCCCGCCAGATGCACGACACCTTTTATCTCCCGGGTTATCTCCCGGGCGAGCGCGACGGCGGCCCGCTGGTGCTGCGCACCCATACCTCGCCGGTACAGGTGCGCACCATGCAAGTGCAGAAACCGCCGCTGCGCATCATCGCGCCGGGCCGCACCTATCGCAGCGATTCCGACATGACCCATACGCCCATGTTCCACCAGGTGGAAGGTCTGGTGGTGGATAAAAGCACCCATATGGGCCATTTGAAGGGTTGTATCACCGAATTCTGCCGCGCCTATTTCGAAATCGCCGATTTGCCCCTGCGCTTCCGGCCTTCCTTCTTTCCCTTCACCGAACCGTCCGCAGAGGTGGATATCGGCTGTTCGCGCAAGGACGGCGGGCTGAAGATCGGCAGCGGCGGCGACTGGCTGGAAATCCTCGGCTGCGGCATGGTCCATCCCAAGGTACTGGACTCCTGCGGTATCGATTCTCACGTTTATCAGGGCTTCGCCTTCGGGGTCGGGGTGGAACGCATTGCCATGCTCAAATACGGTATCCCCGACTTGCGCACTTTCTTCGAGGCCGATCTGCGGTGGCTGCGCCATTACGGCTTCGCGGCGCTCGACATTCCTTCTCTGGTGGGGGGACTGTCGCGATGAAGTTCACCCTGTCCTGGCTCAAGGACCATCTCGACACCCACGCCCATCTGGGCGAAACCGTGGACCGTCTCACCGCGCTAGGCATCGAGGTGGAAGAAGTGGTGGATCGCGGCGCGTTGCTGGAACCTTTCACCGTGGCCCGTATCGTCACCGCCGAACCCCATCCCGACGCCGACCACCTCCAGGTCTGCACGATAGATATCGGCGCGGGGGGTGCCGGCGCTGAACAGGTCCAGGTGGTGTGCGGCGCCCCTAATGCGCGGGCGGGACTCGTGGGCGTGTTTGCCGGGGTTGGCACTACGGTTCCGGGTATCGGGCTGAAACTGAAGAAAACCAAGATACGTGGCGTGGAAAGCCACGGCATGATGTGCTCGGCCAAGGAAATGTGTCTGGGCGAGGATCATGACGGCATTATCGAACTGCCCGAAAACGCGCCGCTGGGCATTCCTTTCGCCGAAATTGCCGGTCTCAATGATCCCGTGATCGACGTGGCCATCACCCCCAACCGGGCCGATTGTACCGGCGTGCGCGGCATCGCCCGCGATCTCGCCGCCGCGGGGCTGGGCAAGCTCAAGCCGCGCCCGGTGACGGCCGTGGAAAGCGCCTTTAAGGAGGGCGTCGGGGTGACGCTGGATTTCAAGAAAGACACCGCCGAGGCTTGTCCCATCTTCGTGGCGCGCACCATCAAGGGCATCAAGAACGGCGACAGCCCGCAATGGCTCGCCGACCGCCTGAGCGCGGTGGGGCTGCGGCCCATCTCCGCCCTGGTGGACATCACCAACTATTTCACCCTCGACCTTGCCCGGCCCCTGCATGTGTTCGACGCCGCCAAACTGTCGGGTGATCTGGTGGTGCGGCTGTCGAAAAAGGGCGAGAAACTGGCCGCCCTCGACGACAAGGATTATGCCCTCGAAGACGGTATGACCGTGATCGCGGACGACTCCGGGGTTCTCGGCCTGGGCGGTATCATCGGCGGTGCTTCCACCGGCTGTGGGGAAGACACCACCGATGTGGTGCTGGAGTGCGCCCTCTTCGACCCTATCCGCACGGCGGCCACGGGACGCAAACTGATGATCGATTCCGACGCCCGCTATCGTTTCGAGCGCGGTGTCGACCCGGCTGGCGTGATCGAAGGCATGGAGGCGGCCACGCGCATGATCCTCGATCTCTGCGGCGGCGAAGCAGGAGAGCCGGTGATCGCCGGCGCGGTGCCCGATTTGTCCCGCACCATTACCCTGCGTACCTCGCGCATCGCCGATCTCGGCGGGGTGGACATGGACGCCGATGGGGTGCGGGATATTCTCAAGCCCCTGGGGTTTACCGTCGGCGATACCCATGACGAACTGAGCGTGACGCCGCCGAGTTGGCGCCACGACGTGGAGGGCGAGGCCGATCTGGTGGAGGAAGTGCTGCGGATTCACGGCTATGACCGGATTCCGGCGGTCTCCCTGCCGCGCGAGATGGCGCTGCCGGAAACGGCGCTCTCGCCACGCCAGTTGCGCGAACGTTATGTGCGGCGGCAACTGGCGGCGCGCGGCATGGTGGAGGCCGTCACCTGGTCCTTCATGAACGCGGGAGTGGCGGAGATGTTCGGCGGCGGCGGGGATGACCTTACCCTGGTCAATCCCATCAGCGCCGATCTCGACGTGATGCGTCCGGCGATCCTGCCCAACCTTCTCACCGCCGCGGCCTGGAACCAGGCGCGGGGGCAGGGGGATTTCGTCCTGTTTGAGGTCGGCCCGGCCTATGCCGACAGCACCCCCGAAGGCCAGGCACAGCTGGCCGCGGGGCTGCGCGCGGGTAATACCGGTGCCCGTCACTGGGCCGGTGAAACCCGTGCGGTGGACGCCTTCGACGCCAAGGCCGATGCCCTGGCGGCTCTGGCCGCCTGTGGTGTGACGGACGGTGCGCTCCGGGTCAGTGATGACGCGCCCTCCTGGTATCATCCCGGCCGTTCGGGAAGCCTCTGTCTGGGATCGAAATCCGGGGGCCCGAAAACAGTGCTCGCCCATTTCGGCGAGGTTCATCCCGGTATCCTCTCGCGCCTCGATGTGAAGGGGCCGGCGGCGGGATTTGAGTTTTTCCTCAACCACGTGCCGGAGCCCAAGAAAAAGAAGGCCAAGACCCGCAAATTGCTCGATCCTTCACCATTCCAATCGGTGGTGCGTGATTTCGCCTTCGTGGTGACGCAAGAGGTGAGCGCGGCGACTCTTGTTTCAGCGGTGCGGAGCGCCGACAAGGATGCGGGCCTGATCGAAGGCGTGGACGTGTTCGACCTCTATACCGGCGAGGGCATGGCCGAGGGCGAGAAATCCCTGGCCGTGGCGGTCACCCTCCAGCCCCGGGAGAAGACTCTCACCGACGAGGAAATCGAGGCGGTGGGGGAAAAGATCACCGCCGCCGTGGCCAAGGCTACCGGTGGCCGCCTGCGCGGATGATTCGGGCAGGGAAGTAAAGAAATGACCCAAGACGATTTCAATAACGAAACCGGCTCGAGGCCACCCACCGTGGATCCGCTGTTGCCGCCTGAGATGGCGCTCAAGGCCGAACGGATCGGCGCCGAGAAAGTCCGCCTTGATCCCCTCAGTTTGCTCACCCTGGCGGTTCTCGCCGGGGCCTTTGTCGGCTTCGGGGCGCTTTTCTCGACGGTGGTCGTGACCGGCGCGGAGGGGTTGCCCTTCGGTGTCGAGCGCCTGTTGGCCGGACTCGTCTTTTCGCTGGGTCTCATCCTTGTGGTGATCGGCGGGGCCGAGCTTTTCACCGGCAACAACCTGATGGTGATGGCCGCCGCCGGCGGCGAGATCAAATGGGGTGAGATGCTTCGCGCATGGGGAATTGTTTATCTCGGCAATCTGATCGGCGCGGTGGGCACGGCGGGCATGGTTTTCCTTGGCGGCCAGTATCTTCTGGCCGGGGGCGGGGTCGGTGAAACCGCGCTTGTTATCGCCGAGGCCAAGGTTGACCTGTCTTTTGTCCGCGCCTTTTTCCTCGGCATCCTGTGCAACGTTCTGGTGTGTCTCGCGATTTGGCTGAGCTACAGCGCCCATACGGTCTCGGGCAAGATACTGTGTATCGTGCCGCCGATCACCGCCTTCGTCGCGGCGGGTTTCGAGCACTCCATCGCCAATATGTATTTCTTCGCCATCGCCCTGATGATCCGCGGCGGCGAGAGCGACGGGCTTTGGGAGGCCATCGGCGGGACACCCCATGATTATGCCTCGGTGGATATTGCCGGCGCGGTAATGAATCTTTTGCCCGTAACCCTTGGCAATATGGTCGGTGGCGGGATTCTGGTCGGCGGCGTTTACTGGTTCGTCTATTTGCGGCGGCGCTAGGCCGCGAATTTCTTAATGACTGACCTTTCCCGTATCCGTAACTTCGCCATCATCGCCCATATCGATCATGGCAAGTCGACGCTCGCCGACCGCCTGATCCAGATTTGCGGCGGTCTTACCGACCGTGAGATGCAGGAACAGGTGCTCGACAACATGGATATCGAGCGCGAGCGCGGCATCACCATCAAGGCCCAGACCGTGCGCCTGTCCTACAAGGCCCATGACGGCGAGACCTATATCCTCAACCTCATGGATACGCCGGGCCATGTGGACTTCGCCTACGAGGTGAGCCGTTCGCTGGCCGCCTGCGAGGGCTCACTGCTGGTGGTGGACGCCAGCCAGGGGGTGGAGGCCCAGACCCTGGCCAATGTTTATCAGGCCATCGACAACGACCACGAAATCGTGCCGGTGCTGAACAAGATCGACCTGCCGGCAGCCGAACCGGAGCGCATCCGCGCCCAGATCGAGGACGTGATCGGCATCGACGCCAGCAACGCCCTGGAAATCTCGGCCAAGACCGGGGTTGGCGTGGAGGACGTGCTGGAAGCCCTGGTGACCCGCCTGCCGCCGCCCGTGGGTGATGTGTCGGTGCCCTTGCAGGCGTTGTTGGTGGACAGCTGGTACGATCCCTATCTCGGCGTGGTGATTTTATTGCGGGTGCGCGGCGGCGCCGTGCGCAAGGGCATGAAAGTGCGCATGATGGCCACCGGCGGGGTTTATACGGTGGAGCGGGTGGGCGTCTTCACGCCCAAGCCCGAGGATGTTGCCGAGCTGGGGCCGGGCGAACTCGGCTTCATCACCGCCGCCATCAAGCATGTGGCCGATTGTCAGGTGGGTGATACCCTGACCGACGACAAGACTCCTGCGCAAGCCCCCCTGCCCGGCTTCAAGCCCAGCGTGCCGGTGGTGTTTTGTGGCCTCTTTCCGCTCGATACCGCCGATTACGACGATCTACGCGACAGCCTCGCCAAGCTCCGCCTCAACGACGCCAGTTTCGAATACGAGCCGGAAACCTCGGCCGCCCTGGGGCTGGGGTTCCGCTGCGGTTTCTTGGGATTGTTGCACCTGGAAATTATCCAGGAACGGCTGGAGCGCGAGTTCAACCTCGAACTCATCACCACCGCGCCCAGCGTGGTCTACCGCATCCACACCACCAAGGGCGAGGTGCTGGAACTGCATAATCCCGCCGACATGCCCGATCCGGTGCATGTGGAGCGCATCGAGGAGCCCTGGATCAAGGCCACAATTCTGGTGCCCGACGATTATCTCGGCGCGGTGCTGCAATTATGCACCGACCGCCGCGGCGAACAGGTGGACCTCACCTATGCCGGCAGCCGCGCCATGGCCGTCTATCACCTGCCTCTAAACGAGGTGGTGTTCGATTTCTACGACCGCCTCAAATCGGTGACCCGGGGCTATGCCAGCTTCGATTACGAGATGGAAGAATACCGCGAGGGCAATCTGGTGAAGGTCTCGGTGCTGGTCAACGCCGAGCCGGTGGACGCCCTGGCCTTCATCTCCCACCACGAGCGCGCGCAGGGCCGCGGGCGGCTCATCTGCGCGCGGCTGAAGGAGATCATCCCGCGCCAGTTGTTCAAGATTCCCATCCAGGCCGCCATCGGCGGCAATGTGATCGCGCGGGAAACCATCTCCGCCATGCGCAAGGACGTGACCGCCAAATGCTATGGCGGTGACATCACGCGCAAGCGCAAGCTGTTGGAGAAACAAAAGAAGGGCAAGAAGAAGATGCGCCAGTTCGGCAGCGTGGAAATCCCGCAATCGGCCTTCATCCAAGCTTTAAAGACCGGTGATAACTAGGATCTGAACCGGTGATGGCGGCTGTTGCGCCGCCGGCACCACTATTCGATGGCCAGTCCCGGCGCCCCCAGCACCGCCCATGCCGGCCATAACAGCACCGTGACGATCACCGGGTCCCATAGTTCGGGCAACAGATAGCGCTGGATGATGGCCTGGATGAAATTGAGGCTGCCCGGGCTGAACATGCACCAAAAGGCCCCGGCCAGCACCGATTCGTGAACCCCGGTATCCCAGTAGGCGCTGCCCTCCAGCCACAGGGCATAGAGCGCGCCCGCGATCAATATCCAGCCAAACAGCCGCAACATGGTTTTTTAGGAGCCCCCGCCCACTGTAAAAGTTTCGCAACTCTAACAGGCCGCATGGGTTCTGTCATAGCTCCATGTGGCATAACCCATATGGCGCGTTGCAAGGGCGGCCGGGCTTGGGTATTTTGCCCCCGCTACTCACGCTTCTGCCGGAGGGATGGCCGAGTGGCTTAAGGCGCACGCTTGGAAAGCGTGTGTACGTTCACGCGTACCGTGGGTTCGAATCCCACTCCCTCCGCCAA
>CAYZWF010000052.1:0-11434 GCA_964482135.1 uncultured Rhodospirillaceae bacterium
ATAACTCTTAATCAGCGGGTCCAGGGTTCGAATCCCTGTGCGCCCCCCAATAAAATCAATGGCTTAGCCGGAAACGGCTAGGCCATTGATCGTTTTGGGGAACCTCTGGGCCGCTCTAGTGGAGGAAAATCTCGAACCGCAGGCCGGCGACGAAGGCGTTATCCAGGTCACCGCCGGCGCCGGCGCCGGGATTGATGATGTACTGAATGTCCGGCTGCAGGGCCAGCCACGGCAATATTTCCGCATGATAGGTGAGTTCAATATTCATCTCATAGTCCTCGACGGTGCTCCCGGCGTCCCTCTGGGCATCCTTGAAGGTATCGCTGTTGATGGCGGTCGCCATGGCGAGCCCAAGCTGGTCCCCGTCCCGGCCCGGGAACAGGCCCGTATAGGAAAGGCCAGCGCCGATGTAATTGGAAAACTGGTTGATGTCCTCGTCGGCCATGCCGAAGCGGCCAAAGACCGCCAGCCCCTGGTCGGAATCCTGGCTTTCCCGATAGGGCCAGAATTCACCCAGAATATATGCCCCCTGATTGCCGTGCCGCGAAACCGCGTTGCCCGCCGCGTCAACCGCCCGGAGGTCATCGAAAAATTCCGTGAAATGCCAGAAACCAATTCCCAGCTTGGCGCCGTTGTCATTCTCGTAGTCCAGTTCGGTGGTGATGAGCGCGCCATCGCCATGGGCGAATTTGACGCGGGTGCGGCTTGTGTTGTTGGGATCACCCGGAACGCCGTCGAATATGACGGTTTGCAGGGAAACCGTGTCGGTGAATCTCAGGCGGGCCCGTACGCCCGCGGAGGTGGAGGGGAAAATCGACGGTCCGCTGACCCCGGCCTGGGAAAAATCGACACCGATCCCGTGGGAAGAATTGATGAACAGTCCCGCGGTCTCCATAGCGTCGAACTCGGCATTGAGATCCATCAGTCCGACCTTGACGTTGAACAGATCGTCCCACAGGGATTGTTCGTACCACAGTTCGAGCAGGCGTACCGCGCGTTCGGCGTCGATATTGCTGACTGTCTGGGAATCGCCGACGATTTTCCCGGATAAATCCGAACCGTGATTACCCACGATATACCCAAAAAAGGTCGCCCCCTTCCAGCCCAGGGCGGCTTCGGCGTCAACCTCCATGGTCAGGTCTAAGTCGTCGACATATTCGTGGCCACGGGCGAGGCCACCTTTGAGGTTGCCCCAGATTTCACCGGTATAGGCCGCCTCGAAGGTAATGCCCTCGCATTGCGTGGGCGCATCGATGCAGCCGGCATGTGCGGTGGCGCCGAAGACGAGCGCGCCGCCGAACATGACTCCCATTCTGAAGACGTTAATAACCCGGAACATATTCCCCACTGCCGGTTGGATGATTGAAAAGCAAAGGAGCCGAAAACAACACGCCAAACTTAGTCTGGCGCGTGGATTAACAGACCCCGCATATGTTGTATATTAAAAAGTCATTTATTCCCGGAACGTGGCTTTTCAATTCGCTGCAAATTGAGCTGCGCAATACAGTGGACCCACGTGTCACCCGGCCGCCGTCTTTGCCGAGAGAACAGAAGCCATCCGCCTGCCGCTGGTCTTGAGGGCGAGCAGGGCTCCTGACGCCGCCGCCAGCCAGTAGGGGACAAATTCGGCGCCGGCGGAAAGCTCGGCGTTGATGTCAATGGCCAGAGAGGAAACCATGGCGTCGGTGATCACACCCACCGCCAGGCTACTGACACAGATGCCTATGAGATAGAGAGCCGACACCTGGAATCCCATTTCCTTGCGGACCACGGCCAGCGTCGCCACATTGGTGGCCGGTCCGGCCAGCAGAAAGACCATGACCGCGCCCGGAGACACACCCGTCAGGAGCAGGGCCGCGGCGAGGGGGGTGGAGGCGGTGGCGCAGATATACATGGGAATCCCCACCACCAGCATGAGGGCCATGGCGGCGGGGCCGGAACCCCAGGCGCCGAGAACCCCTTGGGGAACGAGGGTGGCGACGATCCCGGCGAGGACGATTCCGAAAACCAGCCACGCCATGATGTCGTCGAGGATATCCGTAAAGGCGTAGCCGATGCCCGAGCGGACGCGCTGCCAGGGTCCGGGTGGAGATTGGGGGGAGGGATCGGTTTCTTCTTCCGCGCCCTCGTCCTCGCCGCATGATGAGGAGCAGCAGGACGTGCTTTCCTCCGCGGGGGCGGTTTCTGTTTTTTCTTCGGAGAAGACACCCACCAGAAGTCCGGTGAATACGGCGCTGGCCACGGCCGCCAGGGGCCGGGCCACGGCCATGAACGGCCCCAGCAGGGCATAGGAGACCGCTACCGAATCCACGCCCGTCTCGGGCGTGGAAATCATGAACGAGGTGGTCGCTCCCCGCGAGGCCCCGGCGCGGCGCAGGCCGATAGCCACCGGAAGCACCCCGCAGGAGCAAATGGGCAACGGGGCGCCCACCACCGCCGCGGCGAAGACGGGCCGTATCCCGCTTCCCCCGAGCCAGCGCCGCATGCCTTTTTCCGGCCCCCAGGCCTTGATCAGCCCGGCCATCAGCAACCCGAACACCAGCCATGGGGCGGCGTCGAGGTAGAGATCCAGAATGCTTTCGAGTAACGGCGTCATCTCTGACATATGGTGTTCTTCCAGAATTGCGCCGGCTGATTCCGGGGCCATCTAAAAAACTACAGCATCTGAAGGCTCAGGGGAAAAAGATCGCGGAGTCGATTTTCATGCGCCTTGCGCCCGGGACAGGCAGCTTTTCCCCGTGCAGCCGTTGACCTCAACCGTGACATGGGCCAGTTCGGAATGGTCCTTGAGAAGGGCCTTGTAGTGTTGCGGCGGGCGGGGCTGGTGCGTCACCACCGACAGGATTACCGCCAGGCGTCCCGATCCCACCCGCCAGACATGGATGTCGGCCACCAGATTGTCGGCGTCAGCCTCGATAGTTTCCTTGATCCGATCCACGGTTTCTTCATCGACGCCGCCGTCCAACAGCACCGAACTGGTGTCCCGGAGCAGGCTATAGGACCACCTGCCGATGACGATGGCGCCGACGATTCCCATCATGGGGTCCATCCAGGCCCAGCCCATATATTTGCCCGAAAGCAGGGCCACGATCGCCAGCACCGAGGTCAGGGCGTCCGCCAGCACATGAAAATAGGCGGAGCGAAGGTTGTGATCTTCTTCGTTGCCGTTGCCGTTGCCGTGGCCATGAGCATGTTCATGGTCATGGGAATGGCCCTGTCCGCCGCCATGGAGAATCCAGGCGCTGGCCAGGTTCACCACCAGCCCCACCACCGCAACCATCACCGCCTGATCGAAGGCGATGATGAGGGGGCTGGCTAAGCGGTCCACGGATTCCCAGACCATCAACAGGGCCACCACACCCAGGATCAGGGCGCTGGAAAAGCCGCCCAGCACGCCGACCTTGCCGGTGCCGAAGGTGTAACGGGGGTCACGGGCATGGCCGCGGGCGTACCAATAGGCATAGAGGGTGATGCCCAGCGCCGCGGTGTGGCTTGCCATGTGCCAGCCATCGGCGATCAGGGCCATGGAGTTGAATATCCAGCCGGCGACGATCTCCACCACCATGGTTACGGCGGTGAGCGCCACCACGCAGAGGACGCGGCGCTGGCTCGAGGCTACGGCCGCCTCGTTCAGGAAGTGGTGGTCATGCTGCCATTTATGAAGGGTGTGAACGTGCATGTTCTTAAGCTCTGGCCCGTTTTCCCCAAGATAGAGAGGGGGGATATCCGCAGCATTGAGTGCCGATACAGAATCACGAATAACGCTTTAATTTTCTCTGTGCAAGGCCGGAAAGGTTTGAATTGCCTTTAAAAACTCCTGAACCGGCACGGGGGTGCGACAAAGTGAAGCTTTATGGGAAGAGTCATCATGAAAGTGGTTTGACTCATGGTAAGATTCGGCCTTGACGTAGTTGCGCATGAGAAACATTCGCATTATATAGAGGATACTTAACATTTGGATGGGACAAATGAGTCTCTCGGAAAACGACGGCTTGGCAATGAACGATAGCGTGAACCCGGCATCTCGCGGGGGGGACACCCTGGCGGATCTAGGTCCGGGTGAAACCGGGGTCATCAATACCATTAACGGAGATGCCTCGCTGAAGCGGCGCCTCAACACCCTGGGCGTGGTCAAGGGCACGGAAATCGCCGTCGGACATGTGGCTCCCATGGGCGACCCCAGGGTCTATACGCTGCTTGGTTATCAGCTCTCGTTACGCAACGAGGACGCACGGAAAATTATTCTTAAGGACGAGAATTAACACCTCTTTTCGTCCGGTGGCGTTGTTATCCACGTTTTTTAGATATGGCTCGATGGACAGGCTAGTCTTGTCCCCGGCCGGGTCATGTCGCCATAATTCCCGGACCATGAAAAAGCCAAAGAAACCCCAGACGTGAAACGCTAGAAATGACAGCCCAACCCGCTCACGACGAACGCACCATTACCGTCGCCCTTACCGGTAATCCTAATTCCGGCAAGACCACGCTTTCAAACACGTTGACCGGGTCTAATGACAGCGTCGGTAACTATCCCCGTGTCACCGTGGAGAAGAAGGAACACGTCATCCATCATCGTGGCTGGACCATCCGCGTGGTGGACCTGCCGGGAATCTATGCCCTTACCTCCCAGTCTCCCGAAGAGCGCATCGGCCGCGACTTCATCCACAACCAACAGCCCGACATCGTCGTCAATGTGCTCGACGCCGGCAATCTCGACCGTAGCCTTTTCCTCACCACCCAGTTGATCGAGATGGGTTGTCCCCGGGTCTATGCCCTCAACATGATAGACGAGGCGCGGGCCAAGGGAATCAAGATCAATGTTGATGACCTGACGTCCATGCTGGGCGGCAAGGCGGTGGAAACGGCGGGAGCCACCGGCGAGGGATGCGCGGAGCTGCTCGACGCGGTGGTTGAGGCCGCCGAGGCCACCGAGACCACCGGAACCGCCGAGACCATGAATGGGGAGGCAACCTCTCTGATCGTTCCCTATGACAACCATCTGGAAGAAGCCATCGGCCGCGTTCAGCAACTGGTTACCGAACTCCATCCTAAAACCATGAACGAAATGCAGACCCGCTGGCTGAGTATCAAGCTGCTTGAAGGCGACGAGGATATCGTTCGCCAGGAAGACGACCACGAATACCTTGTGGAGTTGCTGAGAAGGGAACGCCATGACCTCTCCAAGACCCATGGCGAGGATAGCGAAACCATGTTCGCAAACTCACGCTATGGCTTCATCCACGGCCTGTTGATGGAGGCCAGGACGGTGGAGGCGCCGCCCACTCAGGACATGACCCATAAAATCGACGACATCCTGCTTCACCAGTATATGGGGATGCCGGTATTCCTAGGTCTCATGTGGATGATGTTCGAAGCCACCTTTACCCTTGGGCAGTACCCCATGGACTGGATCGACGCGGGAGTCGTGTGGGTGTCGGGACAGGTGGACGGCGTCCTGTCCCAGGGGATGTTCCGCGATGTTATGGTTGACGGCATTATTGCCGGTGTCGGCGGAACCATTATTTTCCTGCCCAATATCGTGATCCTGTTTTTATTCATGGCCCTGTTCAGCGAGACCGGATACCTGGCGCGATCCGCCTTCCTCCTTGACCGTGTGATGCATAAATTCGGTCTCCACGGCAAGGCGTTCATTCCGCTGGTTATGGGGTTTGGCTGCAACGTGCCGGCGGTGATGGCCTGCCGCACCATCGAAAGCCCACGCGCTCGGCTGGTGGCCATTCTGATTAATCCGTTTATGAGCTGTGCCGCGCGTCTTCCCGTTTTTATCCTGTTCGCCGGGGCGTTTTTCTCACAGATGGCCGGCACCGTTGTTTTCGCCATGTATATGCTGAGCGTCATCGTTGCTATGGGCGCTGCGGTGTTCCTGAGCAAATGCGTGGTCCGTGGCGGTGATGAGCCGTTCGTCATGGAGCTTCCGCCCTATCGCATCCCCACCCTCAAGGGCGTGGTCTTTCATATGTGGGAAAAGGCCCTGAAATTCCTGCAAAAGGTGGCCGGAATTATCCTGGTGGGGTCGATCGTTCTATGGACCCTGCAGGCGTTTCCCCGCGACGTGGAAATGAGCACGGACTACGACACCGAAATTGCCCAGCTGGAGGCCCAGACTGAAAACCCGGCGCGGGACAAACAGATATCCATGATACAGAGGGCGCAGGCTCAGGAGAGTCTTTCGAAAAGCTATCTCGGGAGGATCGGCCTCTCGGTGACACCGGTTTTCGAGCCCTTGGGGTTCGGCTGGAAAGACACCATCGCCATCCTCACCGGCTTGGTCGCCAAGGAAGTGGTTATCGCCAGCTATGCCGTCATGTATGCCCAGGATGAGGGTTCGACGGAGGAATCGACGAGCTTGCGGAACGCCGTGGCCGGAACCATGACACCTCTGGTGGCTTTTGCCTTCATGGTCTTTGTCTTGTTGTATTGTCCTTGTCTTTCCACCATCGCCGCCATCAGGCATGAAACCAACAGTTGGGGCTGGGCCGGATTTTCCGTTGTTTTTTCCATGTGTTTGGCGTGGATTCTGGCGCTCGGAGTCGTTACCGTGGGGGGATTGATGGCATGAACGAGGATCCCTCCCTGATGGGTTATCTGATTGTCGGCCTCATTCTCGCCGCCTGCGCTTTTTTTGTCCTGCGTTTCATCAGGCGCGTGCTGACCCGCGGTGTCCTGGCGAGCGGCTGTGACTGTTGCCCGGAAAACAAGGGCTGTGATTCGACCCAGAAAACCCCCTCGGAACATCTTTGAAACGGGCCAGGGAGGCATCCATTATCCAGAAGGACTTTGTTGAAGCCGTTCGCCATCATCAGGCGGGGCGGTTGGCGGAGGCGGTGTACCGCCGGGTCCTTGGTGTCGCACCCGATAACACGGACGCCAATCATCTGTTGGGCGTGATTTCTTATCAGAACGGGAAATTTGAGGAGGCCGCGGGGCTGATCGGCAAGGCGTTGGCGGGAAACCCCGCCTTTCCCGAAGCTCATAATAATCTTGGTCTGGTGCTCAACGCCCTGGAGCGGCTGGATGAGGCGCAATCCAGCTTTGCCCGCGCTCTGGAACTGAAACCCGATTGCGCCGAGGCCCATAACAATCTCGGCCTGGTCCTTATGGAAGCGGGGCGCAGGGAGGAAGCACAAGCCAGTTTCACCCGCGCCCTGGAGATCGCCCCCAACAGCGCCGAAGCCCATTACAATCTTGGCAATCTGTTTCTGGATGCCGGGAAGCTGAAGGAGGCGGAGAGAAGTTTTGTTCGCGCCCTGGAGCACAAGCCCGATTATGCCGAGGTCTATAATAATCTGGGCAATGTGCTCAAAGACACAGGGCAGGCGGAAGAGGCGGCGGCGAGCTATGGCCGCGCCCTGGAGATCAATCCAGACTACGCCGAAGCCCATTACAATCTGGGTAATTTGCTGAAGGAAACGGGGCGGCTGGAGGAGGCACAGGCGAGCTATGCCCGCGCCCTGGAGATCAAACCTGATCTTGCCGGCGCACTCAACAATCTGGGCAATCTGCTCCGTGATAACGGATATCTCGACGCGGCGGCGGATACCTTTAAAAGGCTGCTGGCGCTCGACGGCGACGAGCTGCGGTTCCGCATCAGGAAGGCTCTGATGCTTCCGCCCATCGCCCCTTCCCAGGATCACATGGCATCCCGGCGCGAGACCATGGCCGGAGCCATGGCGGCCATAACGGAAGAGGGGGGAACCCTGGATGACCCCGCCCACAGCATCGGCGCCACCAATTTCTATCTCGCCTATCACGGGCTCAACGACCGCGATCTGCAACGGGCCATCGCCGGGATGTATTTACGGGTCTGCCCCTCCCTGGCTGAGGAAACGGGCCGGGAGCAGCTGCAAGGCCGGGATTCCCGAAAGATTCGCGTGGGCTTCCTGTCGCGGTTTTTCTGTCGCCATACCATCGGCAAGCTGACCTTGGGTCTGGTGGAGGAGCTGGACCGGGAGAAATTCGAGGTGATTCTGATCCGCGCGCCGGGCAAGCGGGATGACATGGCGGCAGCGTTTGATAAGGCCGCCGATCATGTGGTGGAGCTGACGAGGAATCTGGAATCGGCGCGCGAGGCCGTCACCGCGCAAGGGTTGGATATTCTGTTCTATCCCGAGATCGGTATGGACCCCTTTACCTATTTTTTGGCCTTTGCGCGGCTTGCCCCGGTGCAATGCCTGACCTGGGGTCATCCCGTGACTACGGGTATTCCCAATATGGATTATTTCCTGTCTTCCGAAGCGCTGGACTTGGCGCAAGCCCAGGATCATTACAGTGAGCGCCTGGTGCGCCACCGCCATCTTCCCACCTTTTACCATCCGCCGTCGGCGCCGGAGGAAATTCCCTCCCGCGCCGATCTCGGCCTTCCCGAAACCGGCCGTCTTTACGTGAGCCCGCAGAGCCTGTTCAAGTTCCATCCCGATTTTGATTCCGTTCTCGGCGACATCCTGCGCAAGGACCCGGAAGGGGTTCTGGTGCTGATCTCCGGCCCCACTGACTATTGGGAAGAGTTGTTGAGGGCGCGTTTCACGGCGGCCTTCCCGGACCAGGCGGGGAGGGTGATTTTCCTGCCACGCATGAGTGAGCAGAAGTTCATGGCCCTCAACATGAGGGCCGACGCGCTTCTCGACCCACCCTATTTCGGCGGCGGCAACACCGCCCTGGAGGCTTTTTCAGCAGGCCTTCCCATCGTCACCTGGCCCGGTGAATTCATGCGGGGGCGGGTCACCGGCGCCATGTACCACGCCATGGGGGTGGAGGGTCTTGTAGCCGATTCCTCACAATCCTATGTGGATCTGGCGCACCGTCTGGCCACCGATGGCTCTTTCAGGGAGGCTATGAAGACTGGGATTTCCCGCAACAGCTCCCTGTTGTTCGAGAATCACGCGGCGGTGCGGGAGCTGGAGGAATTCTTTGTGCAGGCCGTTGCCGCCGCCCGCGAGGGTCGGGATTTATAGAGTTTCAAGCTGGAAACCCGCGGGGGGGCTGGAAACCTGCGGGACCTTCGACTATCTAAGAAGGCGGTAGGAGGTTTTTTCGCTGCGGGCGCATCCGCAGTTGCGGGAGATATCTCTTAAAACGTGCCGCCGGTCACCGGTGGGGGGAACCCGGCCATCCCTGAATTCGCAGCAATGAGGGGGGTGGGTTTTTTATGAATTTGGGGCATATGGATACGAAAGATGAATGAAGCCTTACACGATATCACGGAGGATATCCCCTCCAGACGGGAAGCCTGGCGCGCCAACCGCCGGGCCATGGAACACGCCCCCAAAGGCCGGCGCTGGCGTGGCCGGGTGCGTCATGGCCTTTATGGCATGGCGGCGCGGGCGAGCCGGGTTTTGGGTCCCACCCGCATGGTCCGCCGTGTTTCGGCTCGCGCCCTCGATCTCGACATAACCGAGCTGAGGCTGTCTTTCCCGGACCTTCCCCATGCCTTCGACGGCTACACCATTCTTCACCTGACCGATCTCCATCTCGATAATATCGATGGAACGGCTGCCGCCACGGCGCGCAGGATCGCCCATGTGGGCGCCGATCTCTGTGTCGTCACCGGTGATTTCCGCGACAACATCCATACATCCGCCGCCACGGTGGCTGCCCATTTCGAGGAACTTCTGCAGGGTGTTCGCGTCAAAGAGGGCGTGCTGGGTATCCTTGGCAACCACGACAGCGAGTCCATGGTCGAACCGCTGGAATCCCTCGGCGTGAGAATGTTATTGAACGAAACGGTGAGTCTCAGGCGTGGCGATGACCGCATCCATATTACCGGCCTTGATGACGTGCACCGTTTCCACCACCACCAAGCCACCCATGCCCTGCGCGATGCGCCGGACGGATTCGGCATCGCCTTGGTCCATTCGCCGGAAATCGTCGAGCACGCGGCGGCAAAACACCGCCTTTACCTGTGCGGCCATACCCATGGCGGACAGATTTGCCTGCCCGGTGGGCGCCCTGTGGCCGTTGGCCTGAAGCGCCGCCACCGCCGCTTTTCCCAAGGGCTCTGGCAACATGGAGAGATGCTCGGCTATACCAGCCGGGGCATCGGAGCCTGTGTATTACCCTTCCGGGTCAATTCCCGCAGCGAGGTGGTTCGTATCACCCTGCGCCGGAGTCCCTATGCCGTTATGGATTAAGGTCTCCGTCACCGCCTTCGTCTGTCTGTTGGTTCCCGTATATTGGCGAAGCTACGGCGCCATCAATTTCCTCTGGTTTTCCGATGTCTCCCTTTTCGTCACGGTGCTCGCCTTGTGGCTGGAGAGCCGGCTCCTGGCCAGCATGATGGCGCTGGGAGTGATAATCCCCGAGCTTGTGTGGACGGCCAATTTTCTTGCCGGGGGCATCCTTTTCGGCGGTATGGAATATCTTTTCGAGGCCGAAACGCCCATTTTGTTGCGCGCCCTTTCCCTGTTCCACATAGGGGTGCCGGTGATCCTGATCTGGATGCTGGCCCGCCTCGGTTATGACCGCCGGGCCTTTCTGGCGCAGACGGTTTTCGCCTGGATATGGCTTCCGCTCACTTATGTGTTGAGCGACCCCTCATGGAATATCAACTGGGTGTTCGGCTGGGGCGACCGGCCCCAGACGCTTATGCCGGAGCTCTTGTATTTGGTGCTGTGGATGCTGGTGGCGCCGCTGGGCCTGTTCTTGCCCGCACATTTGGTTCTGCGGCGTTTCTTTGCAGGCACGCCCCCCGGCGGGCGGCCAGCACTGCCGCCGAACGGAGGCTGACCTCCTAAAAGCTCCATAAGTCCCTAAGAAGCCCTCTTGGGTGGCGCGACTATGGCCCTTGCCAACCCCTGGTAAGCCGTCTTTCCGGCCAGGGTCTGGTTTCTTTGAATTTGTCTAAGAATACTGTGCAATTTTGATTGCTTTCCCATGGTGAACCAGCCTACGGTGACGCATGGGGGAGATTTGGGGGAGAGTTCCTAAAAAATCGAACCTCCTGTGGCGTGGATTAGAATCAATCTCGCGTCGCTGCCTAACCAGAAATACATTCTCTAGGGAGGATTGGAGGAGATGTTAAAAAGATACGTTACGGCATTTGCTGTGAGCATGGCCGTGACCGGGCTTTTCGTTGCGCCGACCATGGCGGGCGATCCGGTTTACGGCGATATGCAGTTGGTAACCCAGGATCTGCTCAACCGGGCAGGAGGGGACGCCAACAACTTCCTGCACACCAACGGGAACTATAATCAGACCCGTTACCATCCGGCCACTCAGATCAACAAGGAAACCGTGGGAGACTTGCGCCCGGCCTGGATTTTCCAGACCGAAGTGAAGGAATCCCAGGAGACCAGCCCGATCGTGGTGGGCGGCGTCATGTATGTCACAACCTCCTTTAACCACGTCTATGCGTTGGACGCGGCTGACCCTCCCCCTGTGAGTTGGTCCACCCTTATAGTTAGTTTAGGAGGATCAA
>CAYZWF010000053.1:0-11431 GCA_964482135.1 uncultured Rhodospirillaceae bacterium
GGGTTCGAATCCCTGTCCCCCAGCCAACTTTCCCCGCCTCGTCGGCGGGTCATTTACATCTAAGTCATTGATTTAAAATGATTCAGATCCCCAAGGGTCCGGAGATGTTGTCATCTGTCAGCATTTGTTAACAGGCGGATTCGGGCATTCGCTCCGCGGTTCATTTCCCTATTCACAATGTCAAAGAACTAAGAAAATATTCCTAGCACGGGAGAAGGCAAAAGTCAAACGTTAGGGAGAACCGTGGCTGTTCAGGGCGGAAACTCTGCTAACTTGAAGTGGTAAATAAACATGCCTATGTTTTTTTAAGTTGTGCTTTCAGGCGGGCAAGCATGGTGGGGGTGGCTGGTGGATAAGGAAAAAGACCAACCGGCCGATGCCAGTGATCCGGAACATGACGGGGGATCGCCTGTGACAGGCGAGAGTGGCCAGATGTCCAAGGCAGATACGGATAATCTCAGGGAATCCGCCAAAACCATCAGGGGAACGCTGTATTCCATCCTGATCTATTCGGCATTCTGCGTGACCGCCATGGGCTTTGAGCCCTCCCCGGACATATTCAAGACCGGAGAGATAACCGTGCCTATCCTCCAGGCCAAGATCAGATACATCACCTTTTTCTACGTTGCCCCGCTCATACTTTTAGTGATGGCTGCATATCTGCATCTGTTTGTGGGATTCTTCAAAGAAGGAATCAAGGGACACGAGGGCGGCATGGTTATGCCCGCCATTTTTACGCTTGATAACTTACCGGCCAAGGCGCTCAGCGAAGCCCTTTTCTATGTTTTAACGCCCGCGGTCATTTTACGTTTCTATTGGGTCATGGATGATCTGGCCGAGCACAGCCCGGTGGATTCCGATGCCATCGAGACAGTGAAATTCTATCTGCTTAATTTGGGCATGGTTTCGGCCGGGGTGTTTTTCTATCTGGCCAACAGGCGGGAAGAATTCATGCCGCAGCTAAAGGAAGCTAACCCCTATAAGATCGTCTCAGGAATCGCCGTTGTTCTGGTCGCCATCAATGTATTTACCTTTGGGTTCATCCGGGAGGAATTGAAGTCAAGGGGGGAAATACTGGTATCCCTCTACGAAGAGTCACCGATTCCCGGATTCGCACAGGCTTTCCTTTCCTCCGGTGCCGGACAATGGACCTTTGCGTCACATAAGGCGCCCCCATCCGTTACTTACAAGGCTCCCGAGCCGCCGCCTTCCACAACGATTGAAGAGGAGGCTCCGGACGTTCCCGAAACACCAGGTCTTGGTGCTGTGGGGGAAGACGTGCCATCAACGAGAGAAATCGAAGGGTATGCCTTCTATGGAATTTATTACGGCGGTGAATGGTCGGAACGCTATTTCGCCAACACCAACCCTGAGAAAAAACTCTCCCCTCCAGAAATCGGGAACTGTGTGAAGGCCATCGCCAACGTGAACGTGCGGGCCGGCTATATCGAGCAAAAACCCACGACGGGCTGGACCAACAAAAAATGGCTGGGGGTTGTCCGCCCGGGGGAAGAATTTACGGTTCTGGAAGTCAAAGAGGTGGTAGAAGGATTCTACTGGATGGGATTCAGCGAAGGCTGCGGCGGCTGATCCCCCTCTCCCTCACCCTCACAGGCGCGTCAGTAAGATCAGATTGGCCAGCAGCAGCAGGGCCGCGGCCACGCGCCAGAAAGCCGCCGGGTCGCGTTCGATCAAGGGGGCGTGCGTGTCGGCCATGAAGGCGGGGTTGGGCGTGGAGAGATCGCCGAGAAATTCCGACAGAGCGGGATAACGTTTGCCCGCATCGCGGTGCACCGCCCGGGCCAGGGTGGCGTCAACCCAGGCCGGGAGTTCCGAATTATGGCGGGTGGCGGGAATGTAGTTGAGGCGGTGGGCGTCGCGGCGCGAGGCGAAGCCCTCGCCATAGGGCAGCTTTCCGGTGAGCATTTCATAGACGATGACGCCCAGGGAAAAGATGTCGGAGCGGTTGCTGATAGGGGTTTCCAGGACATATTCCGGAGCGCTGTAGCCCACGGTGCCCAGGGGATGGGTGACCCGCGAGGGGGAAGCGATTTCCTCAAGCCCGGCGATCTTCACCGAGCCGAAATCGATGATCTTCACCGTGCCATGGCCATCGATGAGGATGTTCTCGGGCTTTAAGTCCTGATGGATCATTTCCTTGCGGTGAAAGGCGCGCAGCCCCGCCGCCACCTGTTCGGCCAGGGGCCGCACCTCGGCCAGGGAGGCCTTGGGATTGTCGTGCATCCACTGGCGCAGGGTCACGCCCTCCACATATTCGGTGACGTAGTAGAGAAAACGGCGAGGACGCGTGGCCTCGCGCAGTTTAAGCACATGGGGGCTGTCGAGACGCCGCCCCACCCATTCCTCGCGCCCGAAGGCCTCGAGATAGCCGGGATCGTCCACAAAGTTGATGGAGGGCGTCTTCACCACCACCTGTTCGCCGCTTTCCTCGTCGAGGGCGAGATAGAGCTGGCTGCGGCTGCTGGCGTGAAGTTCGCGCAGGATGCGGTAGCCGTCCATCACATTGCCGGGCTCGAGATCGGGGGGAAAGGGAAGCTCCTGGAGCTTGCGGTAATGTGACTCGGCGTCCTCGCGGCCGGGCTCGTCCACGCGCACGATCTGGCAGGTGAGGTTATCGGGGCTGTTATTGGCAAAGGCGGCCTTGGCGATCTCGCGGGCGGCGGCGTCGAGATCGCCGCCATGGGCGGTGATCAGGCCCAGCATGTTCCCGTCGCCCAGATAGTCATGCACGCCGTCGGTGGTGAAGAGGAAGATGTCGCCCGCCGCCACCGCCAGCGAACGGCAGTCGATCTCGGCATGGAGCCCAGCGCCCAGGGCGCGGCTCAGATAGTCCTTGTCCTTGGCCGCGAGCAGGCGGTGATCCTGGGTAAGCTGTTCGAGGACGCCGCCGCGCAGGTGATAGATGCGCGAATCGCCCACATGGAAGATATGGGCGGTGGCCGATTTGAGAATCAGCCCGCTGAAGGTGCTGATCATGCCGCCACGCGAAGCGGGGCCGGAATGGGCCTGGCCCTGGCCGTAGAGCCAGCGGTTGAGGGAAGAGAGGATGCGGTTGACCGAGGTGCGGACGGTCCAGGATTCAGGCGTGCTGTAATAGTCGTCGAGGAAGGATTTGACGCAGCTCTCGCTTGCCGCCTTGGCCGCCGCGCAGGCGCTGACCCCATCGGCGATGGCCATGGCCATGCCCTTGGTGGCGAGCAAGGGCGGTTCCGGCATCATGACGCCGAAGCAATCGTCGTTGCTGTCCTTGCGCCCGGCATCGGAATACTGGCCGATGGTAAGCGCGGGTTTCACGTTCATGACGCCCCTTCCCTCATTAGCCCACCTCGATCATTTCAACGGTGCCGTCGGGCAGCACCTCGGCCATATGGCCTTTCGGTTCGTCGAGCAGGAGAGTGACCGCCGCCAGGGTAGCGACCGCGGCCGCCGCAATCACCAGAAAGAAAATCTGCGGCGAGACGAAAGAGAGCACGGTGAGGAAGCTTACCGCGCCGATATTGCCATAGGCCCCCACCATGCCGGCGATCTGGCCGGTCTGGCGGCGCTTGATCAGCGGCACCATGGCGTAAACCGCGCCACATCCGGCATTGACGAAAAAGGAACAGGCCATGGAAGCCATCACCGCCAGTGGCAGCGCCCAGCCGGAACCAATCTGGGACATGGCGAAATAGCCCGCCGCCAGCCCCGAGAGCAGGACCAGCAGGGTCTTCTTGCGGCCAAACTTGTCGCTCATGAGGCCGCCACAGGGCCGCGCGAACAGATTCATGAAGGCGTAGCTGGAGGCCACAAGGCCGGCCATGACCAAGCCCAGACCGAAGGTGTCCTGGAAGAACATGGGCAGCATGGAGACCACCGCCAGTTCCGAACCGAAGGTGACGAGATAAGCGAGATCCAGCACCGCCACCTGTTTGAAGGCGTATCTGTGAATCTCCGGTACCGTTTCCTCGCCCGACAAAACCGCGCGGTTTATCTTGAGGATATGCAACACCTGCCAGCCATAGAGCGCCGCCAGGGCCGCATAGATGGCGACGGTCAGCGCCGGGGAAAGAATGGCGAGATTGGCCGGGCCCAGCTTCCAGGCCAGCACCCCCAGCGCCAGCAGCAAGGGCGCTTTCATGATGATGTAGAGGATGACGTCGCCGCGGCTGGTGACCTCCATGGCCCCCACCTTATTGGGCTTGAAATAGGTGGAGCCCTTGGGTGTGTCGGTGACAGTGAAGAAATAGACCGCTCCATAGGCCATGGCCATGAGGCCGGTCAGCCCCACGGCATAGCGCCAGCCGTCCTCGCCGCCGAACAAAAGGGCGATGGTGGGCAGGCTCATGGCCGCGGCCGCCGCGCCGAAATTGCCCCAGCCGCCATAGATGCCTTCGGCCAGCCCCACCTGTTTGGCGGGAAACCATTCGCCCACCATACGGATGCCGATGACGAATCCGGCGCCCACGAATCCGAGAAGGAAACGGGTCAGGGCCAGGGTCTGGAAATCATCGGCAAGGGCAAAGGGAAAACAGAGCGCCCCGGAAATGGCGAGCAGGGCTGAATAGGTGAGCCGCGGCCCGAACCTGTCAACCAGCATGCCGATGACGATGCGCGCCGGGATCGCCAGCGCCACGTTGAGGATGAGCAAGGTCTTCACTTCTTGCGGGGTGAGGCCCAGGGAATCCCGGATCGATGCCATCAGCGGAGCGTGGTTGAACCAGACCATGAAGCTGATGAAAAAGGCGATCCAGCTGAGATGGAGGATGCGCATTTTTCCGGTAAAGGAGAGCAGGTTCATAGCCGAGGGCGCTTTTGCGGACATAGATGTTCATTTCCTTTTGTGGGTGAAGGCGGCCGGTTGAGGCATTTTCAGAGGCTTTATGTTGCAACGCAAAATGCAAGCACCGTGCCAAGGAAGAGTTTCCTTTTTTATCAATAACTTGACTCGGAATAGCTGTTTTCAGACCCCTTAGATATGCATATTATTTAGGCATATTCTTAATATGCATAATATTTAGGCACAATAGAGGGTGGTTTTTTTGACCCCACAACCCATAGGGATAGGGGGGACGCCATGGAAACTTATTTTATTACAATGGCTTATTAATTTTTGGCGGGTTCCCGCCCTTTTGGCACGCATATTGCGGTGCAATATATAACTGAGCCACAAAGGGATGACTCTTCATGAAGGAAAAACTGGTCCTCATCGGTAACGGCATGGCGGGAATCCGCACCATCGAGGAACTCCTGAAACTGGCGCCGGACCTCTATGACATCACGGTGTTCGGCGCCGAACCCCACGGCAATTACAACCGCATCCTGCTGTCCCCGGTCCTGGCCGGTGAAAAAAGCGTGGATGAGATCATGCTCAACGACGAGGCATGGTACGCCGAGAACGGCATTACCCTGCATAAGGGCAAGACGGTCACCGAAATCCGCCGTGGCGCGCGTCAAGTGGTGGCCACGGATGAGGACGGCACCGAGACGGTGGCCGGGTATGACCGCTTGCTTGTGGCCACCGGCTCCGACCCCATCATTATCCCCGTCCCCGGACACGATCTTCCCGGCGTCGTCACCTTCCGCGATATGGCCGATGTGGAACGCATGATCGAGGCCACCAGGAAACACGCCCATGCGGTGGTGATCGGCGGCGGATTGCTGGGGCTGGAGGCCGCCAATGGGCTCATGAAACAGGGCATGCATGTGACCGTGGTGCATCTCATGGAGACCCTGATGGAGCGCCAGCTCGACCCGGAATCGGGCGAGATGCTGAAGCAGAATCTGGAAGCCAAGGGCCTGAATTTCATGATGGCGGCGCAGACCGAAGCCATCTTGGGCGAGGACCGGGTTAAAGCTGTGAAACTGGCCGAGGGCACCGAGATCGCCGCCGATATTGTGGTCATGGCGGTGGGTATCCGCCCCAATATCGCCCTGGCGCAAGAAGCCGGGATTTACTGTGAGCGCGGCATTGTGGTGGACGACACCATGCTGACCTATGATCCGCGCATCTATGGCGTGGGCGAATGCGTGCAGCATCGCGGCCAGGCCTATGGGCTGGTGGCGCCGCTGTTTGAACAGGGCAAGGTCTGCGCCAACCATCTGGCGCAAAAAGCCACCAGCCGTTACGAGGGCTCGGTGACGTCCACCAAGCTCAAGGTGACGGGGGTGGATCTGTTTTCCGCCGGCGACTTCCTGGGCGATGAAGACAGCGACGAAATTCTGTTCCGCGATCCCGGCCGCGGCTCCTACAAGAAGGTGGTCTTGAAAGACGGACGCATTACCGGCGCCGTTCTTTACGGGGATACGGTGGACGGAGCCTGGTATTTCCAGCTCATGCGCGACGGCGTTGATGTGAGCGACATCCGCGACCGCCTTATGTTCGGCAAGGCCCATCTCGGCGATGCCGGACATGGCGAGGAAAACCTTGCCTCGGCAATGGATGACGGGATGGAGGTGTGCGGCTGTAACGGCGTCTGCAAGGGCGACATCGTCGCCGCCATCACGGAAGAAAACTTGTTCACCCTGGAGGATGTGCGCGCCCATACCAAGGCCTCGGGTTCCTGTGGCTCGTGCACCGGTCTGGTGGAGCAGATCCTGGCCTCCACGGTGGGCGGCGACTATACGGCAACGCCCAAGGAAAAGACCCTGTGCCCCTGCACCGAATTCACCCATGACGACATCCGCCGGGTGCTGGGCGAGCAGGAGCTGAAAACCATTCCGCAAGTCATGATCTTCCTGGAATGGAAGACGCCCGACGGCTGCGCCAAGTGCCGCCCGGCGCTCAATTACTACCTGCTCTGCCGCTGGCCCGGCGACTATGACGACGACCCCCAGTCGCGCTTCATCAACGAGCGCGCCCACGCCAATATCCAGAAGGACGGCACCTTTTCGGTGGTGCCGCGCATGTGGGGCGGCATGACCACGCCCGACGAGCTGCGGGCCATCGCCGACGTGGCCGATAAGTTTGAGGTGCCTGCGGTGAAGGTCACCGGCGGCCAGCGCATCGATATGCTGGGGGTGAAAAAAGACGACCTGCCCCGGGTCTGGGCTGATCTCAATGACGCCGGAATGGTCTCGGGCCATGCCTATGGCAAGAGCCTGCGCACGGTGAAGACCTGTGTGGGATCGGAATGGTGCCGTTTCGGCACCCAGGATTCCACCACCATGGGGATCAAGCTGGAAAAGATGAGCTGGGGATCGTGGACGCCCCACAAGTTCAAGATGGCGGTGTCGGGCTGTCCCCGTAACTGCGCCGAAGCCACCATCAAGGATTTCGGCGTGGTCGCCGTGGACTCGGGATGGGAGCTGCATGTGGGCGGCAATGGCGGGGTCAAGGTGCGGGCCACCGACCTGTTGTGCAAGGTGGAGAGCGAAGACGAGGTTCTGGAATATTGCGGCGCCTTTCTCCAGCTCTACCGCGAGGAGGCCCATTACCTGGAACGCACCGCGCCCTGGATCGAGCGCGTGGGCCTGACCTCGGTAAAACAGCGCATCGTCGAAGATGCAGACCAACGCAAGGCGCTGTATGAGCGTTTCCTCTATTCCCAGAAATTTGCCAAGAGCGATCCCTGGGCGGAGCGGGCCGGAGATTCCGAATTTAAGTCTCTGAAGCTGGCGGGGTAAGGCCATGGAGGAATGGATCGAAATATGTGGACTTGAGGATATTCCACCTTTGGGGACGCGGGTGGTGGCCCGGGAGGAAGGGAACATCGCCCTCTTCCGCGGCGCCGGGGATGCGGTCTACGCGCTGGACGACAAATGCCCCCATAAGGGCGGGCCGCTGTCGCAAGGGATCGTGCATGGCGAGCGCATCGCCTGTCCGTTGCACAACTGGGTGATGGAACTGCAAAGCGGCGAGGCTGTGGCCCCCGATACGGGCTGCGCCACCACCTATGCGGTGCGGATCGAGAACGGCGCGGTGCAACTCTCGCTGCCGGCAGACGCCGCCGGGCCGATGCGGCTGGTGGCCATCGAGGGCGGCCGGGCGGCGGACAGACCGCCAGTGAAAGAGACCGTCAATGAGTAAGGACTTTCATCCAAGGCGGAAAAACCGCTCTTAACCTGATCGGGAACGAACCATGTTATTCGGACGCAAGCAGAAGAACCCCATCAAGATCGCCGATAAGGGCGTTAAGGAATGGAAATATACCACCTGCGGATACTGCTCCACCGGATGTTCCCTTGAAGTAGGCTTGAACGAGCAAGGCCGGCCGGTGGCCGCGCGCGGCGCCAGCGGCGCCGACGTCAACCGCGGCAAACTGTGCATCAAGGGCATTTTCGAGTTCGAGCTTTTCGATTCCGCCGGCCGCGGCGAGGAACCCCTGGTCCGGGACAAGCGCTTCGAGGAGTTCCGCCCCATGGGCTGGGACGGCGCGCTGGACAGGATGGCGTCGGAAATTACCCGCATCCAGGAGACCTACGGCCGGGATTCCTTCGCCGTGGTCTCCACCGGCCAGATCATGACCGAGGAGTTCTATACCCTGGGCAAGCTGGTGCGCGGCGTTCTCGGCACCAACAATTACGACGGCAACACCACCTTGTGCATGGCCTCGGCGGTGTCGGGCTATAAGCGGTCGTTCGGTTCCGACGGCCCGCCCGGTTGCTACGAGGATTTCGAACATACCGAATGCCTGATGGCGTTCGGCTCCAACCTGCCGGAACAGCATCCCATTATCTATTGGCGGCTCAAAGAGGCGCTGGAGAAGCGCAAGTTTCCGCTCATCGTGGTGGACCCGCGCGTGACCATGTTCGCCCAGTTCGCCGATATCCACCTGCCGATTACGCCCGGCACCGATGTGGTACTGCTCAACAGCCTGGCCCATGTGATCCTCGAGGAAGGGCTGGAGGATCGCGCCTATATGGATGCCCACACCGACGGCACCGAGGCCTTCGAGGCGCTGGTGGCCGAATACGACCCGGTCTCGGCGGCGAAAATCTGCGGCATCGACGAGGACATGATCCGCAATGTGGCGCGGCTTTATGCCAAGGCCGGGGCCGCCATGAGCATCTGGACCATGGGCATCAACCAGAGCACCCACGGCTCCGACGGCGTGGTGGGAATCAACAACCTCAACCTGGTTACCGGCAATGTCGGCAAGCCGGGCGGCACCAGCCTGTCCATCACCGGCCAGTGCAACGCCATGGGAACCCGGGAATGGTCGTCCTGTTCCGGCCTGCCCGGATACCGGCTTCTCGATAACAAGGATCACCGCAAGGAGATCGGCGATTTCTGGGGGGTGGACCCCGCATTCTTTCCCCAAACCCGCGGCATGGCCCAGACCGACATTTTCCCGGCCATCGAAACCGGCCAGATCAAGGGGCTGTGGCTGGTGGCCACCAATCCCATGACCTCCATGCCCAATTCGGCGCGAATCCGCCGCACCCTGGAAAAGCTGGACTTTCTGGTGGTGCAGGATTGTTACCGCGACGTGGAAACTACCCAATACGCCCATATGTTCCTTCCCGGCGCGCTATGGGCCGAAAAGGAAGGCTGTTTCACCAATACCGAACGCCGCGTCAACCTCACCCGCAAGGCCTTCGAACCCCATGCCAATTCGAAACCAGACCATTGGATTTTTTCCCAATTGGCGCAGCGTTTCGAGCAGGGGCGGAAGATGAATTTTCCCGACAACACCAGCGATATCTTCGACGAGATGCGTCATTTGTCCAAGGGGCGGCTGCTCGACATTTCCGGCATGAGCCACGACAAGCTGGAACAGCAAAAGGGAATCCAGTGGCCGTTCCGGGAAGGCGACAACCAGGGCGCGCCGCGCATCTATACGGATGGAAAATTCCAGTATCCCGACGGCAAGGCCAAGCTCATCGCCCTGCCCTATGTGGAAAACAATGAAACCCCCAACAGCGACTATCCCTTCTGGCTCAACAGCGGGCGGGTGGTGGAGCATTTCCATTCCCGCACCAAGACCGGAAAGATCGGCAACCAGAATAAGTTCAGCCCCACACCCTATATGGAGATGAACCCGGACGCCGCGGAAGAGCTGGGGGTGAAGCATATGAACTATGTGCGCCTGGTGTCGCGGCGCGGCGACGCCGTGGTCATGGTCCAGCTGACCCAGAGGGTGCCGCAAAACATGGTCTTTATTCCCTTCCACTTCCATGACTGCGTCAACCGGCTGACCTTGGGGCTTCTCGACCCCCATTCCCGGCAGCCGGCCTTCAAGCAGAACGCGGTGCGCATCGAACAGGTGGACCAGCGTGAAGCGGCCAGGATCAACGTGGAATCGCGCAGCTTCTAGTTCCCCTGACAGAAAGACCGGAAAAAGGGCAGCCCTATGTTTGAAATACGCGAAGACGAACAAGACTACGCCTTTCTCGACGACCCCGAGACGGCCGAGAGCAACCGCTATGGCAAGAGCATCGACCTGACGGCGGAAAGCGGCCAGCCCACATGCACGAGCCTCAACATCAACGGCGACGTGGGCGTAGGGGACAATCCCAACCGCAACAAACAACACGGTTTTCATTTCACCGCCGATAACTGTATCGGCTGTCACGCCTGTGAGGCGGCATGCAGCGAGAAGAACGACCTGCCAGCCCATCTCAGCTTCCGTTCGGTGGGCTATGTGGAGGGTGGCACCTATCCCAGCTTCACCCGTATCAATATCTCCATGGCCTGTAATCACTGCGACGATCCCGTCTGTCTCAAGGGTTGTCCCACCCGCGCCTATACCAAGCATCCCGAATACGGGGCGGTGATCCAGGATCCGGATATCTGTTTCGGATGCGGCTATTGCACCTGGGTCTGTCCCTATAACGCCCCCCAGCTCGATCCCGTGGAAGGCCAGGTGCAGAAATGCAATATGTGCGTGGACCGGCTTGAAGTGGGGCTTAAACCCGCCTGTGTCTCCGCCTGTCTGGGCAATGCCTTGAATTTCGGCGTCATTGAGAACACACCCAAACGGCGCGAGCAGATCAAGACGGAAATCCCCGGATTCCCCAGCACCGACATCACCAACCCCAATATCCGCTTTCAGCAGACCAAGAGCCTGCCCCGCGAATTCACCCGCACCGATTCCATGCCGGTCAAATACCACCGGGTAAACGGCACCGGCGGCTATCAACCGGAAGTGGACGCCAAGAACGGCACGGAACGGCGCTGGAATCTGGCCAAGCTGAGCTCCCGCGAAAACCCCCTGGTCCTCTTCACCCTCACCTCGCAGGCCGTGATCGGCGCGTTTTTGATGGTCTTTCTCGGCTCCCTGATGGGGGTGGAGAGCCTGACCCGCCTGTCGGATTCCAGCGCCCTGCTGCCCCTGTTTATCCTCATGGCCGGCCTGCAGGCTTTCATGCTCTTTATTTCCACATTGCACTTGGGTAAGCCGCTACGCTTTTACCGGGGTTTCAACAACCTGCGCTATTCCCCCTTGAGCCGCGAGGCCCTGGGCGTTTCGCTGTTCCTCAACGGTCTGGG
>CAYZWF010000054.1:0-10616 GCA_964482135.1 uncultured Rhodospirillaceae bacterium
CCACCGAACCCCGCGACGTCAAGGCCATGTACCAGGCCACCCGCCATGACCTGATCCTGCTCGACATCCAGATGCCGGAGCTCGACGGCTTCGGGGTGATGGCACAGCTGGACGAAATCAAGGGCGACGATTACCTGCCCATTATCGTCCTCGCCGCGGCCCAGGACACCGACACCCGCCACCGCTCGCTACAGGCCGGGGCCAAGGATTTCCTCACCAAGCCCTTCGATACCGTCGAGGCCTTGAACCGCATTCGCAACCTTCTCGAAGTGCGGCTGCTCCACAACCAAGTCTGCGATTACAACGAAGTCCTGGAGGATAAGGTGCGGGAACGCACCAGGGAGCTTGAGGAAACCCGTCTCGATATCATCCGCCGTTTGGGCCGTGCCGCCGAATACCGCGATAACGAAACCGGCATGCATGTGATCCGCATGAGTAAGTTCAGCGAGCTTCTGGCCCGCGAGGCGGGAATGAGCGAATCCGACTGCCATGGCCTGCTCACCGCCGCCCCCATGCACGATATAGGAAAGATCGGCATTCCCGATAATATCCTGCTCAAGGACGGCCCCCTGGAACCGGAGGAATGGGAGATCATGAAGACCCATTCCGCCATCGGCGCGGAACTGCTGGAAGGCTACGACTATGGCGTGCTGGCGCTGGCCCGCGAGCTGGCCCTGACCCATCACGAGAAATGGGACGGCGGCGGCTATCCCAAGGGTCTCAAAGGCGAGGAAATCTCCCTCGATGCCCGTATTCTCATGATCTGCGACGTGTTCGACGCCCTGACCTCGGAGCGGCCCTACAAGAAAGCCTGGTCGGTGGAGGATGCCGTGGCCGAAATTGAAAAATGCGTGGGCAGCCATTTCGACCCCGATCTGGTACCCCTGTTCATGAAAATCCTGCCCGAGATAATCAAAATCCGCGAGGAATTCCACGACTAGAGCGGAAATGCGCACAAGACAAAGGGACCGCGCGGCAACGGCCCCTTTGTGCGTTATGGCGCGCCCTGCAGGATTCGAACCTGCGACCTACGGCTTAGAAGGCCGTCGCTCTATCCAACTGAGCTAAGGGCGCCTGATATGATAAATCGCTTCGTCTCCGCGGGTTTTTGGCCGTTCAGCGCACACGGTTGTAACTGAAATTATCGGAATAGCTCTTGATCCGGGGACGCGGCTTGTGGGGCTCCTCCACCACATAGCTGAGGTGATAGCGGGTGGCGTAGGCCACCGCGTCCTCGCGGCTGTCGAATCTGAGACATACCTGCTGGCTGGTATCCTCCGAACCGGTCCAGCCCATCAGCGGGTCAAGAATCTTGGGGCCGGGATGACGGGGCTCCACCACCCAGTCCTGGCTGTGGGCGCGGCCCGACTGGGTTGGTGTCTTCCCCGGCTGATAAATACGAACGTCCATGATCACTCCCCCAATCGGGATATGGGGCGGGAAACTGGTCGGGGTGAGAGGATTTGAACCTCCGGCCCCCTGCTCCCAAAGCAGGTGCGCTACCAGGCTGCGCTACACCCCGCTAAACCTTTCCTCATCGGGGATACACGAATGTGGCCCCGACCTCAAGCATCCATCATCCGAAGTCATCCGGATATTATCATGCATGACCCGGCGCAAAAGCGGCCAAAAACCGCTGCCAATGGCACGGCCATTGCGCCGAAACACCCGCAGGGGAGGAGTAACACCATTGGACACGCATGTAGGAGGTCCAAATGTTACGACTTTCAAGTCTTTTCGCTTCCGCCCTGGTGGCCTTCTCCGTTCCCGCCCTGCCCCGTTATCGGGCGGCGGACGGAAGAAGCGGATGCTCGATCCGGTCCCCGGCCACGATCCCTAGGCGGAAGGTGATTCCTCCGTAAAGTTCTAGTGCGCCCAGCGCCCCATCACCCGAGGATATAATCCTATCGGAAGGGGACGTGGCCCCAGACAGTCGCGATTCCGCCATGCATGAAATATGTTCCCAGTGTTCTATACGAAAAATACGCCCACCTTTATCGAAAAATAGTATGTCTAGAGGTATGTGCACATTCTTCAGCCACATGTGGCGCTCGGCCTCCTCCTCCCAGAGAAAAAGCATGCCTGCGTCATTGGCTAGTTCTTCGCGGAACATCAACCCGCGCGCGCGCTGTCGCGCGGACAGCGCTAGTTCCACCACGAATGAATGCTCCCGCCCATCGGCTCCGAGAATGGCAAGCCTCGAGGTTTCAAAAGTAACTGGATCGGGATTACGATTACCCGCAACGGTCTGTAACACCGCCACAAACAGAAAAAAGAAAGGAAATAGGTAAAAAGACAACCGGCGTTCCATAACTTATAACTTAGACGGACCGTGGACCCGCATAAACCGTCCCAAATTTGTTATCAGATTCATGATCGGATTCGGGGCAGGACGTCATGGGCGTTGCAATCGCGTGGCGGCGGGTCTAGCTTTTTCCCGGGGCCGCGCTCAACATGGTGGCATAAAGCCACGGCGGCAAGGGAGCCCGGGATCATGTACAAGACCATTCTGGTGCATATGGCCAACGATGAAGGCCACATGACCCGCTTTAACATGGCCCTGGAAATGGCCAAGGCCTACCAGGCCCACCTTATCGCCCTCTACAACGCCTCGCCGGTCAGCATGCCCCAGGCCGGGCGCGGCGCGTCCATCGGCTATCTTGCCGAAGCCACCCAGATCGCCCGTGAAAAGGCCGCCAGCATCAAGGCCGAGGTAGAGGAAGCCTGCGCCCGGGCGGGCATTCCCGTGGAATGGCGCATGGGCGAGGGCGACCATATCAAGGTGCTGAGCCACCATGCCCTGGCCGTTGATCTGGTCATCGTCAGTCACGCCAAGGCCGATGAGAGGGAAGACCGCGTTACCTTCCACATCCCCGAGAACATGGTGCTCTATTCCGGGTGTCCGGTTCTGGTGATTCCCCACAAGTGCAAGGTTCTGATGCCCGGCAGCCATATTATGATTTCCTGGAAGGGATGCCGGGAATCCCTACAGGCCGTGCGCGACGCCATGCCGCTGCTGAAAATCGCCGAGAAAGTGACCATGTTCACCGTCGTCAAAACGTCACGGGACAGTGTCGAGGAACAGAAATTCGCCGATTTTCTATCCCGTCATGATGTCCTGGTGGATGTTGTGACGGACGAATCAGGCACCGGGAATGTGGGCGAGAGTATCCTTGCCAACGCCAAGAACCTCAATGCCGACCTTATTGTCATGGGGGCTTACGGCCATTCCAAGATTCGTGAAATGGTGATAGGCAGCGTCACCAAATACGTCACCGCCAACATGACCATCCCGGTGCTTCTCTCCCACTAGGGCGGATCAGAAAAAGACCCCCTAGGAGAAAAAGACCAAGGTCACCACCAGGAAGGCGGGCACCAGGAACAGAACCGACCAGCCCATATAGCCGAAGAAACTGGGCATGGGAATGCCCCGCTCCTCGGCGATGGCGCGCACCATGAAATTGGGCGCGTTACCGATATAGCTCATGGCCCCCATGAAGACGGCGCCGCAGGATATGGCCACCAGCGTTGCCGATAACGGCCCCATCAGAGTTTCCGCATCGCCCCCGGCGGTGTTGAAGAACACCAGATAGGTGGGGGCGTTGTCGAGGAAGCTGGACAGTATGCCGGTGACCCAGAAATACATGGCGTTCACCGGCTCGCCATTCTCGCTCACCAGGTCTACCACCGCCGCCAGCGCGCCCTCGCCGCCGGCGCGCAGGATGGCGATGGCGGGAATGATGGTGATGAAGATACCCGCGAACAGCTTGGCCACTTCCACCATGGGAAACCAGGTAAAGGCATTGGCCCGGCGCTCTTTCTCCCTGGTCGCCGTCAGGGAAAGAAAAACCAGCCCCAGCAACAACAGGTCCCTGACGATATTCTGAAGCTGTACCGGAACATGATTGACGGTAAAGCTGATTCCGGGAACCCAGAACCCGCTGAGCAGCACCGCCAGAATCACGCCGGAAAGCAGAAAGATATTCACCCAGCCCTCGATGCTCAGGGGTACCATTTCGCCCTCTTCCGGGGGGCGCGATTCCAGTTCCATGCGGAAAAAATAGCTGTCGAGGAGGAAAAACATGGCCAACAGGATTCCCGCCACCACCACCATGGGCAAAAACAGGTTCAACATGGGCCAGAAGAAATCCACGCCCTTGAGAAATCCCAGAAACAAAGGAGGATCGCCCAGCGGCGTCAGCGAGCCGCCTACATTGGCCACCAGAAAAATAAAAAAGACCAGCACATGCACCTTGTGATGGCGCCATATATTGGCCTCGATCAGGGGCCGGATCAACAGCATGGCGGCGCCGGTGGTGCCCATGAAACTGGCGACGATTGTGCCGATAAGCAACAACATGGTGTTCACCCCCGGTGAACTCCACACGGTGCCCCTCAGGCGCACCCCGCCCGCCACCGTATAAAGGGCCAACAGAAGGATGATAAAGGGGATGTAATCCAACAGGGCGATATGCACCAATTCGTAGATGGCGGTCCCGGTGCCGAACACGAAGGTACAGGGAATCAGAAAAGCCAGCGCCCAAAAGGCCGAAATCTTACCGAAATGAGCGTGCCAGAAATTCGGGACCGTGAGCGGTACCACGGCAATGGACAACAGCATACCGACGAAGGGAACCACCCATATGAGGTCAAGCTCCGCTCCCTCGAGATGAGGCGCGTCAAGGGGGACAACCTCGGCCCATGCCGGAGCACTCCCGGCCACAAGGAAAAGGCCAAGCAGGACAAGGAAAAAGCCGGAGGAGAAGCCGAATCTCATCAGAACGTTGTTACCTAGGGGCTGACTGTTGCCTGGGGACTGTTACCTGGGAGGTTGGAATTACCTCCCAACCCCGGTGGGGGGAACCGGAGGCTGGGGCGAGCCCAGAGTGAGCACAGTATGACCCATGAGCCGGGGGCCGCCAAGACCGCATCAGGGCTTTTCCCGGTCATGCCCGGTCATGAACGTGTACGGGCCGTTATTTGCCGGGAGCAAAGACAACGGTAAAAACGCTCTCTCCCGGCGCATCATCGGCATCCCAGGGCCGCAGATAACGAAAAACAATGCGGCTGGTGCGGGGCACCAGAAAAGCGCCGTGACGCGCCCGAAAGGTCCAGACCTCCTTGCCCGGTGCCCCGGCGGCGGTGCTTTGCGGCGGCAGATAGCGGTGCAAAACGGCCTCCAGAAGGCTCTCGTCCAGGGATTCCAGAAACCAGGAATATCCCGTGCTGGGGTTGGATTGCAGGGTAATGGTGAAGGTGGGCAGGGTTTGGCGCACCAAAATGGTGGCGTCCTTTTCCGCCGCCTGGGTCGCAACCGGAGATACGGCCAGGAACGAGACTGCGGCAAAAACGCGCAAGCACCGGGACAAACCGGCCATGGGGGTGACAGTCGGGAAGAAAAATTTCCGTCTCATAACGACTCACCATAGCAGAGCGCGCGTCACAACAGCCAGCCATCCCCTCTCCCTGGTGCCCGTGATTCGACAGTATCGCCAAAAACTATATGAAACTTGCTGTTGATAGGCCTTCCTCCCTGCTCTATCATTCTGGGAAACTGGATATCGTCGAGGAGGGGGAGGACGACAATGCTGAAAGCGCTTCAGATCGAACCCGTGAAATGCACAGGATGTCTCCAGTGCGAGATGGCTTGTTCCTACGAAAAGGAGGGGGTCTTTAACCCCGCCAAATCACGGATCAAGGTTTTCAACTTCCACGAAGAAGGCCGCATGGTGCCTTATACCTGCACCCAATGCGCCGAGGCCTGGTGCCTGCACGCCTGCCCCGTGGACGCCATTCGTCTCGATGCCGAGACCGGCGCCAAGATCGTCCTCGATATTCTCTGTGTCGGCTGCAAGGTCTGCACCATCGCCTGCCCCTTCGGCACCATAAACTACAACGCGTCGGCCGGCGTCGTCGTCAAATGTGACCTCTGCGGCGGCGATCCCGAATGCGCCAAGGCCTGCCCCACCGACGCCATCACCTACGTGGATGCCGATTGGACGGGCCTGGGGCGCATGCGCGATTGGGCAGATAAGACCGCAACCGAACAACCTCAGGCCTAGGGAGGGCAGGAACATGGGATGGCATGGAAAAATTCTTCGCGTCGACCTTTCCAAGGGCACGTGCAAGACCGAAGACCTCAACAAGGAATGGGCGCAGAGTTACCTCGGCCAGCGCGGGCTGGCGACCAAATATCTGTGCGAGGAGATCGACCCCAAGGTCGACCCGCTGTCGCCGAAGAACAAGCTGATCTTCGCCACCGGGCCGCTCACCGGCACCATGGCGTCCACCGGCGGGCGTTATTCGGTGATCACCAAGGGACCGCTGACGGGCTGTATCGCCTGTTCCAATTCCGGCGGCTATTGGGGCGCGGAACTGAAATTCGCGGGCTGGGACATGGTCATCTTCGAGGGTAAGTCGAAGAAACCGGTCTATCTCTACATCAACGACGACGAGGTGATGCTGTTGCCCGCCAGCGATTTGTGGGGGAAATCCGTGTGGGAGACCGAACCCGCCATCAAGGCAAAGCACCAGGACCCACAGATCAGGGTCACCTCCATCGGCCGCGCCGGCGAGAACGGCGTGCTCTACGCCGGCATCGTCAACGACCTGCACCGCGCCGCCGGACGTTCCGGCGTCGGCGCCGTCATGGGATCGAAAAATCTCAAGGCCATCGCCGTGCGCGGCACCAAGGGCGACAAGCCCCACGATCCCAAGGCCTTCATGAAAGCCACCGAGGCCGGCAAGAAGGTACTGGCCGAAAACGCCGTCACCGGACAGGGGCTACCCACGTACGGCACCCAGGTGCTGATGAACGTGATCAATGAAATCGGCGCCATGCCCACCCGTAACTGGCGTGAGGTACAGTTCGAGGGCGCCGCCCATATTTCCGGCGAGGCCATGCACGAAGCCAGAAAAAGCGACGGCAAGGCCAATCTCGTCACCAACCAGGCCTGTTTCGGCTGCACCATCGCCTGCGGCCGCATCTCCAAGATCGACGAGGAACACTACACGGTAAAGACCAAGCCCGAATACTGGCACGCTTCGGGCGGAGTGGAATACGAAGCCGCCTGGGCGCTCGGCTCCGACACCGGCATCGACGACCTGGAAGCTCTTACTTATGCCAATTTCCTCTGTAACGAGGACGGCTTCGATCCCATCTCCTTCGGCGCCACCGTGGCCGCCGCCATGGAGCTCTACGAAATGGGCGCCATCACGAAAAAAGATACCGGCGGCCTCGAACTCAACTTCGGCTCCACCGAGGCGCTCGTCACCCTGACCGAACTGACCGCCAAGGGCGAAGGCTTCGGCAAGGAAATCGGCTTGGGCTCGAAACGCCTGTGCGAGAAATACGGCCATCCCGACCTCTCCATGACGGTGAAGGGCCAGGAATTCCCCGCTTATGACGCCCGCGGCATCCAGGGCATGGGGCTCACCTACGCCACCAGCAACCGCGGCGCCTGCCACCTGCGCAGCTATACCGTGGCCTCGGAAGTCATGGGTATTCCGGAAAAGACCGATCCTCTGGTGACCGAGGGTAAGGCGGGACTGGTCAAGGCCTTCCAGGACGCCACCGCGGTGGTGGACAGCTCCGGCCTGTGCGTGTTCGTCACCTTCGCCTGGTCCATGGAGGACATCGGCCCCCAGATTCAGGCCGCCTGCGAGGGTGACTGGTCCATCGACAACCTGTTGCTGATGGGTGAACGCATCTGGAATCTGGAACGCAATTTCAACCTTGCCGCCGGCATGACCGCCAAGGACGACACCCTGCCCAAGCGCCTTTTGAAGGAGGCCGCCAAGACCGGGCCGGCCAAGGGCAGAGTCAACGATCTCGGCAAGATGCTGCCCGAATATTACGAATTGCGGGGCTGGACGAAAGAGGGCGTTCCCACCAACAAAACCCTGGACCGGCTGGTTCTCTAGGTCTCACCGCTTAAACTCCGTCGGAGGCGGGCTATGAAACACGTGATCCTCGGGGCTGGGCCGGGCGGAGTTATCGCCGCCGAGACGCTGAGCAAAAACGGACATGGCGGCGCCATCACCCTTGTGGGGGGCGAGCCCGAACCGCCTTATTCGCGCATGGCCATCCCTTACCTGCTCTCGGATATCATCGACGAATCCGGAACCTATCTGAGAAAAGGCCCGGATCATTACAAAAAGCTCGGCATCGACTATCTACAGGCACGCGCCAGTGGGATCGACACCAAGAAAAACCGCGTCGCCCTCGACAGCGGCAAGGAGCTCCCCTACGACCGCCTGCTCATCGCCACCGGTTCCACCGCCACCACGCCGCCCATAGAGGGGCTGAAGGGGGATGGCGTCCACCATTGCTGGACGCTGGAGGATACCCGCCACATCCTGGAATCCATCAAGCCCGGAGCGGAAGTGCTGTTGATGGGCGCGGGCTTCGTCGCCTGTATCATCCTCAACGGGCTGGTCAAGCGCGGCGCCAAGGTTACCGTTATCGTCCGCAGTGCACGCATGGTGCGGAGCATGATGACGGAGACCGCCGGCGGCATGATCAGGCGCTGGTGCGGCGAAAAAGGCATCCGGGTGCTGACCGAGACCAACGCCACCAAGGTCTCCCATAAGGGCGGCCTCAAGGTGGATCTCGACAACGGCGAGACCATGAACCCGGCACTGGTCATCGTCGCCGTCGGGGTCAAGGCGAACATGGATTTTGTCGACGGCAGCGGCATCGAAACCGATTACGGCATCCTTGTGGACCCGCAAATGCAGACCAATGTAGAGGGGATTTTCGCCGCCGGCGACGTCGCCCAGGGCCTGGATTTCTCCAGCGGCGGACGTTCGGTTCACGCCATCCAGCCCACGGCGACCGAACATGCCCGCATCGCCGCCCTCAACATGGCCGGGATTCCCGCCACCTATAAGGGCAGTCTGCTGATGAACGTGCTCGACACCGCCGGCCTGATCGCAACCTCCTTCGGCCAGTGGCAGGGCGTGGAAGGCGGCGATCACGCAGAGGCCGTGGACGAGGACAGTTACAAATACATGCGGCTGGAGTTCGAGGATGACTGTCTGGTCGGCGCCTGCAGCGTCGGCATAACCCAGCATGTGGGAGCCGTACGCGGCCTGATCCAGAGCCGCACCAAGCTCGGCCATTGGAAAGAAAGGCTGGCTCAGGATCCGACCCGGTTCATGGAGGCTTATCTCGGCGCCACCCAGGGCCCGGCTTAGGCCGGGTACGCGCCGGCTCGGCAACAGCGCCGCCTGTCCACGATTCCCCGCCATAATTCCATGAAGATCACCCTCAAGCTGTTCGCCCTTCTCGGCCGCTATCTCCCCGAAGGCACATCGGGAAACGAGGCGGTTCTCGACCTGTCGCAGGGAACCACGGTGGGAAGGGCCATGGACAGTGTGGGCCTGCCCCACGAACTGGCCCATCTGGTGCTCGTCAACGGGGTCTATCTGGCCCCCAGCGAACGCCCGGGGAGGGTTCTCGACGACGGCGACGCACTGGCCATATGGCCGCCGGTGGCCGGTGGCTGATCAGCGGCCCGGCCCATGAACGACTCACCATTTACATTAGTGCGCGAGATGAGCGTCACGGCGCATGATTTCCTGCGCCTGGTTCCCGCCGCCGCCCGTGCCGCCACAAAAGACAACGGCGAGACACCCGTGGTCACCACCGAATCCGGCGCCCTCATCGGCGAAGGGGATAAACGGGTGGAAATTACCCTTACGGAGATGGCGGAAAAACGGCTTGGCGCCTTTCGCCTGCCCCGGATCGAGACGCGCTTTATCTTTCACGGCTACACGGAAGAGGAACGGACGGTTTTTCTCGAACGCTTCGACCAGGTGACCCAGCGCGGCGGCGGCTAGAGCCCCAGGATTCTAGGGCCCTAGGGAAAAATATCCCCTAAAAATTCAATCACCACCCGCGGCGCGGCAAAGTCGTAAAGATTATTATGACCGGCGCCTTCGATGACGCGCATTTCGCCGGGCTCGGGGGACAGAGCGGCGGCCTCGGCAAGCCTGCGGGCATTGGAAAGGGGCACGATGCGGTCCCTTTCGCCGTGAATGATCAACAGCGGCGCGGCGATGGCGGCGATCTTGGAGAGTGAATCATAGTGGTCGCGCATGAGCCAGCGCATTGGAATCCAGGGATAGTGAAAAACCGCCATGTCCTCCAACGAGGTGAAGGGCGATTCCAGCACCACCGCGCCCACAGGGCTTCCCCCATGCGCCTGTGCCCGGGCCAGTTCCACGGCCACCCCTGAACCGATTGATTCGCCGTAGAGAACCCAGCGGTTCGGGGGAATCCCCTCTGCTCCGAGGAAGGCCAGCGCCGCGCGGCCATCGGCATAGAGCCCCTCCTCCGAGGGGGAGCCCCCATTGCCGCTATAGCCGCGCCAGCTCAACAACAGAACTCCGTATCCGGCATCGAGATAAGGCCGGATCTTGGAACCGCGATAGCCGATATGCCCGGCATTGCCGTGAAAATAGACCACCACCGGCGCGTCTGGTTCTTGCGGCGCGCGGTACCAGGCCAGAAGCTCAAGACCGTCGGCGCTTTCCAGGGCCTGCACGGTCATCTCGGGCACCCCATGGTCCGCCGGTTGGGGCCGGTGGGAGGAAGGGAAATAAATGAGACT
>CAYZWF010000055.1:0-9867 GCA_964482135.1 uncultured Rhodospirillaceae bacterium
TTCCTGGTCCTCGCCGTTGCCGCCCTGCGCTCCGTCGTCAGAGCCATCACCAGAATCCTTATCATCGGAATCCCCATCACCATCGTCCGACCCGCCTTCCGCGCCCTCTTCCTCCATGTCGTAAATGCCGTCCGTGACCTTGGTGGCCAGGGCCTGGAGGAAGGAAGCCGTCACCTCACGGTCGGTCATGGACACCAGGTGAAAAAGGATATGATCGAGGAACGCGCCCACGGCCATGACGCCGGAAACACCCTGTTTCTCGCATGCTTCAAAGGCATCACGGACAATAATCAGGGCCTTCTTCTTGGATTCGATATCGTAATCGTCGGAGAGTTCGGTCTCACTCATGGTTTTGGTTTCCCTACGCTAATTCCATGACCTGTCTCGGCCCAATAAGAGCATAACAAAGGCCCCACAGGCGATAAGTTTTTCCTATATCGGACCCAGTTTTCTTGGACACTAAATTGAGTTACTCAAGTGTTCAAGGAGGGCACTCTAATGAATGAAATTATTGATAAAAATATTGCCGTTGATGGACCTGTGGTAAACGAGGTCGAGCATGGCTCGTCCACGTATTCCCCAGGTCAGGCCCCGCAGGTTGGTTCGCTGGAACGGGGACAACGTTGGACTGTTCGGCGCAAACAAGAGGCCGTTCTTCGTCTGGTTCGAGGCGAGTCTGTGGAACTTCTCTCGCGGGAGCTGGGGATTGAGACGCATCGCCTTGAGGCTTGGCGGGAAAAGGCGATGGCGAACTTCCCGACGACAAGGCCCTGATCAGCGGCCCCCAGGACGAGGACGCGGCGGGGGCCGTCTCCCAGGACGATATCGACTCCATGTTCGACTAGATCACATCCCGGCGTTTTCAGGCGGGCACCCAGGATCACGCCCCAATATCACATCCCGCTATCACGCCGGGGTTATCTCTTTGGGGCTATCTCTTCACTATGTATTTATCGGCCTCGGTCACGGCAGTGGCGATTTCCTTCTTGTTCATAACCAGTCTCAGCGCGTCCATTTTCTTGGCGGCGGAGAAACTTTCCGGGGTTCGCGGCAAATACGCCGCCAGATAGAGCCATTTATAGGCGGCCACACGGTCCCGCTTTACATGCTTACCATCAAAATAGGCCACCCCCAGTTGATAGCGGCCCCGGATATTTCCCCTCTCGGCTGCGTGGGTAAGTTTTTTAATTCCGAGTTTTTTATTCTGGCGGACGCCGCGTCCCTCAAGATAGAGCATACCCAACAGGGCCTCGGCATCGGAATAGCCCTGAGCGGCGGCTCTTTCGTACCATGTGGCGGCCTTGGTGGTGCTTTTCTTCACTCCCTGGCCGTTTTCGTAATAGATTCCCACCATGTACTGGGACAGGGCGTGGCCTTTTTTGGCGTCGTACAGCCATTCGCCGAAAGGCTCGTCCGACTTTACCGAAGTCACGGGCTGCACGGGCTCGCCGGCAGAGGAAATACCCGACACGGCAAGAGACACCGACATGGCAATGGCTGTGAGAAAACGTCTTAACATTCGCTCTCACTTCATCAGAACATACTGGAAGAGAGAGGTAACTTTAAGAAAACGTAGTTAAATATTTGATAACAAATCGTTTTTATGGCGAAATAATTTTAGCTTACTTTCGCACGCCCTCCCGGCGCCTCCCTCTCGGCACATGGAGAGACGTCAAACCGGCAACGATCTGGAAATGACGGAAGTGAGAAATGGTGACCCCGGCGGGACTCGAACCCGCGTTGCCAGGATGAAAACCTGGAGTCCTAGGCCACTAGACGACGGGGCCTCACCACAGGGCAAGGGTCATATCTTCCCGCGCCGGTAAAATCAAGCCCACCGCGCACGAGGCCGGACGGCGCGGGCCATATTTCCTTAGGCGCCGGTAAAATCAAGCCCACCACTTAAATCCATTACATCGGCGCCGCGTCGTCGATCATCAATTGTACGCGCGCGCGCCCCTGCCAACTGTCGTCACGCAACCGGCCCGCCACGTGCAGCGCCTCGCCTCGGTTATTCAGCAAGGCCTGTCCCAGCGGCGTCTCAAGACTGCGGAAGGCGATGGCCTTGAGGCGGCCGCCACCAGCATCGGAGAGAAAACAGCGCACATGGTTTTCCCCCACCACATCGGCCTTGGCCACATTCACATGGGACATGACGAAGCGCGGCTCGGCATTTCCCGGTCCGAAGGGTGCTGCCCGTTCCAGCAACGTCACCAATTCCTGTGTCGCCCCGGCGAGGGACAGCGCGCCGTCGAATTTAAGCTCCGGCGCAGGAATTCCCGCCCCCGCCTCGCCGCCGCCTACCCGCTGGACAAGGAATTCCTTTAATTCGCCAAACCTGTCCCCGGCCACCGTCATGCCCGCCGCCATGGCGTGGCCGCCGCCATTGATCAAAAGCTCCGCCTGACGCGCCGCGATTACCGCCGCGCCCAGATCCACGCCCGGCAGCGAACGCCCCGAGCCCTTGGCCTCGCCCTTCTCGCCCTTATCGAGGGCAAACACACAGACCGGGCGGTTAAAACGCTCCTTGAGCCTTCCTGCGACGATACCGATGACCCCGGGATGCCATCCCTCCCCTGCCGCGAACAGGATCGGATCGGGCGAGGCCGCTTGCTCGATCTGGAGGGTGGCGGCCTCCAGAACTCCCGCTTCGATGGCGCGGCGCTCCTGGTTAAAGGCGTCGAGCTCGGCGGCCATCTCCCGCGCCGCTTGGGAATCGTCACAGGAAAGCAGACGGGTGCCGAGATCGGCACGGCCCACCCTGCCCCCGGCATTGACCCGGGGGCCGAGGACAAACCCCAGATGATAGCCGCCGGGCTTCTCCTTGATCCCCGCCACATCGGCCAGCGCCACCAGTCCGGCATTGCCGCGTCCCGCCAATACCTTGATCCCCTGGGCCACATAGGCCCGGTTTAACCCCGTCAGCGGCACCACGTCACAAACCGTGCCCAGCGCCACCAGATCGAGCCATTGCATAAGTTCGGGCTCGGGCCTCCCCTCGCCGTACCAGCCTTCGTCGCGCAATACCCGGTTCACCGCCACCACCAACAAAAAGGCCACGCCCACGGCGGCCAGATGCCCAAGCTCGCCGCTTTCATCGAGGCGCTTGGGATTAACCACGGCATGGGCCTCGGGTAAAACGGGCTCGGCCTCGTGATGGTCCACCACGATCACATCGAGCCCCATGGCGGCAGCCGCGGCCAATGGTTCAAAGGCGGTAATACCGCAATCCACGGTAATCACCAGCCCCGCGCCCTGCTCATGGAGCGTCTTCATGGCGCCCTCGTTGGGGCCATAGCCCTCGGCCATGCGGTCGGGCACGTAAAAAATGACCGTGCCGCCCACGGCATTGAGGAATCTCAGCAACAGGGCGCATGAGGTGGCCCCATCCACGTCGTAATCGCCGAAAACGGCGATGGTCTCGCCGTCGCGCAGCGCCTTGTGGATGCGTGTGGCGGCGGCTTCCATATCGTGCAGGCTGGTGGGGTCGGGCATGTAATGGCGCAGGCTGGGATCGAGGAAGTCGGCGCCTTCTTCGGGCGTCACCCCGCGCGCGGCGAGGATGCGTCCCACGATCTCGGGAACTTCCATCCGCTGCGACAGCATCAGCGCCGCGCGCTCATCGGCCAGCCGCAGCCGCCAGCGTTTGCCCGCCAACGAGTGCTCCACGCCGAGAAAGGCCTCCCCATCCGGGGTTTCGAGCGCCGCCGCTTCAGCCACCAAAACCGCCTGGCAATAAAATCGAATGCATGGCGTCACTATGGGAGGAAACCCACACAGGCTCAACATCATCCTTTTGAATGGGGGCGCGGGCTGGGCTATAAAATACGCCTACGTATTTTCATCCCGGAGATAGAAAACATGTCCCAAGGCAAGGTTCTGGTGGCCCAGGGTGGCGGCCCCACCGCCGTTATCAATCAATCCCTGGCCGGCGTGGTTCTGGAATCCCGCAAGGGCAAGAACGCGAGCCCCGTCTACGGCGCCTTTCACGGCGTACGTGGCATCATCGACGAGGACTTCACCAACCTTTCCCGGGAAAGCGCGAGCAATCTGGAAAAGGTGGCGGCCACGCCCTCTTCGGCGCTGGGCTCCACCCGTGACAAGCCCGACATCAACTACTGCCGCGAGATCTTGGCCGCCCTCCAGGCCCACAACATCGACCGCTTCTTCTATATTGGCGGCAATGATTCCTCCGACACCCTGCGCATCCTCTCGGCTCAGGCGCATAAAGCACGCTATCCCCTGCGCTGTGTCCATGTGCCCAAGACCATCGACAATGATCTGGTGCTGAACGATCACACGCCGGGATTCCCCTCGGCGGCCCGTTTCGTGGCCGGGGCCTTCGCCGGAGTCAGCCTCGATATCCGCGCCATTCCCGGCGTTTATGTGGGCGTGGTCATGGGCCGTCACGCGGGCTTCCTCACCGCCGCCGCCGCGCTCGCTAGCTACCATGACGGCGACGGGCCGCATCTGATTTATCTTCCCGAGCGCAACTTCAACCAGCGCGCCTTCCTGCGCGACGTAAAGCGGGTCTATGAACGGCTCGGGCGCTGCGTCATCGCGGTCAGCGAAGGCATCCACGACAGCCGCGGCGTGCCCATCGCCACCAAGCTGGCGGGAGAGGTGGAGCGCGACGCCCACGGCAATGTCCAGCTCTCGGGCACCGGCGCGCTGGGCGACATGCTGACCAAGACCATCAAGGACAATCTTGGAATCAACCGCGTTCGCGCCGATACCCTGGGCTATCTCCAGCGTTCCTTCCTCGGCTGTGTCTCCCACGTGGACCAGCGCGAGGCCCGCAAGGCGGGCGAAGTCGCGGTAAGGTTCGCTGCCCAGAATAAAGACGGCTCGGTGACCATTCGCCGCAAACCCGGCAAGGCCTACAAAGCCGACTACAAGCTGGTGGGGCTCTCTGCCGTGGGCGGCAAGACCCGCACCATGCCGAACGCCTATATCGCCAAGAGCGGCACCGACGTCACGGGGACCTTCCGCGACTATCTGCGCCCGCTGCTGGGCTCAGGCCTGCCCACCACCGCGCGGCTTGGCGGCAAACGGGTGAAGAAAATTTTGGGGTAGCCCTGCCACTCCGTGCAGGCCTGGTTTATGTGATGTTTCCGGCCCTCAAGCCAGGGGCCAGACCAGAACCCGGTTACGCCCGGCTTTTTTCGCCGCGTAAAGAGCCTGATCCGCGTTCTCGAGGGACATCTTCGCCGGACAGTCCGGCAGCAAATCCGCAACCCCGAAGGATGCGCTGACGTGTAAATTCTTTTTCTTTCCCACCGCGATCGGCTTGCGCTTTAAGCCCCGGCGCAAACGGTCAAGAACCGTCTTGGCCCTGTCGATGGCGGTATTGGGAAACAACAGCACGAACTCCTCACCGCCATAGCGGAACACCTGATCGTAGTTTCTTAAGTGCCCCAGAGTATATCCGGCGACGACTTCCAGCACCTTGTCACCGGCCTGGTGGCCGTATGTGTCGTTGATGCTTTTGAAGTGATCGAGGTCCATCATCCCGACGCAGCACGGCTGACCATTGCGCCGGGCACGTTCCTGCTCATCTTCAAAGCGCGCCTGCATGGCGGTACGCGTCAATACGCCGGTCAAGGGGTCGGTATGACGTAACATGTCCCATGATTCGCTCAACAACTTGCGAACGCTCTGACGAAAGCAGCCAATGCTCTCGACGAAGGCTTCGTATTGGGCGATCCCCACATCTTCTTTATCTCTGATAGTGCGGGACAACTCATGGGCCAGGCCATGCATGTGTTCGTGGTGTTTTCCTATGGCCCTGAAATCGGGATGATCACGCAGATGGGGGTGGACCTTGCCGTAGTACCAACGGCCGAAGGCGGTTTTTTTGTAAGCATCGGCATTTAAATCCGAAGCCTTTGGCTTGGTGCGGCACACCAGCATTTTTCTGAAACGGTTGGTCCAGTCACGGTGGGCATCCAGGGCACGCCCTAATTCGTGAACCACCTCCTCCGCTTCCTCGGTGTTGAGAAGAGGGAACGCTTTTTTGTTTTTTTTCTTTGCCATGACTCCTCCAAAGCCGTCCGGTTTCAGAGTCTGCTTGAAAAATTTGGCGGCCTTCTGTGCCTTTGCCGAAGGAACGACAGAGTAAATTAAAAGCCGTAGCTCTGGGAAAAAAAGCAGACGTCCGGACGACAATATCCGTCAATGGTTAATTCCAGGTAACCATTGCAGGATTCTTTAAACCGCCTCCATGCGGATCATCACCGGCGTTTCCTCCACCGCAACTAAATCAGGCGCGTCCGTGTCCTCGCCTCGTCACGGCGCTCCCTGTTCACGCGTCACCCGGTATCCCGCCTTTTCCAGATTTTCGATGAATTCGGTGGTATTTGCGGAAACATCCAGGATACGGCCCATCCTGTCTTCCTCTAAAGGATCGAGAGCACTCGCACTCAGGAACTCGTGGCGGCGTGGCGGCATACCGGGCGGTGGAAGCGCGGTGCTGACCAGAACTCCTGGAGCATCGACCATGCGAAGAACCGGGTGATCCTCCCGATACACCATATAAACCGCCGCATCGCTCTTCTCTCCGGCCTCAACGGCGCCGGAAATAAGGAAAAAAGCGCAGAATACGCCAGCCCTGTAGATAGAGTTCATACACCCGTATCTTTCGCCGCGCGCCGGCATGCGCCCCCCTTACACCGCCTCCATGCGGATCATCACCGGCGCTTCCTCCACCGCATCCAGCGCCGCGATTTTCGCCAGTGCTTCGACCATGGCGGCTTCCCGCGTCTCGTGGGTGGTCATGACTACCGTCACCGAATCCGAAGGCGCGTCGGCGCGGCCATGCTGGAGCATGGATTCCATGGAGATGTCGCCGTCGCGCAGGATGGCGGAAATATCGGCGATGACGCCGGGCCGGTCGGCCACGCTGAGGCGCAGGTAATAGGCCCCACAGTGGTTTTCCATGGGCGCCGAAGCCACGTCCTCCAGTTCCGCCACCGGACGCCCGAAAGCGGGAATACGCAGACCCCGCGCAATATCCACAATATCGGCAATCACGGCCGAGGCCGTGGGAAGAGCGCCGGCGCCCGCGCCCTCGAACATGGTGGGGCCGACGAAATCGCCCTCCACCGCCACCGCGTTGAGGACTCCCTCCACATGGGCCAGCGGCGCGCCGGCGGGAATGAGACAGGGATGGACGCGCTGTTCCACCCCGCCCCCACCCTCGCCGCCACCATCTCCGTTCAGCCGCCGCGTGATACCCAACAGTTTGATGCGATAGCCCAACTCCTCGGCGCAGGCGATATCGCGCGAGGTGATATGGCGGATACCTTCCATATGGATGCCGTCGAAATTGACCGCGCAGCCATAGGCCACGGCGGTGAGCAAGGCCAGCTTGTGGGCGGCGTCCACGCCATCCACATCGAAGCTGGGGTCGGCCTCGGCATAGCCCAGCGCTTGCGCCTCGGCCAGAACCTCGTCGAATTCCTTGCCGGTGTCGCGCATGGCCGAGAGGATATAGTTACAGGTGCCGTTCAAAATCCCCGTGATACGGGCGATGTGGTTGCCCGCCAGCCCCTCGCGCAGGGCCTTGATGATGGGAATGCCGCCCGCCACCGCCGCCTCATAGGCCAGCGCCACCCCCGCCTGTTCGGCGCTTCCCGCCAGTTCCATGCCGTGATGGGCCAACAGCGCCTTATTGGCCGTGACCACGTGGCGGCCCTTGGCCATGGCCGCTTCACAGACCTCGCGGGCGATGCCATCGGAACCGCCGATAAGCTCCACCACCACGTCCGCTTGCGCTTCGTCCACCATTTTCAGGGCGTCGTCGAAACAGGCGATGTTGTCCAGCGCCACGCCACGGTCGCGCCCCGTATCGAGATCGGCGACAGCCACCACGCGCAAGGGGAGCCCCGCGCGCTCCGCCAACAGCTCCCCCTGTTGGTGGAGCAGCTGCAGCGTCCCGGTACCCACCGTGCCAAGACCGGCAATAGCGATTTTCAGCTCATCACTCATGAGGCCACCTGTTTCTCGTGTTGTTCCACCAGCTTACCGGAATTACGCATGAATGCCTTGATGCTGCGCAGGGCCTGGCGGGTGCGCTGGAGGTTTTCCACCAGGGCGAAACGCACATGGTTGTCGCCGTATTCGCCGAAGCCCAGCCCCGGCGCCACCGCCACCTGGGCCTCGCTCAACAACAGCTTGGAAAAATCCACCGATCCCATATGGGCGAACTCCGGGGGGATGGGCGCCCAGGCGAACATGGTGGCCTTGGGCAGGGGCACCTCCCACCCCGCCTTGGCCAGACCCTCCACCAGCACGTCGCGGCGCTCGCGATAGAGGGCGCGAGCCTCCTCCACGCAGTCCTGGGGACCGTTGAGGGCGGCGGCGGCGGCCACCTGGACCGGGGTGAAGGCGCCGTAATCCACATAGGACTTGATGCGCGTCAGGGCGGAAATGAGATGCCGGTTGCCGAGACCGAAACCGATACGCCAGCCCGGCATGGAATAGGTCTTGCTCATGGAATAGAATTCGATGGCCACGTCCTTGGCGCCGGGCACCTGGAGGATGGAGGGCGGCGGTTCCTCAAAATAAATCTCGGCATAGGCGTTGTCGGAAATCACATAGAGATCGTGATGACGGCAGAATTCCACCACCCGGGCGTAGAAATCCAGATCCACCACTTCCGCCGTGGGGTTGGCGGGAAAATTGATAATCAGCCCCACCGGATGGGGCGAACAGGTCGTCACCGCCCGTTCCAGACCGGCCATGAAGTCGATTCCCGGCCCGATGGGCACCGCGCGCACCGTGGCCCCGGCGATGATGAAGCCGAAGGCGTGAATGGGATAGCTGGGATCGGGCACCATGAAGACATCGCCCGGCGTGGCCATGGCCTGGGCCAGATTGGCCAGCCCCTCCTTGGAGCCCAGCGTGACGATGGCTTCGGTCTCGGGATCGATATCCACATCGAAGCGGCGCTTGTAATAGCCCGCCACCGCCTTGCGCAGGCCTGGAATCCCGCGCGAGTTGGAATAGCGGTGGGTGCGCGGATCATTTACCGTTTCAACAAGTTTCTCCACGATATGGGACGGCGTGGCGGAATCGGGATTGCCCATGCCGAAATCGATGACGTCCTCACCAGCCGCGCGGGCCTGCGCCTTCACGGCGTTGACCTCGGCGAAGACGTAAGGCGGCAGTCGCTTGATGCGGGAAAATTCGTGCTCGGCCATTTGTGGTCAGACCCTTATGCGCGGTATGCCGGGCGCCCCGGCTCATGAACAGGCGGTATTATGCTGGCGCGCCCTGTATATGCTGGCGCGCCCTGGGGCTGCAAGCCTTGTGTCCGCCTCCCGGCGCTTAAATAAGGAAATCCTGTCCTAGTAGTCGAGATAAATCCCCACCCTAATAATCGAGATAAATCTCTGTGCGGCGGTTACCGGCCTCGCCGGCGGGCATGACCTCCAGGTAAATAGGTTCGGAATCCGACTTCGTCCCCACATAGAGGCTCTTGCCCTCGACGCCATACTTCATCAGGGCCACCGCCACCGAATTTGCGCGGCGCATCGAGACATCGAAATTCACCAGCTGATGCTTCAGCGGGTCCATGTTCCCGGTCCAGCTGCTGGCGAAGCCGATCACCCGCAGTGTGCCGCCGCTCTTTTTCTGAGATTCGGCGATGCTCTTCAACTGACTGCGGTCGGCCGAAGACAAAGCGGCCGATCCGTTGTTGAAGCGGATCAACCCCACCTGGGCGGAAACTACCGCGCGGCTGGCGTCGAATTTCTCCATGGAGCTGGGGGCGGTCTTATCCCCGGCCGCGTCTCCACGCACCTTCTCCATGACCTTGGCCACGGTGGGGGAAAGTGCAGACTTGTCCGGCGGCGGCGGTGCGGC
>CAYZWF010000056.1:0-9369 GCA_964482135.1 uncultured Rhodospirillaceae bacterium
TTCAAAGGATGGGTGGAAATGGCGTTGGCTTTGCCGAAGGTGCCGCCGTGACGGCCGTGGTAATAGGCGCCCATGGTCTGGGCCGAATCTTCCACCACTACCAGATTATGCCGCTCGGCGATGTCGAGGATGGCGTTCATATCGGCGATACGCCCGGTCCAGTGCACCGGCATGATGGCCTTGGTGTTGGGGGTGATGGCGGCCTCGATGGCCGCCGGGTCGATGTTCTGGTCTTCCCGCACATCGGCGAAAACCGGCGTCGCCCCCACATGGACGATGGAGCCGATGGTGGCGACGAAGGAAATGGGCGTGGTGATGACCTCGTCGCCGCGGCCGATGCCCAGCGCCATCAGCGCCATCATCAGCGCGTCGGTGCCCGAATTGAGGCCCACGCAATGCTTGATACCCACGAAGCCGGCCACCTTTTCCTCGAACGCCCCGAGCTCCGGCGTCATCACCAGATGGCCGCTTTCCAATACCCTTTCCACGCAGGAAAGCAGCTCCTCCTTTTCCTCCTGGTAGCGCTGCTGGAGGTCGATAAAGGGGACTTTCAGTTCACTCATTAATTTCTCTCGGCATAAAAATCGCGCACGGTCTCGATCACGTAATCCATTTCTTCCCCGGACAAATGCTGGTCCACGGGGAAGGAGATCATGGTTTCCACATGGCGGTCGGTGACGGGAAAATCACCTTGTCTGTGACCAAGAAATTTCAGCGCGTCCTGAAGATAAAGCGCGATGGGATAATGAATCTTGGCGCTGACGCCGCGCGCGATACAGTATTCCATCAGGGCGTCGCGGTCCTCGGCGAACAGGATATAGAGCAGATAGACGCCGCTGATCTTGTCGTTGCGCGGCGGCACGCGGACACCGGGGATATCGCGGAAGGCGGCGTCGTAATAGGCGGCGTTGGCGTTCTTGCCCTCGGCGATATCATGGGCGCGCTTGATAATCCACTTGCCGACGATGGCCTGCAGGGGATCGAGCCGGGTGTTGTAGCCGAAGATTTCCATTTCGTCGCGGTTACGCAGGCCATGATTACGTAACAGCCGCAGCGTGCGGTTCATGTCATCGTCATTGGTCACCACCACGCCGCCGTCGCCCCATACATGGATAATTTTTAAAGGATGCAGGGAAAAGCCCGCGGCCGCCCCCCATGTTCCCGCCTGACGCCCGTCGCGGGTCGCCATCAAACTCTGACAGGCGTCCTCCACCACCGCCAGGCCGTGTTTTTCCGCAATTTCCATAACGGCGTCCATGTCGGCCACATCTCCCGTCAGATGCACCGGCATGATGGCCTTGGTATTGGCGGTGATGGCGGCCTCGATGCCGTCCACGTCGATCTGGAAACTGTCGGTGCAATCCACGAAGGCCGGCCTCGCCCCCACCTCGTTGATGGCCCCCACGGTGGCGTAAAAGGTATTGGCGCAGGTGATGACTTCGTCGCCGGGTCCGATGCCCAGCGCCTTCAAGGGCAGCTTCAGGGCGTCGGTGCCCGAGCCCACGCCGATGGCGTGCTTCATGCCGGTCAATTCGGCGAACATCTCCTCGAACTCTTCCAGCGCCGGGCCCATGGTATAGGCGCCGCTGGCCACCAGCTCGCGCAACTCATCGAAAATCTCGTCACAGTCGGCAAACTGCTGCGGCAGGGGTGAATATCTGACTTCCATCAAGAAAAACCGGGGGGCTAGAACGGCCCCTGAAAGGTGGGGTTGGGCACGTCGAGAGGCAGATCGCCGCGATGCTCGGCCATGTCCGCCCGCGCCGCTTCCAGTTGCTTGGCTTGCGCGCCCACCATCTCGCCCACACAATCGATCAAGGCTTCGGGCGTGGGGTAATAATCGGCGATGAGGCTGCGGCTGCTCGGCGTGGGATGATCGGCCAGCCCCAGACGCCGCGGCGGCGCCTTCAAGTCGCCAAAACATTCCTCGGCCACCGTGGCGACGATCTCGCTGCCCATGCCACAGGTAATCCAGCCGGTATCGATGGTCACCAGCCGCCCGGTCTTGGCCACCGATTTTATCACCGGGGCGAGATTGAGCGGACGCAGCACGCGCAGATCAATGACCTCCGCCGAGATGCCCACTTTTTCCAAAGCCTCCGCCGTAGCCAGCGCCTCGAGAACGGCATAGCTGGTGGCGACAATGGTCACATCGCTGCCTTCGCGGCGCACCCGTGGCCCGTCCAGCGGCTCCACGTAATGACCTTCGGGCACCGGCCCCTTGGCGAAATGAATCCAGCGATGCTCGATACAGATCACCGGGCTGTCATCCTCGATGGCGGCGATCAACATACCCTTCGAATCAGGGGCCAGGGCCGGCATAATTACCTTCAGCCCCGGGAAATGAGCGAACACCGATTCCAGACTCTGGGCATGGTGGGGGCCCTGCCCCCAGCCCCGGCCCACCACCAGCCGGATGACGATGGGCGCCTTGTGGCGGCCGTTGGTGGCGTAATGGATCTTGGCGGCATTGTCGAAAATCTGTTCCAGAGCCAACAGCACGAACTCCACCCGCTGCAGGCTCATCACCGGACGCTGGCCCATCATGGCGGCGCCGATGGCGATCCCCGTCATGGCGTTCTCGGCCACCGGCATTTCCAGCATGCGCTCGGGGCCGAATTTCTCCATCAGGCCGTTGGTGGTGCCGAAGAAATTACCGTGATCGGCAATGCCTTCGCCCATCATGAATACGTCCGGGTCTCTTTCCATACTCTCGAAAAGGGCCTCGCGCGCGGCTTCGGCGCCGTTGAGGGAACGTGTCTCAGGCATAGACATGGTCCCCCGCGGTTTCCGGTTCCGGGAAGGGGGCGTTGCGGGCGAACTCGAAGGCGTCGCTGATCTCTTTGCCCAGTTCCGCCCGCAGGGCCTCCTCGTGCGAATCATCGAGCAGCCCCGCTTCGCGCAGCTGTGTGCCCAGCCGCGCCAGGGGACAGTCGGCGCGCAGAACCTCGAACTCCTGTTCCGTCATCTGGCCCATTTCATAATCGTAGCGAGCGCCGCAATGCTCGCGCCAGCGCCGGGTATTGCACATGAGGAAGCTCGGGCCCCCGCCGCTCCGCGCCTTCCCCACCGCACCGCTCGCGGCCTCGAACACGGCGATCGCGTCGTTGCCGTCCAGTTCCTGCACGGCGATGGTATGGGCCTTGGCGATGTCGGTCATGGGACGGTCGGGCTGGCGCACCTCCAGCGAGGTATAAAAAGACAGATCGTTATTCTCGCAGACGAAGATCACCGGCAGAGAATGAAGCGCGGCGAAATTGGCGCTCTCGTGGAACACGCCCTCTTCCATCACGGCGTCGCCGAGAAAGACCATGACCACCGTATTCTCACCTTTCCTCTTGGCGGCATAGGCCACGCCCACGCCCAGCGGCACCGAGGTGCCGACGATGGGCAGACAGGCCAGAACCCCCGCCTCGTCGTCGAGAAGATGCATGGAGCCGCCGCGTCCGCCCACGCATCCCGGCGCGCGGCCGTAAATTTCACAGAGCATGGCCTTGAGGCTTCCTTGTTTGGCGAGGTAATGGCCGTGGCTGCGATGGGTGCTGACGATCTTGTCTTCCTTACGCAAGGCCAGACAGGCGCCCACCGCTATTCCTTCCTGGCCGTCGGACAAATGAACCGGACAACGCATTTCCTGTTCGCCATAGTGTTCGGCGATGGCTTCCTCCACCAGCCGGATACGCAGCATTTCCCGATAGAGGCCGAGCCGCGTTTCGTCTTCGATTTGTGTCACGTGTTTTTCCATGTTCCGTTCAGGCCCGCCAGTCGTAATCGGCGGTGTAATCCTTGAGGAAATCGAGATAGGTGCGGCCCCACTCCACCATCCCGGCGATCCCCTCCTCGAGGCCGATCTCCATCTTCCATCCGGTGTCACGGGTGATGGCGCTGCTGTCGAGCCAGTACTGGGAATCCTGGCCGAGACGGTCGGGCGCTTCCTCGGCCACGTCCTCCAGGGTCTTGTCCATGGCCTGCGCCGTCTTGATCACCAGATCGCGGATCGAGGTGGGTTCGGGCGGCCCCACGTTATATGTGGTGCCCAGGGGCGCCTTCTCGATCACCAAATGCAGGGCATGGGCAAGATCGCGGGCGTGAAGGTAAGACTTGCGCGCCTTGCCGCCGCCCTGCAGCGGTAGCTTGCGCCCGGTGAGTCCGAACACAACGGTTTTGGGGATAATGCGATAGAGAAGCTGGCCCGGCGCATAGGCGTTGGAGGGGCGGACGATGTTCATGGGAAACTTGAGCACATTAAACAGCGAATCCAGATGCATGTCGGCCGCAGCCTTGGACACCGCATAGGGAGTGGTAGGTTTCAGCGGATCGTCCTCGCGCGAGGCGCGGTCGGTGGAGCCGTAAATCTCCGAGGTGCCGATCTGGATGAAGCGCTCCAGATAGTCACGCGCCATCAGGTCTTCGCACAGCCGCGCCACCGCCGTCACGTTGCTGTCGTAATAGCGCGCCGAATGCTTGAAGGAGAGCGCCGGCTCGGCGATGGCGGCGTAGTTGATGATGATGTCGGGCTTCTCCGCGTCCAGCAATTCCATCATGCGGTCATGCTCGAACACCATATGAATCTGGTGATAGCTGTAGCGGTCGTCGTCCTTGCCCAGATTGAGCGTGAAGGGTTCCGGCTTCTCCGGGTTGCGGCCGATACAGATAACCTTCCTGGGCTCGGCATTGGCCAGAAGATAAAGCGCGGTGTGGATGCCGAACACGCCGTTGCCGCCGATAATCGCGTAGGTTTTCATGGGATGCCTATTGCCTCAAAAAATGTCCGAAAGTTATTCGGTGATGGTCCAGTAATAATCGCCGTCATAACCGGCTTCCGCGAACAGCGCCCGCCAACCCTCGGGGTCATGGGTGGTGATCGCAGTTAAGACCCAGTCTTCCATATTCTGTTTTTCCTGGGGCGTGCGGTAGGAATCGATCTGTACGTAATTGTTGCGGGGCGAGACCCGTTTCATTTCCCGCAACGCCCGCACACATCCCTCATGATCCAGATTGTGGACGGTGTTGATGGAGATGGCGGCGTCGAAACTGTTGTCGGGAAAGGGCAGCCGGTCGCACGACCCCACATGAAGGCGCCCCACCACTTCCGGCTCGCAATGGGTCACGGCATAATCGGAAATGTCGAGACCGAAGACCTCCAGCCCCGGACAGACGCCCATCAGGTCTTTTACCAGGAATCCCTTGGCGCAGCCGATATCCAGCACCCGGTCGCCGGGCTTGAGGTTCCAGTGCTCCACCAAGTCCTTGGCGATGGGCACCCAGCGTCCGTCATAGCGATAGCCGCCATAGCCCTGGTCGCGCTCGCCGTCGAAGAAGGCCTCGCCGAACTGTCTGGCGATGGCGCGGTTTTCCTCCTGTACTTCATGGCGATGGGTGATATTGCGCTTCGCCTTGGGATAGCTACTCAGCAGGTTAAGTTCGGCCATTACGCACCCGCCATCATTTGCAAATGAACCCGGGCGATGCCCTCGGCGGGCAGGGTATAACGGAACTCGGGAAACGCTACGCCAGTGGCGGACACGTCGAAGGGGCGATAGCCCTTATGGGGCATGGGCCCCTTGCGCGGCGAGCCCTTGATGGCCACGGGGATATCGAATTGGGCCACCACCATCTCCGCCATGTCCTTGAACGAAACCACCTCGCCGGTGGCCACCGTCAGAATTCCTTTGCCCCTGTGCTTCACCACCAGAGCGATAATCTCGGCCACATCGCCGATCAGCACATGATCGCGCCGTTCCTCGCCCTCGCCGAAGAGGGTGATGTCCTCGCCCTTCGCCGCCAGGCGGCGGAAACTGTTGGGGCCATAGCCGTTATGGGGATCGTCGAGGCCGTAGAGCAGGCTCGGCCTCAGGATGGCCAGCGGCGTCTCGCCCACAACCGATTTTAACATCAGCTCGCGCGCCACATGCATGATGCCGTGCAGATTGTCCGGGGCCGTCACCGAGTCCTCGCTCAAGGGTCCGTCGCTGTCGCTGTAGACGGCATCGGAACTGATATAGATCACATGGGCCACCGGCACTTTTTCCAGCGCCTTACAGACCGCGTTCATCATGGCGATGTTATCGGTCAGCATGGCCGCGTTCTTACAAGGAGCGATTGCCGAGACCACAATCAGGCAATCCTCGGGTTTTAACAAACCGGCCAATTTCTCCGCCGCGCCATCCGCCAACAGATCAACATCACCCCGGGTCAGGCGCAGCACAGGCGTGCCGTCGGCCTCCAGCCTTGCCGCCGCCTGGCCGCCGACGAATCCACCGGCGCCCAGGACGACCACGCGGGATGGCACAGCCGGTGTGGGATTGAGATGTTCCAGCATGATCCTTATCCAGCCGCCGCGTTTTGCGCCGCCCGCGCCGGATGGGCGGGCGGGCGACCCAATGTATGGTGGGTGAGTCCCGCCGCCACGACCTGTGCGCCGTCGAGCATGGCATAGGGGTCGATCAGCGTAGTTCCGTTCATGGTGGCGGCCAGCGCTTTCGGGTCGAGCGCGCCGAATTCCGGCCATGGCGTGGCGATCACCGTCACGTCCGCCCCTTCGCAGGCGGCCAGTGCGGACTCCGCACCCGTGGCTTGCGGGACAACATCCGCCGCCACCACCGGATCGAAGACACGCACTTCATGTTCTTGCAAATGATCCAGCAGAACCAGCGCCGGGGAGTTCTTGGTGCTGTGGGTGTTTTCCTTATAGGCCAGTCCGAGAACGGCGATACGGGAGTTTACGCCGCCTTCCGGGACGCAATTCTCCACCACCCGCCATATCCAGTCCTTGGCGTGACCGCTTAAGCCGCAGAAAGACTCGATGACGCGGGTGTCACTGTCCTTGGCCTCGCCCAGGCGGCATACCGTGGCCAGGTCGCGCTCCAGATTGCCGCCGGAAATACCGAGGCCGGGATTGAGATAAGCCTTGGGTCCGATCCGCGCATCAAGCCGCAGCGACGGCGCGATCTCCGACCAGTCGGCGCCAAGACGCTCACAGAGACCTGCCAGGGTATTGGTGGTGGAGACGCTGGCCACCAGGAAACAGTTAATGGCGATCTTCGCCAGTTCCGCGCTCTCGTAACCCATGGGCAACAGCGGACAGCCGAAGGCTTCGAGGAAGGCCCCATAGCTTTGCGGCAACGGTTCTCCCGGCTCGGCGCAGCCGATGATGAAACGCTCAGGGGTGGTGGCGCGCTCCACGGCGCGGCCGAAGATGAGCGTCTCCACCTGATAGAAAAGCCGTGCATCATCAAGGCACCTTCCCCGCGTGAACCCGGGCGGCACCTGGCACAAAATCACCAGAACGGCCTCGTCATTCAGATGCGGCGTCACCGTTTCGATCATAGCCTCGATGGGGGACAGGTCGCTTTTCCCCTCATCGTCGGTGGGCACGTCCACGGCCACAAAAACCACGTCGCAGCCCTTCAGGCTTTCCGGGCTGTCGCTGAAGGTGAGGCGCTCGCGGTTGGCGGCCAGCATCTCGTCCAGTTCCGGCTCCACCACCGGCAGATTGCCATTTTCTATGGCGGCGATCAGCCCCTTGTCCCCGTGATAGCCGACTACGGAAAAGCCCTTGGACGCCGCGGCGATTCCCGAACACAGGCCGAGATGGGTCATCCCGGCATAGCCGATAACAGGCAGGCTCATGCCGCCGCCTGTTCCAACGCTTGGCGCGAGAGCCGGTTCAATTGGTCGTTGATCCACAGATCATTATCGAGATTGGACGGCCCGCCCCCGGCGCAGAGCGACTTGAAATAATCGTATTCCAGCCCCCAGGTGGGATCATCCTGTTCCAGGGTCCCCTCTTCTTCTTGCGGACGGCCGCTGGGCAGCACCCGGGTGCGGTGACGGAAGGTGGTGGGCCCCCACTTGCACAGGGATTCGATATGGGCGCTGCCTTTTTCCGCCAGCACGTCACAGGTGAAATGGTTGCGCCAGCTGAGCAGGGTCATCTCGAGCTGGATCGACATCTCTCCTTCGCAGCCCAGCACCACATGATCGAAGGCGCGGTTTTCGAAACGGTTGGCGGCACGCACGGTAAAGGGCGCGTCCGGCACGCCAATCCAGAACAACAGCGTATCGAGAAGATGGGAGCCGAGATCAGGCAGCACGCCTGCGCCTTCGTCGCGCCAGGCGGAATCACGCACCAGCCGCGCCGTGCCGTTGCCGTAAAACATTCTCAGGGTATAGATGCGGCCCAGCGCCCCGGAGGCGATGAGCTCCTTCATACGCATGAAATGGGGCTCGAAGCGGTGGTTATAGGCGGTGTAGCAGACGGCGCCGCTGGTCTCCGCCAATTGCCGCAGGTGGCGAATCGCCGCCTCGTCCTCGGCGAGGATGGGTTTTTCCACCAGCACATGCTTGCCGTGCTCCAACAGGTATCCCAGCACCTCCATCTTGGCCTGGTCGGGAATACAGGCCAGCACCGCATCATACGACTCCAGCGGCACCTCCTCGATATTCTTGAAGTCCACGCCACCAGCCGCGGGGTCCACCGTGGCCACCACGTCCGCGCCGGCCGCGGCCACGCGCTTATGACCCTGCACGCCCATGCCGGCCACCACCACCCGCAACTGATTTTTCCCTGCGCTCAAGAGTTCAGCTGTAGTTTGCGTGTTTCTCGATATCTTTGAGTTTGCGCCGCACGTCGTCAGGCGAGACCGGAATATTGCCGTCTTTCTCGCATTCCACGCCGGCGGCGAGACTGCCGAGGATGGAGGCGATGACCTCGTTGCCGGTGGCCTTCATGGCCAAGGTGGCATAAGCCAGCAACGCATCGCCGGAACCCACCGCATCCACCACATGGCCGGCGAAGCTGTCGAGAACGAAAAACTGCCGATGCTCTGGCAGTTCCGTCACCGGTTCGCGAAAGGTAATGAGCCCGCGCTTTCCCATCTTCAGAATCAATGTCTTGCATCGCGCCTGGCGATAGAGCTCCGAGCCCAGGGGGCGCACCACCGTATCCTGATCACCAAGGGCAAAGCGGGCTTCCTTTTCATTGGGCGTGATGAGGTCGAAATCGCTGAAATCGAGGATGTTGCCCCAGCGGCTGGCCACCTGGCTGTCGCCGACGCGGAAGACCCCCTCGGGGATGGCCTTCACCAGGGTGGAGATGGTCTCGCGGCTGAAAATACCGTGCCGGAAATCACTGAAAACAACGGCGTCTCCATCGAAGGAAGATATTTTTTTCTTCAACTCTTCCAGGATTTTGTCGGAAACTGAACGGTTGTCCAGCGTATCCACCTTGAGAAGGCGGTAGCCGCCAGCGACGAAGGAGTTCTTGTTGGTGGTGGGCCGCGTGGAATCAATTACCGCCTGCGTTTCAACGCCGGACTCCTTCAGGTCTTCCAACACGTAATCCTTCAGCGCATCGTCGCCGAGAAC
>CAYZWF010000057.1:0-8950 GCA_964482135.1 uncultured Rhodospirillaceae bacterium
TGTCGAAACGCAGTTTTTCCAGTTCATCGCGCAGGGCGACCGCGGTTTTCTTCAGCTGAACGATTTCGTCGTTGGACCCGGCCACGGCCCGCTGCACGGCTTCTTCCTTCTCGAAGCGCATTTGCTCCATCTCTTCGCGCAGGGCGGCGATGGTATTTCTGAGATGGCGGACTTCCGTCTGTGCCTGATAAAGCTCAGCCTCTTCCGCCGATTCAACCTGTGCCTGGGGGGTCATCCCTTCCCATCCCCGTCAGTTACTACCCGAAACAGCACTATCCTTGCCGTATCGGGTGTTTGCCGCAAGTGTTTTGGCGCACCAGGCTCTTACCCGGCAGCAGGTTCTTCCGCCCGCTGGCTCTTGATGAAATAGAGATTGCGGGCATAGACCAACAGTCCGGCGGCTTGGCCGACGATAAAAACCGGGTCGAGGCGGTGGATGGCATAGGCCAACAGCGTAGCCCCGCCGGCCAGGCTGAAATACCAGAAAGCGACGGGAATAACGCTTTCCCTGCGTTTTTCGCTGGTAATCCACTGGATAAGAAAGCGCATGGAGAACATGGCCTGGCCGAAAAAGCCCACGGCCACCCAGACGGCCCAGGTCTCGCCGCCGCCGAGTTCGAGAAAGAAGGATGTAATGCTGGCCAGGAAGTCTTCAATCATTGTCATGTTCCTCTGATTCGACGACAGGTCTGCTGCCCCGTTTGAGAAGCCACCAGACACCGGCAAGATCAATGATTCCGGTGACCAGGCGGTTGCCAAGGCCGTATTTGGAAATGCCCGTCTGACGCGGGCGGTGATTGACGTCCACCAGTATGACCGCGCTTCCCTGGCCCTTGAACAGGGCCGGAAGAAAACGGTGCATATGGTCGAAATAGGGCAGGGAGAGAAAAATCTCGCGCGAAAACAGCTTCAACGAACAGCCCGTATCAGGGGTGCCGTCCCGCAACAGGGTGCGGCGCACGGTATTGGCGATGCGTGAACACAGCCGCTTGAACAGGCTGTCCTGGCGTTTGCGGCGCACCCCCGTGACCAGCGGCGGTATTCCGTTTATTGCCGGTGTGACGGCGGCGATCAGGCGGGGGATGTCGGCGGGGTCGTTCTGGCCGTCGCCGTCCAGGGTCACGATCCAGGGATGGGTGGCCGCCGCGATTCCGCTGTGCAGGGCCGCACTCTGGCCGCAACAGGCGCCATGGCGCAGGCTGTGCAGGCGTGGATGGCGCTCTTTTGCTTGCGATAGCCGTTGCGGGGTGGAATCGGTGCTGCCGTCATCCACGAACACCATTTCATACTCCATGCCCAGCCCCTTCATGGCCTCATGGAGTTCCGCCATCAGGGGCTCGATACTGTCGGCCTCGTTGAAGACGGGGACGACCACGGAAAGGGATGTGACGGCTGCGGACATGGAATTCTCTTAAAAGGGCTTCCGGAGGGCGTCTTCCGGGGAATAGCCAGGGAACGACCAGGGGATCACCAAGTCCCGGATCGGGCCCTGCAATCTGTTGTTTTCGCATGAATCTGTCAAGGCGCGGCAGGTGGAGGAAACCTGCGTTTCGTGAGCGGCCCCCACCGGCGCCGCGCAGGCGCGCGCGCTCCTTTCATATCCACACCCCTTTTTTACGCCCCCTGTCTCCTATCCGGGCATTTACTCCACCACGCCACCATCACCCACTCATCACCCGGGGGGGGATTTTTACCGTCTTCCCCCCCCGGCACTCCCCGTAAGTAAAAAATCGCGAAATTTGGCAGTTTGACGGGAATTATGCCGGTTACACTACAGTAACAAACCAAAAAATACGGTAATTTTTGCTGTTTATGAGTCGAATATTTAAGGCGCTTAAATGAATAAAAGCGTTTTTTTTTAATATAAATGCCCTATTCATCGCCTGTTCATGTTGAATGCCTTCTAATCACGCCTGCCATCAAGGGATCCCTCTGATTTGATCTTCGGGTCCAGGCATAGTGATAAAAAAAATATAAATGGGAGAACGTTATGAATTGGGTCGATCCATCATATTGTGATCTGCGTCTTGGTTTTGAGGTTACCGCCTACGCCTACGTGCGCTAGGCAAGCCTGAAGTCAATGCGGGGGTCTCTGTTCTGAGGCCCCCGCATTTTCTTGAGCTGCTTCTCCCGGCGCGCCTGCCTGCTGTGAACGGTGACCGGAAGATAGAGACACAGAAAAAGAGACATCAGTAATGGCCGAAGCCCCGCAAGTTGATGAAGTCCCGCAAATTGATCCGGCGGATCAGTTTGAAGTTCATCCTTTCTATGTGTTCCGCTGGGAGGAAAGCCAGGAGGCCCACGTCCTTCTCTATCCCGAAGGGGTGGTAAAGCTCAACGATACGGCGGCGGAAATCCTGAAGCTCTGTGACGGTAACAGGTCCGTAACCCAGATCATTAATGAGTTGAAGAACGTTTACGACGTTTCCGATCCGGATACTGCTTCACGGATTGAAGCGGGTGTGTACAAGTTTTTGGAGGACTCCCATGCCAAAGGATGGACTAGAAGAAAATAATGAAGTCAAGCTGGACGGCCAGGGCAAACCGCTGTGGCTGTGTCTGGAACTGACCTACCGCTGTCCGCTTCAGTGTCCGTGGTGCAACAATCCTCTCGATTTCGATACCTACAAGAATGAACTGAGCACCGACGACTGGGTCCGCGTTCTCCGCGAAGGCCGCGAGATGGGGGCCTTGCAGGTGGGGTTCACCGGCGGCGAGCCGATGATGCGCAAGGACATAGTGGAAATCACCGCCGAGGCCAGCAAGCTCGGCTATTACACCAACCTCGTCACCGGCGGCGTGGGGCTGACCAGGGAAAAGCTGGAAGCTCTGAAAGAAGCCGGTCTCAACCAGATTCAACTCAGTATCCAGTCCTGCGATCCGGTCATGACCAACAAATTGGTCGGCGCCGAGGCCCATGACGATAAAATACAGACCGCCCACGACATCAAGGATCTGGGCTTCCCCCTCTCGCTCAATGTCCCGGTATGCCGCGAGAGTATCGACCAGACCAAGGAAATCCTCGATATGTGCGAGGAGGTGAAGGCCGATTACCTCGAATACGTGCAAATCCAGTACTATAACTGGGCCCTGCTCAACCGCGACGAGCTCCTCCCCTCCAGGGACCAGGTGATACGCGCCGAGGAACTGATCAACGAAGCGCGCGCGCGGCTGGGTAAGAAGATGACCATCTATTTTGTCGTCCCCGACTATCACGACAAGTTTCCCAAGGCCTGTATGAACGGTTGGGGCGCCATTCATCTCACTATCGCGCCGGACGGTACGGCCATGCCTTGCCAGGAAGCCCGGATCATCAAAGAGATCGACTTTCCCTCCGTGCGCGACCACGACCTGTCATGGATATGGCACGAATCACCGGCCTTCAGCCTGTATCGCGGCGATGACTGGATGAAGGAGCCCTGCCGCAGCTGCGACAACAAGGAACAGGATGTGGGCGGCTGCCGCTGTCAGGCCTACATGCTCACCGGCGATGCCACCAATACCGATCCGGTATGTTACAAATCGCCCCATCACCATCTCATTGAAGATGCGATCACGGCGGCCGACCGCGTCGGCAGGAATCCCCAGCCCTATGTCATGCGGCGTGTGCAATCGGCCAGCGATCTGCGCCAACAGACCGCCGGAAAATGAAGCTCCCACACGATTCCGTGGCCGGGACATTCCTCTCCGGGGCTGTTCTGACGCTGGTACTGTGGGCGGTCGTCCGCCACATGGTCAGCGGTTAGGCGGTCATGGACATGCTCGACGATTTGATCCCGGTTCTGCTGCGGATGATCCATATCATGGCCGCCATCATCTGGATCGGCCATGTCTATGTGAATATGGTCATGCGGTCGAGCTTCGAACCGCTGCGCCGCGAAGAACTGTCGGACGAGGCCGATGGCGGTTTCACGAAACGCATGAAGCGCGAGCACGCAACCTTTCGTCAGGCCTCCATCGTCACCTGGGTGACGGGGTTTCTGCTGCTCTGGCTCAGCGGCCGCCTCGCTGATGCCGCCATGCTTAACGGTGCCGACGCCGTGATCGGGATGGGGGGCTGGATCGGCACCATCATGACCCTCAACGTGTGGCTGATTCTCTGGCCCCACCAGAAGAAGGTGCTGGGCTTTGTGCCGGCGCCTTTTGAGGAGCGCGCCCGCTGCGCCCGCATCACCTTTCTTACCTCGCGCACCAACGCCATGCTCTCGGTGCCCCTGTTCTTCTTCATGGTGTCCAGTTCCTTCGGCCTCGGTCTTTTCTGATCATGTCGCGTTTGTTCAATTTCGCCGCCGGTCCGGCCATGATGCCGGAGCCGGTGCTGACCCGCGCCCGCGACGAATTGCTGGACTGGAACGGCCACGGCCTGTCGGTCATGGAGATGCCTTTCACAGGCGACGTCTTCAAGGAGATTACCGCCACAGCCGTGTCGCGCCTTTCCGCGCTTCTCGACCTGCCGCCGGGCTACCGGATTTTACTCATGCATGGCGGCGCCATGGCGCAACTGGCGCTGGTGCCCCTGAACCTCGCCGCTTTGGGGGCAACCCCGGATGCCGGCGCGGATTATGTGGAGACCGGCTATTGGTCGGGCCGCGCCATCACCGAAGCCCGCCGTTATTGCCGGGTTGAAATTGCCGCCAGTGGAGAATCCAGCGGTTTCACGCAGATTCCTCCGCAAGCGGAATGGCGTCTCAGGCCGGATGCCGCATACTGCCATATCACCACCAACGAAACCGCAAACGGCGTACAGTTTCCCGCCACCCCGGAGACCGGCGATGTACCCCTGGTGGCGGATATGACATCGGATTTTCTCACCCGTCCCCTTGATGTTTCCGGCTATGGGCTTCTCTACGCCAGCGCCCAGAAAAACGTCGGCCCTTCGGGACTGACCATCGTCATTCTGCGCGAGGACCTCGGCGGTCACGCCAATCCTCTCACGCCCAGCGTTTTCGATTACGGTATCCAGATGGAGAAGGATTCCCGCTACAACACGCCTTCCACATTTTCCATTTATCTGGCGGGTTTGGTTTTCCAGTGGGTCGAGGACCAGGGCGGACTGGCCGCCATGGAACGGGCGAGCGAGGCTAAGAGACGTAAACTCTACGCCGCCATCGACGGTGGGGATTTTTACCGCTGTCCGGTGACGCCCGAAGCCCGCTCGCGGGTCAACGTCTGTTTCACGCTGGCCGACCCGGCGCTCGACGACGCCTTCGATACGCAAGCCGCCGGACATGGTCTCATCAATCTCAGGGGCCATCCTGTTTTTGGCGGCTTCCGCGCCTCGCTCTATAATGCCATGCCTGAGGAGGGGGCGGAGGCCCTGGCTGGGTTCATGGCTGATTTCGCTCGCCGCCACGGCTGATTTCGTTGTTACAGAGGTGTTGTTCCATGGAACCCTTTACCGGATTTTTTCTTTTCGTTCTGTTCGCGTCGCTGGGCCTGGAATTGTGGCTCGGCGCACGCCAGATTGTCCGGGTCGGTGCCCACCGCGCCGCCGTGCCGGAGGATTTCAAGGCCAGCATCCCGTTGCCGGATCACCAGAAAGCGGCCGATTACACAATCGCCAAGACCCGCCTCAACCTTTTGGCGCTGCCTTACGGGGCCATGCTGCTTCTGGTCTGGACCCCGGGCGGCGGCATTGACCTTCTCGACGGCCTGTGGCGGGATTCGGATATCCCCGGGCTTTTACAGGGGACAGGCGTCCTACTCTCTCTTCTTGTGGTGGGCAGCGTGTTGCGGCTTCCCTTTGCCCTCTATGGCACCTTCGTGCTTGAGGAACGGTTCGGATTCAATCGCAGCAGCGCCACGGTTTTCCTTTCCGATTTTCTGAAATCCCTTCTCCTCCTTCTGGTTATCGGAACGCCGCTTGTCTGTCTTGTTCTGTGGCTGATGCAAACATCCCAAGGTGCCTGGTGGTTTTATGTGTGGGTGGTCTGGATCTGTTTTATGCTTCTCAAGCTGTGGCTCTTCCCCCGCCTCATTGCGCCCCTGTTCAATAAATTCACGCCCCTGGAGGATGAAGCACTGAAGACGCGGATCGGAAGGCTCGCCGAAAAATGCGGTTTTGTGCTGAAAGAGATATTCGTTATGGACGGTTCACGGCGCTCCTCTCATGGCAACGCCTATTTCACCGGTTTTGGACGGAGCAAGCGTATCGTCTTTTTCGATACGCTTCTCACGGCTCTGGGAGAGGAGGAAATTGAAGCCGTGCTGGCTCATGAACTGGGCCATTTTAACCGTCACCATGTGCCGAAGCTTTTCACCGCCTCGGCCCTTCTCGCCCTGGCCGGGTTGATGGTTCTCGGCTGGTTGGCGGATACCCATTGGTTTTATTCCGGCCTGGGGGTCAGCCAGCCTTCGATGCATGTGGCGCTGGCGTTGTTCATGCTTGTGGCGCCGGTGTTCATGGCATTTATTAGCCCCCTGACATCTCTCTTGTCGCGCCGGTTTGAATACGAAGCGGATAGCTATGCCGCCGCCAACAGCGATGCGGCGGTGCTGGCCCAGGCGCTGGTAAAACTCTATCAGGATAATGCCAGCACCCTGACCCCCGACCCCCTCTACTCCGCCTTCTATCATTCTCATCCCCCTCCGGCCATCAGGCTGGCCCGCCTCAAACGGCTAGCGGCGGGGTGATTCCCGCGGATACCCCCGCGGATACCCCCGCGGATACCCTCGCGGATACCCCCGCGGATACCGAGGAGTCCTTACCTTTATTTTATGGCGGCCTGATTACGGGAATCCTTAAGCCGCACTCTCCTACGGAGACGGATTCGTCTATTGCGCCGCCGGAGGTGTAGCGCGTTCCCACTCCACGGGAAAACTGGCCAGTCCCGGCTTTCTGTGTTCCCGTAATTTTTGTTCCTCGGCGCGCTGGAACATGAGCCGCGCCTTGGCTTTATCCACGGGGATAAAGCCACCACCGCGCACCAGGGTGCCCGCATAAAGCTGGCCTAAAAGGATGGAGGCAATGGAACTTCCGGAGTTGGATGCATCGACCAGCATTGCCAGCCCCTTGGGCTGATTGGCGGGTACGCTTCTGCCGGTGATCAGGCTCATGGCCAGTTTTGTGACGGCAAGGGAATCGCCGTGTTCGGCTCCCCTCATCAGCCATTTCTGGCTTTCCTCGTTACTCTGGGAGACGCCGCGCCCCTTGGCGTAGAGCGTGCCCAGCGCCGCCATGGCTTGGCCGTTCCCCCGGTTGGCGGCCTGAAGGAGCAAGGCGGCGGCATGGGCATCATCGGGCGGGCCGCCCATGCCTTCAAGATACATGTTTGCCAGATGCACGGTGGCGAAGGTGTCGCCGCGTTCGCTCGCCAGCCCCAGCCATTGGCGGGCCTGGGCCAGATTCTGGGTCACGCCACGTCCCGCCAGATAGGACAGCCCGAGGTTACGGATGGCGCTGAGATCGCCTTTCTCCGCGGCTTTTTTGAACCATTTCACGGCGGTCTCGGGGTCTTTTTGCACCCCATAGCCATTGGCGTATCCCACGCCCAGCCGCCCCATGGCAAAACCGTCTCCCTGTTGCGCGGCCTCCAGGAACAGCTCCATGGCCTTGGCGTCGTTTCTTTCCCTTCCTTGTCCCGTGGCATAGTTCAGGGCCAGTTCGGTAAGGGCGCCGGTGGATGCGGCGGGGACGCCCGTATTTTGCGGCGGTGGCGCCTGTTCCGGCACGCCACAGGCGGAGGTTGCGACAAGCAGTGCTCCCCAAAGGAGAGGCGAGAGAAAGCGTGAAAAAGCTTCATGGCCGGATTAATGCGATTCCAGTGGAATGAGGAAGTTTACGGCGCTTTCACATCCTGAACGTTCCGGCATCCGAGAGCAAGCCGCCCGCCATGATCCCGGCGCGGGAATCTTGCCGTTTTCCCACCCGGCTGTGGGCAAGGTGTTCCTGTTTTCGGGGCTTAACGAACTCCGGGCGCAAGTTATACTTGAAAGGAGTGATCAAACTTCCAATTTTCGATTATATCCGTTTGCATAGTCCCTTTGCATAGTCCCTTTGCATAGTCCCAAGGCATCTTAAGGGCCGGAATTCCGATCCAATTCCGTTAAATCTTTATCTCCTTGGGTAGGGGGGATAGGGCTTTTCTATCTACTATAAGATGTTTAAATATCAGTAATTACAACTTATTGTTCGGCAGATACCCTTTTTAACAAAAGTAATTTTAATTTCACGGTGCCAAAACTCCATACAGCATGTCCGACAGCAAAAAGAATATCATTGAACAGCTGAATGCCCAGCGTTCCGCCTTCGCGGGAACGCTGAATTCTCGCTTACACGAAATGGAAGATTCTTTTTCCGGGATTGTTTCCGGGAAAAAGTGGAGCCAGATTGTCGAAAGTGTTGAGTCACTGCGGGCCCAGGCGCACAAGCTGACGGGAAGCGCCGGGACATTCGGCATGTCCGATATTTCAGATGCGGCGCGCCAGGTGGAAGATGCCTGTGATGCGCTGTGCCGGACGAGGAAGCCTCTTTCAAAGAAAAGATTCAAAAAGCTTGAGACGAATATGGCCGGGGTGAAGGCCAGTATCGCGGCGAGCCATTCGGACACCATCTCGGATATTCACGAATTCGATGTCCTGTCGAAAAAACAGGCACGCGCCCATGCCGGCGAAACCGTTCTTATTGTTGATGACGATCAGGCGTTCCTGAACGCAATGGAAATCCACCCGGCTCTTCACAAAAATTTCACCGAACCGCAACATAGTTGGCATTCTTTGTCTCCAAAAAACAGGGGAACCCTTTTGCGTGGGACGATAGAGTGAGCACATGACGGAATGGACACAGACGTCCCCGGCCGGGGGTCATGACTTCGAGGTGCGTCTGGCCCAAAGCCCGCACGAAGTGGAAGCGGCGCAACGGCTGAGGTATCGCGCTTTTTACGAGGGCACGGGGCTGCCCCCGGGAGGGTATATCAAACGGGCGGGGCGGGATTTCACCAACCGGGATTTC
>CAYZWF010000058.1:0-3492 GCA_964482135.1 uncultured Rhodospirillaceae bacterium
ACGCGGGAAAGAGGGTCGGCCCCCAGATAGGCATCAAGAACGGCATCGGAGACCCGGTCACAGACCTTGTCGGGATGCCCCTCGGAGACGGATTCGCTTGTGAATACATATTCGGAATGGGTCAAATTTACCCCCATAATTTACTAATAATTTGACGGAGACCGCCGTTTCGAATTTTCCGGCACGCTCTTTTTGCAGCCTTTTCCAACACCGTCAAGGTGTTTCGGATATGTGGGGCCCGCACGGGAAAGGGCAAGTCATATCCCTGAGAAAACAGCCAAACGAAGATGGGACGGACCAAGAAAAGTCCGGAACGGGCTCTGGTATTCGGATATAGGGCCTAGCCGGCCGCGCCCAGACTCTTGGTCAACTCGAACAGTTTGCGGCGCACCTGAGGATTTGTGATTTTATAATAGGCGCGCACCAGTTCCAGAGTTTCCCGCTTGGCTAGAGGGTCGGCGTCAAAGGAAGGCGCGCCGCCTTCGGAAAGTCCAGGCTGGCCACCGTGAGACGCGTCCATGGGGGGCATGTCGTCGAAGAAAAAAGAAACCGGCACATCGAGAATTCGGCTTAAATCATAAAGACGGCTGGCGCCTATGCGATTGGCACCGCGCTCATATTTCTGGACTTGCTGGAAGGTAAGGCCCAACGCCGTACCGAGTTTTTCCTGACTCATCCCGAGAAGCGTCCGGCGCAGTCGGACCCGGCTTCCCACGTAAACATCCGTTGGATTCGGCCTGCCGGAACCGCGGCCGAATTTAGGTTTTATTTTTTCCATAATCCCTCTTTGCTCACCTACTTGGTAAAACAGCAAACATCCGGATTTCACGCTTTAGAAAGTGAGAACGCGCCATCGGCGATACGCGACTTCCAGACAACCCCATGGACTTTCGGAGTGCCATAGTATATCGCTAAACGTTAAGCAAGCATTTAGATGCTGCTTTTCTTTCTATGGTTTCTCCCGCTGACTTTTTCAACTTGTAGGGATCAGGCCTTTTTACGGCTGCGCCACGATACCGCGGCGCCCAGAAAAAACAGCACCAACAGGATGGCATCGCCAAACCGGCCATAGATCGTGTCCTCAGAAAGGGCTTGCGGCAGCGGACTGTCGATGACCCCCGCGCGGCCCAGCCCCAAGGAGGCGATGACCCGGCCATAGGGGTCCACAACGGCGGAAATGCCCGTATTTGCCGCCCTGACGAGGGGTAGGCCCTCTTCCACGGCGCGCAGCCGGGCACTGGCAAAATGCTGGTAAGGGCCCGAGGACAGCCCAAACCAGCCATCATTGGTAACATTCAAAATCCATTGTGGCGGATCCTCGTCATCGATCACATTTCCCGGAAAGATCACCTCGTAACAGATCAGGGGGCTGAAGGGAGGGAGGCCCGGAAGACGTAGCGTGCGCGGTCCGGGACCGGCGGAAAAATCGAGTCCACCGTGGGTAATCTTGTCCAGCGGCAGAACCGAGCGCATAGGTACGTATTCACCAAAAGGAACCAGATGGAACTTGTCATAATTACCCAAAACCACCCCCCGATGGTCGAGGGCGGTGATGGAATTCCATACCTGCCGGGGCCGGACATCCGGGCGCGTGGCCCGGGGCGTGCCAGTAATGATCCCCCCTCCCGGCGGTGTCACGGCGGCGATTCGGGAGCGCGCGGCGGCATCAAAATCAAGAAAGAAGGGCGCCGCGGTTTCCGGCCAGATCACATAAGTGGCGGATGTGCCAAAGACGGCATCAGTGGCAGGCGCGCCTGAAGTCAAAGAAAGATGTTTTTGCAGGTGGGCCTCGCGCAGTTCCGGACGCCATTTATGGTTCTGGGCGATATTTGGCTGCACCAGCCGCAAAGCCACATCCGGAACCATCTCCACCCGCGCACTCCCCAGACGCAGGGCGCCGCCTGCCCAGACCGCCTCCAGCGCCGCCGCGGCAACAAGAACCGGCGCCAGACGCAACCAATCCAGTTTTGGCCCCGAGGGGATTTTTTTATCAGAGGAAATTTTTTCGTCTGAGGAGGTTTTTTCGTCTGAGGAGGTTTTTCCATCGGCGAGAAGAGCCGGGCTGGCCGCGCAGATCACGGTAAGAAGGCTTAAGCCCCAGACCCCGGTTACCGCGGCCATCTGAATCATGGTGTCGGAAACCGCCCATGCCGTCCCCATGAGGTTCCAGGGAAAACCGGTGAGCACATGACCGCGCAGCCATTCCCCCGCCGTCCAGGCCAGCGCCAACATAACCACCCGGCCAACGCCCCTGGCCCGGCTTGCAAACACCCCCCAGGTGGCAAGGCCGGTGAAGACGGCCAGCACCGCGCTCAGGCCCAGCACCGCGAAGGGTACCATCCAGCCATAGCGTTCGGCATCGGTGAGCAGCGCCAGCGCGACCCAATAGACACCGGCCACGAAATGGCCCATTCCGAACCACCAGCCCAGGGCAAATGCCGTGCGTGGCCGCTCCGCGCCATCCAACAGCCATACCAGGCCCGGGAAAGAGAGAAGAAGAACCGGGAGTATATAGAGCGGCGGCAGGGCCGCGGCGGCAAGCGCGCCCAAAACAACCGCCATGGACCAGCGCCGCCATCCACGCAGGGCCGCCATGCGAAGGGCACAGCGAGAGAAAACTCCCATCATGACAGAATCCATGGGTTCATTTAGTGCTGGCGGGATCGGTGGAATCGGCGGCGGAGGCCGGGTCGGGGGCGGGAGCCGTTCCGGGAGTCGTCTCGTCGGCCTGTTGCGGCGCCTCGGCAACGCGAATCCGCAAAAACCTGATGCGTCGGGGGTCGGCGTCGAGAATTTCGAATTCATGGTCGCCGCCATGGCGGATGACCTCGCCGCGTCCCGGCACCCGTCCGGCAAGAGAGAAAACAAGCCCGCCCAGGGTGTCGATGTCTTCTTCCCGTTCCTCGGCGCTGAGGATGGGGCCAGCCTGGGCCTCGAATTCGGAAATGGCGATGCGGGCGTCGGCATCGTAACAGCCGGCGGCGCGGCGAATCATAATCGGCGTTTTCTGGGAATCGTGCTCGTCTTCGATTTCACCGACAATTTCTTCCACCAGGTCCTCGATGGTGACGATACCATCCACGCCGCCATATTCGTCCACCACCATGGCCATATGCACATGGCTGAGGCGCATCTCCAGCAACAGATCGAGCACCCGCATGGAAGGGGCGGCGAACAGAATTTTACGCATGATTTTTTCGAGGCTGAAACCGTTCCCGGATTTTCCGCGCCATGCCAGAACGTCCTTGATATGGACCATTCCACACACGTCATCCAGGGCTTCGCGATAAACCGGCATCCGTGAATGGCCCTCGGCGCTCATCAGTTCAACCAGATCGGAAAACGCCATTCCCATCTCCACCGCCACGATATCGGCGCGCGGCACCATTACGTCATAAACGGTGACGTCATGAAGTTTCAGGACATTCCCGATCAGGGTTCGGGCATCATCGTCGATTTCCGTCGCTTCGGAATCCTGTTCGTCGATGATTT
>CAYZWF010000058.1:3592-8638 GCA_964482135.1 uncultured Rhodospirillaceae bacterium
CCCTCCCTCGGCCTGAAGAAACCGCGCAGACGCGCCCATGCCCTGCCCAGGGGTGTGACGCCGGAACCATCGGCGGAACCTCCGTTCCCGTTTGAATGGCGGCGGGGGAGTGACTCGCTCATGATTCTCCACGCGGCTGTGGCGGAGCGGCGGCGGCAATTTCATCACCATAGGGATTGTCGTGCCCGAGCCCGGCAAGGATGGAAATTTCCAGGCCTTCCATATGTTCCGCCTGGGACCGATCCTCGTGATCGAATCCCAGAAGATGCAGAATGCCGTGCACCACCATATGGGTCAGGTGCGCCTCAAGGGATTTTTCCTGAACTTTCGCTTCGCCTCTCACCGTCTCGAAGGCGATCACCACGTCCCCTAGGGCCACCGGCCCGACAGGAGAAATCGGAGCCACCGGTCCGGAAGCCCCGGCAGGAGATTCGGGTCCACCATCCCCGGGGGTAAGTGCCCCGGAAGAAAACGAAAGAACGTTGGTGACCTTGTTCTGGTTTCGGTAATCCCGGTTCAATTTACGTATCAGGGCATCATCGGCCAGCATCAGGGACACCTCCACGTCCCGCCCCCCAAGGTCACACCCAGAACCCTCCAACGTGGCCAGCGCCACACGGCGGCAAAGGTCTTCCGCCCCGGATATGTCCTCACCCCACCCCTCACAGGAAACGGCCACATCAATCTCGGCCCCTTTTGTCTTTCCCTGGGCCGTCTTTCCTTGCGCCGCAGGAGGGCGTTGCGGATCGGATACGGGGAGCGCGCTCATGACTTTTTACCTTTGCCCTTTCTCTTGGGCGATGGAGGCGATGAGGACCGGTCCGGGGAAGGCTTTTTTATGTATTCCCGCCCGGCCTCGGTTTTTTTCTCGAACATGTCATAGGCGCGAACGATCCGCGTCACCAGGGGATGGCGCATCACGTCGTTGTCATCGAAATGAACGATAGAGATTCCTTCCTCCCCCCCAAGGATTTCCGTGGCGTCACGCAGACCGGAGCGGATGCCATGGGGAAGGTCCACCTGGCTGAGATCCCCGGTAACCACCATGCTGGCGTTTTCGCCAAGCCGGGTAAGAAACATCTTCATCTGCACCGAGGTAGTGTTCTGGGCCTCGTCAAGAATGACGAAGGCGTTGGAAAGGGTGCGGCCGCGCATAAAAGCCAGGGGCGCCACCTCGATATTGCCGTCGGCCATGTATTTCGCCACCTGGCTCCCCGGCATCATGTCGTGGAGGGCGTCGTAAAGGGGCCGCAGATAGGGATCCACCTTCTCGCGCAGATCACCGGGCAGGAACCCCAGTTGTTCTCCGGCTTCTACCGCGGGCCGCGACAGCACCACGCGGTCGATCTCACCCTTCATGAGACGGGACACGGCGGCGGCCACCGCGAGATAGGTCTTCCCCGTGCCCGCCGGGCCAAGGGCAAAGACCAGCCCGCCATCGCGCAAAGCCCGCAGATAGTCGGCCTGGTTTTTCGAACGCGGGGAAATATGGCGCTTGCGCGTGCGGATCACGAGGTCTTGCGTCCCCACGCTCTCGGCGGACCCGCCCGAAGCGCCCAGGCGCAGGACGGCGTCCACCTCCTGGATATCCACCGGCAGGCCGCGGGTCAGCCTGTCATAGAGGGCCTGCAGGCCGGAACGGGCGCTGGCGACGGCATCCGCCGGGCCGCTGAGGGAGAGAAAGTTTCCGCGCGGAACGATGGAAACGCCAAGGGCCTTTTCCATATGGGCGAGATGCTTGTCATGCTCGCCGCATAACAGAGGGACAAGAGAGTTATCGTCGAATTTCAGACGGGCCACTTTATTGTCTCTGGAATTTGTTTCTTCGGAATCATTGTTCCCCGCGCTCGTTACATTTCCCGCGCCGGTTATATTCCCTGCGCCCAATTCCACATCGTTTTTCTCCCGCGACAACGGCGTGGCGGTTTTTCCATCCGTTGCCGAATTTCTCGCCGGATCGATTTTTTTCGATGATCCTTCCGGTCTCAAGCCCACACCCTTCGTTCTTGCGCATGTTCTTGCGCATGTTCCTGTTCGGCCTCACGCCCTTCCCCATCCTCCAGTCGTCCGCCCAAGCATCCACCCAGGCTGTTGATGCCCACCTCGTCAATAAGAACAGCCGCCATGCTTCCCATCAGGGAACTGTCAGCGGCCACATGAACGGCCTGCATATGAGGACTGCGTCCGGCGAGCTGGCCGGGTTTACGGCCCGGCCGGTCCAGCAACACCGGTAACGTGCGGCCAAGCGACCCGCGGTTAAAGGCTTCCTGTTGTTTGTCGAGGAGGGCCTGGAGCTCCTCCAGACGCGCGCTCGCGACGGTTTCCTCTACCTGGTCTTCGAGAAGGGCGGCGGGGGTGCCCGGCCTGGCGCTGAACTTGAAGGAATAGGCCTGGGCAAAACCGATCTGGCGCACCAGATCCAGGGTGGCTTCAAAATCGGCATCGGATTCACCGGGAAATCCAACGATAAAATCAGAGGCCAGCGCCATGTCCGGCCGCGCCTCGCGCAGACGTTCTGCCATACGCCTGTACTCGTCGGCGCGGTAACGCCGGTTCATGGCCATCAGAATACGGTCGGAGCCGGACTGCACCGGAAGATGCAGGAAAGGCATCAGGCTTTTCACCTCGCCATGGGCGGAAAACAGGGAATCATCCATGTCACAGGGATGGGAGGTGGTATAGCGCAGCCGCACCAGACCGTCGATTTCCGCCAGGGCGCGGATCAGGTCTCCCAGCTCCCATTCGCGCCCGCCCGCCGTTTCGCCGTGATAGGCGTTGACGTTCTGACCGAGAAGCGTGATCTCGCGCACTCCGTTTGCCGCCAGAGCCTTCGCTTCGGCGGTGACGTCCTCCACGGGACGGGAATATTCGCCGCCACGGGTATAGGGAACCACGCAGAAGGTACAGAACTTGTCACAACCCTCCTGGATTGACAGAAACGCCGATGCCCCCGGGGCGGAAACCTGTGGCAGAAAATCGAATTTAGGCTCGGCGGGAAATTCCGTATCGAAGATTCCCGCCCCGGCTTTATCGCCCTTTCCGGTGGACATACGGGCCACGCGGGCCACCATTTCGGGCAGCCGGTGATAGGTCTGGGGGCCGAGAACCATATCCACATGAGGAGCGCGGCGGAGCATTTCCTCCCCTTCGGCCTGGGCCACGCAACCGGCAACGGCAATGGTCATGTGGTTGCCGCCGGATTCCACCCGCCGGTCGCGGATATCACGCAGCCGCCCGAGTTCCGAATAGACCTTTTCAGAGGCTTTTTCGCGGATATGGCAGGTATTGAGGATGACCATATCCGCGTCATCGGGCATCTCCACCGGAGCAAAGCCAAGGGGTGCCAGAACATCCGCCATGCGGGCGGAATCATAGACGTTCATCTGGCAGCCGTAGGTTTTAATAAAGAGTTTTCTGGTCAAGCTTCCAAGCATCCACTGCCGCGGCCGTGAGGCATCTTCTGGCGGCATGCTGTGCGGGACGTCCCCACCGAAGTTACGTCCGGCGCCCCAGGCAGGCCCAGACCGTTTCCCCTCACGGCGCCGAACCCTCAGGAAAAACTAGCACTAAGCGGGGGAGAGTCAAGGTTTGCGGGCTTTGGAGAACGCCCGGAGAGAGCTTCCGACAGACCCCTGGAGATAATGCTGTGACATACGGTGGCCAGTTCCTTGCGCTTGCTTTCATGGGTAACGGTGATGGACTCATGAAACTCCACCTCGATGCTGACTTTCCCCAGACCCAAAAGCCGCCACATATGAGGCACCAGCCCCACATCACCGTACCAGGCACAGTAGGGGCGCATGGTCCGCCCCATGGGGAACCCGTCAAGCTGGGTGTAGGCGATGGTGACGGGCTGCAGGACCACCGGGGCTTCTCCCGGCCCCGGCACCGCAGCCGAGAACAGACTGCTTTTGAATTCAAGAGCCCGGTTGCCGTCGCTGGATGTGCCTTCGGGAAAAAGGATGAGGTTCTCTCCCGCCGCGAGACGGGTGCGCAGGATGTCGCGCTGGGCTCCAGCGCTCATATAAGCCTGGCGATCGACAAAAATCGTGCGTTGCAGGCGCGCCAGAATCCCGAAAAGAGGCCACTGGCCGATTTCCATCTTGGCGACAAACACGCAGGGCACCAGCGCCCCCATGATGGCGATATCGATATAGCCGCAATGATTGGCGACAAACAGAATCGAAGATCCCCGCACCGGCTCGCCTCGTATGAAAACTGAAATGCCGAACAGGAAAAGACATCCCCGGTGATAGATCATGGGAATCGCCTTCGCCAATGGCAGATTCAAGGCCACCACAATCATCTGGATCGGAAACAGGAAAATGGTCCAGCCCATATACAAAATGAGGCGCACCGCCGCGCGAAGATGAGAGGTCGGGACTTCGTTCCCACTCATGAGATTACCTGTCTCCTTGAGTTTACGGGATTCGCACCGGACTCCCGGGAATCAGACCCCCAGGAATCGAATTTCCGGTGCCGGCACAGCGTATTTACACAGCGCGCCATCACTGAGCGTAGGCCCATCACGGTCATCCCGTCACCATGTAATTGCAGGCGGCGCATCATTAAAGAAGGGTGCTGTTCCTAGCTCTTCTTGGTTTTTTTCTCGAGGGGAACGGCATAAAGCTCAAGCCGGTGCTCGATCAGTTCATAACCAAGTTTCTTGGCCATCTGGCGCTGCAGTTTTTCGATTTCATCGTTACTGAATTCGATGACCTCGCCGCTTTGTAGATTGATCAGATGGTCGTGGTGGCTTTCGCTCACCTCTTCATAGCGGGCGCGGCCGTCCCTGAATTCGTGCCGCTCCAGAATATTGGCCTCTTCAAACAGGCGCACCGTGCGATAAACCGTGGCGATTGAAATCCGAGAATCAATGGCGTTGGCCCGCCGGTGAAGTAATTCCACATCCGGATGGTCGTCGGATTCAGACAGCACCTGGGCGATGACCCGGCGCTGTTCCGTCATCTTCAATCCCTTATCGCAACAAAGACTTTCAATTCGCGAGGGCATGTGGTCACCCCTTATCCGAGACTTTCATGACCT
>CAYZWF010000059.1:0-4848 GCA_964482135.1 uncultured Rhodospirillaceae bacterium
AAAGCGTCCCCAGTAATATGAACAGGACTTGACGCAGTATAAATAATTTCCTCATGTCCTTTCCCTTGGGCGGACCCCACTCCTTATTTATTCACTATTCCTACAGCCGGGTCATCACTTTCATTAAATCCCTAACCGAACACCCAGGCGGCCACGGTCATGGCGCAGGCGGTGATCACCGGCACCGCCGCCATGTTGATGAGCAGCCCGGCCCGCGCCATCTGCGGCACGGTGACCCGGCCGCTGGCAAAGACGATGGCGTTGGGCGGCGTGGCCACCGGGATCATGAAGGCGCAGCTTGCCGCCGTCACCACCGGCACCAGCAGCATCACCGGGTCGATGCCGGTAATCTCCGCCAGTGTCACGGTCAGCGGCAGGAAGACAATGGTGGTGGCGGTATTGCTGGTGAGTTCCGTGAGCAGGATGATGAGCGCGGTGAGGCAGACCACGATCAGTACCAGGGGCAGCCCGGCCAGCCCCTCCATGCCGGTGCCGATCCACTGCGACAGGCCGCTCTCCGTGATACCGGCGGCCAGACTCAACCCGCCGCCGAACAGGATCAACACGCTCCAGGACAAATGCCCCGCCCATTCGCGGTCGAGGATGAAAATTCCGCGCTTGGCGTCCACGGGAATCACGAACAGCGCCACCGCCCCGGCAATGGCGATCACCGTATCGCTGATCTCGATTCCGGGAAGCGCGGCCGAGAGAAAGGGCCGTACTATCCAGGCCGCGGCCACACAGGCGATGACGCACGCCGTCAGCCGTTCGCCGCGCGACAGCGGTCCCATTTTATCCAGCTCCCCGGCGATCATGGCCTCCACGTCGCCGTGGCGTCCGTGGCCCACCGCAAAGACCAACTTGGTCAAGATGGCCCAGGCCAGCACCAGCATCACCAGCGCCAGCGGAACGCCCACCAGCATCCAGCGCGCGAATCCGATCTCCACCCCGTAATTATCCAGCATGAAGGCGGCGAGCAGGGCATTTGGAATGGTGCCGATGAGGGTGCCCAAGCCGCCGATGGAGGCGGAAAAGGCCACCGCCAGCACCAAAGCGGTGGCGAAACGGGCGTCTTCGGCGGCCTCGTCTTCACCGCCAGGCTCGCGGTCCCTGTTGATGAGACCGATCACCGAGACCGCGATGGGCAGCATCATGATGGTGGTGGCGGTATTGCTCACCCACATGCTGATGGCGGCGGTGGCGGCCATGAACCCCCCGATCAGCGCGTCGGAACGGGTACCGGCGAAGCTCAGTACCTTGAGCGCGATACGCCGGTGGAGCCGCCATTTCTGCATGGCCACGGCGATGACGAAACCGCCGAAGATGAGAAACACCACCGGATTGGCGTAATGCACCGCCGCCTGTTTCACCCCCGCTACCCCCATCAGGGGAAACAGCAACAGCGGCAACAGGGCGGTGGCCGAGACCGGCAGCGCCTCGCTCACCCACCACAGGGCCATCAGCGCGGCCACGGCGGCCACCTTCCAGGCCTCTCCCGGCATGGCTTCGGGCGCCGGTAAAGCCGAAATCAGAACAAAGGCCGCCAGCCCCAGAACCAGCCCCACCCGCTGATGGGTCTTGCGCGCCAGCGGTTCGCCGAAGACGGAGCCGTGGCCATGGTCCCGAGAGTCATGTGGTGCGGGTTGATGTGCTGCGGTCATGCCTCTATCCCTAGCTGGCACGGACCTGCCCGGTCAACAGACATGACCTTCATGAGCGGGGCTGGCAGGGGCGGGGACGCTGGTTTATGCTGCCGCCATGCCGCCTCCCACGGAAGCCCCCCCAGAATCCCCTATGGAATCTACAGAACGCCTGCGCCTCGCCGTGTTCGACCTCGACGGCACGCTGGTGGACAGCCTCCATATCATCGTCGAGGCCATGACCAACGCCTGCGAGTCCCACGGCCTGCCGCCCTTGCCCTCTGAACAGGTGCGCCGCATCGTCGGCCTGCCGCTGCAGGAGGCCATCGCCATTCTCCTGCCCGGGGAGGAAACCACGCGCCACGGTGATCTCGCGGAAAGCTACCGCACCGCCTTTCACGATTTGCGCCAGGGCGACGACTTCGAGGAACCCCTCTATCCCGGCGCGCTGGCCGCCCTGGACGCTCTCGAAGGCGCGGGGTTCCTGCTCGGTATCGCCACCGGAAAGTCCCATCGCGGGCTGGTCAAAACCCTGGAACATCACGATCTGGAGCGCCGCTTCGTCACCCTCCAGACTGCCGATCAGGGGCCCGGCAAGCCCGCGCCCCACATGCTCCAGCGTGCGCTAGCCGAGGCCGGGGCCGAGACCGTTGACTCGGTGATGATCGGCGATACAGTCTTCGATATGGAAATGGCGCGCGCCGCCGGGGTTCCCGCCATCGGCGTGGCCTGGGGCTACCACGAAAGCAAGGATCTTGTGAATTCCGGCGCGGCGCTGGTGGTGGAACATTTCGACGATGTTCCCGCCGCCGCCGCCACCCTTCTCAAAGAGGCATAAATGCGGGTCGCTACTCTTTTCAAGATCATCATCGTCGCCGTGGCCGCCCTGGTGGTGTCTCTCTACGCCATTCTCCAATCCCAGGATTTCAGCCAGTACCGCGGTCTCATCGAGGAACAGGCGCGCGCCGCCACCGGGAGAGAGCTGGTTTTGGCCGGCGAACTGGATTTACGTCTGCTCTCGCTCAGCCCGGCGCTCATCGTGGATGACGTGACGCTCAAGAATGCCTCCTGGGGAACCCGCCCTGACATGGTCACCTTACGCCGCCTCGAGGCCGAGGTGGCTCTGCTGCCGCTGTTTTCCGGTAATCTGACGGTGAAAAGGCTGGTGCTGGTGGCGCCGGAGATTTTCCTTGAAACCGATAAAAAGGGTCGCGGCAACTGGATATTTACCCCCGATAAAGCGGCGCCCACGCCGGAAGAAACGCCAGAGGATATTTCAAACGAGGACGCATCCACCACATCTGCCACGGCATCTCTGCCGGTGGTGAACGAGGCGCGCATCGAGAACGCCCGTCTCACCTTCCGCGACGGCGTCACGGAGACCGAACAGCATTTCGTCCTGCAACATCTCGGCGCCCATGCCCGCGATGCCGCCTCGCCTCTCACTCTAGAGGGCGCGGGCGACGTGGATGGCGCGGCCTTCGATTTCACCGCTCGTTTGGGGGCGCCCTCGGCCCTGCTCAAGGGAACCGAGCCCTACGGGGTCAAGGTCACGGCCCATGCCGGAGGCGCGGAGCTGTATCTCGACGGCACCATCAAGGAACCGCTGGCGGGCAGTGGTCTCGATATCCAGGCCACCGTTTCGGGCGGCGACCTTTCGGCGCTTGGGGCTGTGGCCGGGGCGTCGCTTCCGGCGCTGGGGCCGTACCGGGTTTCGGGCCGGGTCTCCGACATCAAGAGCGGTTATGGCCTGCGTTCGCTGGAAGCGGCGCTGGGCGACAGCGATCTCTCGGGCGATCTCACCATTGCCCTGGGCGGGCGCACCAGACTCACGGCCAAGCTCAAGTCACGGCTTCTCAATTTGGCGGATTTCAGTGATCCCGCCGCGGCGTCCAAGGAAACCTCCGAAGAGGACAAGAAGCGCCTGTTTTCCCCCGATCCCCTGCCGCTCGACGGTTTACGCGGCCTCGATGTGGATCTCTCCCTTGGCGCGGAGCGGCTGGTGGCCGATAAGCTGATCTTGGAAGACCTCAATCTCAAACTGGCTTTGGATAAGGGCATACTGGTCCTGCGCCCGCTTAACGTTCATCTCGCTAGCGGCACGCTTTCCGGCGATCTCGCTCTCAATGCGAGCCAGCCCCAGACCTCCCTCAATCTCAATGTCACCATGAAAGAGCTGGATATGGGGGCGCTGCTGTCGGCTCTTTCCGGCTCTCAACTCCTTTCCGGCACTGCCCGCGCCAAACTGGCCCTGCGCGGCAAGGGCGAGTCGGTGGCGGCCCTGATGGCAGGCCTCCAAGGCAAGACCAGCTTCGTCATGGAGAAAGGCGTACTCCATGACAGCACCTTCGATCTGCTTTCCGCCGATCTTCTCAAATCCATCACGCCCTGGGCCGGGAGCAAGGACAGCAATGCGCTTAACTGCGCCGTCAGCCGCTTCGACATCCGCGCCGGCATGGCCGTCAGCCAGGCCCTGCTCGTGGATACCTCCAATGTCTCTGTCTCCGGCGAAGGCGGCGTCAATCTGGCGAGCGAGGCCATCGACATCACCCTGACGCCGCGCACCCGCGACCTCAGCCTCATGAGTCTGGCGGTACCCATCAAGATCGGCGGCACCCTGGCCGATCCCAGCGCCGCCCCAGATATGTCGGCCGTGGTCACAAGCGTGGTGAAGGGCGTAACCAAAGGCGTGGCGGGCACCGTCACCGGGGCGGTGACGGGAACCGCCGGAGTGGTGGGTGATATTCTCACCGCGCCGCTGGGCCTCTTCGGCGACGGCGATAAGAAGGCGGCAAAGAAAGAGCAAGCCGCTGCCACGCCGTCCGATGATCTGTGTCAGGCCGCCATCAGCGGCAAGAAACCGGCCCCAAAGAAGACAACCACGAAAAAGGCTGCTCCCAAACAGGCCGCGCCTGCGGAACCTGCCCCAGTTCCCACACCGACAGAACCCGCGCCCGCGCCAGCGCCAACCCCCGCTCCATCCTCGCCGTCTCCCATGCCATCGGCGCCTGCGCCATCGCCACAGCCCGCTCCCGGCGAGGGATTCAGCGAAGACCTCGAGGGCCTGGGCGAGGGACTGAGCAAGGGGCTGAAGGGCCTGTTCAATTGAAGCGCTTCTATACCGCCGTGGCGGTGGCCGAAGAGGCATCTTCGGGAAACCACGGTTCCCCCGGTAATTCCCCCGGTAATTCCCCCGGTAATTCCCCCG
>CAYZWF010000059.1:4948-8295 GCA_964482135.1 uncultured Rhodospirillaceae bacterium
TTCCCCCGGTAATTCCCCCGGTAATTCCCCCGGTAATTCCCCCGCATTCCTCCTCACCCTGGACGGCCTCGCGGCGCGCACTCCGGTGGGCGAACGCCTGATCCTGCCCACATCCGCTTTGGCCGAGGCCATAGCCGGAGAATGGCGTGGCCAGAAAGACGACGTGGATTTCGCCACCATGCCTTTGACCCGTCTCGCGGGCACCGCCATTGACCGCGTCGCCCCCCAGCGCGAGACCATCATTGCCGGCCTCATGGCCTATGCCGAAAACGACCTTCTCTGTTACCGCGTGGACCAGCCGCCGGAACTGGTGTCGCGCCAGGACGAACACTGGCAGCCCTTGCTCGATTGGGCGGGGGAAACCCTGGGAGCGGAACTCACCACCACCACCGGCGTCACCCCGTTGGCCCAGTCCGCGCAATCACTGGAGGCTCTGGAACAGGCCGTCTCCGCCCATGATGCCATGACTCTCGCCGCCCTCGGCAGCGCCGCGGCGGCGGCGGGTTCTCTCATCCTCGCCTTGGCCCTGGCCCGGGCCTTCATTGACGCTTCCCGCGCCTTCGAGTTGTCCACCCTTCACGAGGCCTTCCAGATCGAGCGCTGGGGCGAGGACGAGGAGGCGGCGCAGCGCCTTGGCGGTCTGCGCGAGGAAATTACCCAGGCCGCGCGCTTCATGGACCTTTGCAGAGAAGGCTAAGGCACAGTTCAAATGATTCTATTTTATCGGAGGACGCTCTAGGATAGGGTAAGCCGAAAGCCCAGCCCCGCTTTAAAGCCCCCCGTGCATGGTTTTGCGCCGGGGACGTTGCGGGTTCTTTTTTTCATACCGTCCACTCGGAGACCTAAATGAAGGACATCCTCAAGAAACTGGAAGAAAAACGCGAACAGGCGCGCGCCGGGGGTGGCAAAAAACGGGTGGAGTCCCAGCACAAGAAGGGCAAGCTCACGGCGCGGGAGCGCCTCGACATGCTTCTCGATCCCGACAGTTTCGAGGAATGGGACATGTTCATGGAGCATCGCTGCACCGATTTCGGCATGGACGACCAGACCATTCCCGGCGATGGCGTGGTCACCGGCTACGGCACCATCAACGGTCGTCTGGTGTTCGTCTTCAGCCAGGATTTCACCGTTTTCGGCGGCTCCCTGTCCGAGGCCCATGCCGAGAAAATTTCCAAGATCATGGACAAGGCCATGAGCGTCGGCGCGCCGGTGATCGGCATCAACGATTCCGGCGGCGCGCGCATCCAGGAAGGCGTGGCCTCGCTGGCCGGTTATGCCGAGGTCTTCACCCGTAACGTGCTGGCCTCGGGCGTCATCCCCCAGATTTCTCTCATCATGGGGCCGTGCGCGGGCGGCGCGGTCTATTCCCCGGCCATGACCGATTTCATCTTCATGGTGCGCGACAGTTCCTACATGTTCGTCACCGGTCCCGATGTGGTGAAAACCGTGACCCATGAGGAGGTGACGCTGGAAGAACTGGGCGGGGCGGGCACTCATTCCTCGAAGTCGGGGGTGGCCGATCACGCCTTCGAAAACGACGCCGAGGCCCTGTTACAGATACGCCGTTTCATGGATTTCCTGCCCGCCAACAACCGCGAGGCGCCGCCCCTGCGTGATACCGACGATCCCGCCGACCGCATGGAGGACTCGCTCGATACCCTGGTCCCGGCCGAGGCCAACAAGTCCTATGACATGAAGGAATTGATCGCCAAGGTGGTGGATGACGGCGATTTCTTCGAACTACAGCCCGATTTCGCCGGCAATATCCTCATCGGCCTGGCCCGCATGGAAGGCTCCACCGTGGGCATCGTCGCCAACCAGCCCATGGTGCTGGCCGGCTGCCTGGATATCGATTCCTCGCGCAAGGCCGCCCGTTTCGTGCGTTTCTGCGATTGTTTCAATATCCCGCTGGTGACCTTCGTGGATGTGCCCGGCTTCCTGCCCGGCACCGCCCAGGAATATGGCGGCATCATCACCCATGGCTCGAAACTGCTGTTTGCCTTCACCGAGGCCACCGTGCCCAAGGTCACGGTGATCGTGCGCAAGGCCTATGGCGGGGCCTATGACGTGATGAGTTCCAAGCATCTGCGCGGCGACGTGAACTATGCCTGGCCAACGGCGGAAATCGCGGTCATGGGGCCCAAGGGCGCGGTGGAGATCATCTTCCGTGACGAGATCGGCGACGAAAAGAAAATCGAGAAACGCACCGCGGACTACAAGGACCGTTTCGCCAGTCCCTTCGCCGCGGCCCATCGCGGCTATATCGACGACGTGATCATGCCCCATAACACACGTAAGCGCCTGTGCCGCGCGCTGGCCATGCTGCGCGACAAGGAACAGGAAAACCCCTGGAAGAAACACACCAACATCCCGCTTTAAGGGGGGTATGTTTTAGATGAAATGGTTTCTCATGGGCGGCGGCTTAGGGATAGCTCAAATATTATTTGGGTTTTTGAAAAAACCCTCTGACACTGTTGGAATCTTTCAAAGTGGCCATCCCTTCCAGGGTTTAACTGCCGGTTTTATTCTGGGTGGGGTTGTTTATGGAGGCGTCCTTTGGTTGGTTTTTTCCTGAATCACGGCACTCCTAGCAATATTTTGCTCTAAGGTACGATGGCTAGCAGAAGTAGCTACCTGGATGATTTCGAGTTCATCATTGATGAAATAATCAGAATCCACGATCTGCTTCAGAAATACGGCCCTAAAGCACTCCCAAATAATTTAGATTTTCTATGTTCGCTACCCCATCCTAGAGGGTCGGGTATGCTAGTCATTGGTCAAGCGCCGAATAACAAATTTTTTGAAATTGCTGAAAAAGCGGTGAAACATTCACTGGAGCTTAAGCATCGTGTTAAAGCTGTTACTTTATATAATTCTATAAAACATAATTTTTATGAAGAAATAATTATTAAAAAGAAAACACTTACTAAATCGTTGGCAGATCGTATTGTTGGGAAATCAATATCATATGTGCGTAAAAATAAGCTTGTTACTTTAGTTCATTTCTTTCCTTGCATGCTTCCGCTTGATAGCAAATCAGACCAATTCTCCATCGGACCCATTGTCTTTCAGACAACAAAACGATTCTTCGAAGAGAAGGAATCACAATTCAAAAATCATGCGCAACAGGTTTTTGATCGCTATCTCACCGAAGAAAAAGAAAGGATCATTACAGGTAGGGAAAAAATAATTCCAGGCGATAATTCAGATTGGCCTTTTTTAGAAATTAAGAAATCTGCTTCTGCTTTAGAAAGGGAGTTACGAGAGTATTTTGAAAATTATCCATGGGTCGTTTGACCAGCCCCTCTTGAGTGGTCCAGTTCGAATGTTAGTGCATGACCGGTTCT
>CAYZWF010000060.1:0-8183 GCA_964482135.1 uncultured Rhodospirillaceae bacterium
CCAACCAGACCGCCAAGGCCACCGACGAGATCGGTTCCCAGATCGGCGAGATTCAGAGCGCCACCAACGAGGCGGTGGGCGCCATCAAGGGCATCAGCGAGACCATCGGCAAGATCAACGAGATTTCCTCGGCCATCGCCACCGCCGTGGAGGAACAGGGCGCCGCCACCAGTGAGATCGCCCGCAACGTCCAACAGGATTCCGCCGGCACCTCCGATGTGTCCTCTAATATCGGCGGCGTACAAGAGGCCGCCAACGAGACCGGCTCTTCCGCCGGCCAGGTTCTGGAGGCCGCCAGCGAACTGTCTTCCCAGGCCGAGAAGCTGCAAACGGAGGTCGAGGGCTTCATGGCGCAATAACGGCAACGGGCGCTACGGGTCTTCTGCGAATCTCTCGTGGATTTCCCATCGCGCCCGCGCCGCCGTTTATTTCTTTTCCCATAAATAACCCGTCCGGTCCCATTAGGCCGGGCGGGTTTTTTTCTGGTTTTACGGGGGGTACGGGCGGGTCTTACGAGGGTCTTACGGGGGCTTTACAGGGGCCGCCGCTCAGCTGGTTTTGGGAAAGACCTGTTTCCAGCGCCGGATGCCGACCTCGGCGAACAGCCCGGCCTTGTTATAGGGATCGCCGGCGGCGAAATTCTCAGCCGCTTCGCGGTTCTCAAAATCCACGATCAGGACGCTGCCTTCGGGTTTTTCCCCGTCATCGCTCATTATGGGTCCGGCGGTGACAAGAGCATCGCCGAGGGCGTCGAGATACCCCAGGTGATTCTCGCGGTTTTCGGCGCGCACATGGCCGTGATCGGGTTTGTCGATACAGGTAATGACGAACAGCATGGGTGGTGTCTCTCCTTTGATTAACGCCTGTCTTAAATAATTACGGGTTTCCTGCTTCGCGGACAAAGGGGCGGTCGAGAAGCCCGGCAATGGCCTCGTCAATATTGGCGCCGTGATTGAGAACCCGGTCTACCGCCTCGCAGATGGGCATTTCCACACCCATACGCTTGGCCAGCGAAACCACGGGCGCCGCCGTGAAAACGCCTTCGGCCACCGTGGTGCGGCGGCCCAGCACATCCCCCAGCGCCTCACCCTCGCCGAGCCGGATACCCAGCGACATGTTGCGCGACTGGGTGCTGGTACAGGTAAGCAGAAGGTCGCCGAATCCGCAGAGTCCCATCATGGAAACCGCTTGCGCTCCCTTGGCCACGCCGAGCCGCACCATTTCCGCCAGGCCCCGGGTCACCAGCGCCGCCCGCGCGTTCTCGCCCAATCCGCGGCCGATGACGATACCGCTGGCCACGGCCAGCACGTTTTTCACCGCGCCGCCGATTTCACAGGCGGTCACATCCTCGGAAAGATAGGGGCGGAAATACCGGGTGCCCAGCGCCGCCACCAGCGCCTTGCCGATTTCGGCGTCACCACAGGCCAGGGTCACGGCGGCGGGCTGTTCGCGCGCCACCTCGGCGGCGAAGGTAGGCCCCGACAGCACCGCCAGGGGCACCTCGGGAAGGGTTTCGCGGACCACCTCGCTCATCAGCAATCCGCTCTCGAGTTCGATTCCCTTGGCACAGATGACGGCGGGTATACGCGGCGGCAGGGCGGGCGCCAGTGTTCCCGCTATGGCCCGAAGATGCTGCGCCGGGGTGGCCAGCAACACCGTGTCGGCTGCGGTGGCATTGGAATCCCCAATGACCGCGGCCAGGTCATTGGTGGCGCGGATTTCCTCATCCAGCGGGATGCCCGGCAGGAAGGCCGTGTTTTCGTGGCCGTTGTTGATGGCCGCGACGGTTTCGGCCTCAAAGGCCCACAAGGTCACGTCGCGCCCGGCCCGCCGCGCCACGGTGGCCAGCGCCGTGCCCCAGGCGCCGCCGCCGATGATGGCAATGGAATTGATTTTCATGGCTTATGTTATGCCCCTGAAGCCGCTTTGGGAGCAAGTACGGGCTCCGCAATGGCCCCTGTTCTGTCTGGAAATGATGGCCCGTAAAACCAGAGACAGGCTTTGCTTTTTTCGGAAGATGATTCCAGCTACCATGTTCACTCCCGTTGCTTCGTGGAAAAACCAGCTATTAAAAAACTAGGGAAGGCAGGACTCATGCATGAAAAAAGTGCAGCACTGCTGAACAAGGCCGTTGCCGACGAAATGGCGGCTATACACCAGTATATGTATTTTCATTTCCATTGTGATGATCAGGGCTACGAGCTTCTTGCGTCCTTGTTTAAGAAAACCGCCATCGAGGAAATGATGCATATTGAAAGAATCGCCGAGCGTATTCTTTTCGTCGGCGGAGACGTGGCCCTGGCTCCCAATGAGGAGGTCGCCACGATCCGTGATGTGAAGGAAATGCTGGAGTTCGCCGTGAAGTCCGAACAGGAAGCCATCCGCGACTATAACCTCTGGGCCCTGGAGAGCGCCAACAACGCTGATTCCGTCACCAAGCAATTGTTTGAAAGCCTGGTGGCGGACGAGGAGCGCCATTACGACCAGTTCGCCACCGAACTGGAGAACATGCAGAAATTCGGCGAGAACTATCTCGCCTTGCAATCCATGGAGCGTAGCAAGGCTAACTCCGCTCCCGGCGGCGGAGAAGGCTGAACGGAACGGCTTTCCGGCCCTTTCCTATTGATCGAGGGGCCAGCGCGGGCGCGGAGCAAAATCGAGATCGTCGGTCATGCCGCGCTTCAGCCGTTCCACCCCGGCCCAGGCGATCATGGCCCCATTGTCGGTGCACAGTCCCGGCGGCGGACAGAACAGGCGCAGGCCTTGCTCCCCGGCCAAGGTTTCCAGCCGCCCACGGAGATAGCCGTTGGCCGCCACGCCTCCGGCCAGCACCAGGCTCCCTCCGCCGTTGTTACGGTCCCGGAACGGTTTAATGGCGTTGCGGCAGCGGTCCACCAGCACGTCGCCCACGGCGGCCTGGAACCCGGCGCACAAATCGGCCACGTCCTGGGGATCGGCCGCGCCATTTTCGCCGAATCCGTCGGCCATGCGGCGCACCGCTGTCTTGAGCCCGGAAAAGGAAAAGTCGCACCCTTTCCTGCGGATAAGCGGTCGCGGCAGGTCAAAACGCTCAGGATTGCCCTCGCGGGCCGCTGCTTCCACCGCCGGTCCGCCGGGATAGCCCAGCCCCAGCACTTTCGCCGTTTTGTCGAAGGCCTCGCCGGCGGCGTCGTCCATGGTGCCGCCCAGCCGGTGATAATTTCCCACCTCTTCGACCACGAGAATCTGGCAATGGCCGCCCGAAACCAGCAACAGCAGATAGGGGAAGTCCACCTCCTCCACCAGCCGCGCCGAAAGCGCATGCCCCTCCAGATGATTGACGGCGAGGAAGGGTTTCCCCGCCGCCAGGGCGATGGCCTTGGCGCACATGACGCCGACGATGACCCCGCCGATCAGGCCCGGCCCGCCCGTGACGGCAACCCCATCAAGGCCGTCATAGCCGATTCCGGCCTGGTCCATGGCCTGTGCCACCAGGGCGTCTATATGGTCGAGATGGGAACGCGCGGCGATTTCCGGCACCACGCCGCCATAGGGGCGGTGCTCCTCGGTCTGCGACAACAGCGCCTCACCCAGGATATGGCGCTCGTCGTCCACCACCGCGGCGGCGGTTTCATCGCAACTGGTTTCTATGCCGAGAACGATCATGGGTGATGGCGAAACAGGGTGGGGCCGTGTGGAAGACGGCGCGGGGAAATGCGAAGATATCCTCCCATTATCCCTTTTGTGTCCCCTGAAACCAGCCCCGACCGTAAAGAGACCTCAAGGAAGCACTTTAACAACCGCGCCGGTGGCGCTACACAGGGACCATGACAACGACCCCGTGTTTACGTATCGGCACCCGCGGCTCGCCCCTGGCGCTGGCTCAGGCGGAAATGGTGCGCGATCTGCTCGCCGGCGCCCACCCCCATCTCGCCGAATCCGGCGCGGTGGAGATCGCCGTCATCAAGACTTCCGGCGACCAGTTCCTCGACCGGCCCCTGGCCGATATCGGCGGCAAGGGGCTGTTCACCAAGGAGATCGAGGAAGCACTCAGTGAGGAGCATATCCATATAGCGGTGCACTCCATGAAGGACGTGCCCACCTTTTTTCCCGACGGGCTCGCCATCACCTGTATTCTACCCCGCGAGGATCCGCGCGACGCCTTTATCTCCAACCAGGCCGACAGTATCGAAGACCTGCCCCCCGGCGCGGTGGTGGGAACCGCGAGTCTGCGCCGGGCGGCCCAGATTCTGCACCTGCGCCCCGATCTCAAGGTGGAAACCCTGCGCGGCAACGTCCAGACCCGGCTCAAGAAGATCGAGGAGGGCGTGGCCGCCGCCACTCTTCTTGCTCTGGCGGGCCTGAAACGGCTGGGGCTGGACTCCTGCGCCACCGCCGTGCTCGGGGCGGACCACATGCTGCCCGCCGTGGCCCAGGGCGCCATCGGCATCGAATGCCGCGCCGACGACACCGCCACCCGGGACCTGCTGTCGCCCCTCAACCATTCCCAGAGCGAGATTTGCGTCGCCGCCGAACGCGCGTTGCTGACGGCGCTGGACGGCTCCTGCCGCACCCCCATCGCGGCCCTGGCCGAATACGAGGGCGGTGGGGGTTTGCGCCTGCGTGGGCTGGTGGCCCGCCCCGACGGCAGCCGCCTGATTCGGGCGGAACACCGCCTTTCCCATTGTGACGGGGTTGCCCAGGCACAGGAGCTGGGCACCCAGGCCGGGGAGGAACTGCTGCGCGAGGCCGGACCCGGATTCCTTGAGAGCGATTCTTCTGGAGGAGACTGAGACCATGCGGGCGCTCATCACCCGGCCTTTGGAAGACGCCGGGGAACTGGCGGACGAATTGCGGCGGCGGGGCCTGACCCCGGTTCTGGCGCCCCTGCTCACCATTCACAGCCGCGCCGGGGCAGCCCCCCAGCTGGATGGCGTTCAGGCCCTGCTGCTGACCAGCGCCAACGGCGCGCGGGCTTTGGCGGCGGCCACCCAAATTCGGAATCTGCCGGTTTATGCAGTGGGCGACGCCTCCGCGCGCAGCGCCACGGGCTTGGGCTTTGGGGATGTAAAAAGCGCCGGCGGTGATGTGGAAGACCTGGCGCGGCTGGTTTGCGAAAATCTCGACCCGAAATCCGGCGCCCTCTATCACGCGGCGGGCACCCGGCTCGCCGGCGACCTTGCCGGAGGCCTGCGGGAAAAGGGATTCACGGTGCTGCGCGAAGCCCTCTACGAGGCGCAAGCGGCGACCGAATTGCCGCCACCGGCCAAAGACGGCCTGGAGGCGGGGAACCTTGATCTCGCCCTGTTTTTTTCTCCCCGAACCGCCGCCGCCTTTGTTACGCTTGTGCTTGATGCCGGTCTTGCCTCGGCCTGCGAAGGGGTGACCGCTTATGCCCTGAGCCCGGCGGTGGCTGACGCCCTGAGTTCCTTACCGTGGCGGGCCATGGTTGTTGCCGCGCGGCCCGACCAGGAATCGCTTCTGGCGGCTCTCGACGCCGGCCGCGACGGCGCGTAACGCGAGAAAAGCGTAACGATAGAAAAGGAAGGACTCCCATGGCCACACGCGGCGGCGGCAAGCCACCCGCCAAAAAGAAAAAACCTGCCGCTTCTTTTCAGGACAACCTGGAAAAGCAGGAGGAAAGCCGGCCCGAGGGAGCACAGCCCGCCAGGACCGCATCGCGCAAGCGCCGGCTTTTATCGGGATGGGCCATGGTTCTGGTGCTGTTATTGATGACCCTTACCGTGGTGATCTGGGGATTGCGGCAGTCCGCCTCCCTTCAGGAATCCATGGACATCCGTTTTCCCGCCGGAACCCGCACCGCGCCCGCCGCCAAAATCCCCACCGCGCCCGTCGCCAAAATTCCCACCGAACCCCTGGCCGGGGACACTCTCCGCCGCGATGAGACGGAGCGCCGCATGGCGGCGCTTGAAGCGGGACTTGCCTCCCTCGAAAACAGGCCTTTTCCCACGTCTGGAGAAACAACGCCCGATCCCGCGATGGTCCGCGCCCTGGAATCCGTGGAGTCTACTCTGGCCGCGCTCATGGACCGCATGGTCGAGCTCGAATCGCGTCTGCAACAGGCCGAGATTTCCCATGAGGCAGGCTGGGCCCTGGTGGTGGCCGGGGCCGAACTGCGCGCCGCACTGCGTACGGCGAGACCGTTTGCCGCCGAACTTTCCGCGCTGCGGGAAACGCTGGCGGCGCTCCCGGGGGACAGGGATGCGGGCGGCGGCTCCCTGGACGTGGCGCTGGCGGCGCTTGAACCCTACGCCGAGGACGGCATCCCCACTCTTGAATCGCTGGGCCGGGAACTGAGTGGCCTGACGCCGCGCCTGATGGCCGCGGATATTACAGACAGCGCCGAAACCGCGCCCCTTGAGGGCGAGAACTGGATTACCACGCTGCGCGGACGTCTCGGCTCGCTGATCTCGATCCGCCGTACCGGGGCCGGAGTTGCCGGTTCCTCGGCGGAAGCCGTGACGGCCCGCGCCGAAGCCGCTCTGGCTGCGGGGGATTTAAAAACCGCCGTGGCTGAGATGGAAACCCTTCAGGGCAAGTCGGCGCACATGGCTGCGTCGTGGCTGGCCGGGGCGCGGGCCCGTCTCGCCGCCGAGCAAAGCCTGGCCGGGATTTCGCGCCGGGTCACGGCGATTCTGGCGCGTGATGAAGCGCGGCAGGCTCCTGGCGCCGAGAAAGGGGCGGGAGGGTGATCCGCACCCTGTACCTGATTGCCCTGCTGGCGGCGGTAATCGCCGCGGCTACCTGGCTTGCCGACCATCCCGGTGTGGTGCAAATCGAATGGGGGGGCTACCGCATCAACATGGCGGTGTCGATGCTGGTGGCGCTGGTGGCGGGGGTAAGCATTCTCGCCGCGCTGGCCTATCGCCTGTGGTGGGGGCTGCGGCGAGTGCCCCGTTTTCTTGCCGCGCGCCGCCGCGAAAGCCGCCACCGCCGTGGCGCCCACGCCCTGACCCAGGGGATTCTCGCCGCCGCCGCCGGCGATGCGCGGGAAACCCAGCGCCATGCCGACAAGGCCACCGCGCTTCGTGCCGACCCCACCCTGACCCTGCTGCTTTCGGCTCAGGCGGCCCAGCTTCGTGGCGAGGAAGAGGTGGCCGCCCCGTTTTTCAACGCCATGCTGGACAAGCCGGAGACGGCGTTTCTGGGGTTGCGCGGCCTGATTGGCCAGGCCATGCGCGCGGGCCGCGAGGACGAGGCCCGCGGCTTGATCGAGAAAGCCCGCGATCTGCACCCCAAGACCCCCTGGGTGGCCACGGCGCTGTTCGACCTCCAGACCCGGTCGGGGAAATGGGAACAGGCCGAGGAAACTCTCAAACAGGCGCGCCGCCACAAAACCATGCCCGACCATATGTTCGGACCCTGGCGCGCCATCCTGCTTCTCGAACAATCACGCGCAGCGCACGCCGCGGGGCACTCTGTTCTCGCCCTGAGCCTGGCCGAACGGGCCTTGAAACAGGATCCCGATCTGACGGCGGCGGCGGTGCATCTGGCGGACCTGTTGTGCCGCTCCGGGCGTGGGCGCCGCGCCCGTAACGTCCTGCAAAAGCTCTGGCGCAAGGCGCCCCATCCCGAGCTGGCAACGGCTTACGCTACCATGGACGGGGGCGACGACCCGCTGAAACGGATGCGGCGGCTGAAAAAACTCACCGCTTTAAACGCCAGCCATCCCGAGAGCAAGCTGGCCCTGGGCCAAGCCGCGCTGGACGCCGGTTTGTGGGGGGGAGCGCGCTCCCATCTGGGAATCATCGCCGGCGGGCGGGCGCCCTCGCGGCGCGTCTGTCTCATGCTGGCGGAGCTCGAAGAGCGCGGTAACGGGAACCCCAGCCGGGCCCGGGAATGGCGCGACGAAGCCGCCCAGGCGGGCCCCGATAGCGCCTGGGTGTGCAACCATTGCGGCGCGGCGGCGCAAACCTGGGCCTCGCTCTGTGGCCAGTGCGGCGCCTTTGCTACTCTGGAATGGCGGCTTCCCGGTGCCGAGAGGTCCCACCTTGCCGCGGCCACCACCGCGCCGCTGTTCCCGGCCATGGCGGTTCCTATCAGCCCTGAACCGCTCTAAACTCACAGGCTTGAGACCCTCACCGGTAACGGGTAAGGTCGCGCCCGCCGGTTTGGCCATATGCCGCGAGGCAACGCCGCCTTAGCTCAGTTGGTAGAGCATCGCATTCGTAATGCGGGGGTCG
>CAYZWF010000061.1:0-6964 GCA_964482135.1 uncultured Rhodospirillaceae bacterium
TGAAGGTCTCGCCCGCGATCTTCTCAGGCGGCAGGGCCAGCATGGTCTGATAGAGCCGCACCATGTCCTTGATGTGGAGGTTGGGCCGGTATTGATCACCGCCGAAGACCGTGATCTTGTCCTTGTTCACCGCATGATTGGTGAGGATGTTCACCGTCAGATCGAGACGCGTACGCGGGGAATAGCCGCAAACAGTGGAGGGACGGATGGTAACGCAGGTGAAGTCCGGGCCCTGATGCTTGAACAACAGCGGCTCGCACATACCCTTGAAGCGGTTGTAATGGGTGAGCGGCACCAGGGGGTGGTCTTCGCGCACCTCCGGGGCGTCGGAAACGCCGTAGACGGAGCTGGTGGAGGCATAGACAAAGCGTTTAACGCCGGCTTCCTTGGCGGCCACCACCATGGGCTCGAAACAGTCATAATTGATGGAGGTGGAGAGGCTCTCATCCAGTTCGAAACTGGGATCGTTGGAAATACAGGCCAGGTGGATCACCGCATCCATGCCCTGGCACGCTTTCCCCAGTTTCGCAGTGTCGCGGATATCGCCCTCGATCACCGTCAAATTGGGATGATCCAGCGGCAGGGTGTCCTTGCCGAAATACATGATGTCGAAGACGGTCACATTATGGCCGTCCTCAAGAAGCTGCGGCACCAGAAGGTTGCCCACATATCCGGCGCCGCCGGTAACGAGTACGTTCTTAAACAAAGGTATCTTCTCCGTTCTGAATTCAGTTTTTGCCTAACCGGAAGCGGCGGCTTTCTTGTCGGTGGCGATGGTATAGCCGGCAGCGCTGGCATCGTCATAGAACATCTTCACGGTCTCGAGGCTGAACTGGTCGAGATTCTTGCCTACGCCGGAGAGCTTACCCAACAGGTCATGGGTCACGGTGATGATGTGACAGCCCACCTCGTCGGCGTGGAAGATATTCAGCAGCTCACGCGGGCTCGCCCACAGCAATTCAGCCTTGGGCCTGCTTTCGAGAACACCCACCGCTTCGCGCATCAGGGGCACCGGATCGAGGCCGGTATCGGCGATGCGCCCGGCAAACACCGAGACCACGGCCGGCGTTTCCGCGTGCAGCGCTTCGGCCACATGGCGCACCTGATCGAGCGTCATCATGGCGGTGACATTGACCTGGACCTTCTGCGCCGAGAGCCGCGCTACCAGCGGCACGGAAGATTCGCCCCTGGTGTTGGTGATGGGGATTTTCACATAGACGTTGTCGCCCCAGGAGGCGATCTCCAGGGCTTGCGCCTCCATCTCGTCGAATTCATCGGCAAAGACCTCGAAGCTGACCGGGGCGCCGTCGATCACGTCCAGCATGTCCTTGGCAAAGGCCGCGTAATCGCTGATCCCGTCCTTGCGCATCAGCGTGGGATTGGTGGTGAACCCCTTGATAAGCGGGTTCTGCGCCAATTTCCGGATGCCGTCGAGATCGGCTCCGTCGGCGAATATCTTCACGTTCAGACTATCGGTTCTTGTCATGCTGGCCCCCATTCAAACAGGTAAGGCTTTGAGAATATGGCGCACCGCCTCGGGCAAGTCCGAGACGGTATGGTCCGGAGCGTGGTTGAGTGACTCGGCATAGCCGCAGTCGATGAAATAAGTGAGACAGTCGGCGGCCTTGCCGGCGTCCACATCGCGCCAGCGGTCGCCCACCATGATACTGGCGGCAAGGTCGATATCCCATTGCCGCGCCGCGTCCAGCAACATGCCGGGGTTGGGCTTATAGCGGCGGCAATGGTCGCCGCAGGTGCATACGCAGATATCATCCACCGCAACCTCGGCGCGGAGCTTGTCGTGCATGGCCTCCAGTACGTCCATACTGGCCAGGCCTTCGCCGATATCCTTCTGGTTGGTGGTGACGATAACCAGAAACCCGGCCGCCTTGAGATCACCGACAGCTTCAGCCACGCCGGGCAGGATATCGAACTCCTCCACGCGCAACGGCGCAAAGGGTTTGCCCTCGCGCACGTCGGAACGGTTGATGACGCCGTCGCGGTCGAGAAATACCGCCCGGCGCGTGTCCGCGTCCGTCATCAAGAAGAGCGCCCTACCACTTGGTGTCCCTTATCTGAAGGTCGTCATGGCTGACGATGCCGTGCCAGACCACGGCCTGGAAGGCCTCCGTCAGCGGCGTCACCAGACCCGGATCCACCGTCGGCACCACCACCACCTCGTCACCCACCTGTTTGGTGTAGCCGCCATCGCGGCCGACGATGCCGAAGATTTTCATGTTCCGCTTCTTGGCTTCCTCGAGCACGCGGATAATGTTCACCGAGACGTTTTTTTCGGCATTGCCGCCGCCTACCGAGAACACCAAGACCGCATCCTTGTCGTTGGCCTGACTGACCTCGAGGAAACCGGCGAAGACCGTTTCCCAGCCCTCGTCGTTGGTGCGCGCGGTCAATTCCGACACGTTATCGGTGGGGGCATAGGCCTCGATGCCACAGAGCTTGCGGAAATCGTTCACCGCATGGCTGGCATTGGCCGCCGAGCCGCCGACGCCGGTGATGAACAGCCGCCCGCCCCGCTCGCGCAGGGCTTTGAGTTCCTGCACCAGCCGTTCCACGGCCTCGGCGTCGATGCGGCCACAGACCTCGGCGGCATGCCTGAGGAAGATTTGGGTATCGGTCATGGTCTTGCTTCTCTGGTTATGGAGACTCATGAATCGGCGGTGGCGAAAGAAAAAATTCACCACGCCTTTAGGCAATATGAAGGACAGGTCCTTAGCTATTGCTCGCGTTCATTTCGTCTCTCAATGCTTCCCAATCTTGAGCATATGCCTCGGATGCATCATCGAGAGGCTCCCATATCTGGCCTCTGAACCAGGGGCCGCCTCTGGTGAAATGAACATTCTTCGCATCGATATCAGCCGAAGAATGGCCATCCAGCCAGTTCCACTCTTCCGGCAAATCGCCAATGACATCATCGTCCAGCCATTTAAAGTTATGCAGCCAGCGTCCTGACTTCGTGCTGACATCATCAACCGTAAAATTATGGTGCCCCTCATGGCCGCAGTTAAACATGACGACGGACGACCAGTTCTTGCGCGGGAATTGGTATTGTTCGTTTCCATACATCTTATGAGTTTCTTCCGAAGCCTGGGTATGGTCATGCTTCACGCAATAAACCGCGTATTTTGGATCATTGTATTTCTCAAACAACTCCAAAGGATCGGATCTGAAATACATGTCACAGTCCATGAACAGCGCCCAACCTTCGAGCCTGTGCAAAAACGGGGTCAGGAACCGCGAAAACGAGAAATCGGTGGCGAAAGGCCTGCCGTCAAATATATCGCGGTGCTGGATATCAGACTCATTACTTGGTCTCGGCAATGACGAACTGCCGAGCTGCCACGCACGGCGATACAAACCAATTCGCCGCATCAGGTCCTGTTTAATGGGATACACATTCAGCGGTCCCGACGCATGTTTGAGCGCCGTATATTTTAACACCTCATAGGGCTCGTCTTCTCTTGGGTCGTAACCCACATAAATTGTTGGAATGTCATTCATGACTTATCCTCAACGGCTGGTACGGTGGTTGATGGAATGAGAAAGCATGTTGCAAGCCGCTATCTCATGGGAGTCGAGAGCAATAAAATTTCGTATGGATTCCTTGTTCATTCCCTCCCCTTTCTTCACGTGATTAAATTTTCTGGGTCGTCACAGTGGCCTCCCGCAACGGAAGGGCTCCCTCCAAAAGGTCCAGAAGCGCCTCGAAACGGGGCGGGTTGTTGTGGTGAAGACGCTCCCGTTTTTCTATCAGTTCCGGGGCTTCGAACAGGGAATCGTCTTCAAGCGCCCGGGCCATCTGGGAGTCGAAATCCTTGGCCAGGGGATTGATGTAGAGAGGGCCGTATCCGTGGGCCAGCGACACCTCGCCATGTTCCTTGAAATGGAAATCGGGGTATTCGCTGCAATCAATGGCTTTACCGCAAAACCCCGTAAACAGGACGTTGGTGGGGTTATTGGCGATACACCGACGCGACAGAGCCAACAGCACTTCCGGATGGGCAAGGCTCAGATGTGCTTTCTCCGGCCCCAGGGATGCGAGCACTTCGGCGATATAGGGCTCCTCCACGGCCTGGGGATGGGCGCGGATCAGAATCACGGCGTCGGGACGAAGCCTCGTCAGGGCCGTGACAATGATCTTGAATGATCGCTCAATGGCTCCGGGCAGCCCAAGATTACCGCTGCTTCCCGATTTGGCGGCGAACAGAGTATAAATTTCCGCATCCCGCGGCACGCCCTCCCGGGCAAGCCGGGCGCGCTCCACTTCGATCTGCTCACCGATGAAGCGCCTCCAGGCCGGAAAATGGTGGGGCATGCCGATGCGCAGCCAGGGGACGTCATAGACGCGTCCGAAGTGGGAGGCCTGATCCAGGGTCTCCTTCTGCTGGTCGTGGTAATGGATGACGGCGTCCTGATCCCGGCCCAGTATGCGCGCCAGAAACGAAACCGGTTGTTTTTCCGGCGCTTCACGCACCTGGAACATGATCCTGTGGACCTCGTCGGTGCTGCGGCGCTTCCAGAGAAGATAGCTGTTACCGCCCCGCAGCCGGGCAAGGATGGCGAACAGAGTGTAGGGGCTGTTGCTGAAAGACCTGGACGAAAAAAGAACGGGCTGGCCATGACGCAGAATCCATCCCGCGATGGCGGCAAATCCCCTAAGCCGCCGCCAGGTTTTCACCATTCTCCCGCCGTCACCGCCGCCCAGGGAATGAATGCTGCCGCAATGATCAAGACCGGCCATCATGGTGTGATTGGCGAGTATGGCCCGGTAATTCTGTTCATGAAAAACCACGAAACGGATGCGCCATTCCGGCCGCGCCGCGGCCAGTTCCATGGCCGTGGGCAGATAGGTGTCGAAATCCACGAACCGTGGCGAGAGGAAAAACAGGATATTTCTGGGCCGCTCTTTGTTCATCGAAAAAATATCCGCCCGCTTATCCCGCAGCCTTGTCCCTCGCCGACTCAACGGCGTCATTTTCAGACTTGGCGTAATAAGACATCAACAGGTCGAAGCTCGACCCTCCATGCAAGACACCCTGTACATCACACTGGCTACAGGGGACGAAATCACGGTCGCCGCGCCCCAGACTCAGGCGGATGTCACGCATTTTCTCCGACATCCATATGTCGTCGATGGAGTTCTTCAGAACGTTTCCCACCACGATCTTGCGGCGCCAGTCGTTGGAACAAAAAAGCACGTCGCCGTTCCAATCCACGAACATCTTGTAAAAGGGGTAATGGCACTTTGCCGCGACGCTGTGATCGAGCGGCGTCAGCCTCAGATCGGGATTTTTCATGGTGCCGCCGCGGTTGTTGAGGGTCATGCCGAAATCCTCGGCGCCGCCGGGCCAGTGGGGCCGCAGCTTGTATTTATCTTCGCCTATCCCGGCTTCGGCGAACATCTCCTCGAAATGCCGGGCCTGATCGGGGCTGTCATAGAGATTCACGTAGAGTCCCGTAATGCCGGCGCCATAAAGGTCATGGAGAATCTCCACGGTTAGCTTGTCGCCGTTGGTATTGGTCTCGATACCATTCTCCGGCAGGGCTGCTCTGAAGATGCGGATATGTTCCGCGAATTCCTTGTTGAGGAGGGATTCGCCGAATCCCGAAAACGTTATGCGTCCGCAATATCCAAATGCCGCGAGGTCCGAGGCAATCTTGCGGGAAATATCCAGGTCCATGGAAAGGTTGCGATTGGGATAAACCTCGGGATCGACGCGGGGACAGAAAGAACACACCCGGTTACAGAGCTCGGTAATATTCATTTCCACCGCAAGCAGACTGGTCAGCGCATCCCTGACGGCGTCGAAATGGGAGAGATGTTCTTTCTCCTGGTCCTTGCGGTGCTTCATAAAGGAGTCACGATCTTCGAGCATTCACTTCTCCAAAGTTTCGCTGTCGCCGACGCCATCCTGGGACCAGGACTCGGCAGCCGCCTCCAGGGAGGCAATCAAATCAAGAACGGCCACGGCGTCATCCACCGTGGCGCCCAGCCCGTAATCCCCCGACAGAAAGGCCGCCATCTGGCCGTGAAAGCCGGGCTTAAAACTGGCATCCACTTCATGCCGGGCCTCCACACGGGGGCTGTAACGCCGGATGTTTTCCTGTGGCGTGGGGGGCTGAACATCCAGGCCGTTGTAAACAGTCAGGGTCTCCAGCGGCGACAGATCCCAGGCCGTGCCGTCATCGAACAGGCACCTCACCCCGGTATTCACGGGATCGTCGGCATTAAGCGATAGCGTCACCGCAATGCCCTCAGCCGTAGCCAGCACACCGTTAAACGAGACAAACGGCGCGGCTTCGCCCTTTTCCGGGAAAGAGGCCAGCGCCACGGAACGCAGGGGGCCTAAAATATGCAACATCAGATCGAGGGTATGGGCCGAACAAAACGAGATGAGATGGGGGATGATATCCCGGCCATGCCTTTCCACCTGGCTTTCAACGGATTCTGAAATCACCACGCGGACGGTCTTCAGTCCACCCTGCTTCACGCGGTCGCGCAAGCGGGCCGTGGTCCCGTAAAATCGCCGGTTATATCCCACCAGCTTGTTGCCAAGGGTCGCGCTCGCCGCGTTCGCCTGTGTCCGGGCCTCGTCGGCATCGAAACCGATGGGCTTTTCCATGAGCACCGGCTTGGATGTTTTCATCAGCCGCGCCGCCCATTGCGGCATCAGGTTCCAGGGAAGACAAGCCACCACGGCGTCAACCGCATCATCGGCCACCAGCACCTCGCCATCGGTCATATGCCGGGCCTGGGGCGCAATCTTGCGGAATTCATCCCAGTTGGGCGAGTCTTCGCGGGCCGTGCATACGGCCACGATCTCGGCTCCCAGCGCCAGCGCCGCCGCACCATGAGCCCGCGCCATGGGTCCGGCGCCGAGAAACCCCAGCCGTTTTATCTCCGCCACGGAGGTTCCCGACGTAGCGCGTTATCCCGAACCGCATG
>CAYZWF010000062.1:0-6669 GCA_964482135.1 uncultured Rhodospirillaceae bacterium
GCCCGCCAGGTGGAATGCACCATAAACGGGCTCGGCGAGCGCGCCGGAAACGCGGCCATGGAAGAGATCGTCATGGCCCTGCGCACCCGCAGTGACATCCTGCCCCTGACCACCGGCGTTAACACCGAGTTGATCACGCGGGCCTCGCATCTGGTGTCCACCATTACCGGTTTCGTGGTCCAGCCCAACAAGGCCATCGTCGGCGCCAACGCCTTTGCCCATGAGGCCGGGATTCATCAGGACGGTATGCTCAAACATGCCGGCACCTATGAAATCATGACCCCGGAATCGGTGGGCCTGACCCAGTCGAAGCTGGTCCTGGGCAAGCATTCGGGACGCCACGCCTTCATCGAGAAGCTCAAGGAAATGGGCTTCGACCTGGGTGATAACGCCGTGCAGGAGGTCTTCGCCCGTTTCAAGGAACTGGCCGACCGCAAGAAGGATATCTTCGAGGAAGACATCATCGCCCTGGTGGATGACCAGGTGGTGAGCGGCGACCAGCGCATCAAGTTTGTCTCGTTGCAGGTTATCTGTGGCTCAACCGGCCCCCAGAAGGCGACCATGGAGCTGGAAATCGACGGCGAGGTCAAAGCCGCCGAGGCCACCGGCGACGGCCCCGTGGACGCCACCTTCCAGGCCATCCGCAAGCTGTTCCCCCATGAGGCCACGCTGCAGCTCTATCAGGTGCATGCTGTGACTAAGGGCACCGACGCCCAGGCCGAGGTGACGGTGCGGTTGGAAGAAAAGGGCAAATCGGTTAACGGCCAGGGCGCCGACGTGGACACCATGGTTGCCTCGGCGCGGGCCTATGTGAAGGCGCTCAACAAACTCATCGTTAAACGTGAAAAATCAGCTCCGGCGGCACTTTCCGCTTGAATCCGCGGGGCAAGAATGGCTTTGTGGGAACTTACTTGTGACGGCACAGCTGGGAGAATGAGGTAAAGATGTTTTCGAGATTATTGGGGCTGTTTTCTGCGGACATGGCCATTGATCTGGGGACGGCGAATACTCTTGTCTATGTGAAGGGACAGGGGATCGTTCTCAACGAGCCGTCCGTGGTCGCTATTGCCGATGCCGAGGTCAAGGGCAAGAAAAATGTGCTGGCCGTGGGTGATGAGGCCAAGTTGATGCTGGGCCGCACGCCCGGCAACATCCAGGCCATCCGCCCCCTTCGCGACGGCGTCATCGCCGATTTCGATGTCGCCGAGGAAATGATCAAGCACTTCATCCGCAAGGTTCACAACCGGCGCAGCTTCGCCAGTCCGCAGGTGATCGTCTGTGTGCCCTCGGGCTCCACGGGGGTGGAACGCCGCGCCATTCAGGAATCCGCAGAGGCCGCGGGCGCGCGCAGGGTTTTTCTTGTCGAGGAACCCATGGCGGCGGCCATCGGCGCCGGTCTGCCGGTGACCGAGCCCACCGGCTCCATGGTGGTGGACGTGGGTGGCGGCACCACCGAGGTGGCGGTGCTGTGCCTGGGTGGCATCGTTTATTCACGCTCCGTGCGCGTCGGCGGCGACAGGATGGACGAAGCCATTATCGCCTATATCCGGCGTCATCATAATCTTCTGGTGGGTGAAGCCACCGCCGAACGCATCAAGAAGGATATCGGCACCGCCTGTCCGCCCGAAAGCGGCGACGGCGGAAAGGCCGAGATAAGAGGCCGCGACCTGATGAACGGCGTGCCCAAGAAATTATCCATCAACCAGCGCCAGATCGCCGAAGCCCTGTCGGAACCGGTGGGGTCCATCATCGAGGCGGTGAAGGTGGCGCTGGAGCATACCGCGCCGGAACTGGCCGCCGATATCGTCGACAAGGGCATCGTGCTGACCGGGGGTGGGGCGCTGTTGGGTAATCTCGATTACACCCTGCGCCATGCCACCGGGCTGCCGGTTTCCATCGCCGAGGATCCTCTGTCCTGCGTGGTGCTGGGAACCGGGCGCTGTCTCGAGAACCTGAAAGCACTGAAGAGCGTGCTCATCAACATGTATTAGCCTGTGTTATGGATTTCTTCATTGTTCCTTGATTTCTTTATATAATAATTGAATAGGTGGACACTTTAGAGGCTAGACTTTCGATCCACTGCCTCGCTTTTCCGCTCTCTTTCACGGGCACGGGGAAAAGAAATGTTTAAGAGCCGGGCAAATTCCGTATTACGCCTGACCGCGCCTTTTAAGGTTCTGGTCCAGCGCTTTACTTTTCTCGCTCTCGTGGGGACTGCGCTGGGTCTGATGGTGGTGGGCCGCGCGGAGGTACGTTTCGTGGAACAGGCCCGTATCGCGGCCGTTGATGCGGTGGCGCCTATTCTCGATGCCCTGTCCCGTCCGGCGGCCACCATTTCCCAGACGGTTGACCGGGTGCAGGGGCTGATTGCTCTCGACCGGGAAAATACTCTCCTAAAACAGCAAAACAACCGTCTCAAGCGCTGGCGCAACGTGGCGCTTCAGCTGGAGACGGAAAACCGGGAATTACAGAAACTGCTCAACTTCGTGCCGTCTTCGGCGCTGAGCTTTATTTCGGCCCGGGTGATTTCTGATTCCGGCGGAGCCTTTGTCCGCAGTATGCTTATTAACTCAGGGAGCCGTGACGGAATCCGGGAAGGCCAGATCGCCGTAACCGGGGACGGGCTTGTGGGTCGGGTCGGCGGCGTCGGCCAGCGATCGTCGCGCATTCTCCTGATTACGGATATCAACTCGCGTATTCCCGTGGTCACCGAGACTTCCCAGTTCCGGGCTATTCTTGCCGGGGATAATTCCGACCGGCCCCAGCTTGCTCATCTGTCCTCGGTTGCCAGGGTCTTGGTGGGCGAACGCATCGTGACGTCGGGACGTGGCGGAGCCTTTCCGCCGGGGCTTCCCGTGGGCCAGGTAATTTCCGTCGCCGAGGGCGACATCCGTATCCAGCCTTTTGTGGATATGAGCCGCATGGAATATGTGCGGGCAGTGGAATTCGGTCTCGACGGTTTTTTACCCATGGCGCGTGGCTCCGGTGGGGAAGAGGTTAAGCCCTGATGCTCTGGAGCCGGCTTGAACTTGTGGCCCGCAGCCTTACGCCCATGGCCATAACTCTTCTTCTGGCGGTGATCAGTGTCCTGCCCATGCAGATTCCCTCCTTCGGGGCGGTGTCGCCGGTGCTTTCCCTGATGGCCGTCTATTACTGGTCTATCTTCCGGCCCGACCTGATGCCGTCGGTTGCGGTTTTCGGCGCCGGTCTTTTCCAGGATATTCTTTCCGGAACGCCGCTGGGGGCGTTTGCCCTTGTCTTCCTGTTGGTTCGCGTGACCGTTGTTTCCCGGCGGCGGTTCTTCATCGGTAATTCGTTTGTGGTCATGTGGTGGGAATTCATGCTCGTGGCCGTCGGCTCCCAGGCCCTGGTTTGGGGGGTTACTTCGCTGTTGAGCATGACACTCATCAGCCCATCGGGGGTGGCTTTCCAGGTTTTCCTGACCCTCTCTTTGTTCCCCTGTTTCGTGTGGCTTTTCTTCCGCGCCCAGCAGGCCTTCCTGCGGCAGTCATGAGATGCAGCGTGAGCATGCCCGGGTAGAGGGATTTTCGCGTCGCGCGGCATTGCTGGGAGGAGGACAGGCCTTGCTGTTCTCTGCTCTTGTGGGACGCCTCTATTATCTTCAGATAACCGAAGCTGACCGCTACACCATGCTGGCGGAGGACAACCGTATCAGCCTGCGCCTGTTGCCGCCGCCACGGGGGCGCATCGTCGACCGCCACGGCGTGCCCATTGCCCTTAACCAGCCTAATTACCGCGCGGTTCTTGTTTCGGAGCTGACTCCGGATCTTGGGGCGACCCTTTCCTCGCTGGAAAACGTGCTGCCTATTTCCGAGCGCGAACGGCGGCGTATCCTGCGTGAAATCAGACGCAAGCGCAGTTTCGTTCCCGTCACCATCAAGGAGAATCTGGATTGGGATGACGTGGCCAGAATCGAGGTCAACGCGCCGTCCCTGCCCGGGGTTTCCATCGAGGTGGGACAAAGCCGCTATTACCCCTTTGCCGAGGCCGCGGGGCATGTGCTGGGTTATGTGGCCGCGGCGTCGGAGGAAGAGCAGGGCGCCGATCCTCTGTTGAAGTTTCCGGGGTTCCGCATCGGCAAGAACGGTGTGGAAAAAACCTATGATCTTGCACTGCGGGGCAAGGCGGGAAGCAGCCATATCGAAGTGGATGCCCTGGGCCGGGTCATCAGGGAGTTGGAGCGGAACGAGGGACAGTCGGGACAAGAGCTTGTTCTGACCATCGATTCCGGACTCCAGGATTACATTGTCCATCGGCTGGAGGGCTTGAGCGCCTCCGCCGTGGTCATGGATACGCTGAGTGGGGAAGTTTTGGCTCTGGTCTCTACGCCTGGCTTTGATCCCAACGCTTTTAATAAGGGATTGAGTGAAGAGACCTGGCGCAATCTGGTTTCCAACTCAAGGAGCCCGCTTGTCAACAAGTCTATTTCCGGGCAATACGCACCCGGCTCCACCTTCAAGATGATGGTTGCCCTGGCTGCTCTCGAAGGCGGGATCATCACCCCCGATCAAAGGTTTCTCTGCGAAGGTTATGTGGAGTTGGGCGACAGCTGGTTCCATTGCTGGAAGGAGAAAGGACATGGCTCCGTGGACATGGTGTCGGCGCTGCAACAGTCCTGTGACGTCTATTTCTACGAGGTGGCGCGGCGCACCGGCATCGATCGTATTTCCGAGATGGCACGGCGCTTTGGGATGGGGACCAAGCTGGGGATAGATATTCCCTCCGAACGCGACGGGCTGATACCTACCCGTGACTGGAAGCTGGCGGTTATCGGATCGTCCTGGCAGTTGGGGGAAACCCTTTTGGCCGGCATCGGCCAGGGATACGTGCTTTCCACGCCTCTGCAACTGGCGGTCATGACGGCCCGGCTCGTCAATGGTGGTGTCGCGGTGGAGCCCCATGTAACCCATGACCTTGTGGAGGGGGAGTCCGCGCTGCGGCGTCCTGATCCCGCTTTTCCCGATCTTGGTATTTCCTCGGCCTCTCTTGCGGTTGTCAAGAAAGGCATGGATGCGGTGGCCAATACCCCCCAGGGAACGGCTTTCCGCGCTCGCATTAATGAAAAGGGGAAGGAGATGGGGGGCAAGACGGGTACCGCGCAGGTACGGCGCATCAGCAAATGGGAGCGGGAATCGGGTGTTCTCAAAAACCGGCAGCGGCCCTGGGAGGAAAGGGACCACGCGTTGTTCGTCGGCTACGCGCCTTATCAAAATCCACGCTTTGTGGTTTCGGTGGTGGTGGAGCACGGCGGCGGTGGTTCGAAAGTGGCCGCTCCCCTGGGCCGGGATATCCTTCTTGAGACCCAGCGCCGGATCGGGGGGGAAGGTCAAACTGCCGTAGCCGGGGATGAACCGGCGCGGCGGGATGGGTGAGTGAGCATGGCGGTTCGGCGTTCTGATCCTTCTGAGATGCGTCTGTCGGAAAAGTTCTGGCAGGTGAGCTGGTCCATGATTTTGTTGTTGTGTCTTGTGGCCGCGGTGGGGCTTGCCATGTTGTATTCCGCGGCCAATGGCAGCTGGGAGCCTTGGGCCACGCGGCATGTGATCCGGTTCGCCGTGGGGATGGTGATTCTGCTTTCCGTGGCTGTCGTGGATATACGGTTCTGGCTGCGCTACGCCTATGTTTTCTATTTTGTCTCCCTGTTTCTTCTCGCCGCGGTGGAGATCATGGGCATCACCGGCATGGGTGCGCAAAGGTGGCTCGATCTCGGCCTGTTCCAGCTGCAGCCCTCGGAGATCATGAAAGTGACATTGGTGCTCGCCCTGGCCCGCTATTTTCACAGTATCGATCTCGAGGATGTAGGAAAGATCACTTATCTTATTGTGCCCCTGGCACTGATCCTTGCGCCGGCGGGGCTGGTGCTGCGCCAGCCCGATCTGGGCACGGCGATCCTGCTGCTTTTTGGCGGCGGCGCGCTGTTCCTTTTGGCCGGGGTGCGGCTCTGGAAATTAGCCTTTCTTTTCTTCGGTGCGCTGGCGGTGATTCCCGTGGCATGGCAGTTCCTTCATGGCTACCAGAAAAAGCGCATTCTGGTATTTCTCGATCCCGAATCCGATCCTCTGGACGCGGGCTATCACATCATGCAGTCGAAAATTGCGCTGGGGTCGGGGGGGATTTTCGGCAAAGGCTTTCTTCAGGGGTCGCAAAGCCACCTTAATTTCCTGCCGGAAAAACATACCGACTTTATTTTCACCATGTTGGCGGAAGAATTTGGCCTGGTGGGCGGGCTTGGCCTGATCGGACTGTATCTGCTTCTGGTAGTCTACGGGTTTGCCATTGCCCTGCAGTCGCGCAGCCATTTCGGGCGGCTGGCGGCGCTGGGCCTGACCACAACCTTTTTCCTCTATTTCTTTATTAATATCGCCATGGTGGCGGGGCTGATTCCCGTGGTGGGGGTGCCGTTGCCTCTGGTGTCCTATGGCGGCACGGCCATGCTGACGCTCATGTTCTCGTTCGGCATCATCATGGGGGTCTATGTACACCGCGACCAGCGCATCGGCCGGCGCTGGGCCAGCCAGGTGGAATAAAAGGGGAATCTCGACAAAATCCTGATCTCGACAAAGCACGGGGCCGGTGTTATATGCCCGGCATTCCCTTATGGGCGCATAGCTCAGTTGGTAGAGCAGCTGACTCTTAATCAGCGGGTCC
>CAYZWF010000063.1:0-6399 GCA_964482135.1 uncultured Rhodospirillaceae bacterium
GAGAACCGGTCATGCACTAACATTCGAACTGGACCACTCAAGAGGGGCTGGTCAGAGTCAGGACGATGGCAAGGCCGTTTCCCCCAGTGAGTTCATCCCCCTGGCCGAGGAAACGGGATTAATCGTGCCCCTTGGGAAATGGGTGATCAAGAGCGTCTGTGAACAGGCGAGGTCTTGGCAGGAAGAGGAATTGCCGCCGATCCGCGTGACCGTCAATGTCTCCTCGCGCCAGTGCCGCGATCCCGACTTCAAGGGCATGGTTGTGGAGGCCATGAAGGAGGCCGGCATCGATCCAACGGCCCTTACCCTGGAGATCACGGAGAGCCTGTTTCTGCAAAGCCATATGGAATCCGCCATCAAGGCGCTGCACGATCTCAGGAAAGAAGGGCTTTTTATTTCGCTGGATGATTTCGGCACCGGCTATTCGTCTCTCAACGTGCTGAAAAGTTTTCCCGTGGATGTACTCAAAATCGACCGTTCCTTTATTTCAGACCTGTCCGCCTCATTGCAGGATATGGCCCTGGTAGAGGCCGTGCTCGCCATGGCCCATTCCCTCAGTATTGCGGTGGTGGCCGAAGGTGTGGAGACGGAAGCACAATTGGCTTATCTGCGCGACCAGAACTGTGATTTCGCCCAGGGCTATATCTATGGAAGGCCGATTCCGGCAGAGAAATGCGCACCCTTCATCCGCAACCGCATGGTGGGGATGGACAGCACGGCGCCCGTCAAATAGCGCATGGATATTATTTATCTATAACAATTAGTTATAGATGTTACATGATTCTATATATGTGGATTTTTTGCCGCGAATTGGCCAGAAAGACTCTAGCCGTTACGGGTCAGGATTTCCCGTCCCAGCGGCGTGATCTTGCATACCAGCCAGTCCGGCTTCAGCGGGTTGGCAAACCACGGGTCGGCCCATCCCTGGTCAATACAGCTGCGGATGGTGCGGGGGTCGATGCGTTTGCCGTTGGCGTCGAACAAAGGGAGCTTGCCGCCCGGTTGTTTCATGCCGCGCGCGAGCCATTCATGCTGTGCCGGGGTGGGACGGGCATGAATCCGCACCACCTTGCGTTCGCTCTGCGCGGCACTGTTGCGGGCCGTGTTCATGGGCTGCCTCCCTTCCCGGCGGAATTCGTGATTTTTTCGTATCCGGCATCAAAAAGGCCGGCACCGGTTCCCTTTTTTACACTCTAGGCGAGAATGGTTCTCAGGCCAAGAAAAATTATGCTTGCATCGCAAGTAGATACATCATTTTGATAACTGTTGCTAGAAGCTCGATTATGGAAATATGCGGCCTTTTGAGGGGCCGGATTTGCCCCCAAGAGGAACTTAGAGAAGAATCGAAGAAGAAATCAGAGAAGAATCAGAAAGGGGCCGGAGAAAGGCCGGAGAAAGGTCATGGAGTTTCGTTTCATTTATATCACCGCAGGATCGCAGGCCGAGGCGCGCAAGATTGCCTCCGCCCTGGTGGAGGAACGCCTCGCGGGCTGTGCCAATATCATCCCCGGCATGCGCTCCCTCTATCGCTGGGAAGGCAAGATCGAGGAGGCCGAGGAAACCGTCCTCATCGCCAAGACTTCCAAGGCCCATGTTCCGGCCCTCATCGCACGCGTCAAGGAATTGCACAGCTATGACTGCCCCTGTGTGGTGTCCCTGGCCGTGGAAGACGGCAATCTTGGGTATCTGGACTGGCTGGACGCCCAGACCAGCCCCGAGACCGCCACTTAAAACCTCCTGAGGGCGCCCCCATGAGAGCCACCAACGGCTATTAACTACCATAATACCGCATTCTAAGCCGCTATTTTATCTGGGTTTTTGTGTATTGACTTGCATAAGATACGTGGCATACTCCGCGCCGCACTGGACCCGGGATTGGTTTGGGCGTGACAGAATCCAAAGTTTCAAATGAGTGAAAGACCGTCATGAAGACCTATTCCGCCAAACCCTCGGAGATCGAGAAGAAGTGGTACGTGATCGACGCCGAGGGCCTCGTCCTCGGCCGCATGGCCGCAGTGATTTCCCGCATGTTGCGGGGCAAGCACAAGACCAGCTTCACACCCCACATGGATTGCGGTGACAACATCGTGGTCATCAACGCCGAGAAGGTGAAGCTCACCGGCAAGAAGCTCAGCGATAAGGTGTACACCCGCCATACCGGTTATCCCGGCGGTATCCGCACCCGCACCGCGGGCGGCATTCTCGCCGGCAAGCACCCCGAACAGGTGGTCGTGAAGGCGGTGGAGCGGATGTTACCGCGCGGTCCCCTGGGCCGCCAGCAGATGAAGAATCTCAAAGTCTTCAGGGGTTCCGAGCACCCCCACGAGGCCCAGAAGCCAGAGGCCCTGGACGTGGCCGCCATGAATGACAAGAACAAGAGGAGCGCCTGAGATGGCCGAAGATACGCCGACCCTGGCCGATGTGGCCCCGGAACTGGCGGCCGCCGCGTCCGATGCGGGAGTGCCCGCAGTGGCCGAAGAAGCGCCCGTAATCCCCGCCGAGCCCAAGCTCGACGCACAGGGCCGCGCCTATGCCACCGGCAAGCGCAAGGATGCCGTGGCCCGTGTCTGGGTCAAGCCCGGCAGCGGCCGGATCACGGTCAACGGCAAGGAAATGGACATCTATTTCGCTCGTCCGGTGCTGCGCATGCTGATCCGTCAGCCCTTTGACCTCACCGAGCGCGGTTCCCAGTTCGATGTGGATTGTTCGGTTTCCGGCGGCGGTCTTTCGGGACAGGCCGGAGCCGTGCGCCACGGCATCAGCCGCGCGCTGGTCTATTACGAGCCGGGACTGCGACCGATCCTCAAGAAGGGCGGATTCCTCACCCGCGACGCGCGCGTGGTGGAACGCAAGAAATACGGCCGTCACAAGGCCCGCCGAAGCCACCAGTTCTCAAAACGTTAAGCCTTTCGGCTTTCGCGTTACGAATGAAGAGCGTTCCCGGCGGAACGCCCTTTTTCGTGTCTCTACACTACCGGGGCCGCTTTCCTTTGCCCGCGCACGGCTCTATTCTCTGATTTAGGAAACGGACCATGACTGACAAGAACAAAGCCATACCCACCGCCATATTGGGCGCCAGCGGCTATACCGGAGCCGAGCTGGTGCGCATCCTGGCGCGCCATCCGGCGGCCGAGATCAAGGTGCTGACTGCCGAACGCCGGGCGGGCAAGAACGTGGCCGAGGTCCATCCCCATCTGGGGGGGCTCGATATGCCGACTCTGGTGGCCACGGAGAAAGCCGATCTTTCCGGGGTGGCGGCGGTCTTCGCCTGTCTGCCCCACGGGGCCTCGCAGGAGATCATCGCCGCCCTGCCGGATCACTTGAAAATCATCGACCTGTCGGCCGACTTCCGGCTCGCCGATACGCAGACCTATGCCCAGTGGTACGGGCGCGACCACGGCGCCCCGGAATTACAGAAAGAGGCGGTTTACGGCCTCACCGAGGGGGCGCGGGAGGCGGTAAAAACGGCGCGTCTGGTGGCCAATCCGGGATGCTATCCCACCGCCTCTTTGTTGCCCCTGGTGCCGCTCCTTAAAGCCGGGCTGGTGGAGCCGGAGGGCATTATTATCGACGCCAAGTCAGGCGTTTCCGGGGCCGGGCGGGCATTGAAGGAGTCCAACCTGTTCTCTGAGGTCTCCGAAGGATTCGCCGCCTATGGGGTGGCGGCGCACCGTCACGCGCCGGAAATCGAACAGGGATTGAGCCATGCCGCGGGGTCTTCCGTTGGCGTTACCTTCACGCCCCATCTGGCGCCCATGAACCGGGGTATTTTCGCCACCATCTATGTGCGTCTCGCAAAAGGTTCGGATGCGGAGAGTCTGAGGGCGGCGTTGGCCGCGTCTTATGCGGGCGAGCCCTTCGTGCGGGTTCTGGAGGAGGGCGCCATGCCCTCGACCCGGCATGTGCGGGGCTCCAATGCCTGTCATATGTCCGTGTTCGACGACCGCAGGCCGGGCGGCGCCATCCTGTTGTCGGTGATCGACAATCTGGTGAAAGGCGCCAGCGGACAGGCGGTGCAGAACTTCAACCTGATGTTCGGGCTCGACGAGGCCGCCGGCCTCGACGGCCTGTCACTGGCTCCGTAGGGGAAGCGGCTATGGACTCCGACGCCGGAAAAACCGCTCCCACCGGGCTCATCCTGCCTTATGGCGGCCACAGCCCGGAGATCGCAGACGACGTCTATATCGCGCCCGGCGCAGCGGTGATCGGCGAGGTGGTGATCGGCGAGGGGTCGAGCATCTGGTTCAACAGCGTGGTGCGTGGCGATTTCAACGAAGTACGGATAGGCCGCCGCAGCAATATCCAGGACGGGGTGGTGATCCACGTGGCCAGCTATGGCAGCGGCTCTTATATCGGCGATGACGTGACAGTGGGCCATAACGCCGTGATCCATGCCTGTACCATCGGCAGCCGTTGTCTCATCGGCATGAACAGCACCATTCTCGATGGCGCGGTGGTGGAGGATGGCGCGCTGGTGGCGGCAGGCGCCCTGGTGCCGCCGGGCAAGACCGTGGCGGCGGGCGAGCTGTGGGCGGGCAATCCGGCCAAGCCGATCCGCGCCGTCAGCGAGGCGGAGGCGGAATTCATCCGCGATTCGGCCCTGCGCTATTGTAAATTTGCCAAGGAATATATGGAAAACGGAAAGAGCTAACAGGGCGGACGGGGGACAAGGCCCGGCCCCGGGCCTAGGCCGAAGCGGCGCTTTCCGGCCCGGTATCGCCGCCCCCGGGGGAAGGCGCGCAGAGAGCGCCGAGCCTCTTCTCCACACTGTCGGCGCGGCGTAGCCAGCGATCGAGCGCGGCCATGGTTTTCGCCATATGGGGGTCGTCGTCGCCGAACCAGACGCGCAGCACGGCCAGCCAGATAACGCCAAGCCCCTTGACCCTGAGAAGGCCGTGAAGACCGGCGCTGGAAATTCCCGCCGCCTCCAGCATCCACGACATGGAAACCGCCAGCCGGCAAGCTCCAGCGGCCATGGCCGGGAGATCACAGCCGCAGTCCCGCGCCACCGCCGCGACCCCCGCTTTGTGGGGCGCAAGGACGTCGAGATGGGCCATGAGCACGGCGAAAAGGCGGTCACGGGGCGTTTCCGCCATATCCTCGGAATCGAGTACGGCCAGAACGGCAGTGTTCACATGCCGCGAGAAAGCGTTCAACACCGCCTCTTTGTGGGGATGGCGCGCGTAAAGATCGGCCAGGGAAATTCCCGCGCGTTCGGCAATGGCGTTCATGCCCACGTTGCGCCAGCCCTTTTCCGCCGCCAGATCGAGGGCGGCGGCGGTGATGCGCTCCGGGATGTCCTTTTTGCTGTCTTTCTTTCGGGGCACTTTTTTTTGGGGCATGGGGCGTCTCCTCCCTTGCCGGCGGCGAAGCGCCATTGTGCGCCCGGCGGGAAGGAAAGGGAAGCCTTAGAGCGCTTTTCTCAGGGTGGCGGCAGCTTCGCCCGCGCCAGGGCTTGCTGCTGACGTTTCGCCAGCGCCGCCACGTCGAAATCCGCGATCAGGCCGTGGAACAGGCGGTGCCAGTTGACCTCGGCTCTCAAGTGCAGGAAGACCGAGCCTAGGCCGATGGCGGCGCGGTCCATGAGGACGAATTCGCGCGGCGGCTTGACCCCGCCCAGACGCCGCAGTTCCCGGTGCACCCGTTCGGCGGTTTCGGCGCCGTAGCGCAACGCGTTGGTTTCTTCCATGGGACGGCGGCGATCCTCCATCAGAGGGGCGTAGACGAAGCGCGCCCAGATGTTGAGAACATCGAGAACCTCGCGGTCGAGAGTCTCGAATCCCCAAGTTTCATAGGCAAAAACCACGCGCTCGCGGTCGCCGTCGCGAAGCCCGTAATAGAGATCGATCACGCCCTGGACGAATTTCGGCGCGAAGACCCACATGCATCCGAAATCGAACAGGTTGACGGATCCGTCCCCGCGCGCCGAATAATTGCCGAGATGGGGATCGCCGTGGATCACCCCATAGCCATAAAAGGGCGCGTACCAGGCGCGGAACATATTGACGGCGACGCGGTTACGGCGTGACGCGGGGTCGTCCCTGAGGTCCAGCAGAGGCCTCCCCTCGAGCCATTTCATGGTCAGCAGCCGCGACGTGGAAAGCCGGGCCACGGTCTCGGGTACGTGAATATCCGCCTCGTCGCGCAGCAGGTGGCGGTAGAGCGCCATATGCCGGGCCTCGCGCCGGTAATCCAGTTCCTCGCGCAGGCGTTCGCCGAGTTCGGCATGGATGTTGCCGGCGTCGATGGCGCGGTCATAGAGCTTGAAAAGGTTGAAGGCCACCTTGAGTTGCCTGAGGTCCGCCTCCACCACCGCCGTCATGTCGGGATACTGCAGCTTACAGGCCAGCTTGCGCCCGTTTAGGGCGGTGGCGCGGTGGACCTGGCCGAGCGAGGCGG
>CAYZWF010000064.1:0-5961 GCA_964482135.1 uncultured Rhodospirillaceae bacterium
AGCCGAGGCCGCATGACCTCCGTTTTCCCCAAACGCCGGATTTTCACTTCCGCCCCCGGGGAGGGGGCAATTTCAGATATAAGCCTTTTCAAAGCGGGCGGCGAAAAAGCCGTCCATGCCGCCTTGCCCGGAGAGATGACAGGGCAGGGTCCGCAGATAGCCCTCCCCGGTGACGGCTTCCGACAGCCATCCGATCTCCGCGGGCTCCACGGGCACGAGTTTTACTCCACTCGCACGTTTAAGAAATGCCGCCGCCCGTTGCGGTCCCTCTTGCGGCTCCAGCGAACAGGTGCAGAAGACCAGCCGCCCGCCGGGTTCCAGCATGTCCAGCGCCGCATCAAGCAGCCGGTCGGCCAGCGCCGCCAGCCGCTCCACGTCGTCGGGGGTTTTCAGCCGGGCCACGTCGGGATGGCGGCGCAGCCCCCCGGTGGCGCTACAGGGTGCATCGAGAAGAACAGCCCCGACCGGGGTTTGGGGGCGCCAGGTGACGGCATCGGCGCAAATCATTTCGGCTTCGAGATGAAGCCGGGAAAGGTTTTCCTCAAGACGCGCCAGCCGTGGACGCGAGCGGTCGAGGGCCGTCACATGAGCCCCCGCCGCCGCCAGTTGCAGGGTCTTGCCGCCGGGCGCGGCACAGAGGTCGAGCACGCGTCTGCCCGCCACATCCCCCAACAGGCGCACCGGCAGGGCGCTGGCCGCGTCCTGGACCCACCATTTGCCCTCGGCGAATCCCTCCATCTTCGTGACCCGGGCGGTCTTGGCCAGGCGTACCGTGCCGGTGGCCAGTACCGTGCCGCCCAGCTTCTCCGCCCAGGTTTCCGGGTCGCCGGTGACGGAAAGGTCCAGGGGCGGCTCGGCCATGTGGGCGGTTGCGATGGCTCTCGCCTGGTCCTCGCCATAGGCCCCGGCCCAGCTCTTCCACAGCCAGTCGGGGGTGTTGAGGCGGGGTGCGTCCTGGGCCTTGATCAGCGCCGCGCCTTCGCGGGAAATCCGCCGCAATATGGCGTTAATGAGTTTAAGCTGGGCAGTGAATCCACGTGCGCGCGCCAGCTCCACAGAGGTATCCACGGCGGCATGGGGCGGTGTTTCGAGAAACAGGAGTTGGGCCGCGCCAAGGCGCAGAATATCGTGAACCGGCGTCGCCTTGTGGGGCAGGGGGCGTTCCAGACAATGGCCGATGATGGCATCCAGCTGGCCCAGCCGCCGCAGCACGGTGGCCACGAGCAAACGGACGAAGGCGCGGTCGCGGGGGTCAAGCCGGTCCAGGGTGTTTCCTGCCGTTTCTCCACCAGATGCCAGCACCTCGTCGAGCAGCCGCCCTTTCCTCAGCACGGCGGTGACCAGGTCGAGCGCCACACCGCGCGGCGAGATATCTGCCGCAGAGAGGGGGGCCTTTGAACGATTCCGTGATTTTTCCGGTTTTTTGGGTGTTGCCATGGAAATGCTTTAATCTTGCCGGGTTTCAGTTGGCCGGAGTGTGCTCCGGGGATAGGCTGGAGAACAAGGGTTCATTGCGAAACACGAAGGAGAGGCAGCAAAACATGGCCGCGAAACGGAAGAACGGCGATTCTCCGGAAAGGGTGGAAAAGGCATCCCCCCGTTACCGCGAACACAGAATCCTTTCCCGCAAACATGCCGAATCGGGGAAGGCCGCGAAGGCGGCCGCCCCGCCACCAGGAAAACCACCTGGAAAAAAGAAGCAAAAAGACATCCCGCTCACCAAAACCACTGAGACCGGCGGCCCCGACGGCCCCGAACCCACCCGCTACGGCGATTGGGAGCGCAAGGGCCGCTGCGTGGATTTTTAGGCCGCCACCGCGTTGTGAATGCTACCGTTACGTTTTCAGCGCAGTTGCCCTGCCATGGCCCCCCTTTTGTTCTTGAAAAGTTCTATTATCGTTCCTATCCTATTGGGGGAATGGTGTAACCCGTCATACGCCCGCACACAGTTTTCGCGCGGGGCCTATGGCATGATGACGTCCGGTGATGATGCGAATTGCGGAATCGGGATTCCTGTTTTTTATTTGCGCCCTGTTGTTGGCGGCGTTTCTTATGCGCCAGTCCATGGCGGCGCGCGATACGGTTGCCGGTCCGGTGCCGGCCCAGGTGGTGGAGGTTTCCGACGGCGATACCCTGCGTGTGCGCGCCCGTATCTGGCTCGACCAGGATCTGCTGATCTGGGTCCGTCTCGATGGTGTAAACACCCCGGAAATCAGAGGTAAGTGCGCGCAAGAAAAAGAAATGGCCGCGCGCGCCCTGGCGCTGGTGAGCGCCGCCGTGGAAGACGGCCGGGTGTTATTGCACAATATCCACTATGGAAAATATGCCGGCCGCGTTCTCGCCCGGGTCGAAACTTCCCACGGCGAAGACCTCAACACTCTCCTGTTGGAGGCCGGTCTGGCCCGCGCCTATGACGGCGGCGAACGCCGGTCCTGGTGCCCTTCGTAACGGAACACCCGCCATGTTCCCCCGACCCTGAGCATTAGACCACGCGGGCCGCACGGTTTATTCTCACCGGCAGAGCCGGGGGAGCGGGAGGAGACGATGGCGGCAAGGGCCCATGCTGAAAACCGCGCCGGAAATCGCACCAGAGGCGGTCGCGCCCCTTTCCTGCGCCTCCTTTTTTCCTGTGTTGTTCTTTGGGCCGTTCTTCTGATTGCGCCCACCGCCCTGGCCGGCGGCGGCGCGGCGGAACAGGGGCGGGGCCTCTACTCCTTCAACTGCGCCCACTGTCACGGCGCGGCGCTGGAAGGAAAGCGAATTGATTCTGAAACCGCCATTCCGGCCCTGGTGCCGACGCCGGACATGCCGGGCCAGGTGTGGCATTTCTCCGACCCGCAGATTTTCGGCATCGTCAAAAAGGGCAGCCATACCCTCGAGGCCCCCGCCGAGACCGAAACCATGCCGGTTTTCGGGGACCGTCTCTCGGACCAGCAGATTTATCAAATCATTGCTTTCGTGAAAAACCGCTGGCCGCAAAACATTCGTGAAAGCCAGCAAGAGGTTTCCCGGATGATGGCGCGGACCTCCGGCCGCAATAACAACGAAAGAGGAGCAGAGATTTTCGCCCGCCGCTGCGCCATCTGTCACGGCCACGATCTGGAAGGGAAAACCCATAAGGCGAAGCTGGGCGGAGAAGAAACACTCGTGCGCATCCCCTCTCTCGCCACGCCGAATTGGTTATGGAAATCGCTGGAAAAGCGGGTGTTCCGGATCATCAAATTCGGCGAGAAAGCCCACCCCTCACCGTCGTCACCCTTCTTCATGCCGTCCTTCAAACAGGTGTTGAGCGACCGGGAAATCAGGACGGTGCTGTCCTACCTGAAAGGCGTATGGAGACAGCAAACGAAAAAACCCGGGGCGGAAAATAAGGCGTCGCCGCCGGACGCCGCTCCTTAAAAACCGGCCCCTTAAAAAAACCGGAAAGACACGCCCCTCAGCCCAGTTCCTTGCGGTTCTCGATCAGGTTGTCCACCACGCCGGGATCGGCCAGCGTCGAGGTATCGCCGAGATTATCGTATTCATTGGCGGCGATTTTACGCAGGATGCGGCGCATGATCTTGCCCGACCGCGTCTTGGGCAGGCCCGGCGCCCACTGGATGATGTCGGGCGTGGCGATGGGGCCGATTTCACTGCGCACCCATTTTACCAGCTCCTTGCGCAGCTCGTCGGACGGCGAGTCACCTTCCATCAGAGTCACATAAGCGAAAATGCCCTGGCCCTTGATGTCATGGGGAAAGCCCACCACCGCGGCTTCGGCCACCTTATTGTGGGCCACCAGCGCGCTTTCCACTTCCGCGGTACCCATGCGGTGGCCCGACACGTTGATCACGTCGTCCACCCGCCCGGTGATCCAGTAATAGCTGTCCTCGTCGCGGCGGCAGCCGTCACCGGTGAAGTAATAGCCTTCATAGGTGGAAAAATAGGTCTGAACGAAACGGGGGTGATCCTGGAACACGGTACGCATCATGCCCGGCCAGGCATCGGCCATGCACAGATTGCCTTCGCAGGTGCCGTCCAGCACGTTGCCGTTATTATCGACGATGACCGGTTTGACGCCGAAGAAGGGCCGCGTCACCGCACCCGGCTTCAGTGGTGTCGCGCCGGGCAGGGGGGTGATCAGAATGCCGCCGGTTTCGGTCTGCCACCAGGTATCGATGACGGGGCATCTTTCCTCTCCCACCACATGGTAATACCAGTCCCAGGCCTCGGGGTTGATGGGCTCGCCCACCGAAGCCAGAATCCGCAATGATGAACGCGAGGTCTTCTTCACCGGATCGTCGCCTTCGCGCATCAGGGCGCGAATCGCGGTGGGCGCGGTATAGAAGATATTGACCTTGTGTTTGTCCACCACCTGCCAGAAGCGCGAGGCATCCGGGTAATTGGGCACGCCCTCGAACATCAGCGTAATGGCGCCGTTGGCCAGCGGCCCATAGACGATATAGCTGTGGCCGGTAACCCAGCCCACGTCGGCGGCACACCAATAGACGTCGCCGTCGTGATAGTCGAAGACCAGCTGGTGAGTGAGCGAGGCATAAACCATATAACCGCCGGTGGTATGCAACACGCCCTTGGGTTTTCCCGTGGAGCCCGAGGTATAGAGGATGAACAGCGGGTCCTCGGCGTTCATTTCTTCCGGCTCGCAGGTGTCATCCGCGGCCTCGCAGATGTCGTGATACCAGACGTCGCGGCCTTCCTTCATGGCCACCGCCTCTCCGGTGCGGCGTACCACCACGGCCGTGTTGATGCTGGGACAACTCTCCAGGGCTTTGTCCACATTGGCCTTGAGCGGAACCTTGCGGCCGCCGCGCAGCCCCTCATCGGCGGTGATGATGATATTGGAATCACAGCCCTGGATGCGTCCGGCCAGGGCGTCGGGCGAGAATCCGCCAAACACCACCGAATGTACCGCGCCGATACGGGCACAAGCCAGCATGGCCACCGCGGCCTCGGGAATCATGGGCATATAGAGGGTAATGCGGTCGCCTTTTTTGGCGCCCACGGATTTCAGGGCATTGGCGAAACGGCAGACCTCTGCGTGCAATTCCCTATAGGTGATGTGCTTGCTTTCGCCCGGATCGTCGCCTTCCCAGATGATGGCGGTCTGGTCGCCGCGCGTCTCGAGATGGCGGTCGAGACAGTTCTGGCTGGCGTTAAGGGTGCCGTCGTCGAACCATTTGATGTGAACGTCGCCGGAGAAGGACACATCCTTGACCCGCGTAAAGGGCCGCATCCAGTGGAGGCGGTTGCCGTGTTCGGTCCAGAATCCTTCCGCATCATCGAGGGAGCGCTGGTATTCTCTGAAATAGGTTTCCTCGTCGATCCAGGCGGACGCCTTCAGTGATTCCGTGACCGCATAGGTTTTGTGTTCTGACATGGTGTAGACCCCTCCTAAAATTCCCTACGTCATCACAATCCGTTTCATCGCCCCGAATGGCGTGACGGACAAACCGGCAGCACAAGCCGGGACTTCGATTATCGTCGCAAAGTCCGGCCCGTGACAAGCGATGCATATTCACGGCTTTCGGCGTGCTAAAAACCAGCAAAATTTAATATTACGTTAGCGAAATTTTCATAATTTCAGCCCCATTGTCAGGACAATAAGAATTATTCAAAAAAAACTCTATGCCGGTCACAAGCGGCATGCGAAGGAGTTGTTTTTGATCCGCGGAATGAACATGTAGAAGGATGCGCTTCTATTTTAACGATAACCGCCGCCAGAAAACGGCACCGATACGGGAATCGACCACCGGGCCTTCGGCCCGTCATCAACGAAAGAGGGAAAAAGATGGGACTTTTTGCAATTGAAACCGGGGACAGCATGGGCGGCATCGCCGGCAGTGATATCTCCGCCGGAAACATGCGACAGATGCTGGAGCTGCTGCCGATCAACGTCATGCTCTGTGACCCCGAGACCTTCGTTGTCACCTATGCCAACCAGACCAGCAAGGATACGCTCAA
>CAYZWF010000065.1:0-5046 GCA_964482135.1 uncultured Rhodospirillaceae bacterium
GAGAACCGGTCATGCACTAACATTCGAACTGGACCACTCAAGAGGGGCTGGTCAAGATTGGAAAAGGCGTTGGAGCCCAGCAGGCCCTGCAATGTGGGTCCATCAAGCAGCGTATCGGTCAGCGTCACGTTGAGCCCCGCGAACTGGCTGGCCATGTCGCGCTGAACCGAACTCTCGAAGAAGGAATGGGAGTCCAGCGCCGCGCTGGAGGTCTCCAGGTCGTCCCCGATCTGGGCCGCGCCAGTTTCCACGCTGCCGCCCGCGCTCAAGACCTCCCCCAGCTGTTTCAACGAGCGGTCGGCGATTCCTGCGTTGGCGCCGGTGAAAAAGGCGGTGACATTGGCCTCGTTCTTGGTCAGCGCCGCCTCCAGCTTCGCCTCGTCCAGCTCCAGGGTCTTGTCGGTGTTCTGGGTAATGCCAATCTGCCCGAGAGTGCGAAAAGGGGACTCGCGCACGGTGGCGGGCGCGGCGGCGGCAATGGCTTCCAGGCGGTCCCTGATGGCGTCCAGTTTCTCGGTAATGTCCGGGTCTTCCTGTTTTGCCCGGTCGATGAGGCCGAGAACGCGGTTAAAGGCGGAGACGAAATTCTTCACCGTGCCCGAGGTGACCTTGGTCAGCGTGGGCTCGGCGGTGGCCACATTGAGAAGGGTGGTGCCCTTGCCCTTCAAGTCCAGGGTCACGCCGTCGATGAGCCGCGACACGGTGTTGCTCTCGCTGGAGAGGTGGCGGTCGCCGACGCTGATCTGGGCGTCGCGCGCGGCCTGGGTCTGGGTCAGCTTCTGGTCGTTGCCGGGATTAAAGGTCAACAGGTCGCTGATGGCGCCATCGCCGCTCACCGTGATCTTGAGGCTGTTCTTGACGCCGCTGGCCGCATCCAGCTGCAACGCCACGCCGCTGCTGCTTCGCACCAGGCTGACGGCGACGCCGATCCCCGCCTCATTGATGGCGGCGCTGATCCCGGCCAGGGAATTGTTGCTGCCGTTGATGCTCACGGTCTGTTCCACCGTGCCCGCTTTTTGGGTAAAGAGCCCGCCGGCTTCAGCCTCGCCGAAGGTGATGGTGATGGTGATGGTGGTGGCGAAGCCGCTGCCGATGGATGCCGAGGCCGATTCCTGCTCGGCCGAGACCAGCTGTTGTGCCCGCGCCAGTTCACTCACATGGATGACGTTGCCGGTCTCCACGGCGGTGCTGTCGGCGGACGCCGTCAACACGCTCTGATCCGACGAGGTGGCAACGTTGAGATTGGTGTTCGTGCCCAGCCGCGACGACGATGTCAGGATGCCCGCGAAGCTGGAGAGCGATTGCAGGGCGTCGCTGATCTGGCCGAAGCGGGTATTGCGGACCTGGTCACGGGTCTGGATGGCGCTCAGCCGTGGCGCCTCGCTCTGGGGGTCTGAACGCACCAGGGCATCCGCTCCGGCAGCCTTAAGCCCCGGCGCGAAAGCCGATAATTGCGCGCTATTGACCATCCCGGCCAGAGACGACACGGCCATCAGACAAACTCCCGTTCGTCACGGCTCCATCCTGGATGAAAAAAATCTCTACATGAGATCGGGGCCCGATTCGGCGTTGCTTTTCCCCGGTATAATTATATCTTCAAATCAGGCCCGAGAAGTCCGCGGGGCGGACGTTGTGCTCAACGGTGCTGCATACCGACTTACATGCCGGGGACGGCACGAATCACCACAAAGACCATCTTACCATTTTCCGGGGAAAAATTCCAATGATTGGTAAATTCAACCATGTGGCCATTGTGGTTCCTGATATCGACGCGGCGCGGATCATGTACCGCGATATTCTGGGGGCCAAGGTTTCCGGGGTCGAGGACTACCCTGATCACGGCGTGCGGGTGGTTTGCGTGGAGCTTCCCAACACCGTTATCGAACTGATGACGCCGCTGGACGGGGACTCGCCGGTGGCCAATTTCCTGAAGCGCTCTCCCGCCGGCGGCATTCACCATATCTGCCTCGAGGTGGAAGACATTATCGAGGCCCGCAACCGCCTGCGCGCCGAAGGCGTGCGTATTCTCGGCGACGGCGAACCCAAGACCGGCGCCCATGGCAAGCCGGTGCTGTTCGCCCATCCCAAGGACCTCTGCGGCACCTTGATCGAGATCGAACAGGCCTAGCTGAGAGCGGTTCAGGACTGACAGGGAGCAATTTGATGGCGGCGAATCGGTTCATTCGGGTAGGCGCGGCGGGCAGCGCGATGCGGAACCATCGGGCAAGCGCCGCAACGCCCCTGAGGGACCAATCCGCCCCACCTCCGGCCGGGTGCTTTGGCCCCGTGGCGTCGTTACGCTTCTCATCCGATACGCAGGCATCGCATTTCGAAGCGCGCCTTGCCACGGGACAAAATCATCCCGGTCAAATGGTTCCTATCAGCCCTGAGCCGCTCTAATGGGACTTGTATCCGGCATTGCCATCTACATCATCCTGTGGTGGGTGACCCTGTTCGCGGTTCTGCCCTGGGGCATCCGCCGGGGGGATTCCGCGCCCGAAGAGGGCCACGACAGCGGCGCGCCGGCTAATCCCCGTATCGGCCTTAAATTCGCCGCCACCACCGTTCTTGCCGCCGTGCTGTGGGCGGGAATTTACGCCCTGGTGACCTCGGGGATTATTAATGTGAGAGAGCTCTAGCCCTTTCGCTTGTTTCAAAATAACCCTATGTGATCGTAATGTTTTGGACAGCATGGAATAACGGGCAACATAACTCTTCGGGAGCAGGTTACGGATTGAGGCTGTCAAAAGAGGATCGAGATCGTCGGTTTATGCGAAGGTGGCAATTCGTAAAGATAGAATTTCCTTTGGGGAGCAGCTTTCAAGCCACGGAAGTAAAAATAACGAAATCATTCTGGAAACACCAAAAACCATGTGCCGAAATAAGAAGCCGGGTAATCGGTAAATGGCTTCTCGATAATGGATACGCACCTTGGCAACCTGGAAGTCCACCAAAGTTTCAAGTCGAGCATCTGAGAGAAAATTCATTCCGTATCGAAGAGATGACACAATAATCACACGCCACGAATCATTTTTCTTGGGTGCAGGCATCTCAGCAAGGGCCTCCACATCAAGAATCGGTCTCTTGGCGACGTTATCCTTTGTTCTTTTGGCCGCTTGTGCCACCAAAGATCGTTTTCATCTGTGGGAGATCGAGGGTGAATACAGGAGCTTTGCCGCTTGTTTGGCGCTGGATTTCAATAGGGATCTTTCGGGAGGCTTTTACGTGATTGATGATCCAGCTACCCGAACGGCCGTGGTTACACGAGCCCCTACAATTTTTGAAGGGCCTGGATCAGAGGCGACCATAGTTCAAATGGATGAGGGCAAACTTAGGATTGAATATCGAAGTTTTCACGTGTTTATGGATCCAAAAGAGTGGCTTCAAGATAGGATAGACCGGTGTCGCAAACAGTAACCCTAAGTTAGTTAGCCCAGCGTTTTCTTCGGTGCATTTCACTTCCGCTCGCGCATGAAGACCCAGCTGTCCCCGTCCGACTGGTCGGCCTGGAAGGCATAGCCGCCGTCGCTGAACGCCTTCAGGGCCTCTGGTGATTCGAGGCGGTTGCGGATGATGTAACGGGCCATCATGCCCCGCGCGCGCTTGGCCATCATGCCGATCACCTTGGCCTCGCCGTTGCGCCATTCCTTGAACACCGGGGTCAGCACGGGAACCTCCAGGCGTTCACGGTCAATGGCCTTGAAATACTCCCCTGAAGCTAAATTCACCACCAGCGCGGTGGCGTGGTTCCCGGCCAGGGCGTTGAGGCTCTCGGAAAGCTGCCCGTTCCAGAACTCATAGAGGTTGCTCCCCCCAGGGTTGGAAAGCCGGGAACCCATTTCCAGCCGATAGGGCTGGATCAGGTCGAGGGGACGCAACAGGCCGTAAAGCCCGGAGAGAATCCGCAGATGATCCTGGGCAAACTCCAGATCGTCCTCACCGAGGCTGTCGGCATCGAGCCCCACATAGGTATCGCCGCGAAAGGCCAGCACCGCCTGTTTGGCGTTGGCCGGCGTGAAGGGGGTGGAAAACTCCCTGAACCGGGCGTGGTTGAGGTCGGCCAGCTTGTCACTGATCTTCATGAGGCGGGAAAGCTCAGCCCGGCTCAGCTCCCGGGCGCGTTCCACCAGAATCCGGCTTTTCTCCAGAAAATCGGGCCGGCTGTGGGGAAGGGGACTGGAATCCCCCCTTGGCGCGTCTTTGAAATCGAGCTTCTTGGCGGGAGAGAGAAGAATGATCATGGGGGCAACTTCCAATCATGTGGTGGCGTCGAATCATGTATATATGATCCGTGAGTTTATGAAACCACGGGAAAATGACCCCCCATGAGCTGGTACTGCGCCGCGGCCCTGGGCCACCCCATTCACGGGCCTTATCACGACACGGTCTACGGCTTTCCGCTCGGTGACGACAACGCCTTCTTCGAGAGGCTGGTGCTGGAGCTGAACCAGGCCGGGTTGTCCTGGCTCACCGTGCTCAAGAAGACGGAGAATTTTCAGGCCGCCTTCGAGGGTTTTGATATCCACCGGGTGGCCGCCTATGGCGAGGCCGACGTGGCCCGTCTCATGAATGACGCCGGAATTATCCGCAACCGCCTCAAGATCGCCGCCGCCATCCATAACGCCAACGTTTTTCGGGAGTTGATCGGTGAGTTCGGCTCCTTCGCCGCCTGGCTCGACCACCATCACCCCCGGCCCAAGGACGACTGGGTCAAGCTGTTTAAGCAGACCTTTCACTTTACCGGCGGCGAAATCACCAACGAATTTCTCATGAGCATCGGCTATCTTCCCGGCGCCCACAGCAAAACCTGTCCCGTCTATGACGAGATCGCGCGCCTGAATCCGCCCTGGATGCGGGTTTCCGGGTAAGGAAATAGGGTAAACATTTTACCAATAAAAAAATGGCAACACCGGAAACCGGTCTTGCCATTTTTAGTGATGCATTAATTGCATCTTATTCCACACCCTAGGACAAAATGCCGACCAAAGTGTGATTTCCTCCCCAAACTCGGGCCGCGCGCTACGTGACGCGCTGTTTTGTCGCAGA
>CAYZWF010000066.1:0-5044 GCA_964482135.1 uncultured Rhodospirillaceae bacterium
TCCATTTGGCCGGAGGGTGCTCTAGCATTTCCCCCATGTTGAGAAGTTGGCTGCATATTCTGCTGCCCCTGGCCATCCTTGGGCTGGCCATTGCCGCACGGTTGAGCGAGCCGGTGGCGGTGGTCAATATCCGCGCCATGGTGTTCGACACCTTCCAGCGTATCGAGCCCCGGGAATACACGCCTCTGCCGGTACGCATCGTCGATCTTGACGATGCCTCACTGGAAAAAATCGGACAGTGGCCGTGGCCGCGCACCGTGGTCGCCAAGATGGTCACAAGGCTGACCGAGCTGGGCGCCGCGGTGGTGGTCTTCGATATCGTTTTCTCCGAGCCCGACCGCACCTCGCCCAAAAATATCATGCCCCTGTGGCCCGACGTGCCGGGGAAAAACGTGTTGGCGAAATTCGCCGAACGGATTCCCGACCACGACGATTTCCTGGGCGAGGTCATGGCCCAGTCCAACGTGGTCACGGGATTCACCCTGACCAACGGCGAGATCACCCGCAAGCCGGCGGTGAAGGGAACCTTCGCCAAGGCCGGAGACGACCCCGCCCCCTTCGTTCCCTTTTTCTCCGGCAGCGTGGTTAACCTGCCGCAGATAGAAAAAGGCGCCAAGGGCAACGGCAGCTTTAACATGGTGGCCGACCCCGACGGCATCGTGCGCCGCGCACCCATGATCGTGCGTCTCGGCGACACATTGTATCCTACCCTGGCGCCGGAGGCGGTGCGCACGGTACAGGGCGCCAAGACCTATGTGGTGAAGTCGTCGGGTGCCAGCGGCGAGCAAAGCCTGGGCGAGCATACCGGAATCAACAACATCAAAATCGGCCAGGTGGAGGTGCCCACCGACGCCAACGGCAACGTCTATGTGCATTACACGGAATATGTGCCAGAGCGTTATTTCCCCGCCTGGAAGCTGTTCGACGAGGCCATCGACCCGGAGGAATTCAAGAAATTCATCGAAGGCAATGTGATCCTGATCGGCACCAGCGCCGCCGGGCTCAAGGATCAGCGCGCAACCCCGCTGAGCCCCGTGACCGCGGGGGTGGAGATTCACGCCCAGGTCATGATGAAAACCCTGCGCGAGCTCAACGTGGAATGGGAAGCCGTGGCCAAGGAAGAAGGTAAAAAATACATCCCCGTGAATATCGGCGTGGGATTGAACTCCGGCCCCTGTTGCGTGGGCAATATGGGTTCCGACCAGCGCTTCGACTATTCGGTCTTGGGTGATGCCGTCAATTTGGCGGCGCGGCTCGAGGGCCAGTCCAAGACCTATGGCGTGGATATCGTCATCGGCGAAGACACCCGCGTCCAGACCCCGGACCTGGCAACGCTCGAGCTTGACCTGATCCAGGTCAAGGGCAAGACCGTGCCGGTGCATATCCATGCCCTGTTAGGCGATGAGGAAATACAAACCAGCACCGCCTTCCAGTCGCAGCTGAGCCGCCACAATTACATGCTTCAGACCTATCGCGGCCAGGACTGGGAAAAGGCCAAGAACTTCCTTGCCGAATGCCGCAACCTCGACAAGGAAGGACGGCTGGGCAAACTCTATGACCTCTACGCGGAACGAATCGCCGAGTTCGAGACCAACCCGCCGCCCGCCGACTGGGACGGCGTTTTCGTGGCCACCAGCAAGTAGAGCTGTCTGCGCCGGCAAAGGAGTTGAAGATGGCTCATCAATCTCTCATCGCCCGCATAAAAGCCTACCATCTGGCACTGACACGGCGTATCGCTCTTCTCGTAACGGGACGCTTCGATTCCTATCCGCAGCCACCCCGGGGAATCGATCTTAGCCCTAGCCACGCCCATTTCACGGCTTATGAATCGGTTCCCCTGCGCCTTTCCTGGGGCCGGGCCGCAATCGCCGACCCGCAGGAATGGCAGGAAAAAGCACGGGCCAAGCTGGCGCAGCTGATCGGTTATGAAAGAATGGAAACGCCGCCATCGGTGGTGGAATCACGGCCTCACCCCATACCCGTTTCCATCTCCGGTAGCCTTGAAGGGCGCGCCTATTATCTGGCCGCCGCCGAAGACCATATTCCCGTCACCGTGGTGCGGCCTCAGGATAGCCGGCAAAATGGTGACGAGAGTGGCGCGGACGCCCCCCTGCCGGTCATGTTGTGCCTGCACGGCCATAATTCCGGCGTTCATCTTTGCTGGGGCGAGACGCGCATGCCCGACGATTACAACAAGCTCGCCGCCAACGCCGATTATGCCCTGCAGGCGGTACGCCACGGTTACGCGGCGGTATGCATCGAGCAGTCCTGTTTCGGCGAGCGCCGTGAAAAAAAGCTCACACATCCCACGCCCCATCTCTGCTTCGATGCCATCCAGCACACCCTGTTGCTGGGCCGCACCCTTCTTGGTGAGCGAGTCTCCGACGTCTCCACCGTCATCGACTGGCTGCAGGCAGAGGGAAAGGATATTGGCCTCGACCCGGCGCGTATCCACGTGATGGGAAATTCGGCGGGCGGCGAGGCCGGCCTTTACGCGGCGGCTCTGGACAGCCGTATCGGCGCCGTTATCGCCAGCGGCTGTGTGGGCGCCTACCGCGACACCATCGGATGCCGCAGCGGTTGTGCCGACGCCGTGATTCCGGGAATCCTGCAATGGCTGGAGAACGATGACGTTCTGCGGCTCTGCGCCCCGCGCCCCTTGGTGGTGGTTTCCGGCGTCAATGACCACCTCTATCCCTTTTCCGGGGCCGCCGCCATGGCCGCCGCCGCCGGGGATATCTATGGCGCCATGGGGGTACCGGAGATGCTGCGCGCCGTGTCCGGGCCGGGCGGACACCGCTTTTACCCCGATATTGTCTGGCCCGCTTTCATGGAAATGACCGGCCAGGGATAGCGCCCCCATTGCGCTGTTGACGAGGAAAGCAGAGCGTGAGACCGTCGCTGTGGATTTGGAAAAAATGATGTTGCGGGGATATCAGGAAGTGTTCGGGGAGAAAATGTTCAGAGAGCGGATACCGTCGGCCACGGCCGTTTCGCGGACAGTCATGGCGGGGTGTTTTGCCCTTGGTCTCGCGGGGAACCTTGCCGCCTGTGGACCCAAGGCGAAGATGACGCCGATCAGCGGTCCCGCCAGCGAGGACGGGCAAATCACGCCTTCCTTCGGCCAGTTCAGCGACGTGCCCATCCCCACCGATTCGGAAATGGACCTGGAACGCACCTTTATCCTGGGTAAGCAGGAAAACTGGATCGGACGGCTGGTGATCAGCAGCGGCCATTCGGCTATGGAAATCTTCGATTTCTTCCGCAACGAAATGCCCAAATTCGACTGGAAGGAAATCGCCGTAGTACGTTCGGAGGTGAGTATCCTCACCTATAGCCGGGGCGACCGCATCGCCAGCCTGCAGATTCAGTCCAATACCCTGATTGGCTCGATGGTGAATATGGTGGTCACGCCCAAGGAAGATGCCGGCGGCGACGCCATGCCGCCCATGCCCTAAGGGAGCGCCCAGGGCTAGGCCAGATACAGGGCCGCCAACCCCAGGAAAGCGAGAAATCCCACCACGTCGGTGACAGTGGTGACGAAAGTGCCCGAGGCGATGGCCGGGTCCACGCCGATCCGGGTCAGGCTTAAGGGAATGAGGGTCCCCGCCAATCCGGCAATCACCAGATTGATAATCATGGCCGCGGCGATGATGGCGCCCATGAGCGGATCATGGAACCACAAGGCGGCCGTCAGCCCGGTGATAATGGCGAAGAAGACGCCGTTGACGCCGTTGACCAGGAGTTCCTTGCCCACCGCGCGCAGGGCATTGGTGCGGGTCAGTTCCTTCATGGCCAGGGCGCGCACCGCCACCGTCAGGGTCTGGGTGCCCGCATTGCCGCCCATGGAGGCGACGATGGGCATGAGCACCGCCAGCGCCACGAATTTGGCGATGGTGTCCTCGAACTGGAAAATCACCAGCGAAGCGAGGAAGGCGGTGCCGAGATTGACCAGCAGCCAGGTAAAACGCCGCCGCGTGGTTTCCACCACCGCGCCGTAGAAATCCTCCTCCGTCACGCCGCCCAAGCGCAGGATGTCCTCGCCCGCCTCTTCGTCGATCACGTCCACCACGTCATCGATGGTGATGACGCCCACGAGGCGGCTGTCATTATCAATGACGGGGGCGGAAATGAGGTCGTGGCGGCGAAACAGAAAGGCCACTTCCTCCTGGTCCATGGTGGCGGAGACCGGTTTCGGCGACGGGTCCATGATTGCGTCCACGGTTGCCTCGCGCTTCGAGCGCAGCACCCGGCTCAAGGGCACACTGCCCACGGGATGATGGCGCGGATCGACGATGAAGAGGTCATAGAAATCGTCGGGCAGGTCTTTATCGGAGCGCAGGAAATCGATGACCGCGCCCACCGTCCAATGGGTGGGCACCAACACCAGTTCGCGCTGCATGAGGCGGCCGGCGCTTTCCTCCGGATAGGCGAGGCTGTCCTCGAGGATGGCGCGCTCATCCTCGGGAATTTCCTCAAGAACCTTTTTTTGAACTTCTTCCTCGAGATCTTCGATGACCTCCACCGCGTCATCGGAATCGAGCTCGGTGATGGCGGCGGCCACTTCTTCGGCCCCCATCTGTTCCACCACCTGTTCGCGCACGGTCTCGTCGAGCTCGGCCAATATTTCAGGATCGAAATCGGGGCGCAGCAATTCCACCAGCGCCTCGCGCTGGTCGGTGCGCAGGGGCTCCAGAAGATCGGCCATGTCGGCGCTGCCCAGATCCGAGACCAGGGAGCGTACCTGGGCGTGATCCCCGGATTCCAGGGCTTCCACCACGCGGGTGACGAGCTCGGGCTTAAGCCCGAAGAGTTCTTCGGCGCTTGGCATGGCGTCGGGGTTATGGGTGTCGTGCTTGGTCACCGTGCCGTCTTCTCCGCCTCATGTCTTAGAGCGGTTCAGGATTGATAGGAATTATTTGACCAAGGTTATTTTGCCCCGTGGCTAGGCGCGCTTCGAAATGCGATGCCCCAAAATCCGATTCTGGGGCATCGGATGAGAAGTGTAACAACGCCACGGGGAAAAAGCACCCGGCCGAAGGTG
>CAYZWF010000067.1:0-4277 GCA_964482135.1 uncultured Rhodospirillaceae bacterium
AGAACCGGTCATGCACTAACATTCGAACTGGACCACTCAAGAGGGGCTGGTCAGTGCAGTCCCTCCCTCATAGATTGCAAAGAGCGGAGCGCCAGATTGAGAGTAGAAATCACTACAGTGCTTGCTATTTGATTGCTAGAGTAAAAATTCACATGAATGCGATTTAGTCTATTTTACCTAAGTTATTGATTTAATTGGTGCCCGCTGCAGGACTCGAACCTGCACTTCCTTACGGAAAACGGATTTTAAGTCCGTTGCGTCTACCAGTTCCGCCAAGCGGGCACGCCCCCATTATCTCCAAAACACAGCCTTTCACCAGTCCCCCCGTTACGGGTATGGTGGCCCCTTCCTTCAAAACACTTCCCGAGACATTTCCCACAACCGCGCCCTCACGGTAAAAACCTCATGCCCCAGCCCCCCGAATTCGACGACGCCTTCCATGACCGCCTCCACGATCTTCTGGTGTGGCGGCGTGACGTGCGCCATTTCCGTGCCGACGCGCTGCCCCCCGGCACGGTGGAAGACCTCATCGCCGAGGCCACGCTTGCTCCCTCGGTGGGGCACAGCCAGCCCTGGCGTTTCGTTACCGTTGACGATCCCGCGCGCCGTGCCGCCGTGCGCGAGGATTTCCTGGCCTGCAACCGCGAAGTACTGGCCGATTACGAGGGCGAACAGGCAAAGCTCTACGCCTCGCTGAAACTTGCCGGACTCGACGACGCGCCGGTGCAGATGGCGGTGTTTGTGGATAACGCCACCCAGAGCGGGCACGGGGTGGGCCGCAAGACCATGCCCGAAATGCTTCCCTATTCGGTGGTCATGGCCGTCCACACCCTGTGGCTGACGGCCCGGTCCCGGGGCATTGGCCTGGGCTGGGTCTCCATTTTCAATCCCGAAAGAATCGAGGCTATTCTCGAGGTTCCCGAAGGCTGGTCGCTGGTGGCTTATCTCTGCATCGGCTATCCGCAAGAGGAACATGCCGATCCCGAGCTCGAACGCCGGGGCTGGCAGGACCGCGACCCCGAAGCCGGCGCCCTGCTTAAACGTTAGAGCGGGTTATTCACCCTCTTCTTCCGCTGCTATCTCCAGGGGCTTGGCCCCCAGTCCGGCCATGGCCGCGCGCACCTCTTCCGCAGCCCTTTCCAGCACATCCCCATCGGTTCCGCGCAGGACGATGCTGGTACCGAAACAGCCCTGCCGGAAATAGGGATAGCTGCCGATCTCGGTTTCCCCATAGCGCTCTTGAATCCGCGCCAGTTCCGCCGCCAGTTCGCTCTCGGGTAATTCCGCGCTCAGCGTGCGCGACAGCACCTTCGCCCCGCCGCTAAGAGTGGGAAGCACCCCGTCCAGCATGGCCTCCATGATGCGCGGCACCCCGGCCATGACGAATACGTTGGCCATGCGGAATCCAGGCGCTTGGCTCACCGGATTGTCGATCAGTTCCGCGCCCTCGGGCATATCCGCCATGGACAGCCGCGACTCATTCAAGCGGTCCTCGCCGTAATGCAGCATCAGCCGCCGCGCCGCTTCCTCGTGACGCGTTACCGCCACACCGAAGGCTTGCGCCAGGGCGGCGGCGGTTACATCATCATGGGTGGGGCCGATGCCGCCGCAGGTAAGTACGTAATCATGGGCCGCACGGCACTGGTTCACGGTCTCGGCGATGACGTCCACGTCGTCGGCCACCACCCGCACCTCTGCCAACCGCACGCCTACACCGCCCAGCCCCCGGGCCACGGGGGTGAGATTGGCGTCCTCGATACGGCCCGAGAGGATCTCGTTGCCGATGATGATCAGCGCCGCCGTAACAACTGTAGAATCGGAAGAATCAGGCATGGCGGCAATGGTAGCGCGCCCGGCGTTGAATGCGAAGGCCGCAAGCCTTACCTTGCCTGCCATGAAATTCCCTCAAGCCCTTCAGGGCGGCCGCCTGTTGCGTCGCTACAAACGCTTCCTCGCCGATGTGGAGTTGGACGACGGCGAAACTGTCACCGCCCACTGCCCCAATTCCGGTTCCATGCTGGGGCTGTGCGCGGAAGGATCGCCGGTGTGGCTCTCCACCTCCGACAATCCCAAGCGCAAACTCGCCCAGACCCTGGAACTGGTGGAGGCCGACGGCACGCTGGTAGGGGTCAACACCCACCGCGCCAACGCCATCGCCGAGGAAGCGGTGCGCCAGGGAGAGATTCCGGAACTCACCGGTTATGGGTCGCTGCGCCGCGAGGTGAAATACGCCGGCAATTCGCGTATTGATCTGCTGCTGGAAGACGAAGCCAAGGCACCCTGCTATGTGGAGGTAAAAAGCGTCACCCTGCGCCGTAATAGTGATGAAAAAAAAGGCATCGCCGAGTTTCCCGACGCCGTCACCGCCCGCGGCGCCAAGCATCTCCACGCGCTGGCCGAAATGGTGCGCGAGGGCGCCCGCGCCGTCATGCTCTATCTGGTCCAGCGCGGCGATTGCGGGGAATTCTGCCTCGCCGCCGATATTGATCCGGCCTATGCGGAATCATTTGAACAGGCGCGGGCAGTGGGGGTTGAAATATTGTGCTACGATTGCAAGCTGTCTCCCGTAGGCATAGTCTTGGGCGGTCCCCTTCCCGTTCTTTCCGGCGAGACAAAGGAACCGCCTGAAAAACACATGAAAGAAACAAACGCCCCATGAACCAGATGGACACGCCCGACGCCGGCGCACGAATAACCGAGACCATCAAGCTGCACAACGAGGCGGGCTTCGCTGCCATGCGCCGTGCCGGAAAACTCGCAGCCGAGACGCTGGACTTCATCACCCCCCATGTGCGCCCCGGCGTCACCACCAAGAAGCTCGACGAGCTGTGCCATGAATTCACCCTCAACCACGGCGCGACACCCGGTCCGCTGGGCTATCGCGGCTTTCCGAAGTCGGTCTGCACCTCGGTCAACCACGTGGTGTGCCACGGCATTCCCGGTGACAAGGTGCTGGCCGAAGGCGATATCATCAACATTGACGTCACTCCCGTTCTCGACGGCTGGCACGGCGACACCAGCCGCACCTTTTACGTGGGCAAGGTGGGGGTCAAGGCGCGGCGGTTGGTGGAAACCACCTACGAAGCCATGATGCGCGGCATCGAAGTGGTGAAGCCGGGCGCTACCCTGGGCGATATCGGCCACGCCATCCAGAGCTATGCCGAGGGCAAAAACTATTCCGTGGTCCGTGATTTCTGCGGCCATGGGGTGGGGCGCATCTTCCACGACCAGCCCAGCGTTACCCATTACGGCGAACCGGGCCAGGGACAAGCCCTGCGCGCAGGTATGATTTTCACCATCGAGCCCATGATCAACGCCGGCCATTACGAGGTGAAAATCCTCGCCGACGGATGGGCGGCGGTGACCAAGGACCGCTCCCTTTCGGCCCAGTTCGAGCACACCCTCGGCGTCACCGAGGACGGTCACGAGATTTTCACCCTATCCCCGGCGGGCTATACCTGCCCGCCCTATACTGATAGCGGCGGCGATGGCTGAAAACCGGGCTTCCGGCCTGGAAACCCTGCAAAAGGCAGGGCTGAAGGTGGCTGAGCTGGCCCAGCCCGACCACAGTGTTCTCTACCGCATCACCGGAAACACCCATCCCCACCGTCACGGCCTGCGCGCCGCCGGCGGCAGCTGGAACAAGGTCAAGCAATGCTGGGAGTTCACTTGTCCTCCGGACGCTGACTCGCCTCTTGCCCGCATCGCCACGACTCTGACAGACGGCGGTGACGGCCACAATCCCCCGGGCCTCTCGGAAGGCGGCTCTGTCGCAATTTCCGGGGGGGCCGAAAAACCCCACTACCACGGCCATCGCGGGCGGCTGCGCGAACGGTTCATGGAATCGGCCGAGGGCGGGCTGCCCGATTACGAGTTGTTGGAACTGTTGCTGTTCTTTTCCATTCCGCGCATTGACGTGAAACCGCTGGCCAAAGACCTGCTGTCCCGTTTCGGCGGACTTTCAAGCGTGCTTGCCGCCGATCCCGAACGGCTGGCCGAGTTCGAACAGGTGACCCACCAGACCATCGTCCACTTCCGCGCCCTGCGCGAGGCCGCGTTGCGGCTGGCGCGCGACAAGGCCAGCGAAGGCCCGGTGCTGGATTCCTGGGACAGCCTTATCGAGTATTGCCGCGCCGCCATGGCCCATTCCGGAATCGAGGAATTCCGTCTCTTCTTCCTCGACCGCAAGAATCGCTTCATTGCCGACGAGGTCCAGTAAAAGGGCACCGTGGACCACACCCCGGTTTATCCCCGCGAGGTCATCAAGCGCGCCCTGG
>CAYZWF010000068.1:0-3792 GCA_964482135.1 uncultured Rhodospirillaceae bacterium
CCCGATGGTTCCGCATCGCGCCGCGCGCCGCGCCTACCCGAATGAACCGATTCGCCGCCATCAAAGTGATCCCTACCAATCCTGACCCGTTCTAGGGAGCGGGGGGAGCCGGGTTTAAGGCTCCTCCATACGACAAGACCCGCGCAAAGCAATGGCGGGTCCTGAAGATTGGTGCGGTCGAGAAGACTCGAACTTCCACGGGATGTAATCCCACAACGACCTCAACGTTGCGCGTCTACCAATTCCGCCACGACCGCTTGTAAACTCCCTCAAAGGAATGTCATTTAGACGTGCCGGAAATAGCAGAATCACGGGCCGAGGACAACCCTTACAAGGACGCCATGACCCCCAAAAAAGACATAGTGACCCCCGCGCAGTCCACCTCTCCCCTCGAATGGCGCATCAGCGACGCCCCGGTAGACTATGAAACCGCGGTGGCGCAAATGGAGGCGCGGGTGGCCGCCATCCGCGAGGGAAGCGCGGGCGAGATGGTATGGCTGTTGGAACATCCGCCCCTCTATACCGCCGGCAGCAGCGCCCGCGACGAAGACCTTCTCGATAGCAACCGCTTTCCCGTGTACAGGACCGGGCGCGGCGGCCAGTTCACCTATCACGGGCCGGGCCAGCGCGTGGCCTATGTGATGCTCGACTTGCAGACCCGTGGCGGCGACCTCCACGCCTTTATCCGCGGGCTCGAATCCTGGCTGGCGGCGGCGTTGGCGCAGTTCAACGTGGTTGCCGAACCCAGGCCCGACCGCATCGGGCTGTGGGTCAATCGTGGGGGGGTGGACCGGGGAGCGCATGGGGGAACACCCGGACAAGAGGACAAGATCGCCGCCATCGGCGTGAGGGTGCGCCACGGCGTCACCTATCACGGGGTCTCGGTGAATCTGGAACCCGATCTCGGCCATTACGGGGGCATCGTGCCCTGCGGCATCGGTGCCGAGAGCGGTGGCGTCACCTCGCTCCACGATCTCGGCATTCTCATCTCCATGCTCGAACTCGACGGCGCGCTGAAAACCGCCTTCGCGGAAGTGTTCGGGGACTAGAGGGGTGTTTTTTTGAACGGCACCGACCCGCTCCCCCTCCCGGCCACCCATGGGATCGTAGCCTTGGGGTGGCCGGGAGGGGGAGGGGGCTGGAACAGAATACCGCGCAGGCGGAAAACCTATCCCGTGGGCAGGGTGCGGAAGCCAGGGGTGATTTCTTCGTTATGGGCGTGGCGTTCGATCCCCACCACAAGAGCCGAGGGCGGCCCCTGGTGACAGGCGGCGATCATTTCTTCCACCAAACCTTCGGGGCCTGAAAAAACCGCCTCCACGCTGCCGTCGCGGCGGTTGCGCACCCACCCCGCCAGTCCCCGCGCGCTGGCCTGTTCCTCGGTCCAGGCGCGGTACCACACACCCTGGACACGGCCCGTAATACATACCCGCAAGGTGATGGGGGAAGTCCCGGTCACGTTTCCTTCCTCTGTTGGATTACTCGGGAGGGGGGTTATTCAAAGGTGAGGATGGTCTGGTCCACCTCCAGCCCGTCGCCGGGCTCGGCCTCGATGGAGGCGATAACCGCGTCACGCTCGGCGCGCAGCACGTTTTCCATCTTCATGGCTTCGACCACGGCCAGTTCCTCGCCGCCGCGCACCTCCTGGCCTACCTCCACCGCCACCGACACCAGCAGGCCCGGCATGGGCGAGAGCAGGGCGTTGGCGCTGTCGGCCAGCTTGGGCTCGGGCATATGGGCATAAAGAGCGGCGGCCACGGGGGTGAGCGCCAGAACATGGGACAAACCGCCGTCATGGAAGAGGCGGTAGCCGACGCCGTCGCGGTCCACCTGGACACAGACCGGCTTTTCCGCCAGATGGGCGCGGAAATGGCTCATGCCCGGCTCCCAGTCGCTGGCGAGTTTGTAGGTCTTGGCGCCGGCAACGGAAACATCATAGCCGTCCTTGGTGGGGGTGAGACGCACGGGATGGGGATCGCGGTCCAACAGCACCACCCAGTCATCGGCGGCTTGCACTTCGTGGCCCGGCATCTGGCCGCTGGTGGTGGTCTCGCGCTCGACAACGCGGCGATGGACGAAGGCGCCCACGGCGGCGAGAAATCCGGGATCATCGGGCGGTACATCGGCGGGATGGAAGCCGTCGGGGTAGGTGTCGCCGATGAAATTGGTGGTCACATTGCCGGAAACGAAGCTGGGATGAGCCATGAGAGCGGCCAGGAAAGAGAGATTGTTGGACGGGCCGCGGATATAGAAATCATCCAAGGCGCCGCGCATGCGTTCGATGGCCTGGTTACGGTCTTTGCCGGAAGCCACCAGCTTGGCGATCATGGGATCGTAATAGATGGAAATTTCCGAACCCTCGGTAACGCCGCTGTCCACGCGCAGGCCGTTCTCATCGTCGTCGATTCCACACGGTTCGTCATAGCGCACCAGCCGTCCGATGGAGGGCAGGAAGTTGCGGAAGGGGTCTTCGGCATAGACCCGAGCCTCGATGGCCCAGCCCTTCAGTTTTACGTCCTTTTGCGCGAGCGGGAGCTTCTCGCCCCAGGCCACGCGCAGCATCTGTTCCACCAGGTCGAGCCCGGTGATGATTTCGGTCACCGGGTGTTCCACCTGGAGCCGGGTATTCATCTCGAGGAAGTAGAAGTTGCGCTCGGCGTCGACCACGAATTCCACCGTCCCCGCCGAGCGGTAATCCACGGCCTGGGCCAGGGCCACCGCCTGTTCGCCCATGGCCTTGCGGGTGGCGGCGTCGATGAAGGGCGACGGTGCTTCCTCGATCACCTTCTGGTGGCGGCGTTGCAGCGAACATTCGCGTTCTCCCAGATAGATGCAGTTGCCGTGGGCATCGGCCAGCACCTGGATTTCGATATGACGCGGATTCTCGATGAATTTCTCGATGAAGATGCGGTCGTCGCCGAAGCTGGACTTGGCCTCGTTGGTGGCGGAACGGAAGCCCTCATGCACCTCGTCGTCGCTGCGGGCCACGCGCATGCCCTTGCCCCCGCCCCCGGCCGAGGCCTTGACCATCACCGGATAGCCGATGTCGCGGGCGATCTTCACCGCCTCGTCGGAATCCTTGATCACGCCCATATGGCCGGGAATGGTGGAGACCCCGGCCTTGGCGGCGAGTTTCTTGGATTCGATCTTGTCGCCCATGGCGGCGATGGCCTTGGGGCCGGGACCGATGAAGACCAGACCGGCCTTTTCCACCGCGCGCGCGAAATCGGTGTTCTCGGAGAGGAAGCCATAGCCGGGATGCACGGCCTGGGCCCCGGTCTTCTTCATGGCGGCGAGGATTTTATCGGCTTTGAGGTAGCTCTGGGCGGCGGCGGGAGGACCGATCACCACATGTTCGTCGGCCATGCGCACATGGGGCGCGTCGAGGTCGATCTGGGAACACACCGCCACCGTCTCGATTCCCATGGCCTTGGCCGTGCGCATGACACGGCAGGCGATCTCACCACGATTGGCGATGAGAATCTTTTTAAAACCCGCTGGAGCCTTTTGTTTCTTCGCCATAACCGTTGCCTTTTGCTGGACTGCGCAACAAAGCAGCCCGAGGCGGGAAAAACAAGACCCGGATGTGGGAGGACGGGGGGCGGCGGTAAGGCGGCTATCTATGGGTGAAGATAGAATACCTTATTCATTATCTTCCACGTCCCATCCACCTTAAGCAGGGTAAAGAGGTCTGTGAATTTATGACCGGTCCAGTTATCGAGCTCGAGACGAACGGTTCCCATGCCGCCATACTGCTTGCGCCAACGATAAAAGGTCTGCTCTGTGATCTGG
>CAYZWF010000069.1:0-2927 GCA_964482135.1 uncultured Rhodospirillaceae bacterium
CCTGGCTGAGCGAGGCGGCGGCGGAGGCGGTGTGGTCGAAATGCCGGAATTTGGCCCACCAGTCAGGCCCCAACTCCGCGCTCATGCGCCGTTTCACGAAGGGCCAGCCCATGGACGGCGCATTGGCCTGAAGCTGGATCAGTTCGCGCATGTATTCCTCGGGCAGGGCGTCGGGGACGGTGGCCATAATCTGGGCCACCTTCATCAGCGGGCCTTTGAGCCTACCCAGCGCCGCCTTCAGTTCGGCGGCGTGGTCCTCGCGGTCGAGGCGCAGGCCGAAAATTCTGCTGCCGGCGTAGTGGGCGGCGAGCCCGCCGGTGGCGGCGCCGATGTGGGCATAGCGTTTGACCCGTCCGCCGAAACTGTCGCTATCCTGGGCGCGGGAAGGCATACCCCCAGTGTAACGCCGGTGTAGCGCCAATAGCGATAAATCGGGGGGGATTCGAACGCAAGGAGGGACGCCGCATTGTTAATGGACTTGAAGGCGGGCCCGGTTTGGAGTGGAATTGGGACATGTATTCAAAACGTGTAGCCGTTTTTTTCATAGTCTGTGCGTTTTTCGCGGCCCTGCCGGGCTGTTCGCCCGCGCGTCTGACCGAGGCGGCGCGGGTGCTCGACGATATTGACGCCGGAACCGGCCCCAGCGAACTCAAAGAACTGACCCTGCCGCCGCGTCGCGAGACCGTGTCCTATGGCGGGGACAGCGCGGGCGTTTTCGCGGGTGATCTCTATGTCCCGGGCGAGCAGGGGGAGCCGGGCCGGGCGGGCATGGTTCTGGTTCCCGGCGTCGCCAGGAAGGGCAAGGACAATCCGCGGTTGGTGGCTTTCGCCACCACCCTAGCGCGGGCGCGCTTTACGGTCCTGGTGCCCGATCTGCCGCGCCTGCGTGAGCTCCGGGTGGGGCCGGAAGACGCGGTCCCCATTGCCGCCGCCGCGCGCTATCTCGAGGGCCGCATGGCGGGGCGGGGAGGCGTGGGCATGACGGCGATTTCCTACGCCGTGGGTCCGGCGCTGTTGGCGCTGTTCGAGCCCGGCATGGTGGAGAAGGTGGATTTAGTCCTCGCCATCGGCGGTTATTATGACATGACGGCGGTGATCACCTTCATCACCACCGGCTATTACCGCGACGAAGAGAGCGGAGCCTGGCGCCACCGCCGCGCCAACGAATACGGCAAATGGGCCTTCCTGCGCGGCAATGCCGGACGGCTCGATTCAGCCGCCGACGGGGACGTGTTGGTGCAGATGGCGGAGCGCAAACTGGATCATTCGGGAGCCTATGTGGATGACCTGGTGGCCCGGCTCGGACCCGAAGGCAGGTCGGTCCACGCGCTGTTGGTCAATCATAACCCCGAGCGGGTGGCGGCGCTGATGGCGGCTCTGCCGCCGCGCATCGCCAAGGATATTACCGCTCTCGATCTGGCGCGCCGCGATCTGGCCCTGTTGGGGGTGCGCTTCGTGCTGGTGCATGGCCGCGACGATCCCATCATTCCCGAGACCGAGAGCATGGCCCTGACCCGCGCCCTGGGGCCGGGGCGGGGTGAGCTGTTCGTTCTCGACAGCCTCGATCATGTGGACCCGAGACCCGCCGGGCTGGTCGACCGGCTGCGCCTGCTGCGGGCCATTTACACGGTGCTGGAACTGCGTGATTCAGGGGGCGATTGGGAACCGGAATCGTAACCTCGCGCCCACATCCGCGCCATCAGGCGGTCGCAGGAGCCCAGTTTGCGGTGCAGAAAATCACGGGTCTCCGCCTGTTGCGGCGATTCGTCCCGCAGCCACACCGCCAAGGTGGCGAGGAAGATGAGGGTCAGGCCGATCTCCTCCACCTGGCGCCGGCGGCCGCCGGCATCGCACAGGGCGGCTTCGCGCACCCAGCCGATGAGGCGCGACAGATTAAAGACCAGCGGCGTCCAATGGTGGAGATGGGGCAGATAGAGCTTGGTGGCGATCATCTGGCTGCTGACCCGGCGGTGCGCCGCCTGGGCGTCGAACCAGCGCATAAATACCTGGAACAGGCGCTCGCGGGCCGGCAGGGTGGCAAATCCGCGTTGCGGCGGAGCCAGCATCGCGGCAAGCGCGCGCGCGAACCAAGCGTCGGCAACAGCGTCGTGGTCACGGTAATGAGAGAGAACGGTCTCCAGAGACAGCCCCAGACGTTCGGCCACGTGGCGCAGGCGGAGCTCGTTCCAGCCGCTCTCCTCGGCCAGTTCCACGGCCGTATCGAGGATACGTCCGGGTAAAGCGTCTTTGCGTTTAACCGTCCGTTTTGCCGCCGCCATGACCGGCGCTCCCGTGTTGCCTCCGTCTGCAAAATAGAGCGAGGGATGAATCCTAAACCCACTCCTAGGCGCGGGCAAGGGCGGGAGCCGCACGCTAGGCGGGAGAAGTCAGTCGGGTTCGGACACCACGTAGGAGCCGGGCGCGTCCTCGATGGCCTCGAGCTCGCCATCGCCGGGAATGCGCGCGGGTACCTGGCCGCCGCCGTGTTTGGCGATCCATTTTTCCCATTCCGGCCACCATGAGCCTTCGCTCTGGTCCGCAGTCTTGAGCCATTTATCGGGGTCCTTGGCGTTGCGGCTGTGGGTCCAGTAACAGTATTTCCCCGACTGCGGAGGGTTGATGACCCCGGCGATATGGCCCGAGGCGGCGAGCACGAACTTGACCGGCCCCGATAACAGCCGGGTCGCCGTATAGGTGGTCTTCCAGGGCGCGATATGGTCCTCGCGGGTGGAAAGGATGAAGGTTGGCGTCTTGATCATGCCGAGGTCAATGGGCACCCCGCCCAGCGTGATTCCCCCCGGCTTCACCAGATTGTTCTCGAGATACATGTTGCGCAGATAGAAGCTGTGCATGTCGGCGGGCATGCGGGTGGAATCGGCATTCCAGTGCAGCAGGTCGAAGGGGAAGGGATCCTTGCCCAGCAGGTA